>NZ_JABERI010000010.1 GCF_013004375.1 Acinetobacter terrae | reverse complement strand
AGACAAGTAATGCTCCACAACTTTTAATTTAAATTCTTGAGAATATTTAGCCATTAAAAAGCACCCTTCAAATTAGACTAAGAGTGTCCAACTTTCGGGGTGCAGATTATTAAGACGGGTTTTTTTAAATCAGCTCAGTCTTATAGACGAACCAATTCCACAATTTTCTCAGCCAATTCTTCAACCGACTCTTGCGTGAAGCTTACATCTGTACCTTCTGCAACAGTGGTAATGACTGCAATACCTGTTTCACGAAGAAGTGCAACTTGAGCAGCATCAAGGTCAGCTTTCGCTATCGCTACAATGCCTTGTTGAAGCAACAAGTTTTCAAGCACTTGCGCATTTTCCAATGCTTTAGCCGATACAGTGATTGACGCAGGTTTTTGACCTAAACGTGCCGCACGATCTTCCGCTGTTACAGGGTTGGTATGTGCAGACCATTCAACAGTATCTTCCACCATACCCGCACCAATCGTTACGTTATTCAAACGATCAATGAAGATAAACGAACCTGTATAACGGCTGTCTTGATAACGGTCAAATACCACTGGCGCATCGAATTCAACAGTAACATTGGCAATGGCATTCAGCTCAAGGTGATCCACTTGCATTTGCTCAAGTGTGTTCACATTGGTACGGAAGTTAATGCCAGTCACTTTGGCAGGAACAGTTTGCGTACCAATTTTGATGTTATACAACTTGCCAAGCACAAGCGGTTGATCCGCCATCCATACCACGGTCGCTTTTACAGAACGTGAAATGGCAGGAATACCCTGATCCGCACGAATCAACATATTACCGCGTGAAACGTCAATTTCATCGTTTAACGTCAATGTTACCGCTTGACCTGCAAATGCATGTTCAAGGTTGCCATCAAAGGTTACGATTTCTTTAACTGTTGAAGACTTACCCGATGGTAAAGCTACAATTTTATCACCCACGTTGATTTCACCAAGCGCAATCGTACCTGCAAAACCACGGAAGTCGAGGTTAGGACGGTTTACATACTGCACAGGGAAGCGGAAATCACGTTTCGCGGTATCACGGTTAATTTCAACAGATTCTAGTGAACCCATTAAAGTTTGACCGGTATACCACGGTGTATTTTCAGACTTGTTCACCACGTTATCGCCATTCAATGCTGAAATAGGCGTAAAGATGATGTTGCTTGGCTTACGGTCGCCCAATTGGCTCACGAAGTTTGCATAGTCGGCTTGAATTTCATTGAAGCGCGCTTCAGAGAATTCAACCAAGTCCATTTTGTTGATTGCAACAATAATGTTCTTAATACCGAGCAAGCTTGCAATATAAGTATGACGACGGGTCTGGGTTTGCACACCGTAACGCGCATCAATCAAGATGATCGCAAGGTCACAAGTTGAAGCACCTGTAGCCATGTTACGCGTGTATTGCTCATGCCCCGGAGTATCTGCAATGATGAACTTACGTTTTTCAGTAGAGAAATAACGATACGCCACATCAATGGTAATACCCTGTTCACGTTCAGCTTGCAAACCATCTACAAGTAACGCCAAGTCAGGTGCATCACCCGTTGTACCGACTTTCTTAGAGTCGCGGGTTACAGCTTGCAATTGATCTTCATAAATCAATTTTGAATCATAAAGCAGACGACCAATTAAAGTCGATTTACCATCATCCACGTTACCGCAAGTCAGGAAACGCAACAGGTCTTTATTTTCATGTTGTTTCAAATAGCCCAAAATATCCTGGCTAATTAATTCTGATTGATGAGACATCGCTCAAACTCCACAAATTCGTTAGAAATCGGTTTTAATCCACCTAAGTCCTCCTTTACTAAAGGAGGACTTTCCCCCTCTTTCATAAAGAGGGGGTTAGGGGGAGATTAGAAGTAGCCTTCCTGCTTCTTCTTCTCCATCGAGCCTGCTTCATCATGGTCAATCATACGACCTTGACGTTCAGAACTTGTGGCTAAAAGCATTTCTTGGATAATTTCCGGCAAGGTGTTGGCAGTTGATTCAACCGCACCCGTTAATGGGTAACAACCTAAAGTACGGAAACGTACCGATTTCATTTGTGGAACTTCGCCTTCTTTTAAAGGCATACGTTCATCATCAACCATAATCAGTGTGCCACTACGTTCAACCACAGGACGTTCTGCAGCCAAATAAAGTGGTACTAATGGAATGCTTTCCAAGTAGATGTATTGCCAGATATCAAGCTCAGTCCAGTTTGATAATGGGAACACACGAATACTTTCGCCTTTGTTCACTTTACCGTTGTAAAGATTCCAAAGTTCAGGACGCTGGTTTTTAGGATCCCAACGGTGCTTCGTGTCACGGAAAGAATATACACGTTCTTTAGCACGTGATTTTTCTTCGTCACGGCGCGCGCCACCAAAAGCAGCATCAAAACCATATTTATCAAGTGCCTGTTTTAAGCCTTGGGTTTTCATGATGTCGGTATATTTAGAACTACCATGATCAAACGGGTTGATCCCAGCGTCTTTACCTTCTTTGTTCTGATGCACGATCAAATCGAAACCATGGGTTTTGGCCATGTTGTCGCGAAATGTGATCATATCTTTGAACTTCCAGCCCGTGTCTACATGCAGTAGCGGGAATGGGAGTTTTGCAGGATAGAATGCTTTTAAAGCAAGATGCAGCATAACTGCAGAATCTTTACCAATGGAATACAACATGACCGGATTTTCAAATTCGGCAGCCACTTCACGGATAATGTGAATACTCTCAGCTTCAAGCTGTTTAAGATGAGTAAGTCTTTCCTCATTTATGGACATTGACAACACCAGCTCAGATCAACGTGTACTTATTACACTTTTAAAAATATATATATTCATTATAAAGATTTAGTTATCCCAACTATTGCTTGTTTTATTATATTGATATGCAAAATTGTCATATAAAGCTTATCTAATAATGAGTATAAGTTTTTATTAATGATTCACTTAAATAATGTTTTGTTATTTTACTTAAGCCTAGCGACTACCACAACCCAACATTAAAATTTACAAAATCTAAGCTGATCGATATTTTATCTAAAACCTATATTTTATTCAGTCTGGAAATTTCATACAGTAGCCAAACTCTCTTCCCTCTCCTATGTTCTTTTGAATTATGCCTACGCGTACTATCGACACCGTTAAATCCAGCCTAGAACATGCACAACTTGCCGGCTATATCTATCAACACAACAATCATTTACTGGTTCTTCAAGAACCCTTAAATGATGATGGTTCTATGCTGAATAACTTTGTTCAACATGAGCTTACTGCTGACCAAATCGGGCTTCAATTTGGTCTACGACTTTCGGATAATCATTTTGATTTTTTGATTGGGGTGACTCATAGCAATCAGGATCGAATCTACGAAATTGGTGCGGGAAATTTGAAGGCCGATCAAAAGGCATTTAACTTGCTTTATGCTTTTTATAATTATCCCAAAGCATTTTATTTGGTCAGTCTTCCTCTTGCAGCGAATAGCGCACAACTTGAAGAAGCAATTGAAAACCAATTGTTCAACCAACCCAAATTAGATTTTCTGAATACTGCAATTAAAACCAATCCAATGGGTCAACAAGTCAATTGGATGAAAAGCTTTATTGTGCAACAAGCCTTAGACATGAAAGTCCGGATTCAGACCTGTTTGAATTAAGGTCTGCTTAAATTTCAAGACCTGATTGTTTTGAGATACCTTTCATTCAACTCATATAATCAAAGTGTGGATGATCGGTATCTCTTAGGCTTTTACCGCATTTCTATTTTTATAGGATGGTTAATTTAAATCATCCTCTATATAAACTTTCCTAAAAATATTCCTAAATAAAATAATTAGACAACTCAACAAGCGACATCACATTTATCTCTTCATTAATTCATTTATTTGTTTTTTTAGACAAATTTATTCTTCAATGCTATCTTTAATTAAGTTTGATTTTTAAACAAAAACCAATAACTTGAATAATTTACGCGAACAAATAGATAGAGATAAACATTAATGTGGGAACTCATTACTCATCCTTCCAACCTCATTTTCAGCGTTTCTCTTTGCCTGATGTTGCTATTGGGTATTTTAGAACTGATTTTGCTTTTACTGGGTGGTGGCTCTCAAGGATTCTTGGAGCAATTTTTACCGGATGATTTAAGCACTGCACAACATGCTGAAATTGGCGTCGATGCCGATCAGAGTATTTTTACCCATGTTTTAGACTGGTTGTATTTGGGTCGTGTGCCACTTTTTGTCTGGCTGATTATTTTCTTAACCGTTTATGGTTTAACCGGTTTTATCATCCAAGGTATTTTCTATCATTTTACCGCACACTTTTTTAGTGCATGGATTATTGCCCCTGCCGGTCTGTTCTTGAGCATGCCATTGGTACGCTATAGCGCCATGATTATTGCGAGAATTTTACCGCAAGATGAAACCACTGCTATTTACAGTGAAGAATTGATTGGACGCACGGCGGTGATTATTTTAGGGGAAGCCAAAATCAATTCACCTGCCCAAGCCAAAGTTCAAGATCAGTTTGGACAAACCCATTATGTTTTAGTTGAACCCGAACAAAATGAAATATTTACTCAAGGTCAGTCCGTGGTCTTGACCCAAAGAACTAAAATTGGCTTTCAAGCCATTACCCTTTAATTTTTACTTTTAATAAAACAATTGAGATAACTGAGATAACAATGCTAATGTCGAATTTATACAACATCTTAATCATCGCGGGTGTAATTTTTGCCGCTCTGATCATTATCGGGATCATTATTGCCAGACTGTACCAACGTTCAAGCAAAGAAATTTCTTTTGTCCGTACAGGTTTTGGTGGGGAAAAAGTTATTTTAGGTGGCGGTGCCATTGTACTGCCTGTGCTGCATGAAACTATCCCGGTCAACATGAACACACTGCGTCTGGAAGTTCGTCGTGCAGATGACCAAGCCCTGATCACTCGTGACCGTATGCGTGTGGACGTTATGGCAGAATTTTATGTTCGGGTTAAACCTACAGCAGAATCAATTGCAACTGCAGCCCAAACTTTGGGTCAAAAAACCATGTCACCGAATGAATTAAAGAACCTGGTCGAAGGCAAATTTGTTGACTCATTACGCGCAGTTGCAGCTGAAATGGCGATGGAAGAACTACATGAAAAACGTGTCGATTTCGTGCAAAAAGTTCAGCAAGTGGTGTCCGAAGATTTATTTAAAAATGGGTTAGAACTTGAAACAGTATCACTGACTGGTTTAGATCAAACTGGTTTTAAATACTTTAATCCGCAAAATGCATTCGATGCGGAAGGTTTAACCAAGCTTACAGAAACCATCGAAGACCGTCGTCGTAAGCGTAACCATATTGAACAAGATACTGACCTAGCCATTAAAACCAAGAACCTGGAAGCTGAACAGGCACGCTTGCAAATTTTGCGTGAAGAAGAATATGCAAAAATGCAGCAAGAACGTGAAATTTCAATTCGTAAAGCCGAACAACAGGCAGAAATTGCAATGCAAGAAGCTGCAAAAAAACGTGAAGCGGAAGAAGCACAAATTGCTGCCGAGCGTGAAGTCGATTTAAAACGTATTACTGCGGCACGGGATGTTGAAAATCAAAACATTCAAAAATCGCAAATTATTCAACAAGCGCAAGTGGAACAAAAGAAAACCATTGAACTGGCTGAACAGATTCGTGCCATCGCCATTGCCGAAAAATCTCGCGAAGAATCAGAAGCCAAAGCTTCAGCTGACCGTGCCCGCGCAGAAGCGGTAAAAGCCGAAGAAGAAGTGATTACAGTACGTGAAACGCAACGTGCAGAACGTCAAAAAGCAGTTGAACTGGTTGCAGCAAAACAAGCCGCAGAAAAAGATGCAATTGCCATTACCGTTGCGGCAGAAGCAGGCAAAAAAGCAGCCATTGATGATGCGGAGGCCGTTCGTATTGCTGCTGAAGCCAATGCTGAAAAAGAACGCCTAAAAGCCAAAGGTGAAGCAGATGCTAGAATTCTGTTGGCACAAGCAATGGAAAAACAATACCAAGTCGATGCTGAAGGTACTCGTGCGGTCAATGAAGCCAATAACATCTTGTCTACCGAACAGGTTGAAATGCAGATTCGCTTGGCCTTATTAAAATACCTACCCGAGATTATCCGTGAAAGCGTTAAACCGATGGAAAATATTGATGATATTAAGATTCTGCAAGTCAGTGGCTTAGGTGGGATTGGTGGTAGCAGTACTCAAGGTGAAGGCTATTCGGATCACGGACAAATTGCCTTGTCTGATCAAGTGGTAAACAGCGCCTTACGTTACCGCACTCAAGCCCCGCTCATTGATAGCTTGATGAATGAACTGGGTATTCAAGGTGGTGATATCAATGGTTTAACGCAAAGTTTAAAGCCTCAAGTGACTACACCTAAGTAAGTCTTCAAAATTCAAAAAATGCAGCCTAAGTAGGCTGCATTTTTTTATTTCAACCTGAATAAATTTTATACAATTATTCTGCATAAACTTACTTGAGTTACACCTGTAGAACGCTACATTATCTGCTGTATTGCATATATAGAAAATAATAATGACTCACTCTATTTATCCCGCCTTGCGGTTTAAAGAAAATGCCAAAGCTGCATTGGAATGGTATTGTTCCATTTTCCCAAATAGCCAAATTATTCAAGAACAGGACACTGCGGTAAAAGCACAATTTGCAGGTGTCCCATTTATTGGTATTAATGGTGGTTCCCCCTTTACCACCAATCCCTCTATTTCTTTTATGGTGATTTGTGAAAGTCGTTCTGAAATTGATAAATTCTGGAAGCGCTTGATTGAAGGTGGTTCTGCGCTGATGGAATTAAATCAATATCCATGGAGTGATTATTATGGCTGGCTACAAGACCAACATGGTTTTAGCTGGCAACTCTATTTAGGCAAATTATCCGATGTAAATCAGCAAAAAATTGTCCCGACCCTGATGTATTGCGGTGCATATCAAGGACAGTGTCTGGCAGCATTAAATTTCTATCAAAGTTTATTCAAAAGCTTTCGGACTCAAGGCATTTTAAAATATACCGAGGGTGAATTTACCAGACAAGTGAAGCATGCTCAAGTGATTGCAAATGACTTTACCCTCATGGCAATGGACAGTGGTATTACACAAGATTTTGAATTTAGTAAAGCTATATCCTTAGTCATTGAATGTGAAAATCAAGCTGAAATTGACTATTACTGGAATGGAATCACCTTGCATGGCACTGAAGACTGGAGCAGTTGGTGTAAAGACCAATTTGGTGTCAGTTGGCAAATTGTCCCGAAAAACTTATGGCAGATTTTAAACAATAACCCTCATGCCCCAGATGCTATATTCAAAATGAAAAAGCTTTCTATTCAAGATTTGATTCAAACTCAATAACTTTTATTAGCCCAAATCTGATAACACTATAGCCACGACTGGTTTCTGAATTTCAAAAGAACAAAGTGGCCATATAGTGAACAATCAGCTTAAAACGAGTATAAAAAAATGATAAATTTAAAAAAAATATATAAAAATAGTTTCACTCACTGCCTTTATTTAAGTATAGGTTGTCTGCCTTTGTCTGCAAACTCTGCGGATTTAACTCAAATTAAACATCACCCCATTGATGAGATTGTTCAGCAGAATACCGTCAAAAAATCAGTGCCATCTGCAAAAAAAACCACCAAAATTGATCAGATGCGCATTATGCATATTGATATTGACTACGTATATGACAAAGACAAAAAACAGCAACAAGAAAATATTCAGGCTTTAATAGAACGGATTCAACAAATTCAACCCAATACCATTTTCTTACAGGCTTTTGCTGATCCAGATGCGAATGGGTCGGTAGATCAAGTTTACTTTAAAAACCGTCACATCCCATTAAGAGAAAATCTTTTTCCGCTCCTTGTGAAGCAAATTCGTAGCAAGACTGAGGTGAAACATATATATGCTTGGCTGCCTTTAATGGCTTGGGAATTTCCAAAAAGCTACCGCATTCCCTATGTTTCACATAGTGAAGGCGGGAAGCAGGGCTATATTCGGGTTTCTCCATTTGACCAACAAAATCTTAAATACGTTGCTGAAATTTATTTAGATTTTATGAAGTCCAATTCAGTCGATGGCGTGCTCTATCATGATGATATCACTCTCAGCGATTATGAAGATATTTCTGCTCCTGCCCGAAAAACGTATCAAGCGTGGGGGTTTAATTCAGAGCAGGTATCAAAACTTCACAATTCTCCAAAACAAGCACCATTAGCTCAACACAAAACAGCATATCTTGACCAATTTGCTGAAGGTATTAGCAAGATACTTAAACAACAGCAACCCAATATCCTTACTGCACGGAATATGTATGCACCCGTGGTATTGAATCCTGTTAGTGAAAATTGGTTTAGTCAGTCGATGCCAAGTACTTATCAATACTATGACTACAATGCCATTATGGCGATGCCCTATATGGAAGAAGCAGATGATCATCAGCAATTTTATTTAGACTTAATCCACCAGTCAAAAAAATACGATCCTAAATTGGATCGTACTATTTTTGAACTTCAAGCTGTGAATTGGAAAAATAATCAGAAACTTTCAACACAAGAAATTATTGAGACTATACAGTTTTTAGAAAAACATGGGGTAAAACATATTGGCTATTACCCCGATGACTTTGTCAATGAACATCCTCAACCTTCTAGGCTGAAATCCGCTTTTTTAACTGATGATTAACCTCGAAAAATTCTAGTTTCCCTTGTTCATCATAATAAAGAGTTAAATTTTTAGCCAGTTGCATATTTAGGATATCGACTGTATTGACTTTAAAACTACTGGCTAACTGTTTTTCATCTATGGCTAATGGAGCTCTACGACGATCTTCTCCATGAAAGCGAGCCCAATTATAAGTTGCCCAAAGCAGCAGTACACAAATAAAGATGGCAATCATGGCGATGATATTCATTAGACTCAGCTGGCTATTGGGTGCAGCTTGTATCACCATTTGCTGATAAATAGTTTTACCTTCAACCCACCAGAAAAACATCGTTATCACTGGCATAAACAACCACATGAAAATGAACCACCCCACGATTTGCAAACTGTAACCCATGCTCTTATTTCGTACATATTCGGGTCGATCAATATATTCAGGAAGTTCTAACTTTGACTCATCCTCAATAAGATAATATTTATTTACATTAGTCATTTTCCATCTCTCCTCTAAATCCACGGTCTGGGCTAACCCATCGCGCACGTTTTTGAGTTTTGAAAATTGTTTTAGGTAATGCAACGACCGTGGTCAGCATGGTGAGAATCCAGAAGAACAAAGGATACCAAATGACCCAAAAATAGTTCCTGAAGATTCGATCTTTATCGTAAGGTTTATCAATACATAGACTGACAAAGAATTGAACAAGACAAGTCATTCCTAGAATGACTCCATACCATTGAGGAAAGAGAGATTGAATTGCCCACTCTCCTGGTAAAGAGAAAAACAGACCATATAAATATAAGACAATAATACCAGACATCACGTATGCCCAAACTACACTGACAATTGATTCCAGTGCAATCGGCCACATGCGACGTAGGTTCCATTTTAGTAGACTTGAGGAATAAGCAAACAGGACTTCAATTCCACCCTGAGCCCAACGTAAACGTTGTTTCCATAACCCATTCAATGTTTCTGGCATATAGATGTAACATAATGCTTTGGGTACATACTGCAGATCCCAATGATCGAACTGCAAACGCCAAGACACATCAATATCCTCTGTGATCATGTCATCACGCCAATAACCAATGCGGTCTAAAGCAGTTTTACGAAAACCTGCAATTGCACCTGACACGGTAAAAATACGTCCATAGGTTCGTTGTGCACGTTTAATCAAGCCAATAATAGATGAAAATTCACCGACCTGAATTTTACCGAGGATGCTAGAACGATTGACAATACGTGGATTACCCGTCACCGCTCCGACACGAGGATAATTGGTCAAATGGTACATCATCCATAACACAGCATGCGGGTGTAATAAGGCATCACCATCAATACAAACCAGATATTCATTTTGACTGACCATGGCACCTGCACGAAGCGCATAGGCTTTACCTTGGTTTTCAGCCAAATGAACCACTCTAAGTTTAGGATATTGCAGTAAAAGCTCATTTAAAATTTCAGCCGTTTTATCTCGACTACCATCATTTACCGCAATCACTTCAAAATTTGGATACTGCGTTTGCATCGCAAATTTAATGGTGTCTCTTACCTGTGCTTCTTCATTAAAACAAGGAATAATAATACTGCAGGCATGTTCACTAGCTGGCGGTATTGCAGGTTGTTTACGTTCATGCTTTAGATAAAACCAAATGCCGCCTGCAATCCAAATCCAAGCCATAAATAATGGATAGAAGAAAGCAAAACCAAAATAAAAATCACTGAATCGAAGTTGATTAAACCATTCCATTATTTCACTCCCTTAGCAAGGTTACGCTCATAAGGATTTCGATAAGTTAATGGACTACCGTTAGTGCTTAATTCCCGATAAAGATTTTCCTGAATCTTCTGTCCTTCGTCTAAGTGATAGTTATTAATCCCAATTTTTTGTACAGATAATTTTTTTAAGGTTTGATAATCATATTGGTACTGTTTCCATTCACGTTTTGTAGCATTGGGATTGACCGTAAAACTAAAAATCAAGCGCTGTATTTGTTCATCATTCAATTGTTGTAGCTGCTTTTGTATAGCTTTAAATATTTCAGGGTGACGTACCGGATCAAATTCAATATAAAGTAAATCACTAGGAGTTAAGCTCTGTTCAATTAATAGTTTTAACCCATCTACATGTTTATCTATTAAACTCATTTTGAGAACAGTTTGATAGTTATAACTAATATTGGTGTAATATTTTCCCTTTTCTTTAATACGCTCTTTAATTTCAAAAACTTTCTTCACTTTCTGGATACAAGCAGCATCCCAAGTTTTATTTTTTACCGCACATGCGAATTCATCACCTATTTCTAACATTAAGCCATTAATTGAAGAATTATTGTTGGCTAAATCGACTGTTAATTCCGCAAGATTTAACCCCTGTTCTGTTTCTATACTAATCGGCAGTTCTACATATACATTATTACCAATACGCGTACGTGCCTGCCACACTGTACGATTAAGCAGATCTTGGCGCATTCCCAACTGGCGATTGGGGAAATAAGCAACATCAATTTTTCCATCATTATCCTCATCAGCGACTGCTTTTAATAAAATGGTATCCGTTTTCAACGCATTAACTTGATCTAAAAACCGTCCCAGTTTTTGATCAAACGCTTGATTATTTGGACTGACCATGTCAGCCAAATCGAAACGGATAAAACTTCTTCTTTTTTTATATTCATCACGTGCAAAGGTCAAAAAATTTAACATTTCTGCATGTAACATTTCAGGTGTGGGATTACCCATCGCAAGAGCACGTTGATATGTCGCTCCAGAATCAGCAAGGGTAGACATACTGCCCAAGCTAAAAGACATTGGTAATCCTGCCTTTGCCGCGAGTTGCTCACTTTCTTTAGTCACTGCTCCATAAGGCCAGAAAATACCTTGGGTATTAATACCAAGTTCAAAATCTAAAATTTCTTTAGACTTTTTCAAGTCTGCCACTACTCGTTCCTGATAAGCTTGATCAGACTCGTATTTCTGAAGTTTAGGGAAATATTCACGGGTAATTGCAGCAGGCTGCATATTTTTTTGTGGATTGGCAAGAATACCTTTATGCAAATTGTCTGAGTGTGAAGCAAACTCAGCTAAACCTGATTCTTGCATTTCACGCATTTGATCCCAGTTCATTAAATTATTTTCACCATATGCCTCATACGCATCTTTGGTGTTGCCATTAATCCAACTTGTAGGAATCGCAAATACTGCAGGAAAATTATATTGTTTCAATAAAGGGAAAACCCGCGTGTAACTACTTAATGCACCATCATCAAAGGTTAATAATACTGATTTAGGAGGTAAACTTTTTTTATTTTGTCGTGCATTCCACACATCTTGCAAACGAATAGGATGCCAACCTTCTTGCTCAAGCCATGCAAAGTAACGTCCTAAGTTTCTAGTACTGATTGCATAAATATCTCGATCACCAGCTTGAGCAACATCATCTCGCACATCATGCAAAGTTACAGTAACAAATAATTTATCAGCTACTTCATTTGTAGTTTTAGTCACATTTTGAGCAAAACTTTCCGTTGGAATAACCAGAACAACCATCATCACAACAGAAAGTAAAGTTTTTATAACTTGTTTCATTAAAAAATTCCCTTGAAGCCTACTATTGCATAAGTCTTTTCTTCATCTTCACCATCATAAGGATGTGTGCCCCACCCTATACCATAGTTCAAACTCCATGTTCTAGAGAACTTCCAATCATGCTGATAGAACACGTTATAAATTGGCTTTGAAGAAATTCCATATTGTCCAAAAGTCCCAATCATTGCCTCAAAATGTTGTATGAAATCCTTCTCATATTTGCGCCAAGTAGTCCAATCATGTAGTAAAGTCAGTTCTGCACTATAACTTTCTTCAGGATTGAAATAATCAACCTGAACTTTATCGTTTTGACTGTAATAACCGCCCAAAGTCAAACTAGTAATATGATGGGGTGCCTGAAAAATCTGTTGTTTAAAGTATGTAGTAATCTCCTGACGCATATTGTCATCATCAATATCTGTCAGTTGATATATCACACTCGCTTCACGAGATTCATGCTGCCGCCAATTAACGCCAAAAGTATAGGACTGACCTTCATTCCCATTTTTAATGGCTTGTAAGGGAATATCAGCCTGACTATTAAATCCTAAGGCATACTGCCAATGATCGTTTAGACGTTGTGACCAATTCACCTGTACCCCAAAACGATCTTGATCTTGTTCATTGTCTATAGTTTGAGAAAACGTGATATTTGCATTTTTACGGCGAGATTCCCATTCAAGTCCAAGACCTACGCGTTGATCATCAATGTTACCTGCAGTGTAGTCAGCCGAACGAATGCGATGATCTACATACGTACGGAAATTATCAAAAAGCCACGGACTATTAATACGGGTTAAGTGATCTTTCTCGCGATTCCCTTTCAAGCGATTAAGCAAAGCTGAGTTATTAGACTCACTTTCTGAAAAAGTACTTTGATGCTGAATGGAGACACGATTGCGATCATCAAGTTCTTTTTTACTTTTTATTAATCCCGTATCTTCAGGCATTGTTTGCATAAGATAAGCATTTTGCCCACGCCATTGCTGGATATCCCCCAAGGCTTGCATGTTCTCTAAATGACTAATTTGCATCCCATTATCTATAGGCTCTATCCCATCCCACTGAGCTAATATCCATTCTGAGTGTTGTGGTTTTTCACGCAAGCGTTGAACAAATGCACGATTATTTTGATAAACTACATTATTGGGTGCTTGGGCGGCCAAGTTTTCAAAGTATTTTTCCGCTTTAGCATATTCATTTCGATACACATAATTAAGACCAACTAGAGCTAAATATTCACTACGATCATCATGTGGCACTTTATCTGCTCCTTTTGCATTGCTATAGCGAAAAGTAGGCAATAATTTGTCCATATCTAATAATAATTGTTGAGCTTCCTTAAATTTTTCCTGTTCAATTAAGGAATAATACAAACTTGAATAAAGTTTAAAATTGGGATAGTTTTTTTCTTTCAACAAAGTTTTATAGAGCTTTTCAGCTACTTTGGGTTGTTGAGTATTTAAATATGCATCTGCAATCGAGTGACGCACATAAGGTGGCATTTGATCAATCGGCAATCCAACTTTTGATATTTGTTCAAGCACCTTTTTTGAACTATTTTTCGCATTTAATGCATAAATATATTCATAGTAAAATTGCCGCTTTATACTAGGATCATCTGGCAACTTGGATTCATATTTTTCCATATCGGCGATGACTTGATCAAGCTTTTGATAAGGTTGGTTAGTTCCAAGATCTTGATAAGTATATAATTTAGAATATTGCTCAGCATTTTGAATGCGCTGGGTAAATTCGCTAATTTTAGCATTGATTCTAAGTTGTGGTTGTTTTGCGAGTATTTGATTATTTTGAATATATTTTTGAGCTTTGGCATAATCTGCATTTACCATAAGTGCCAATGCATACTGTTCTTGCGTACTACCATTATTTGGATTCTTTTCAACGGCTAAACTGGCGGCATTCAATGCCTCCACTGGCATATTTAAAATGCGATAGGCATAAGCAAGCTGAGCTAAATAATCAGGATCAATATAGTTGATATCGAGCGCAGATAAGGTTTGTTTCGATTCAAGAGTTTTACCTGCTTCTGCCTGTAATACCCCTATCCATACCACCCACATTTGATTTTGATCGGTCTGAGCGAATTTTTTCGCCCATTGTTCTGCCAATTCAAATTTTCTTAGATCGCGCAGGGCTTTAAGAACATCAACCTTTGCATAGTCTGGAAATTGAGCATTTTGTATGCCAGAAAGATATTTAATATCTTGTTCTGTAAATTTTTGATGTTCATATGAGATCACCACAAAGTCAGCAATCAGTTTCTGATTATTGGGTTGGAGCACTAATAATTGTCTAAGTTTTTGTACACCTGCATCTACTTGCCCTTGCTTAATCGAACCTACTGTTTCTTCACGTTGCGGGTCAACAGAGTCCCTATAGATTAATTCTGCATGCAAGAATGAAGAAAACAGTAAAGTGCCACAAGAGAGCGTAAGTATATTTAATTTAGAATTTATTTTATTCATATTTAAAATATTCATCATTCATCATTCATTGTTATTAATTATTGCTATGAAATAAACAATACCCTCAAACCTCCTGATATCAATACTCTTTTGTGTTTCATTTTGTGTTTTTAAATATTAATGTGATACTTATCACTTTATTTTAACCGTGAAAAATTTAATATTTATCTGGTTTATATTTTTTTCTATGAGAGTATTTCTGTTAAGAATAAATAGCACAGTCTATATTCGCTTATCAATTCGATAATTTTTAAATTAAAATTTTCCAACCTCTGCAAGATTTCATTTCAAACTAGTCATCATTTATTTTCTATAATTTTAAAAATACAATTAAATAAAAAAAGCCCTCAAATGAGAGCTTTTTTATTTCGCTAAAATTAAGCTAAGCCTTTATCTTTCAGCACTTGAAGCATAGTCGAACCCAATTCTGCTGGACTACGGGTATATGCCATGCCTGCTTTTTCAAAGGCAGAAAATTTTTCTTCCGCTGTGCCCTTGCCACCTGAAATAATCGCACCTGCATGCCCCATGCGTTTACCTTTAGGCGCAGTTACACCCGCGATATAACCTACAACAGGCTTGGTGACATGGGATTGGATATATTCAGCTGCTTCTTCTTCTGCCGTTCCACCAATTTCACCAATCATAATAATGGCTTCGGTTTGCGGATCTTCTTGGAACAGTTTTAAGCAGTCAATCTGGTTCATGCCTGGAATTGGGTCACCCCCGATTCCGATACAAGTAGACTGACCTAAACCAAGCTTAGTCGTTTGCGCCACAGCTTCATAAGTCAATGTACCCGAACGCGAGATGATGCCAATTTTACCCGGTTGATGAATATGACCCGGCATAATCCCGATCTTACATTCACCCGGTGTAATAATTCCTGGACAGTTTGGACCAATTAATCGTGCGTTATTGCCATAAGTTTCAAGATAACGTTTGGCTTTAAGCATATCCAAAGTTGGTACGCCTTCTGTGATCACTACAATTAGCTCAATACCTGAATCAATCGATTCAATAATTGAATCAAGTACAAAAGGTGCAGGCACATAAATAGAGGTTGCAGTCGCACCTGTTTCACGTACCGCTTCTTTCATGGTATTAAAAACTGGCAGACTTAAATGTGTTTGACCGCCTTTACCCGGTGTTACTCCGCCAACTACTTTAGTTCCATAAGCAATTGACTGTTCTGAATGGAAAGTTCCGTTTTTACCGGTAAAACCTTGTACCAACACGGTTGTGTCTTTATTTACTAATACGCTCATGATTGATACTCCCTTACGCTTTCACTGCAGCAACAATTTTTTCTGCAGCATCAGCCAGACCAATCGCAGAAATTAATTTCAAACCTGATTCATCGAGTAATTTTGCCCCTAACTCTGAATTGTTGCCTTCTAGGCGAACAACTACAGGTACAGTGACATGTACTTCCTGAACCGCTGCAATAATTGCTTCTGCAATCATGTCACAACGCACAATACCACCGAAGATATTAATCAACACACCTTGTACAGAAGAGTCAGAAAGGATGATTTTAAATGCTTCAATGACGCGGTCTTTGGTTGCACCACCGCCAACATCAAGGAAGTTCGCAGGCTGACCACCATAGAGTTTAATAATGTCCATGGTTGCCATGGCAAGACCTGCACCATTGACCATACAACCAATGTTACCTTCCAAAGCAACATAGTTCAGATCAAATTCAGAAGCTTTTAATTCACGCTCATTTTCCTGAGATTTATCACGCATTGCAGCGATTTCGGGTAAGCGATAAAGTGCGTTTGAATCGATCCCCACTTTGGCATCCACACACAGAATATCGCCATTTTCTCGAACTGAAAGCGGATTAATTTCAAACAGGGCAAAATCATTTTCAATAAATGCCTGATAAGCAGCTGTCATAATTTTGACAAATTGGTTGATTTGTCCATCTTTTAAATGAAGTGCAAAGGCCACTTCACGCGCTTGAAAAGGCATTAATCCCACCAAAGGATCTACTTCTACCTTAATAATTTTTTCTGGGGTTTCTTCTGCCACTTTTTCAATTTCGACACCCCCTTCTGTGGATGCCATAAACGTCACGCGGCGGCTAGAACGGTCAACCACTGCACCGAGGTACAGTTCACGTTCAACGGGATAAACATCTTCACACACAAGAACACTATTTACTGGCTGACCATTGGCATCGGTTTGGTAAGTCACAAGGCGTGTACCAATAATACCATTTACATATTCAGCGGCTTCATCGCTTGATTTTACGACTTTTACCCCGCCTGCTTTACCACGTCCCCCAGCATGAACTTGAGCCTTCATCACGGCAAACTTACCACCGAGTTGCTCAAATGCTACTACAGCTTCTGCTGCATTGGTTGCAAGTACACCCTCTTGAACAGGCATACCATATTTTTTTAATAACGCTTTTGCTTGATACTCATGTAAATTCATCGAATAACCTTTTATTACTTCTTTGCTTTGTTATGACCCACCAATACCCAGACGTCCGTCAAAGCAGTATTGGCATTTTTTAAAATCGTTATCTTTATTTTTAGATGATTGTTCCAATAAAAACAACCATGAAATGTAAAAAGAGCGACCTAAGTCGCTCTTTTTTCGAATTACTTACGCTTACGTTGAATCGCGTGAATTGCACGTCCATCGACTGCCAGTGCAGCTTCATGTACCACTTCAGAGAAAGTTGGGTGACCGAAAGTCATCAACTGTAGATCTTCAACTGAAGATACAAACTCAAGCGCGATCATACCTTGGTGAACGATATCAGACGCAGCAGGTCCAATCACGTGCATACCCAATAAACGATCCGTTTTTGCATCAGCAACAAACTTAACGAAACCAGCGCCTTCACCTGCAGCTAAAGCACGACCATTTACCGCAAAACCGAATTGACCAGTTTTAACTTCATGACCTTTATCAATTGCTTGCTGTTCTGTTAAACCTACCCAAGCCGCTTCTGGGTGTGTGTAGATTACAGAGATGATGGTGTCGTAGTTCACTTGAGCAGCATGACCGTGAATACGTTCAACTGCCATTACGCCTTCTTCCATTGCTTTATGTGCAAGCATTGGACCACGTACCAAGTCACCAATCGCGTATACACCTTCAACAGAAGTTGCACACCAATCGTTTACTTCAACCAAACCACGTTCAGTCAATTTAATGCCTGAATCATCAGCCAATAAACCTTCAGCATATGCACGACGACCTACACAAACGATCAATTTATCGAAAGTTTCAGTTTTGTCTTCACCAGCCTGGTTATATTTAACCGTCACTTCACGACCGTTGATTTCAGTACCTGCAACTTTTGCACCGATACGGATATCCATACCTTGCTTAGTCAACAGTTTTTGGAAGTCTTTTGCCAAAGCTTTATCAGCCATTGGTAAGAATGCATCCATTGCTTCAAATACAACAACTTCTGCACCCAAACGACGCCATACTGAACCCAATTCAAGACCGATTACACCGGCACCAATCACACCTAAACGCTTAGGTACTTCTTGGAATTCAAGCGCACCAGTAGAATCAACGATTAAGTCTTGATCCACAGGAGCTACAGGAATATTTACAGGAACCGAACCCGTCGCAAGAATCACATATTTAGGCTCTAAAACTTGAACTTCACCTTCAAATGGAGTGAATTCAACTTTTTTACCCGCGAGTAATTTACCAGTACCTTGTAACCATTCAATGCCATTGCCTTTAAGCAATTGAGCAATACCACCCGTCAATTGATCTACAACTTTGTCTTTACGACCAAGCATTTTAGAAAGATCAAATTTAACTTCACCCGTGGTAATACCATGGTCATCTAAATGCTGAACGGTATCTTCATAACGATGTGAAGAATCAAGTAAAGCTTTAGAAGGGATACAACCCACGTTTAAGCAAGTACCGCCTAAAGATGGCTTGCCTTTATGAATACGTTTTTCGATACAAGCAACTTTGTAACCAAGTTGAGCAGCACGAATCGCCGCTTCATAACCACCTGGTCCACCGCCAATTACAACTAAGTCAAATTGTTGAGACATTTTTATCTCCAAAAATGGGCCTAGAGGTTCGCCCTAAGCCCATGGATTTATTCTTTAGAATTAAAGATCAAGGATAAGACGAGCTGGCTCTTCTAACAATTCTTTAATTGCCACAAGGAAACCTACAGCTTCTTTACCATCGATTAAACGGTGGTCATAAGAAAGTGCCAAGTACATCATTGGTAAAATTTCAACTTGACCATTTACAGCCATTGGACGCTCTTGGATTTTGTGCATACCCAAGATTGCAGTTTGTGGCGTGTTCAAGATAGGCGTAGATAACAATGAACCGAAAGTACCACCATTAGTAATAGTGAACGTACCGCCAGTCATGTCTTCAATACCCAATTTACCGTCACGTGCTTTTGCAGCAAAACCACGGATGCCGTTTTCAACTTCAGCATAGTTCATGCGGTCTGTATCACGAAGTACAGGAACCACTAACCCACGTTCAGAAGATACAGCAACACCGATGTCATAGTAACCGTGATACACGATATCGTCGCCATCAATTGATGCATTTACCGCTGGGTAGCGTTTAAGTGCTTCAGTTGCTGCTTTAACGAAGAATGACATGAAGCCAAGACGTGCACCATGACGTTTCTCGAATGCATCTTTGTATTGAGCACGCATTTCCATGATTGGTTTCATGTTCACTTCGTTAAACGTCGTCAACATTGCAGTGCTTTGCGTTGCAGCAAGAAGACGTTCAGCAACACGTTTACGAAGACGAGTCATTGGAACACGTTTTTCGATACGTTCGCCAATAGCAACGCTTAATGGTGCAGCAGCAGGAGCCGCTGGTTTAGCTTGATGGCTTGCAACATCTTCTTTCGTGATACGACCACCGCGACCAGTACCCGCAACATCAGCAGCAGCAATACCAGTTTCAGTTAATGCTTTACGTACCGCAGGTGCTTGGTCAGAAACAGGTTGAGCACGTTCAACAACAGGTGCAGCACCCGCTTCAGTTTGAGACGCAGCTTGTTCAACTTGTCCTTCAGACTGAACTGCTTGAGTTTGAGCAGCGCCTGAAACAGCACCTTCTTCAAACTGTGCAATCACTTCGTTAGAAAGAACAGTTTCGCCTTCACCTTTAAGGATAGTAGCGATTGTACCGTCAGCAGGAGCAACAACCTCTAAAACAACTTTATCAGTTTCGATATCGCAGATCACTTCATCACGTGATACAGCTTCACCTGGTTGTTTGTGCCAAGTTGCGATCGTACCGTCTGCAACTGACTCTGGGAATACCGGTGCTTTAATTTCGGTTGCCATTATTTAGAATCTCCTGATTGTTCAGCTACGATCGCCAATGCGTCATTTACTAGCTGAGCTTGTTGTTTTGCATGCAAATATGGTGAACCACAAGCTGGCGCAGCAGAGGCTGGACGGCCTGCGTAACTGATACGAACTTGTTTAGCAGATTTCATCACATCATCATATAGACGTGGCGCGATGAATAACCAAGCACCTTGGTTTTTCGGCTCTTCTTGAGTCCAAACCACTTCTTTTAGGTTTGGATAAGAAGCAAGTACTTCAGCAATACGTTGTTCTGGGTATGGATACAATTGTTCGATACGAACGATTGCAGTGTTGTTTAGATTTTCTGCACGACGTTTTTCAAGTAAGTCATAGTAAACCTTACCGCCACAAAGGACTAAACGAGTCACGTCAGCGTGGTTGATTTGATCTACTTCATCAATCACAGTCTGGAATGTACCAGTTGCAAGCTCTTCTAAAGTAGAGGTTGCAAGTTTGTGACGAAGCAATGACTTCGGTGAAGTCACGATCAATGGTTTACGGATTGGACGAACCGCTTGACGACGCAATGCATGGAAAATCTGTGCAGGTGTAGTCGGAGTAATCACTTGCATGTTTTCTTCAGCACATAACTGTAAGAAACGCTCTAAACGTGCAGATGAATGCTCTGGACCTTGACCTTCATAACCGTGTGGAAGCAACATGGTTAAACCACATACACGTTCCCATTTGGTTTCACCTGAAGCGATGAACTGGTCGATTACAACCTGTGCACAGTTCGCGAAGTCACCAAATTGCGCTTCCCAAACAATTAAACCATGTGGAATTGTGGTTGCATAACCATATTCAAACGCAAGCACAGCCATCTCTGACAACAATGAGTCATAAATTGCAGTACGCGGTTGGTTTTCTTTGATATGACAAAGTGGAATATATGTTGAACCATCAACCTGGTTATGCAATTTCGCATGACGATGCGAGAAGGTACCTCGACCAACGTCTTCACCGGTAATACGAACCATGTAGCTTTCATCAAGCAAGGTTGCATAAGCTAAAGTTTCAGCCGCACCCCAGTTCAATGGCATTTCACCCGTTTGCATTTTCAAGCGTTCATCAATCACTTTCGCGACTTGACGTTGCATCACGAAACCTTCAGGAAGCTCGCGCATTTTTGCGCCAATTTCTTTCAAGCGTTCGATTGGGAAAGTGGTATCCCAAACATCTGTGTATTCGTGACCTAAATAAGGTTTCCAGTCCACAAACATTTTTGTATTTGGTTCTAATACCAGTGCGTTGGCAACATGCTTGCCTGCTTCAAGATCTGCGCGGTAATTTTCAACCATTTGATCAGCAGAGGCACGGTCAAGAACACCTTCTTTAACCAGTTGATCTGCATAAAGTGTACGTGTAGTCACTTTTTTGTTGATCACTTGGTACATCATTGGCTGTGTTGCTGCTGGCTCGTCCGCTTCGTTATGACCACGACGACGGTAGCAGAACATGTCAATCACAACGTCTTTACGGAAAGTATGACGGAAATCATGTGCCAATTGAGTCACGAAAATCACAGCTTCTGGATCATCGCCATTCACATGGAATACTGGTGCCTGAATCATTTTCGCGATATCAGTACAGTATTCTGTAGAACGTGCATCACGTGGATCAGATGTTGTAAAGCCCACCTGGTTATTTACCACAATGTGAACTGTACCACCCACTGTATAACCACGAGTTTGTGACATCTGGAAGGTTTCTTGGTTTACACCTTGACCTGCAAATGCTGCATCACCATGTACGATGATTGGCAATACATCATCACCACCAATGTCACGACGACGCACTTGACGAGCACGTACAGAACCTTCAACGACAGGTCCAACGATTTCTAAGTGTGATGGGTTAAACGCCAATGCCAAGTGAACTTCGCCACCCGCAGTCATTACGTTAGATGAGAAACCTTGGTGGTATTTAACGTCACCAGAACCTTTTTTATGAATTGATTTACCTTCAAATTCACCAAAAAGATCTGCCGGGTTTTTACCCATGATGTTAACAAGAAGGTTGAGACGACCACGGTGTGGCATTCCAATCACAACTTCTTTACAACCTACAGCACCTGCACGTTGAATGATTTCATTTACCATCGGGATAAATGATTCACCGCCTTCAACACCGAAGCGTTTAGCACCAACGTATTTGTTACCCAGGAATTTTTCCAGACCTTCAGCTGCAGTTAAACGCTCAAGGAAGTGTTTTTTCTGTTCTGCAGTAAAGTTAAATTGTCCTTTCGCACCTTCAAGACGTTGTTGAATCCAACGTTTCTCTTTAGTGTCAACAATGTGCATGTATTCGGTACCAACAGAACCGCAATAAACGGCTTCCATTGCTTCAACCATTTCACCAAGCGTCGCTTCTGCTTTACCTAGTGCAAGGTTACCTGTGTTAAATACTGTATCGAAATCAGATTTAGTTAAACCGTGCGTAGCAAGATCAAGATCAGGCACGTCTTCACGTTTTGCCAAACCTAATGGATCCAATTTTGCTTTTTGATGACCACGATTACGATAAGCAGCAATAAGTTGTAAAACGCCAATTTGACGACGTTCATGCTCAGAACTTACAGAACTTTGAACAACAGGTTGTACGCGGCTTGAATTGCGACCTAATAAAAGGAATTGCTCACGTACATTGCTATGTGGTTGATCACCTTTAGGGAATTTATCGAAATATTCACGCCAGTCAGCTCCAACTGAGTCTGGTGACGTCAAATAATGTTCATAAAGTTCTTCAATATACGCTGCACTGTCAGCGCTTAGTTCAGTGTCAAGACGCAGAGCGTCAGCAACTTCTTGCATTTGTGGACCCATTTCCTATTGCAAAAACATTTTCAGGATGCTTTTTAAGCGAACCCATGATTAATAATGTCAAATTGGTAATATGACATTAGTCCCCATAAGGCATAAGCCATGAGGCGTTATCACTACATCAGGAATAACCCAATGTGAATAATGAATCATAACGCCCTCATTGGCATCATCACTCATTTAAATACTCGACCGAAACCGAGCAATTTTTTGCAAATCGACTTAGAAAAAATAACTGCGCGACCTATTTTTTCTAAAACGATTAATCTCTATTTATAAACCTTATACACACTCTAAAATGTTGAAAAAATGTACATAAATAAGGCGCTTTTTTTAAATATAGCGATGTGTCAAATCGTAACATGATATCTGGTTACAATTGATTTTTTTGACACATACCTCTCATAAATTAGCGAAATACATACTTAACATTTTCATCTAAGCTATGGTGCTTTATTTAATAATTGGATTCAATGTAGACTATAGTCCCAAGCCAGCAAACCCAATACAATAAAAGAGAGCACAATATTTAAACTGGCCCTCTTTATTTAGGTTATATCTTAACATTTTAATCTCAACTTTGTAGATTCAAACTTGAGATTGGCGCTTTAATTGTCAATTCGAACAACTTAACTACAATTTAATTAAGCTTTCATGTCATTTCGATTTATTTTTAAACAATTCCAGTCATTTAATTCAACACCAATAACAACCACCCTCACCCATTACATACATTTTTTGCATGAACCTATAAATCATTATGATATTCAAAACATAAAAAAGCACACCATGAGGTGTGCTTTTTTGACTGCTAAATATTAGCCCGCTTGGTCTAACAACATGCTACGGATGTGACCGATCGCTTTAGTTGGATTCAAACCTTTAGGACAAACAGATACACAGTTCATGATGCCTTTACAACGGAACAAGCTGAATGGATCGTCAAGACGAGCCAAACGATCTTGAGTTGCTGTATCACGAGAGTCAATAATGAAGCGGTATGCATTCAACAATGCTGAAGGACCCAAGAATTTGTCCGGGTTCCACCAGAATGATGGACATGCAGTTGAACAGCATGCACAAAGAATACATTCATAAAGACCATTTAAATGCTCGCGTTCTTCAGGAGACTGTAAACGCTCCTTCGCTGGCGCAGGCTGATTATTGATCAAGAATGGATGAATTTTGTTGTACTGATCGTAGAACTGATTCATATCAACAACCAAGTCTTTTACTACAGGTAAACCTGGTAAAGGACGAATGGTGATTTCGTTTGGTAAATCGTTAAGATTCCACAAACAAGCCAAACCATTTTTACCGTTGATGTTTACACCATCAGAACCACAAATACCTTCACGACATGAACGACGGAACGTTAAAGATTCGTCTTGTACTTTTAACGCAAGAAGAGCGTCAAGCAACATACGGTGCTTGTCAGTCAACTCAAGTTTAAAAGTTTGCATGTACGGTGCTTTATCCTTATCAGGATCATAGCGGTAGATATGAAATGTACGGATACCTCTACTCATCTTTATTCTCCTGATTAGAATGTACGTGGTGCTGGTGGAATCGCATCAACCGATACTGGTTTGTAACGGACTGGTTTGTATTCAAGATGATTGTCTGAAGAGAACCACAAAGTATGCTTCATCCATTCATCATCACGGCGACCGTAAGAATATGTTGGGTGATCTGCTGGCAATTCATAATCAACAACAGTATGTGCACCACGACATTCTTTACGAGCAGCAGCAGAAATTAACGTTGCTTTCGCGACTTCGTATAAATTCTCAACCTCTAGAGCCTCAACACGTGCGGTGTTAAATACTTTAGATTTGTCTTTTAAATGAATATTACGAACACGTGGCTCAATCGCAAGAATTTGTTTCACGCCTTCATCAAGTAATGCTTGAGTACGGAATACACCAGCATGGTCTTGAACGATGTCACGAATTGCATCAGCAACGTCTTGAGCATTTTCACCAGAAGTTGATTCATCTAAGTGACGAATACGCTTTCTTGTATTTTCAAACACTGTGGTCGGAAGCGGTTGGTACTCATCACCGTGATGTTTAGTCACGTAATCAATAATGTGTTCACCAGCAGCCTTACCAAATACAACCAAGTCAAGCAGCGAGTTGGTACCTAAACGGTTTGCACCATGTACAGATACGCAAGAACACTCACCAATTGCATAGAAGCCTTTAACAGGTTTTGTATAGTTACGCTCACCACCGTTGGTTGAGTAAACGTCACCACTTTTGTCATAACCTGCTTCAAAGTTAGTATCCGAAGCACCTTCAGGAACAACAACCTGTCCATGAATATTTGTTGGAATACCACCCATTTGATAATGGATTGTCGGCACAACAGGAATTGGTTCTTTAGTAATATCAACGTTCGCGAACTTCTTACCAATCTCAAATACAGATGGAAGACGTTTCATGATCGTATCCGCACCCAAATGCGTCATATCTAGAAGGATATAATCACCTTTAGGACCACAACCACGACCTTCTTTAATTTCCTGGTCCATAGAACGTGATACGAAGTCACGTGGTGCCAAGTCTTTCAAAGTTGGTGCATAACGTTCCATGAACGGTTCGCCGTCTTTGTTGCGAAGGATTGCACCTTCACCACGACAACCTTCAGTCAACAATACGCCTGCGCCCGCAACACCTGTTGGGTGGAACTGCCAGAATTCCATATCTTGTAATGGAATACCAGAACGAGCAGCCATACCAAGACCGTCACCAGTATTGATATACGCATTGGTAGATGCACGATAAACACGACCCGCACCACCAGTTGCAAACAATGTCGCTTTTGCTTGGAATACCGCAATATTACCAGTTTCCTGGTCAATTGCAGTCACACCCAGTACATCACCAGCTTCGTTACGAATCAGATCAAGCGCGATCCATTCTACGAAAAATTGAGTACCCATTTTCACGTTGCTTTGATAAAGCGTATGAAGAAGCGCATGACCTGTACGGTCGGCAGCAGCACATGCACGTGGAACAGCTTTTTCACCATAGTTTGCAGAGTGACCGCCAAATGGACGTTGGTAAATCGTACCGTCCGCATTACGGTCAAATGGCATACCCATGTGTTCAAGTTCATAAACAACTTTTGGCGCTTCACGACACATAAATTCGATTGCGTCTTGGTCACCTAACCAGTCCGAACCTTTTACCGTGTCATAGAAGTGGTAGTGCCAGTTATCTTCTTGCATGTTACCAAGAGATGCACCAATACCACCTTGCGCTGCAACAGTGTGCGAACGTGTTGGGAATACTTTAGTAAGCACTGCAACATTCAAACCCGCTTGAGCAAGTTGATATGAAGCACGCATACCTGAACCACCACCACCAACGATGACTGCATCAAAAGTGAGGTGTTGAATGTTTGTATAATCTTCTTTAGGGGTTATCGCGCCCATGATATTTTCCTATCAATTCGCCCAAAAAATCTGGATCGCCCAGATTGCATATGCAAATACAGCAATAATTACTGCTGATGTCAGCACTAGGCGTAAACCTGAAGCTGAAGGACCCATTTGACGGGTAGTCACATAGTCAGTGAATACCTGCCACATGCCGATCCAAGCGTGTGCGACAAGAGATAAGACTGCCAATAAAGATAAAATCTTCATTGGTAATGTCATCATAAAGCCAAACCATTGTTCGTAGTTAAATCCGCCATTAATGAGGATCCAACCAAATACCACAACAGTATAAACAGCTAATACAACAGCACTGACACGTTGGATAAACCAATCGCGAGAACCTGAACCCGTAAAACCTGTAGCACTTTTCATTAGAGAACAATCCATACAAATGCTGCAATAATACCAATTGCAGACAAGATCAATGAAATAGTAGCTGCTATACGACCACTTTGCAGTTCTTCGGCAACACCGATATCTGCAAGTAAATGCTTAACACCCGCAATAAAGTGGAATATTAAACCGGCTACAAATACCCATACGATGAAACGCACAATGAAGCTACCGAAGATTGCTTGAACTTGAGCAAAACCTTCAGCCGAAGACAATGATTTGTCTAAAAGCCACAAAAGTACCGGTACGAGTAAAAATACGATGACACCAGAAAGACGGTGTAGAATTGATGCAATAGCCACAGGGGATTTTAAGTTTACTTCTAAAACTTGACCCATGGACAAATTGACAGGTCTGTTGCTTTTCACAGCGGGCATCCTGTAAGTAAAAACTCCATCCGGAGTTTGTTGGAATTAATTCGAAGGAAAGCTAGCATTGTTAGGTATTTGCAGTATCCAGCAATACCTAAACTTAAAACGACAGGGAATTATAAAACGTGAACTATTAAAATACAAACAATCACATTTACCTTTTCCACAAAAAACCATTAAATAAGAATCATTAGCATGGATTCCCCTATTAAAGTAGACAAAATACATCTAAGAAAACATAGCTATATACTTGGTTTTTATTAATTAAAACACTATTTGATTGATCGTTTTTTGCTTTGACAATTAAATCAATATATTTAGACTAAAGATGAACAAAGCACCCTAATGGCTTGTTATCTCTTTATATAATGATGAATCAGGAAAATCACCTGTATATTTTTTAAATAAATATAAGGTATTTATGTAAAAGCACATATTGGCAACATCATGAAACGAAATAATAACTTAGTCTGTGCATAACTCCCCGCCCTCACCCTATAAAGTTCACTATATAGACAAAAAAATGGCTTTTTATTACACAATTGATTAATAAATCATCATCTTCACCGCAGAAAATCAGTTATTTCCTATACAAACGCACACTTTTTTACAGATGATTAATCGCTTTTTATTATGAATAAGAAAGCAACACTTTCCTTCAAGCAATATCGGTAAGTTGCGAGAATTATAATAGTTTAGTCATAAAAGCCATTTGCAAAACTCAAAACATCTAGAGCTTTTAAGAATTAAAACTTGCCTACAATTAAAGCAGTAGCATTATTTTTTTCTGCACCTAAGCAACAATTTGACTTATTATAGCGTGTCTGTGCTGTGATTTTCCTCATCATTATTGGATTATTTTTTGACCAAACTCTTATGAAAACGTCATTTTTTATCCATAAGTATAATTGACAAAATTTCAGTACTCACTAATCTTATAGCAAATTTTCGATCCATCTGATTCGCGCATTAAAAGATTAGTACTACGAGTCGGATAAAACATTCACCAGGACAGGAGATCTATTGAATGTCTGAAGCAACTGGCAAAAAAGCCGTTTTACAGCTTGATGGCAAAGAAATTGAATTACCAATTTACAGCGGCACATTGGGCCCAGATGTAATCGACGTTAAAGATGTGTTGGCCGCAGGTCACTTTACTTTTGATCCTGGTTTTATGGCAACAGCTGCATGTGAATCTAAAATCACATTCATCGATGGTGGTAAAGGTGTTCTTTTACACCGTGGTTACCCGATCGACCAGTTAGCAACTAAAGCAGACTACTTAGAAACTTGCTACTTATTGTTAAATGGCGAACTCCCAACAGCTGAACAAAAAGTAGAATTTGACGCTAAAGTTCGTAACCACACGATGGTTCACGATCAAGTTAGCCGCTTCTTCAATGGTTTCCGTCGTGATGCTCACCCGATGGCAATCATGGTTGGTGTAGTGGGTGCGCTTTCTGCGTTCTATCACAACAACCTAGACATCGAAAATGTTGATCACCGTGAAATTACAGCAATCCGCTTGATTGCTAAAGTTCCTACGCTTGCAGCTTGGAGCTACAAATACACCATCGGTCAACCGTTCGTTTACCCACGTAACGACTTGAACTACGCTGAAAACTTCCTTCACATGATGTTCGCTACTCCTGCGGATCGTGATTACAAAGTTGACCCAATTCTTGCTAAAGCAATGGATCGTATTTTCACGCTTCATGCTGACCACGAACAAAATGCGTCTACTTCTACAGTACGTCTAGCTGGTTCTACAGGTGCTAACCCTTACGCATGTATCGCTGCGGGTATTTCTGCACTTTGGGGTCCTGCTCACGGCGGCGCGAACGAAGCTGTTCTTAAGATGCTTGATGAAATCGGCTCTGTAGAAAACGTTGCTGGCTTCATGGAAAAAGTGAAAACTAAAGAAGTTAAACTTATGGGCTTCGGTCACCGAGTTTATAAAAACTTCGATCCACGTGCGAAAGTAATGAAAGAAACTTGTGATGAAGTTCTTGCTGCTCTAGGCATCAACGATCCACAACTTGCTCTTGCTATGGAACTTGAACGTATTGCGTTGTCTGACGAATACTTCATCAAACGTAACTTATACCCTAACGTAGACTTCTACTCAGGTATCATCCTTAAAGCGATTGGTATCCCGACTGAAATGTTTACTGTAATTTTCGCTCTTGCACGTACTGTTGGCTGGATCAGCCACTGGTTAGAAATGCACAGCGGTCCTTACAAAATTGGTCGTCCACGTCAACTTTACACTGGTGAAGTTCAACGTGACATCCAAGGTCGTTAATTCGAAAGAATTCTACGATTTAAAAAACCACCCTTTCGGGTGGTTTTTTTATGACTCAAAAATACTTTAATTTTTTCTTAATACCCAATAAACTACTTTATTATTTTAAGCTCAGCACAAGATCACGCTTTTTGAGACAGGAACGGAATACAGTCCTCATAGGCCTGACACTCTTGACCACGTGATTTTTTAATAAAATAATCCTGCACCATCTGTGCCTGCTGTTCAATGCCATACTGCAAAAACAACTTACCCTGCTCCAAGACATAACGATATTTGCGGTCAAATATTGCCTTACGCACCACAGCCAAACCTTGCTGAATTTGCCAAACGTGAGTCAGCTCATGAATTAACCATGACTGTTTAGCTAACGACAGTTTTGAAAAGTCTTCGCACCAGTTTTGCGGATGGAAATAAATATGTCCATTCGGGCTAATCGCATAATTTTTCAAAACAGCCCGATGCGCCACAATTCGAATAGAATCCAGCTGCAAATGTGTACCAAAAACAGACTGTGCAAGCTGCCTTTCACCTTGGGTTAATTTACGATTCTTAACCTCAAATAACTGATTCAAAGTATGCAATATAGATTTCATAAATAATGTCATCTGATCGGGCAATAACCATGCATTTTAGCGTTCTTATTCTCCCACTAACGCTGTAGTTTTTTTGTCTAAATTCGGATTTTTTTTTGTTTTTTTCTCAACAAATGCCGCAATTCGTATATAGTATCGAATTGCTAATTATTGATTAAACATCTATTTGTTTGTCGTCACGTACACAGCGTTGAACCAATAGCCATAATAAATCATAAGTCTGTGTATATATCCCTATAGGTATAGGATTAAGTTGTAATGAAAAGTTTTAAAATTGCCCTTGCACAATTCTCTCCGCATATTGGCAATATCGAAGCAAATGCTCAAAAAATGCTTGAACAGGTAAATGAAGCCAAAAAACAAAAAGCTGATTTAATTATCTTCCCAGAGCTTTCAACCCTTGGCTATCCTGCGGAAGATTTATTACTCCGCCCCAGCCTTGCTAAACGTACTCAAAAAGCATTTGAGCAACTTAGCCAAGTGAAAGACATTGTAATGGTCTTTGGTTTTGTCAATCAAACAGAAGATGGTCACCGCTACAACGCTGCAGCCGTAATGAAAGATGGTCAAGTGCTTGGCATTTATAACAAGCAGAACTTGCCAAACTATAGCGTATTTGATGAAAAGCGCTATTTTAGCGAAGGACATCAACACCTTGTTTTTGAATATTTAGGTCATAAATTTGGCGTTTTGATTTGTGAAGATATCTGGTCACTCAGTACCGTGCATCAATTATCACAACTAAATGTTGAAACCGCTTTAGTCTTAAATGCTTCACCTTATGAAGTGGGTAAACCGCAACATCGTCTTACCACCATGAGCGAGCTTGCTAAACAATTGAACATTAATTTGGTTTATACCAACCAAGTCGGTGGTCAAGACGACCTTATTTTTGATGGCACCAGTTTTGTTATCAATAAAGATGGCGGCATTGCCTTACAGGCACCAAGCTTTAAAGAAGATATTTATTACGCCGAATATGCAGCTGAACAACAAGCTTATAAAGTTGGAACAGTAACTCCTGCTTTAGATACCATGGCTGAAATTTATCAAGGTCTGGTTTTAGCGACTCGTGATTATATTCAACGCTCTGGCTTCCCAGGTGTGATTCTAGGTTTGTCTGGCGGGATTGACTCAGCACTAACACTTGCAATTGCAGTTGATGCAATTGGTGCAGACAAAGTTCAAGCCGTGATGATGCCGTATACCTACACTGCTCAAATCAGTGTTGAAGATGCTGCCGCACAAGCGAAGAATATGGGTGTGACTTTCGGTATTGCCGAAATCAATCCAATTGTTCACAGCTTCATGCAAACCCTGTATCCATTCTTTGGCAACAGCCCTGCGGATGCGACTGAAGAGAATTTACAGGCTCGTTCACGTGGCACACTGTTGATGGCATTATCGAATAAATTCGGTAATCTGGTATTGGCTACTGGTAACAAATCAGAACTTTCTGTAGGTTACTGCACGCTGTATGGCGATATGGCCGGTGGTTATGCCGTTCTGAAAGACGTGTATAAAACGATTGTGTTTGAACTGGCTAAATACCGTAACAGCATTTCAGAAACCCCAGTGATTCCTGAACGTGTGATTACTCGTCCACCTTCTGCTGAACTTCGTCCTGACCAAAAAGACCAAGATTCTTTACCTGCTTATGACGTACTTGATGCAATTCTTTATGCCTATATTGAAGAAGATATGAGCCAAGATGACATCATTGCCAAAGGCTTTAAAAAAGAAGTGGTTGAAAAAATCATTCGTCTGGTCGACCGTAACGAATACAAACGTCGTCAGGCTGCGATTGGCCCGCGTATTAGCTCACGCTCATTTAGCCGTGAACGTCGCTATCCAATCATGAATGGATGGGCACCGGGTGCCTAAGCAGGACTTTGCTCCACAGTTTGCTCAAGCGCTTATGCTTGAGCAAACTCGCTTTATTAAAAAACAATTATTAGCAGAACAAAATAACCCATACATAGAAAAATTTATTCATCACATTTATACCCATTCAGATCAAATACTATTAAAACAATGTATTCAACTTGAAGCATTACAAGATGTGGTTCAAAAATATGCTTTTGAACTAAATTTAGGCGCGGAAATTTTAGAGTTTATCGGCCTTATCGCACAAAGAATTCATCATCTTGCCATTAATAGCCACACTCAAATCAATGAGCTATTTTCTGATGAATCGTTTGAATTATGGCTGTACAAGATTCTTGAATTAGACCAGTTGCGTCATTACATTCAAGCCAACCTGCAGCACAATCCACAAGTAAACCACGTGAGTTTACAGCTGGCTAATCAAATCCTCGAAAGCAATACACCTTGGCTGGATCACCTACGCAAGTTAAATACGCATGAATATGGTTTGGGTTCCAAAATACTGAGTTTTATTCAAGACCAACAACAAAATATTGAACTCAAATTGGAACAGCAACTTGCTCAGGCACTGCTCAAACAACTGGGTAATATCATTTTATTACCCAATGAAGAACTTGCCGATATCAGCCTGCATTTATGGGATGATGTTAAACAAAGAACTTTAAAAGAAACTTTCTCTCAATTCCAGGCCATCGACTTTGAAGAGTTTTTCATATTGGTTTATGAAACATGGCGACAGTTGAGACAAGGCGAATACTTACAACAGGTGATTTTGGATGTTGTAGCCGTTTTTTATGATTATTTTGCCGATTACAACCTACAAGAATTATTGCAGTCTGTTGGCTTAAATGAAGCTGATTTGCATCAGGAAGCACTGCGTTTCTTGCCGCATGCAATTCAGGCTCTAGAACAACAAGGTTTATTAGACGAGATTCTACAGCAACTGATCTCGCCTTTTTATTTAAGCGAAACAACACATCAATTTATTGAGCAGTATATCCAAGACAAATTGTAATTCTTTTCTCGTATTTTTTATACAAGCCAATACTTTCTTGACCCACAAAAAAAGAGACCACGCTGAGAGCGTGGTCTATAAAAATGGTGGCTATGACGGGACTTGAACCTGTGACCCCCGCATTATGAGTGCGGTGCTCTAACCAACTGAGCTACATAGCCATAAACTGTGTGCGCATTATCTAAATTTCAGCGAGTAGCGTCAAGCCCTTTATTTTACAAGTGTTCAGACTTTAATCGATTTAAAATTTTTAAGTTAATATTTAAACAAAACCCGCTTTTATTCATGATATTTTTCCCATTATTCCCCCCAAATAAAAACCTCAATAGACCGAGAAGCATATGAATCAATTCAAATTAATCTGTATAAGCTTAGTCGCTATTGTGGGTACAGGCTGTCAAGTGATCTCTCCCCTCTTTGTGAACTACAATGGCGTACGTATGGATGTAGCACGCTGGATCAACAATCAACAACTGCTGAGCATGCAACAAAAGCGTAGCCTTGCCCAGCTCAGTAAAGCACAACAAAAACTCTATCGAATTGAACAAATTCCAGAAGATCAAAAATTAGCGATTGCCAAACAAAACCAGATCGCACTGCATTGCGCATATCAGTATTTGACTGAACATAAAATTAGTCAATTACAATTAATGGTGTTCGGTGCAGATAAGAAAGACACTATTCTAGAAAAATACGATCAAGAATTTCCAAAAATTAAACTGGCAACAAGCGCCATTCAGTGCGAATAAATTATTTTTTAAATATAAATTTTAAGCATAAAAAAAGGTCACGCTTATAGAAGCGTGACCTATGAAAATGGTGGCTATGACGGGACTTGAACCTGTGACCCCCGCATTATGAGTGCGGTGCTCTAACCAACTGAGCTACATAGCCAAAACTGTGCGCGTATTATCTATTTCAACATGCTGCATGTCAAGAAATATCACACAATAATTGTAAAAAAATTAGTGAAGTGAGCCGATAAGCCGGGTTCTGTCGTGAACGATCATTCCTCTAGGCGCACAATCACTCGTACGCTCAAGCGACCTACCCGAATCCAGCACGGGCCGTGCCTCAGGATTCCTATTTGGTCTTGCTTCTGGTGGGGTTTACCTTGCCGTGAACTGTTACCAGACACGCGGTGCGCTCTTACCGCACCCTTTCACCCTTACCATCTCTCTTGGTCTCCCTGAAGGGAAATTGCAAAGATGGCGGTCTACTCTCTGCTGCACTTGCCGTCGGCTTTCACCGCCCAGGCGTTACCTGGCACCCTGCCCTATGAAGCCCGGACTTTCCTCCCCTGTTTCAATCACGAAGATCTACACAGCAGCGATCGTCTAGCTCACTTCGGGGCGCATCTTATCAAACTTCAGCACTAATTGCTTGTGCTTTTTTGAGCAATCAGTTTTTTATATTTATCCATCAATTGATCTTGTGACTCCACATGCTCTGGGTCATTCGGAATACAATCGACTGGACAGAATAATTGACACTGGGGTTCATCAAAATGCCCGACACATTCGGTACATAAGTTTGGGTGAATTTCATAAATGATTTCACCCATAAAAATGGCCTCATTCGGGCACACCGGCTCACAAACATCACAATTGATGCATTCATCGGTAATATATAAAGACACGCTACCAACCTTGTTGCTGTTTCCGTTTAAAGGCTTCAACCACAGCTTGCGGTACAAACTGGGTCACATCACCATTTAAACGTGCTATTTCACGTACCAACGTAGATGAAATAAAAGAATATTGCTCTGAAGGGGTTAAAAACACCGCTTCAAAATTCGAATCAAGGCGACGATTCATATTGGCCAATTGAAATTCGTATTCAAAGTCAGATACTGCACGCAAACCACGAAGCACTGCTGTAGCTTTTTGTTCACGGAAAAAATTCACCAACAAACCATCAAAGCCCACAAATTCTACATTGGGCAAGTGACTTAACGAACTCTGCGCCAAATCCACTCGCTCTTCTAAACTAAAGACTGGATTCTTATGATGACCAATGGCAATGGCAACCACAACTTCATCAAACATTTTCGCTGCACGTGACACTAAATCGATATGACCATTGGTGATTGGATCGAATGTGCCCGGATAAATAACGCGAGTTTTAGACATCCATTTGTACTCTAGTTTATTGTGTAGATACTTATTTTAACAAAAACTTGTTTTTTTAGTGAATAATCCTCATAAATTTAAAAAACTTCATCTTGGTTCGAGTTGCGGTACAATAGCAGTAAGATTGGAAGTATCAGATTATGGCGAAAGCAAGTATTGTAGTTAAAAAAAATAACGGCGGAACTATTGCACTTAACAAACGTGCCCGCCACGATTATTTTATTGAAGAGAAATTTGAAGCTGGTCTTTCATTACAAGGCTGGGAAGTAAAATCAATGCGTGCAGGTCGTATGACCATCGTAGAAAGCTATATTACCTTTAAAAATGGTGAAGCCTTCTTGTTTGGCGCACAGGTTCAGCCTTTGCTGAGCGCATCATCACATGTTGTGCCTGAAGCAACACGTACGCGTAAGTTGTTATTGAACCGTCGTGAAATTGAAAAGTTAATGGGTGCGATTAACCAGAAAGGTTATTCATGTGTTCCATTGGCGTGTTATTTCAAAGGTCCAAAAGCGAAACTTGAAATTGCCTTAGTAAAAGGTAAACAGCTGCATGACAAACGTGCGACTGAAAAAGACCGCGATTGGCAGCGTGATAAAGCACGTATTTTCCATAAATAAGTTTTTATCGATAAAACAAAAAACCTCCATCTGGAGGTTTTTTAATATTCACATCAATCTGCTTTTATTTTAGTTTAGCCAGCAATAAGCCGATATATTCACCAAACCAGATGGCTGTATCTAAATCACCTTGTGGCGGTGTTGTTTCAACAGGTGCATTATCAGACTGGGTCATTAAACCTAAAAAGCTCGACATCCGGTTCAAATCCTGCGTGCTACGCCCGGTGGGCATCATCGGCAAGCCTGTCCACAACATACCATGTTGCATAGCAAACAAATTAATCTGTTGCAATACTGCTAACTTGTCACCGCTCAATCCACCACCATTGGTAAAGCCAGCTGCGATTTTGCCTTGCCATGTGCGTGCCAACCAGCGTTTGGAAGACTGCTCCATAAATAACTTCAAAGCAGCAGTTAAACTTCCCATATAGGTTGGGCAGCCGAAAACAATCGCATCAGCTTGATCTAGTACATCCCAATCGACATGTTCAATGTTCATGCAATGCACATGAATACCTGTTTGCTTGGCACCTTGAGCAATAAAAGAGGCAACTTTTGCAGTATGTCCATAGGGGCTATGATAAACGATGGCAATAGATTTCGAAGATAAAGACATATCAATAAAAGCAGTAAATTTTAAGCAAGTTTAACAGTTTCAAGCCATAAACACGAATGTGGCCATGCGTCCTGTCTTTGTTTCACGGCGATAGGAAAAGTATTCTTCCGCTTGTTGATAAGAACATTGGTCACCACCAAGCACAACCTCAACACCGTGTTGCTGCAGAATAAATCGTGCGATGGCATACAAGTCGGCATAAAACTTAGCGGATTTTCCACTGTCTTTAAAAGCACTCTCCAGTTCAGGATATTTTGAACAAAAAGCGAATTTGACTTCTTCACCAATTTCAAAACATGACTGGCTGATTGCAGCGCCTAACCATGCCCAAGCTGGCTGACTTTGCATGCTCGCAATGGTATTTTCAACAATACCATTGGCCAAGCCTCGCCAACCGGCATGGAGATTCGCGATTTCCGTGCCATCTGCATTGCCAAGCACGACAGGCAAACAATCCGCAGTCATCATCATTAAAGCATGCGCTTTACGCTGGGTGACCAGACCATCGCCTTCTAGGGCTTCAAAATAAATTTCTTCATTGATGGTATGACAAATGGTGCTGTGAGTTTGTGTCATCCAGGTCACTTTATCGACGCCGAATTCGGCAAACTCCTGTAGTAACGCCATACGATGCTGCTGTACACGCTTTGCATCATCATGGACATGCAATGCCAAGTTAAATCCTGCAAGTTCAGGTTGCGCAGAGGGTTGAGCTTTTTGATGATGCACTCGTGTCTGCCCAACAAATACGCCTTGTGGAAGCCCTTGAACAAATTGCATGTCTCTTTCCTTATGATTCATAGCAAGCGATAAAATAGCTTAGTAGGCTTGGTTTTCGCTACGTAACACTTCAACCAATTGAGCAAAGTCATCTGCCCACGGTGCTTCAAACATCATATCTTCACCTGAACGTGGATGAACCAGGCCAAGTTTTGATGCATGTAATGCCTGGCGTTTAAAGCCACGCAAAGTTTCACCCAGTAACTCAGAAGCACCGGCAGGAACGCGGACACGACTCATATACACCGGATCACCGACCAGACCAAAGCCCAGATAACTAAAATGAACACGAATTTGATGGGTACGACCCGTTTCCAAACGCGCTTGTACACGGGTGAAATGCTGGAAGCGCTCTTTCACGTTGTAATGTGTTACCGCATCCTTACCACCCGGCAAGATGGCCATTTTAATACGATCAACCGGATGACGTTTAATCGGCTCATCAATGGTGCCACCGGCAATAATTTTGCCGTAAACCACCAGATCATAAACACGGTAGACGGTTTTCTTCGCCAACTGCTTACTCAATGCAAATTGAGATTCCAGATTTTTCGCAACCACCAGCAAACCGCTGGTGTCTTTATCAATACGGTGTACCAGACCGGCACGTGTCAACTCAGCCGATTTAGGATAATGATGCAACAAGGCATTCACCAAGGTACCCGAGCTGTTGCCCGCGCCTGGATGAACCACCATGCCGACCGGTTTATTAATGACAATAATGTCGTCATCTTCATAAACAATATTCAATGGAATATCTTCAGGCAAGCTTTTGGTTTGAACTTCCAGCTCAACATTGAGTGTTAAAAGCTCATTGCCTTCACATTTATACTTGGGCTTGACAGTGTTACCATTTACCAACAAATGGCCATCTTTCAGCCACTGCTTCAATTTTTCACGGGAAAAATCGTTCCAGACCAGAGCTGCAACCTGGTCGATACGTTGCCCTAAATAACTTTCATCCAATTGAAATTGCAACGATAAACGTGTTGCAGTTGAGTCTGAAGTATGGTTATCTGCATCCTCAGAATCTTCAAGTAAATTGAAATCAGTTTCAGGGAAATTAGAATTAGAAGATTGTGCTTGACTCATTTGCTCATTCAGACAAAAGTGGTTTAATAGTGCAATTGTAGCTCATTGCCCGTATTAACAGAGGAATTTTTATGTCGTTACCACGTTATAAAATGACAATGCTTGCTTTATCTTTAGGCGTTGCGTCGGCAATAGCGGGCTGTAGCAGTAATCCAAAGAAAGATGTTGTGGATACAGGACCACAATCTAGCGAGCAAGTTTATATTCAAAAAGCTGAAAAAGCCCTTGAACGTGGTCAATATACCGACGCGGCTAAGCATCTTGAAGCGCTAGATACTTATTACCCTACAGGTGATTATGCGCAACAAGCACAATTAGAATTGTTGTACGTTAAATTTCAACAAAAAGATTATGAAGGTGCCATTGCACTTGCTGAACGTTTTATTCGCTTAAATCCACAACATCCAAATGTGGACTATGCTTACTATGTTCGTGGCGTGGCGAATATGGAACAAAACTATAATGGTCTATTACGCTATACCTCATTAAAGCAGGCACACCGTGATGTCAGCTATTTAAAAGTGGCTTATCAGAACTTTGTAGATTTCATCCGCCGCTTCCCATCGAGCACTTATGCAGTCGATGCAGCACAGCGCATGAAGTTTATTGGTACTGAATTGGCTGAATCCGAGATGAATGCTGCGCGTTTTAATATCAAACGCAAGGCATGGCTAGCTGCAGTTGAACGCTCACTATGGGTGGTAGAACACTATCCACAAACGCCTCAAGTGCCTGAAGCCTTAGCCACGATTGCCTATGGTTATGACAAATTAGGTGATACGCAAACTTCGAAGCAATATATTGAAGTGTTAAAGCTCAATTATCCAAACCTGGTTAAAGCGGATGGTAGCGTGAATCTTCGTGCTGCACGCAGTGAAGGCAGCTGGATTAACCGCGCAACTTTAGGTGTGTTTGGACGTGAAGCGCAGACTTCAACAGAGGCAGAGCAACAACAAAGCTCTGAAGATGGGGAGAAACGCAGCATCACCAATCGTTTAAGTTTCGGCTTGTTAGATCGACCACAAACTGAAAGTAGTATTACTGCACCGAAACAGGAAACGATTGAAGAACCGACCACAGAAGAAGCTCCAGCAACTAAATAAGCCGAGCTTACTGGTCGCATTTTCATGAAGGGCAAGTTATCATACTTGCCCTTTTGTTATTTTAACCGATCATATTGATCATTTTGTGCAAAAGGTATACAAATTAACTTTTAACAGCTGATGCACTTTTAACATAGCTAACTTCTGACAGCCCATTTGTCAGCCATTTTTTAATAGATAGATCACAACCCGATTGCATACGTATGGCTATTCCTCAACACACGATTGATCAAATATTAGATCGAACAGATATTGTCGATCTGATTGGTCAGCGCGTGAAACTTAAGAAAACCGGTCGCACCTATTCAGGTTGCTGCCCTTTTCATCAGGAAAAATCGCCCTCGTTCCATGTGTATCGAGATAAACAGTACTTCCATTGCTTTGGTTGTCAGGCTAACGGTAATGCCATCCGCTTTTTAATGGATATCGACGGTCGTAATTTTGTCGATGTGATGAAAGATCTGTCGAGCCAAACCGGCATTGAACTTCCTAAAGATAATCAAGATTCAACTAAACTCAAATACAAACGTGAAGCAGCAAAGCCTCAGCCTGTTGCGAAAAAAATTAAACCCAACACTCAAAATGCTGCAGCGAATTTACAACAAAATTCTAATGCCCCATCACCGATAACAATGGATCACGACCCTTTTGCAGAATTCCAAATGCAAGAGGGTGCGTTCTATGGCAATGATCCATTTACGGCGTTTGATCAAGCGACAGCACCCTTTGAAGATATTCCTCAAGACGGTAACTTATACGATTTATTGGAAAATATTGCGCTCTATTATGAGCAGCAATTACCGCATAGTCAGACCGCACAGCAATATTTCAAACAGCGTGGTTTAAGTGCTGAAACTATTGCTTATTGGCGTTTAGGTTATGCACCTGAAGACTGGCAACACCTTGAAAAAGCCTTCCCTCAAGATATAGAAGGCTTAAAGTTGCTGGGGCTGATTCGTACCAGTGACAGCGGTCGTGGCTTCGACTTGTTACGTGACCGTGTGATTTTCCCGATTCGAGATTCTAAAGGTCGTGTAGTTGGCTTTGGTGGTCGCGCTTTAAATGACGAAATCAAACCCAAATACATCAACTCGCCAGATTCTGATGTCTTTCATAAAAACCGACTGCTGTATGGTTTATATGAAGGACGCAAGCAAAAAGCTCAAGACTGGTTGATGGTTGAGGGTTATATGGATGTCATTGCCCTGCAGCAATATGGCATCTATGGGGCTGTAGCGACACTAGGGACAGCCAGCAACACCGAACACCTGGATATTTTATTTAAGCAGAATCAACGTATTACCATTGCTTTTGATGGTGATGCTGCGGGACAAAAAGCGGCGCGTCGTACTTTAGAAATTGCTCTACCATTATTAAATGATGGTCGTGAACTCAAGTTTTTCGTACTCCCAAATGATCACGATCCGGATTCTCTGATTCGTCGTGAAGGTTTGGAAAGCTTCCAACGCATGTTGCAAGCTGCACCGCTTTTATCTGAGTTTATTTTTGCCTATTTAACTCAGAACCATAACAGCACATCGCCTGAAGGTAAAAGTCAGGTCATGGGCGAACTCAAACAGCTCACTGAACTGTTGCCGAAACATGGTTCTTACCGGTATTTGTTGCAGCAATATTTCCGTGAAAAGCTCGGTTATAGCCGTAAATGGCAGCCGCAAGTCAACAATGACGCGTCTTTAAGCTTTAGCACCAAAATTGATGCTGAAGAATATGTGATTGCAATTTTGATGAATCACCCTTATTTGTATATTCATTTTGAACCGCTGAGTGCTTTAATTTCACAAGATCAATTGCTGTTTAAAATTTTAAATATCTTTAATGTGATTTTTGATGATTTACCGGATGACACCGAATTATCGCAATATTATGTCTTGGGTGCATGTGCAGCGTACCATCATGAATTACAGCATATTTTACAGAATGCGAATGTCAGCGATTACACTTCATCACCAGAGCAAGCAGATAAGCTTGCAGCGGATTTATCTACAAAATTACAGTATGAATTTCTAACGAAAAAGATGAAATCGAAAAAATTTAGCAGCATTGCAGAAATGAAGAATCTGAAACTGCGCATTTCCGAGATTGCAAAAAAAAGGGCACTTACGCTTATAGACGAATAAGTGGCCATACGCTAAAACTAAAAAATTAATAAATTATTTTTTAGTTTTACGACGCTTTGCAAAGATATCTTCCAAATCATCACGCATCCATTCAAAACAACTTGGATCTTCAGCTTTCGCCGCTTGACGTAATAGAATAGAGGTTGGGTGGAGTAATTTTTGGGTTAAGCGATGCGAAAATTCCTGTAGAACCTGCTCGGCATTTTCACCGGCTGTAATTCGAGACATCGCTAGAGCTAACTCTTCCTGTCTTAGAACTTCGCCTTGTTCACGATAAGCATGAATGGTACTGCCCGCTTTATTGATTTTTTGCTGGGTCAGCAATTCTGTGGCTAACTGATTGACCATCACTTCGGCTTCAACAGCCGCTTGGCGACGTTGTGCAAGATTGTCATCAATTACACTTTGCAAATCATCAACGCCATATAAATACACGCCATCTAATGATTCTACTTTGGGATCAATATCACGTGGAACTGCCAAGTCCACCAACAGCATTTGTTGATAGCGACGTTTTTTTAATGCGGTTTTAACGTCCTTGTAAGCGATGACTTGATGCAGACTTCCGGTACAACTTGAAATCACATCTGCACGATATAAGTTTGCCGCCAACTCGGAAAAATCGATAATTTCCACATCAACACGATGGGCAATTTCCTGCGCCAGTGTTTCAGCACGAGTACGCGTTCGATTACAAATCAGCACTTTTCCCACGCCCATCTCAGCCAAATGTTTCGCCACCAAGCTATTCATTTCACCAGCTGCAACCACCATCACGGTCAGTTTTTCAGGCTTACTAAAAACTTGAAGCGCTAACTGAGCAACGGCATAACCCATGGAAACCGCATGACTACCGACCGCAGTTTCCGAGCGAACACGCTTGGCTGCGTAAAAAGCATATTCAAAAATTCGGTTTAAATTTGGAGAAACGGTATGGGCATCTTTAGCCAGAGAAAGTGCAGACTTCACTTGTCCTAAAATTTGCGGCTCACCCAGCATTAAGGAATCAAGACCACTGGCAACCCGCATCAAATGTGTTACAGCCTGCGCATTTTCATAGCGATATACATGATTTAACAATTGTTTAGCATCTAGGCCATTTGCCTGGGCGAGCCAATTCATTACCATGTCTGCATCTTCAGACATCGCATAAACTTCTGTTCGATTACATGTAGAAACCACGACCATATCATTCAAGTCATGGTTTTGGCTTTGCTCGGCAAGCAGTTGCGTTAACTTTTCAGGGTTAAAAGCAATCTGTTCACGTAGTTCTACAGAAGCGGTTTGATGGTTGACACCTAATGCAAAGAAAGACATATCAGATCATCATTTCGCTAAATTTATGCTATTGTGCAATATTGGTGTCATAAAAAGCATTACTTGGATCAAGAAAAATTGCGTCAAACAAATAGCCGAATAAGCGGCGCGACAATTAAGCAATATTCTACCACATTCTTACTTGTGGGTAGCATGGCTTCGAGTGCTCATATTAGAGCATCCGGAGAAATTTATCATGTCAATTCAAACTATAATGCCATAAAACAAAGCATGATTGCCGAGTTTGCACTGACCTATCACGACGTTCCAACAGCATTGCATAACTACACCGTGCTTGCAATTAAAAGCAGCTCAACCACGGTTAAACAGCGTGCTTTAAATGTTGCACTGGAACAAAATGACTTGAAAGCTGCGCTCGATATTGCAACACATTGGGTAGTTCAGGAACCTACAGATGTTCCGGCTTTATTTTATCTTTCACATATTGCCCTGAAATCGCATGAGTATGAACTGGCATCCGAAACACTCGATAAAATTTTAAATATTGACCCCAATGCAGACTTGGAAAAGATCCTGGTCGGAATTGCGCCGGAACAACCTGAAGATCGAGAAGTTCTACTGGATGCTTTAAGCAAGAGTAAAGAACGAGACAATCCATCTGTCTTAATACTGATTTCAGGCTTGGAAGCGCAAAATGGACAGTTAGAGCAAGCGCTTCTCACGGTTAATCGTGCGCTTAAAAAACGCCCAAAAGTCACTGGCTTTATCTTAATGAAAGCCAATTTACTCAGTGCTTTAGGTGATGAAGAAGCCACCCTAAAATGGTATGACAAATCTAGTCGTAAACATAAATCCAATCTAGAAGTTCGCTTGGCTGAAATTAAATATCTGATTAAAATTAATAAATCCAAAGAAGCCTTGGATAAACTCGAAAATATCCTCAAGAAATGGCCACATGAGGAAGAAGCCCTGTTCATTGCAGGCTTAACCAGTATCGATTTGGAAGAATATGAAAAGGCGGAAAAGTTCTTGGTTGAGCTTCGATATTCTAATCAATATCAAAATGAAGCCTATTATTACTTAGCCGTGAATGCCGAAAGAAAACAACATTTTGAAACTGCAAAAGCCTATTACCGCCTGGTGGATGGCAGCCTCTACACTGTTTCACGCCGAAACATGATTAATATTTTTTCAGAGCAAAAACAGCTTAGCGATGCGCTACGGTTTTTAACCCAAGAACGGGTGAACTACCCGCAACATGCCAGTTTCCTATATCAAGCTCAGGCCGATATTCTAAAACGTATGGGCAATAAAAAAGCAGCCATGCGCCTGTTAGATGAAGCCATCAAAAACGTACCGGATGACCCTGAACTGATCTATTCAGAAGTGTTACTGCTTGACCCTTATCAAGACCAAGATAAGCTTGATAAATTATTGAAAAAATTACTGGAAATTGAGCCAAACAGCCCAACTTATCTAAATGCTTACGCCTATACACTGGCGTTACAAAACAGACGATTGGATGAAGCCCGACAGTATGTTGAACATGCCTTGGATTTTGCACCAGAACAAGCTTCTATTTTGGATACGCTCGGCTATATCACCTTTTTACAAAACGACTTTAAGACCTCCGCGCTGGTTTTAGAAAAAGCGTATGAGATTAGTCAAAGTGTTAAAATTGGTGTGCGCTATGCAAAAGCGCTATACATGCAAGGCGATCTGACAAAATTTAATCATGTGTTACAACAATTACAAAAAAAACACCCCAATGATCCTCAATTAGAGCAACTGAAATCGTTATTGTTACCGCCACAGATGAAAAAGAGTTAATGATCTTTATGCGTATTTTTTCAAAATTCAGCTTAACCCTGATCGCCACAAGCACACTGGTTCTGACAGGTTGCCAACAATATACGCAACCTCAAGCTCCAAGCGTTTCCCAAATACCTGAAGCAGCAAACAATTTTAACCTGCAGGGTAAAATTGGGGTAAAAACACTGGGACAATCTGGCAGTGCATTTTTCACGTGGGTACAACAACAGGATGAATTTGACATCGAGTTAAGCGGAATTTTAGGTGTGGGTAAAACGCAAATTTCAGGCACTCCAGGTCAGGTCACCTTAAACAGTGCCAAAACTGGACTCATCCAAGCTGAAACCCCAGAAGAATTACTGGAACGTGCCACTGGCTGGCAAGCACCGATCACCCATCTGGTGGATTGGGTTCAAGCCAAGCCTGCAACCACACAAGCAAAAATCAGCAAGGATGACAGCAATCGTCCAATCCAGTTTTTGGAAGATGGCTGGACTGTTGACCTCAGCTATAACGCTCAAGCGCAATTACCGAATAAATTGATTTTGAAGCAGACTCTTGAATCCGGTCAGGAAAACCGTATTACAATGGTCATTCAAAATCGCTAAATCTTAAAAAGTTCAAAATTCTATGATTCGTGTTCCCTCTCCTGCCAAGCTCAATCTTTTTTTGCATATCACAGGTCGTCGTGACAATGGCTATCATGAATTGCAAAGTATTTTCCAACTGATTGATTTAACTGATTGGTTGAAATTCATCCAAACGGATAACTTGACGATTTCAATTGATGGCTTGAGTAGTGTGGATTTAGAACAAAACTTAATCTACAAAGCCACACAAATTTTAAAACCCTTTGCAACAAAGCCAACTGGTTTAAAAATTGCCATCGAAAAGAACATTCCGATGGGTGCAGGACTCGGAGGTGGCTCTTCAAATGCTGCCACCACCCTGATTGTGGTGAATCAATTGTGGCAGTGCGGTCTAAATATTGAACAATTGGCAGAGTTAGGTCTAAAACTCGGTGCCGATGTTCCTATTTTTGTACATGGTCGTAATGCATGGGCAGAAGGCATTGGTGAACACTTAACATTCATAGACTTAGATCAAAAACAATACATTGTGTTAAAACCTGACTGTTTTATCAGCACTCAACTGCTTTTTTCACAAAAAACGTTGACAAGAGACACGAAGCCTACTAAATTTTGCGCCTATCAGTTAACGCCATTTAATTTTGGAAATAACTTTGAGCCTTTGGCAAGAAGTCTATATCCTAAAGTGAATGAAGCGATGCAGTATTTAGACCAGTTCGGTATTGCAAAACTTACAGGTACAGGTGCTTGTGTTTTTACTGAAGTAACTTCTGATATGAATATTGATGAGATTTTAGCTCATTCACCTTGTAAAGCTTACTTGGTCAATAGTTTAAATGAATCACCATTACGTCATTTCAAGGTTATATGATAGGGGCGTCGCCAAGTGGTAAGGCACCGGGTTTTGATCTCGGCATCCGTTGGTTCGAATCCAGCCGCCCCTGCCATCATTTTCATCTGTAGATTACTGTATTAGGGGCGTCGCCAAGTGGTAAGGCACCGGGTTTTGATCTCGGCATCCGTTGGTTCGAATCCAGCCGCCCCTGCCATTTAAACCAGTGGTTTAAATAAACATTACAGTGGTCAAATTTAGGGGTATCGCCAAGTGGTAAGGCACCGGGTTTTGATCTCGGCATCCGTTGGTTCGAATCCAGCTACCCCTGCCATTTTCTCAAAAAAGACAGAACAGAGTTTGCATGTTCATTTGTTAATTTACCTTGACATAGAACAGTAAAAATATTAAAGTTCTGCCGCATTAGGGGCGTCGCCAAGTGGTAAGGCACCGGGTTTTGATCTCGGCATCCGTTGGTTCGAATCCAGCCGCCCCTGCCATCTATTTTCAAACATTCCAACCGCCAAGGGTGCTTCATGCCCAATCTTGTCGTTTTTAGTGGAACTGCACATCCACAATTCGCCCAAAAAGTCGTAAGCCACCTGCACATTCCTTTAGGTGCAGCATCTGTAGGTCATTTTTCTGACGGTGAAATTGCTGTCGAAATTACTGAAAATGTTCGTGGTAAAGACGTATTTCTCGTACAGCCTACTTGTGCCCCAACGAATGACAACCTTATGGAAGTCCTCGTTATGGCCGATGCTTTACGTCGTGCAAGCGCAGGTCGTATTACTGCTGTCATTCCTTACTTCGGATATGCTCGTCAAGATCGTCGTCCTCGTTCAAGCCGTGTGCCAATTACTGCAAAAGTTGTAGCAGATATGCTGACAACTGTAGGTATTGACCGCGTTGTAATGATCGACCTTCATGCTGACCAGATTCAAGGTTTCTTCGACATCCCTGTAGACAATATCTACGGTACTCCTGCGTTACTTGCTGATCTTCGTCAACAGCAACACCATAATCTTATGGTTGTTTCTCCAGACGTTGGCGGTGTAGTTCGTGCACGTGCTGTAGCTAAGCAAATGGGTGATATCGATCTCGCAATCATTGATAAACGTCGTCAAAAAGCAAATGAATCACAAGTGATGCATTTGATTGGTGATGTGAAAGATCGTGACTGCGTAATCGTGGATGACATGGTGGATACTGCCGGTACTTTGTGTAAAGCTGCTGATGCACTGAAACAATTTGGTGCTCGCCGTGTTGTTGCTTATGCAACCCACCCTGTACTTTCTGGTAAAGCCCTTGAGAATTTGAAAAATTCTGTACTCGACGAACTTGTCGTAACAGATACTATTCCTCTTTCTCAAGAAGCATTAGAACTTGGTAAGATTCGCCAAGTTTCAGTAGCTGGTATGGTTGCTGAGACAATTCGTCGTATTAACAACGAAGAATCTATTAGCGCAATGTTCGATAGTTATCTATAATACAGCGCTAAATTTTAAAAGCCCTGCCCTCTGGTGGGGCTTTCTATCACTGAACTGGTCGAAGGTTCAGTCAATTAAACTCAATGAGGAAATGTCATCATGGCAAACTTCGTATTAAATGCAGTAGCTCGTGACGAATCAGTACAAGGGAAAGGTTCGAGCCGCCGCCTTCGTCTAGAAAACAAAGTTCCAGCAATCATTTACGGTGGCGAAGCTGCTCCTGTAACTGTTACTTTAGAACTTCGTCAACTTGTTAAATTTCTTGAAGACAATTCTTTCTTTGAAGAAGTGATTGAAATTCAAGTGGGCGATAAAGTTGAAAGCGTTAAAATCCAAGCTTTACAACGTCACCCAGCTAAAAACACTCCTATGCACGCTGACTTTAAACGCGCATAAGTGTTAACGGTATAATTAGTGTCAAAACTTTCGCTAATTGTCGGTTTGGGCAATCCTGGTAAGGAATACGCCCAAACCCGCCATAATGCAGGCTTCTGGTTCGTGGAACGCCTTGCAGAACAATATGGCATTTCCCTCAAAGCCGATCCTAAATTCTACGGAATCAGCGGTCGCGGTAATATTGAAGGTAAAGACGTTCGTCTGCTTTTACCCACAACCTTTATGAATGCCTCTGGCAAAAGTGTTGTGCCCTTCGCAAAATTCTATCAAGTTGCCCCAGAAACGATGCTGATTGCGCATGATGAACTGGATATGAATCCCGGTGTAATTCGCCTAAAAACAGGTGGTGGTCACGGTGGTCATAACGGTTTACGCGATATCGTTCCGCATCTAGGTTCTAATTTCCATCGTTTACGTATTGGTATTGGTCATCCTGGTGCAAAAGAACGTGTATCCGGACATGTACTCAGCAAAGCGCCTAGCAGCGAACAAGATTTAATGGATGATGCCATTGCGCACGCTTTATCTCGCATTAAATTGCTGGTAAACGGTGACATACAGCAAGCCATGAATCAAATCAATGCTTATAAACCGAACTGATCATTCCATAAATTGTTGAACAATCCTTCTTGCCATGTTGCTTATTTCGGAGCAAAATGCGTTTTCTGCGGATTACTGATCCAGTAAGAAGTGATTTGATTTAACCATAAGATAAAATCTTAGGCCCACTAAGGAGACGCTAGCCATGCTATCTCGTTTATTAAAAGCTAAAATTCACCGTTGTGTCGTTACACAAGCAGAATTACATTATGAAGGTTCTTGTGCAATTGACGGCGTGCTATTGGATTTAGCCGGTATCCGCGAATATGAAGAAATTCATATGTGGAACGTGACTAATGGTAAGCGTTTTACCACTTATGCAATTCGTGGTGAAGAAAACTCAGGCATTATTTCAGTCAATGGTGGTGCTGCACTTCAAGCTGACGTTGGCGATTTGATGATTATCGCAACATTTGGTGATTTCACTGAAGCTGAAGCGAATGCACATAAACCACGTCTTGTTTACGCTAACCCAAACAATACTGTAAATCACACTGCGAACTGTATTCCTGTTCAAGTGGCTTAAAATTTAAAGATATTAAAAGCTCGCCATATGCGGGCTTTTTTATTATCTGCTGATTTTCACTTTATTATTCACACAATTACTATCGATATGACTGATTGATCTATAGAAAGCTGCGCCATTGTTTAAAAACAGGAATATAATAATTGCACATCGCTTCAGGGCGGGGCGAAATTCCCCACCGGTGGTAAATTCAGCTTACATGCGCAATGACTGAATCAGCCCACGAGCCTGTCAATTTTTATTAAAAGATTGACTCGCAGATTTGGTGAGAAACCAAAGCCGACGGTATAGTCCGGATGAAAGAAGACGACGTAACGGATATTTATATTTGATATATCGCTGCGACCCCATTTCTGCATCAGTCCTGAAATGTTCAACCGTATTTTTATTTTACGAGAGCGTTTCAATGTCTAGTTTGATTCAACCCGAAATTTTCTTTTCAGCTCTTCCTCCAGCTGAACAACGTATCCAAAAAGCATTAGAAGATATCCGCCAAGGCAAACCGGTTTTGGTCATGGATGATTTTGATCGTGAAAATGAAGCCGATCTCATTGTTGCTGCAGAAACACTAACTGTTGAAACCATGGCACGTATGATTCGTGATGGTTCAGGTATTGTGTGCCTATGCTTAACCGATGAATTGGCCAATCATTTGGAACTTCCCCCAATGGTGGCTGATAACTCAAGCCAGTTTAAAACAGCATTTACCGTAACCATCGAAGCGGCAGAAGGTGTAACCACTGGCGTTTCAGCAAAAGACCGAACCACCACTGTGAAAGCAGCCATTAAAGATGGTGCGATCGCAAGTGACTTGAACCGTCCAGGTCATGTCTTCCCTTTACGTGCCCGTGATGGTGGTGTACTCACCCGTCGTGGACATACTGAAGGGACGATTGATTTAGCACGTTTAGCTGGCTTAAAACCCGCAGGTGTTTTGTGTGAATTGACCAATCCTGATGGCACCATGGCTTCGGGTATTCAAGTTTTAGCTTATGCACAAAGCCATCACTTAACCGTGATTACCATCGAAGAAATTGTGCAGTATCGCTTAGCACATAATCTCTAAGATCAAATAATAAAAAGCCCCGACTTTAGGGGCTTTTTATTATTTACGATATTTTTATAACAAGCTGGAATACAGACCATATCCAGCTATTAAAATTAGTATTGCCCCACATGCCCGCAGTAATTGACTGTAAATCTTGGACTGAGATAACCGATTAAAACTCAAATAAACCAATGATAAAGTGGCAAAATCTAGAATAATCCAACTCAAAGTTAGAATCCCCAGACTAATACCTAAATCAGGGGTGATCTATACAAATTGAGGGAAAAATGCAGCAAAGAAAATAATATCTTTAGGATTAGAAATACCGACCAAAAATCCCTGTTTAAAACCACCATCCAATGATTTTGATTGCGACGACAATTCACCTGCTTTAGAAAACAACACTTCCTTTAAAATTTGAAAGCCCAAATAAGCAATATACAAACAACCTAAAATTTTAATGCTGTTAAACCACTGCTCATTAATATCCAGAAAACCTTTCAGAACCAAAATGGAAACAGTGATTAAAATTAGCGAGGCAAAGTTGGTTCCAAATATCGTTTGCAAGGCTTTGCAATAGCCGCCTTTGAGTCCCGCACTTGCAACCAGCATCATGACTGGCCAGAGGTCGCAATCATGATAACGACAGCCATACAATACAACAGGTATTCTGTGATATTCATTTTTTAGACTCTTTAACAATCACTTTTATTTTTTGAAAATTCAAATAAAAATGATGTGTTTAATCTTCTTCCATCATCTGTAATAAATTATGGCTAATACCATCAGCACGTAAAAAAGCAAAATCATAACTTGCTGTAGCCAAAGCCAGCACCCGACGTTCAAATTCCTGCCAAAGAAGTTTCACCTGTTTACCCTGAATACCCAAACCGCTTTCTTCAGCTAAATTTTTATTCTTCTCACAAATTTTAAGTGCGTGATAAAGCTTGCGACCTTTAGAGGCATCATCACGTAAACGGATCCGTTTAGATAAGACAAAGCCCTCCACATGACGTAAATCGGCATGCGGTAACATCGGTACCAAAATTTGATCCAGTTGTGCATCCAGACGCTTCCACACCGCAGTGTGCTGTTCAGGCGTGTATGTATTCCACTGAATCACTTCATGGTTAAAGCGACGGCAACCACGGCATACTGAATCACCAAATACCGTAGAACAACGCCCTGCACATGGGGTCAAAGAAGCAATTCGACGGTCAGTACTCAAAACACACTCCTACACAATTTAAAAATCAATAAAATCATCTAACAAACGCTTTTAACTAAAGATCGATTTGATCAATAACAGCCTATATCGGCATCTTTCGCTTAATAACCATATTTTAGTTATGGTTTTCTCGCTTATTCATACAATTCACGTTAAAATACGCGCCTTGAATTTTGTCCTATCATAATACATTTGGAGTATTCCATGAACGCTACTGTAGAACAGCTTGCACCTGTAGAACAGCAAGCGACCACAAGTTGGGTTGTTGCAGCACTATATCAATTTAAAGAAGTTCAAGATCCTGCCGATCTTCAACAACGTCTTTTAGACTTGGTCAACAGCATTAACTTGTGTGGAACTCTAATTGTAGCCAGTGAAGGTATTAACGGTACTGTGGCTGGGGACCGTCAAGCGGTTGATCAAATTCACGCCTTTCTTTTGAATGAAGGCTTTAATGCTATGGAGTATAAAGAATCTCATAGCGATGAAAAACCTTTCCGTAAAATGAAAATCAAGCTCAAAAAAGAGATTGTGACTTTAGGTGTGGAAGTTAAACCACGCGACTTAGTCGGTCACTACCTAGATCCTAAAGAGTGGAACGAACTGATTGCACGTGATGACGTGATTCTGGTGGATACGCGTAATGACTACGAATATAAGGCAGGCACATTCAAAGGTGCTCTTGACCCTAAAACAGAAACTTTCCGTGAATTCCCAGAATATGTAAAACAAAACCTTGCACAACATAAAGACAAGAAAATTGCGATGTTCTGTACCGGTGGTATTCGCTGTGAAAAATCAACTTCGTTATTGCTTCAAGAAGGCTTTGATGAGGTCTATCACCTGAAAGGCGGTATTTTAAAATACCTGGAAGAAACACCTGTTGAAGAAAGTATGTGGGAAGGCGAATGTTTCGTATTTGATGGTCGTACTGCGGTTACCCATGGGGTAGAAGAAGGTCAGAACATTAAGTGTCATGCATGTGGATGGCCTTTACTTCCTGAAGAAGCTGAACTTCCAAGTTACGAACATGGTGTATCGTGCAAATACTGCATCGAAAAAACCACAGAGCAACAAAAAGCCGGTTTCCGTATGCGTCAGTCTCAAATTGCAGCGGCTAAACGCAAACGTCTGTAATCTCTGATTTGTAAAGTTATATATAAAAAGCCCTCATTTGAGGGCTTTTTATTTACCCAAAATAAACAATAGATAAGAAAAGATCACCAAGTTTCACCATTAATGCATGCTAAGTCTCAAATAATTTGATAATCTGGTAGTTAAAATTAGAATAAAACCATAACCCATTAATTTTTAACGTGAAAAAGTTAATTTATAACGTGAAAAAGGAGTTAAATTATGCCAAGATCAATTAGCCGTTCAGTTAATTATGCGAAACGTGTTCACCTTATTCGTGAAAAAAACCATCAAAAAATAGAAGAAATAAAAATGCTTTTAGATAAACAATCACATCTTTTTATTGTGATCTTAGGGGCTGTCATTGGCACTATTTTATCTATATTTATTGCCTATCACTTAAAACCCAATCTGTTTGAATATGCAGTGCTCAGCGTGATTCCTTTTGCACTGTCGTATAGCTTAAGAAAAGTCTACATTCACACACTGGTACATAGCCAAGAATAAGCCAATTTAATTACTTGGCTTTACTTTACCCTATAATAAATAAACTTTAGGATAGTTCAGATATCATTATTATTTTTATAAACTTATGAATCTGACTGAATGGATTATTTCCATTATGGAACAATTGGGCTACCTTGGTATTGCCCTTCTCATGTTCCTCGACAATATTTTTCCTCCCATCCCCTCTGAAATCATTATGCCATCCGCTGGCTATTCTGCATCACAAGGGGAGCTACTTTTAGTTGGCGTGATTATCGCGGGTTGTATAGGCTCTCTGATTGCTGCCGCTATACTGTACTGGATTGGCTATAAGTTTAATCACGACAGTATTTTTCGTTTTGTAGATCGTTACGGCAAATATCTTTTTATCAAATCTAACGATGTCAAAAAATCTTTGGACTGGTTTGAGCAGTATGGTCACCGGATTGTCTTCTTTGGCCGCATGATTCCTGCGGTGCGTTCATTGATTAGCATCCCTGCAGGCATGAGCCACATGCCCTTTTGGAAATTCATGTTCTTCAGTAGTCTAGGTACGATTATCTGGACGACATTCTTAGCTTGTGTGGGTTTTTATTTTGGCGAAAACCAAGCCTTGATGCAGAATATTTTTAACCAAGTCAGCCATTTTATTATTATCGTTGTCATCGCCATTATTATCTGGATTCTATACCGTAGACATCAAGGTAAAAATCGTCCATCCTGATTACAAGTTCTCATCAGGAGACTAAGACGATGTCGCATTATCTTAAATATTTTGCAGTCGTTTATAGTATTGCCTTGATCGTGCTGGTCAGTATATTGATTTATGGTCTAAAGCTCGGAGCCATCACCCTGCTGCCTGGCCTGATTGCTTCTGCTTTTCTGAGCGCCAGACATTTTGTCACAAAAGAACAGCGCTTACCGAATGACAAAGAAAAAAGCAAACTGATTTGGGGATCAACAATAGTCGCAATGATCATTGGCTTTATCATGATGTTTGCCCTCATTTTTATGCATCCACGTGCTGAGGAAATTCTGATAACTTTAGGTCATGCCGGGAGAGCCAGCTATTCATTCCTGATGGCTGGCGCTATTGCGCTACATGGGCTGATCTTTCATATCGCCTATAATGGCTATGCCCGATATTCCCTCAGTAAGCAAAAATAAGTCTTTCACTGAAGTGCCCTACCAATAATGAAAATCCGCGCATAAAAAAAGCACCTTTAAAGGTGCTTTTTTACAACTTATCTGAATTAGTTTGGTGTGTGATACATCAAATAAATTTCATTTAAGTTTTCTGGAATTTCCTCAGCAATTTCGTCCATAAGCTGACCATTGCGACGGAAAGATTCCATTTGTGGGTCTTCGTCATCCACACCACTAAAGACCATCATTGGTAAAGTTAAATCTACCAACTGTTCTTCATGTTCAGGTGTGAACCAGGCATCTTCGTTTAAGAACATTGCATCGACGAAACCAACACTCCAGTCGCCTAAACTTGATTCAACATCAGCTTCTTCAATTTCAAAAGGAAATTCGATTCCTTCTTCATTGGCTAAGTTTTGACGAATTGCTTCTAACCATGCTTTTACTTGTGCAATCATTTCAGCAGGAACTTTCTTTTGATTGTTATCGAAAAGTTCATCGAGCCATTTATCAAAAGTTGGTCCAACAGCAGTTGCACATAAAAAACCATGAGTTGCCGCAAAATCTAGACCATGTTCATTTTGGTCGCCGTCTAGATATTCGCTCAATAAGTCTAAATCTAAAGCACTCATTTAAAATCCAAGTTCAGTAAAATAACTGCGGATAGCATAGCATTTTAGCCGGCTATGCTAAATCACAATTTAGTCTTCTTCATCGTCAAAGTCGTCGTCATCATCCAGATCATAATCAAAATCTTTCAGTTCACGCTCCAAACGACGTTGTGCGAGAAGGTCATCAATGAGACGACGTTTTTCCAAAGACTCTTTAGCACTAATTTTGCTTGAGGCTTCATCAAAGCTAACATCATCATCACTGAAGCTATCGTCTAGTTCAAAATCTGTAGAAGACACTAAAACTACCTCATGGTGAAAAAAAGTGAATGGGTCTAGGCGCTATTTATCTTTGTTAGGAATTCTTGTCAAGTTTTTTTTGATTTTTTTATATAACGAACTCAATTTACTCTTGTTTTTTGACCCTGAAATTGTATATTTATGAGGATGTATAATTTCCATCATGACGCATACAGAAAAGCGATTATATTTCGAATGCAATCCATTCAATGGACTTGAAAAAAAAAAATTCAGCCCAATATTGAAAACAATTGTTAAATCAAAGTCATCTTTCCAAATGATACTTGAGCAATCAATTCAAAACTATTTTAAGCGAATTGTGCTATCATGCACGGTTTTTCACTGCCACAGATTCAATGAAGAGTAAGCAAAGATGAGCGATATAACTTCCCCTACTTCGCAAGTAGCGGCTCTGATTAGCCGAGGCAAAGAGCAAGGTTACTTAACTTACGCTGAAGTTAACGATCATCTCCCAGACTCGATTACGGAAAGCGAACAGATTGAAGACATTATTCAAATGCTTCAAGACGTCGGCATTCCAGTGCATGAACGTGCGCCTGAATCTGATGACACCATGTTCGACGGTAATAATGCGGAAGCAACCGATGAAGTCGCTGAAGAAGAAGCGGCAGCTGTTCTTGCTTCAGTTGAAAGCGAACCTGGTCGTACCACTGATCCAGTACGTATGTACATGCGTGAAATGGGAACGGTTGAACTTTTAACGCGTGAAGGCGAAATTAGCATTGCTAAACGCATTGAAGAAGGTATTCGTGACGTTCTTCACTCTATTGCGTACTGGCCAAATGCAGTTGAAGTTGTATTAAAAGAATATAACGATGTTGCCGAAGGTGAACGTCGTCTTGCTGATATTTTATCTGGTTATTTAGACCCAGAATCTGATGAAGAAATTCCAGAAGTTTTAGAAGAAGCTGAAATTGTTGTTGAAGAAGCTGCAGCTGCGACTAAAACGAAAGATGTAAAACTGGATGATGACGAAGAAGAAGAAGCTGAAACTGATGATGATTCTGAAGCTGAGTCAGGTCCAGATCCAGAAATTGCCCGTGTTCGTTTCACCGAATTGGAAAATGCGTGGAAACTAACCAAAATTGCCATTGAAAAGCATGGTCGCGATAGCAAACAGGCTGAAGAAGCGCAGCAAGCACTTGCAACTGTATTCATGATGTTCAAGTTTACTCCGCGTTTATTCGACATCATTTCAGAAATGATCCGTGGTACGCATGAACAAATTCGTACTTCTGAACGTGAAGTGATGCGTTATGCAGTACGTCGCGGTCGTATGGATCGTAACCATTTCCGTACTTCGTTCCCGGGTCAAGAATCAAATCCAGCCTGGTTAGATGAACAAATTGCAAAAGCACCTGCTGAGCAAAAAGTTTATTTAGAAAAAGTACGTCCAGATGTGCTTGCATTCCAACAAAAGATTGCAGACATCGAAAAAGAACTTGGTCTTGATGTTAAAGGCATTAAAGACATTTCTAAACGCATGTCGATTGGTGAAGCCAAAGCACGCCGCGCGAAAAAAGAAATGGTTGAAGCAAACTTGCGTCTGGTTATTTCGATTGCGAAGAAATATACCAACCGCGGCTTGCAATTCCTTGACTTGATTCAAGAAGGTAACATCGGTTTGATGAAAGCCGTAGACAAGTTTGAATACCGTCGTGGTTATAAATTCTCGACCTATGCAACTTGGTGGATTCGTCAGGCGATTACCCGTTCGATTGCCGACCAAGCGCGTACCATTCGTATTCCAGTACACATGATCGAAACTATTAACAAGATCAACCGTGTATCGCGTCAGCTTCTTCAAGAAATGGGTCGTGAACCGACTCCTGAAGAATTGGGCGAACGTCTGGAAATGGACGAAGTTAAAGTGCGTAAAGTACTCAAAATTGCCAAAGAGCCAATTTCTATGGAAACGCCGATTGGTGATGATGAAGATTCGCATCTTGGTGACTTCATTGAAGATGGCAACATCACTTCTCCAATTGATGCTGCAACTTCAGAAGGCTTAAAAGAAGCGACTCGTGAAGTGCTTGAAAACTTGACTGAACGTGAAGCGAAAGTCTTGAAAATGCGTTTTGGTATTGATATGCCAACCGACCATACTTTGGAAGAAGTAGGTAAGCAATTTGATGTAACACGTGAGCGTATTCGTCAGATTGAAGCCAAAGCATTACGTAAATTACGCCATCCTTCTCGTTCTGAACACTTGCGTTCATTCCTAGAAAATGACTAATTCTTGATGATACCGATGGGGGCTTGAAAACCAATCGAGCATCCCCATCTAGTATTCTTAAGACATACAACGCCTGCATTCATGCAGGCGTTTGATATAAGGGGACTACTATGACCATGTTAGACCGTACGCCATCTCGCGAACTTCGAGAAGATCTTTGGGTTTTCCCTATGGATTATCCAATCAAACTGATTGGTGAAGCAAGTGATGACTTACATGTCGCTGTTGTAGAAATTTTAGTGAAACACTTCCCTGACTTTGATAGCACGAGTATTAAGATTCAAGCTTCTCGCACAGGTAAATATCACTCTTTAACTGCACAACTGCTTTTCTTGGAGCTTGAACAAGTTCATGCGCTGTATGCCGATTTAGCCGCATGTCCATTGATTAAAACAGCACTTTAAGAAAAATTAAAAAAACACGCCAAGAAGCGTGTTTTTTTATATCTACAAAAAACTGTTGAGTCCCTTCCAATAAAAATGGCAAATCACGTGGGGATCGTCCCCTATCCCACCTTGATTTCATTATAATCATTCACAATATTTAAACTTTTTAAAGGACGCACTTTACGTGACTGATGCTGTTCTAAAACCAACGCTTATTATTCGTCAATTTAACCAGCTCACGCCCTATCTCGATCGTTTTCAGGACATGAAAAGCCTGACTGAAAACCGTGATGAAAACACCCCAGATGAACTGTGGATTTTGCAACATCATGAGGTTTTAACTCAAGGTCAAGCAGGAAAGCCTGAACATATTCTGATGCCCAGTAACATTCCTGTGGTACAAACCGATCGCGGCGGTCAAGTGACTTGGCATGGTCCAGGTCAACTGGTTGCCTACTTCATGTTTGACCTAAACCGTTTAGGTTGGAATGTCCGCACTTTAGTGTCTTATGCCGAAAACTTAATGATTGAACTGCTGAAGAAATACGGGATTGAAGGCTATGCCAAACCGGATGCACCCGGAGTATATGTTGCAGAACGCAAAATTGGATCTTTAGGCTTTAAAATTCGGAAGGGACGCAGCTATCACGGATTGGCTCTAAATATTGATTGCGACCTATCTGGCTTCCATACCATTAACCCATGTGGTTATGCAGGAATGGAAATGGTTCGTGTCATGGACTTGGTTCCAAACTATCCGCACTTTAATGATTTATGTGCAGATATCATTGAAACTTTTAACAACAGCGGTTACTTTAATCAAGTCCAAGTCATGCAACAATAACTTTGCTTTTGACATAAAAATAAATTAGAGTATTTACTCTAAACTAATAAAATATTTTTTAGATAAGGGATGCGCGAGTGATTTCAACCAAATCCGTAAAGCCCGCTTTACAACTAACCTATGTCAAACTCATGATGGATGTGATTGGCAGAGGTCTGGTAATGGCGAGTCAAGTCGATGATGAAGTAAAACAGGAAGTCTCCAACTTCCCTGTCGGTTTTGTTCTATCGATGAAAGTATTTCCCAATGGCCCGGCTTTTATTGCGAAAGTCACGGAAGACCATCAATTAAAATTACTCCAATCTGTAGATATCAAGCCTGATTTAACCATTACTTTTAAGCACTTAACCCATGCTTTTTTAGTGTTTTCTTTTCAGGAAAGTACTGCACAAGCCTTTGCTCATGACCGCATGATTGCCGATGGCGATATTTCTTTCGCCATTCGTCTGGTCCGTTGCTTAAATAAAATGGAATCGCTGATTTTACCTAAACTCCTGGCGGAGCTTGCTGTAAAACAATATCCAACTGAATTGAGCCTAAAACAAAAACTCACTGGAGCTGCAAATATTTATTTGAAACTAGCTCAATCCTATTTTAAACGGAGTGCATAACATGGCTAAGCCTTATTACGAATTTTTCTGTCCAGTAAAAGTCATCGCAGGTCATGCCGCGTTAGAACACATTCCATTTGAACTTGCGACTTTGGGTGCAAAACGCCCTCTGATTATTACCGACAAAGGCGTACGCGCAAATAATTTACTGACTCCGATCGAAGCTGCATTTGAATCGACTGATGCCGTGATTGGTTATATTTTTGACGATGTCCCACCCGATTCAAGCGTACAAACTGTTCGAAATGCAGCAAAAGCTTATCGTGATAATAATTGTGATGCGATTATTGCGGTTGGTGGCGGCTCGGTGATTGATACTTCCAAAGCGACCAATATCTTGGTGACTGAAGGTGGTGATGACTTACTGAAATATTCAGGTGCGCATAATCTTCCAAAACCGTTAAAACCATTTTTCGTTATTCCAACAACTTCGGGCACTGGTTCAGAAGTGACGATGGTTGCTGTGGTTTCTGACCTTGAAAAAAATGTCAAAATGCCATTTGCATCTTATTACCTGATGCCACATGCAGCGATTCTTGACCCGCGCATGACGCAAACCTTGCCACCACACTTAACTGCAATGACTGCAATGGATGCATTGACTCATGCGGTTGAAGCCTACACCTGTATGGCTGCAAATCCAATTAGTGATGCCTATGCCACTGCTGCAATCAAAAAAGTCAGCAACAGTTTGTTCAATGTACTGGATAACCCAACTGATGAGTTTGGTCGTCTAGAATTGGCTCAAGCCTCCACTATGGCAGGTATCGCCTTCTCTAACTCAATGGTGGGCCTAGTGCATTCATTAGGACATGCCTTAGGTGCAGTTGCGCATCTGCCGCATGGCTTATGCATGAACTTATTCCTGCCTTATGTGCTCGAATACAATAAAGAAGTGAATGGCGACAAGATTGCAGAATTATTGCTTCCTTTAGCGGGTCCCGATATTTACGCTCAAACGCCTGCCCACTTACGTGCAGATAAAGCGATTGCAACCATTTTGACCATGCGAGATCGCTTAAATACCCTAACCAAGTTACCACGTACTTTACGTGAAACAGGTAAGGTATCTGAAGCACAGTTAGATGAAGTGGCAGAAAAAGCTTTAAATGATGGTTCTATTATTTACAACCCTAAAGAGGCCACCTTAAGCGATTTAAAAGCGATCTTAAAAAAAGCTTGGTAAATATTGAAAAATAAGCGAATATAGCAAAAAATTGGCCTGGTGTTTTTTTAAGCATCGGGCTTTTGCTTTGTGGAAAGATAAAGTTAAGCTTTTATATCAAATGGCATATTTTCTGCATTAATAATTCATAAAGATACTGGCAAAAGACACCAAACTAGAGTAGATTGGCGCACTTTTGTTTTATTCGTATAGGGGGGATCGTTCGTCTCAAACGATCCTTATAAACATGACTGATCCTTGATCAACGATTAAGAGGATAACGCCGTTGACAAATATCTCTGGGACTCCATCGGCAGCTAAACTGCAAAAAACGCTGGGACTCTGGCACATCATTATTATCGGTTTAGCTTATATACAGCCCATGACGTTATTTGACACTTTCGGCCTAGTATCGGAAGAAAGTCATTTTCACGTACCGACATCCTACATATTTGCACTCGTTGCAATTTTATTAACATCCCTGAGTTATGGTCATATGATTCGTCGCTACCCTTCTTCGGGTTCGGCGTATACCTATGCTCAAAAATCGATTCATCCCAATGTCGGCTTTATGGTGGGTTGGTCATCTTGGCTAGACTATTTACTGTCTCCAATGGTCAACATCATTCTTGCGGGGATTTACCTTGAAGCCCTGTTCCCGGATGTAAACCACTGGGTTTGGGTAATTGTACTCACGGCATTCATGACCGGTGTTAACTTACGTGGTGCGCGCTTTGTTGCGAACTTCAACAGTATGATTGTGTTAGTACAGTTGGTTGTAATTGCTGTATTTACCTATTTGGTTTACACCAAGCTACAAGCTGGCTTTAATGCAGATGGTCCAATCCCTGCAGAACAGCGCTATCAGCTTTGGAGCCTTGAACCGTTTTGGAACGAGCTGACTTCAGTCGGTGCACTGATTACCGGTGCAACTTTACTGTGCTTCTCATTCACTGGTTTTGACTCGCTAAGTTCGCTTGCTGAAGAAACCAAAGATACTGAAAAGACATTGCCTAAAGCAATTTTCTTAACTGCTTTGATTGCCGGTGTGATCTTTATTATCAGCACCTACTTCATGCAAATTTACTTCCCGAACGATCCGAAAACATATTTTGAGGATATTGCAGCGACTCAGCCAGATATCTTGATGCTTGTTGGTGGTTCACTATTCCAATCCTATGTTCTTGCTTTTGCGATTGTGACGGTGTTGGCATCAGGTATTTCAGCACATGCTGGCGTATCACGCTTGATGTTTGCCATGGGTCGTGATGGTGTTATTAACAAGAAAATCTTTGGTCATATCAGTCCTAGAAGCCTAACACCTTCATACAATATTTTAATTGTTGGTGCTGTGGCTTTAACTGCTGGCTTTATGAATCTTGATACAGTGATTTCACTCATCAGTTTCGGTGCCTTAACTGCATTCACCTTTGTAAATCTGTCAGTAATTTCACGTTATGCATTACGTGATGGACGCACTAAAAATTTCAAAGATATTTTAAACTTTGTGATTGTGCCATTACTCGGTTTCATTAGTGTGTTTGCACTCTGGCTTGAAATTGAAGAAACATCATTGAAATATGGCTTATGGTGGGCAATGTTCGGTATTTTATATCTTGGTTATAAAACCAAAGGTTTTAAACAGCCTGCTCCACAACATAACGAGTTTGATGATTCTTATTAATGCGTTAATTCACTCGATAAAAAAGACGCTTTATGCGTCTTTTTTATTGGTTTAATGATTGATTTAATCGAGCAATTAAAGTCTATTGAGGCTGATTTTTTTCATTATTCTTTGAATACACAGAATGATTTATGAAAGAAATTGAAGCTACTTTCTACTCTAGAACATCTTATTATTGCCGTATTTTTTAAATTTTAGGCATAAAAGCTGCTCTTAAGCAGCTTTCATGAGCAATAGATTTTACACCAAAATTTTAAAACCTTGCTGACGCCATGCTTCATACAAGATTACAGCAGTCGCATTGGACAAGTTTAAACTACGTGAGTTTTCTGCCATCGGCAAGCGAATCCAGTGTTCTTTAGGAAACATCATGCGAACATTTTCAGGCAAGCCACGAGTTTCTGGTCCCATCAATAATGCTACCGGACGGTTTAAATTTGAGGTATGCGGTGTTTCAACACCTTTGGTGGTTAAGGGATAAATCGCATCATTTCCAATGCCCTGCTCTTTTAAATGTGCCAGACATTCTTCAAAGCTTTCCCAAACTTTCATATGTGCCCATTCATGATAATCCAAACCTGCACGTCTGAGCTTTTTATCATCCAGCTCAAAACCAAGCGGTTTTACCAAATGAAGTTGCGCACCGGTATTGGCACATAAACGAATAATATTCCCGGTATTTGCAGGAATTTCTGGCTCGTACAATACGACATGAATCACGGGAGTTCTCTACTTTAAATAAAATGGCAAGCTTGATTAAGCTTGCCACTGCAATTGTTCGCGCAACTTTACCACTTCACCAATAATGGTCAGTGTTGGCGCTTGAATTTGATGTTCTGTCACTTTAGAGGCGATATCTGCCAACGTTCCTACTACCACTTTCTGGTCTGGTGTCGTCCCTTTAGAAATAAGCGCTACAGGCATATTAGGTCGTTGACCATGGGCAATAAGTTGGGCGCAGATTTTTTCTAATCCCACCAACCCCATATACAACACCAAGGTTTGGTTTTCATAGACCAGTTCATGCCAAGGCAACTCAGGTGAACCTTCTTTCAAATGTCCTGTCAGGAAGCGGACACTCTGCGCATAGTCACGATGCGTTAAAGGAATACCGGCATAAGCTGAACAGCCAGAAGCCGCCGTAATCCCTGGCACCACCTGAAACGCCACACCTGCAGCAAACAGCTCTTGAATCTCTTCACCACCACGACCAAAGATAAACGGATCACCGCCTTTTAAACGGCAGACACGCTTACCTTGCGCTGCGTATTCCACCAATAAGGCATTAATACCGTCTTGTGGAACACTATGATTAGACCGTGCTTTGCCGACATAGATTTTTTCTGCATCACGGCGGCACAAATCCAAAATCGGTGGAGATACCAAACGGTCATAAATAACCACATCGGCTTGTTGCATCAAACGTAAAGCTTTTAAGGTCAAGAGCTCAGGATCACCTGGTCCCGCACCCACCAAATAGACTTCGCCTTTAGGCGCTTTCCACTCAATTAGGGCTTGTTCAATCAAACGATCCGCTTCAGTAATATTGTCATTAAACACCTGTTCTTTGAGTGGACTGGCATACAAGTCTTCCCAAAAAATACGGCGCTCATCAGGATTCTCAATTTTAGCTTTTACTGCAGCACGCCATTTTCCAGAAAATTCAGCCAGCTTACCCATTCCATGGGGAATAGATGCCTCAAGCTGAGTTCGGATTTGACGTGATAAAACCGGTGATGTGCCATTAGTAGCAATTGAAACCACCAAGGGTGAACGGTCAATAATTGCTGGAACCATAAAACGACAATGCGGTGGATCATCCACACTATTCACCAATATTTTTTCAGCTTCGCAGGCTTCAAAAACTTGAACATTGGTTGTTTTATCATTGGTTGCGGCAATCACCAAACGGTAATTGCGTAATGGAATATCTGGACTAAAAGGTGCTTGGACATATTGCCCTTGGCTAGTTTCAACAATTTCAAGTAAATTACTTTCAATTTCAGGTGCAATCACGTGAATGACTGCGCCTGCTTTTGCCAAAAGGACTGCCTTACGGTATGCAATACGCCCACCACCGACAATCAGACAAGGTTGCTGTTGCAACTTTAAAGAGATTGGAAAGATATCCACGAATTACCTCAGTATTTTAAATCTGACTGTCTTAAGCAATTTTCATGCACAAAACTGTGCCCTTTAACGATTTATTGAGCAATCCGAAGATTAATCAATAAATTCTGCACCACCCATGTATGGACGAAGCACTTCTGGAACTTCAATAGAACCGTCTGCACGTTGGTAATTTTCCATCACTGCAAGCAAAGTACGACCGACCGCCAAACCAGAACCATTTAAGGTATGGACAAATTCTGTTTTCTTTTGGTCGACACGGTAACGCGCTTTCATACGGCGCGCCTGAAAGTCACCCATGCATGAACAGCTTGAAATTTCACGATAGGTATTTTGGCTCGGCACCCAAACTTCCAAATCATAAGTTTTGATTGCACCAAAGCCCATATCACCACCACAAAGGATGATTTTACGATATGGAAGACCCAATGCCTGCAAAATACCTTCCGCATGACCAGTAAGCTCTTCTAGAGCCTGCATAGAATCTTCAGGTTTTACAATTTGCACCATTTCAACTTTGTCGAATTGGTGTTGACGGATTAAACCACGGGTATCACGACCATATGAACCGGCTTCACTACGGAAACATGGCGTATGTGCTGCATATTTGAGTGGTAAACGGTCAGGATCCACAATTTCATCACGCACGAAATTGGTGACTGGCACTTCCGCAGTCGGAATTAAATAAAGTTCTTTTTCGCCTTGAAGCTTGAACAAGTCTTCTTCAAATTTAGGCAATTGACCTGTACCACGTAAAGAATCAGCATTGACCAAATACGGTACATAGGCTTCTGTATAACCATTTTTTAGGGTATGGGTATCCAGCATGAATTGGGTAAGCGCACGTTGTAAACGCGCCAATGGACCTTTTAATACGCTGAAACGCGTACCAGTTAATTTGGTCGCAGTTTCAAATTCTAAACCGCCCATCCATTCACCCAAGTCAGTATGATCTTTGATTTCAAAATCAAATTGACGCGGTGTGCCCCATTTTAAAATTTCAACATTATCATCTTCATCTTTACCCTCAGGTACAGATTCGTGCGGCATGTTTGGAATAGTGAGAGATTTGGTTTCAATTTCATTTTGCAATTCAGCAAGCGTAACTTCCGCTGCTTTAATTTCATCACCAATCGCAGCCATACGCGTCATGATTTCAGATGCATCGCCACCAGATTTTTTAATTTGGCCAACTTGTTTAGCACCCGAATTACGCTCTGCTTGTAAAGCTTCAGTTTTTGATTGAAGCTCTTTACGGCGAGCTTCAAGTGAAGCCCACTCTTCTACATTAAGCTGTACACCACGTTTTGCTAAGGCTAAATTTACAGCCTCAATATTATTTCTGATTAATTTCGGGTCGATCATAGCCAATCTTTTGTAAAGAAAAAAACTGGCTATAGTGTAAGCGCTAAACGCTAAAAAAGACAGTGACCGAGCCTACAGCTGTGCCTTATTAGAGCAAATTTAACCGAATTAACCTGAAATTATGGGCTTGGATACTTTGGTAAACTTGGCAGATATTCCGCTTTAACCAGTTTGGTGAGCGCAACATACGGCAATGTCAGTTCGGTCATCCCTTCTGCATAAGAAGCCAGTTCATATAAGGGATAAACAAACACAATGCCATTGGCACCATAGTAGAAATTATCACTCAACTGCAACTTGGTTCGCTCAATACTATGTTGATCCAGCCACATGCTATTTGAGTCATACAAGGTATCTAATACCTGCTGTTCTGCACCCTTCACCAGAATATCTTGTAGTGCCAAGCGTTTTTTGGTTTTCAAATCAAAATTCACAAATTCCTGGTGATGCATGCCATGTGCTGCACCCGATGAATAGGTGTAGGTTTGGATGGCAAAAGTTGCCCGATCATATTGCTGATTCACAAAGCGCACATAGGTCGAACTTTGACTTAAGTTAGGATCAGCACCTTCAGCAGTATTGATTTTTTGATTGGGTGCGGTTGAAAAAGCAATCGGATCTGCTTTTTTAATTCGATCAATAAAATAATCATCAATCCATTTAACATTGGTCTTTACGGTCTGAATGTCATATTGCATACAGCCATCTGCATCGCAAGCTTCTGGCTTGGTCAATTTGACCGGAACAACTTTGGCTTGAATTAATGCAATGGATTCAGACTTTTCCGGCTTTGTGGTACTCGCCTGTTCGCTTTTCGGTACAGTCCGCTCCTGACAACCCGCCATGACAAGTGCCGCGAAAGAAACAGGAAGTGCCCAGAGCCATTGTTTATTCTTGCGTATTTCCATTTTATTTTTACAACCTAATACCTTTTATAATGCCCCTGCACTATACAAAGCTCGGTAAATGAATGAAATTTAAAATATGTATCTTTAAAAATATATAGCCTGATAGCTATAAATAAGAAATCTCATAATTTTAAGATAAATCCACCCAATTGCCGTGAAAGCCCAATGGCACATGTACGCCAAGTACAATTTCTGCCTGAGGCTGAATGTTTAAACCATGAGCTTTTAAAATCAGCACTTTAGAGGATTCTTTATGGATTTGATGCACATAGCATAACAAGTAACCCTCTCCCTCAGCTGCATCCAATGACTCAGGGATAAAGACGACTTCTCCCGTCACCCATTGATCACCAAATTCATATGTGATTTTTTCACGAGTTTGCAGATCGTGACAAATCAAATGATTGGCTTTGGTCATGATTACAGGATCGAAACTGACGCTATAGATATAACGATGCTGCTCACCAGTATATCGCTCATCGATTCTTGGGAATTCTTGCGCCTGCGAATCTATCACCTGTCGATCAACAGTATTTTGTTTCGAATCAATCACCCAGCGTTCCAATTGAGTTTTTTGCTGCTCAAATGGACCTTGATGGGATTTTTTAAACATGTAGCGATGCACCACTACATCTAGAATAATGTGCTGTTGATCATTTCGATAAGCATTTGCGGCATGAAAAATAAAACAAGGGTTTATAGGAATCCACCGTACTTCATCGGCATGACCATATTTAGGTAAAATCCCAATTCGTGCCACATGCTTTTCATTCCATTCATAAGGTAATGGATTGCCTTTGATGAGTTGCTTGAAAGAAAACGTCACCGGTAAATCAAAAATTAAAACCTCCTGCTCGGTAATGGCACAGTCATGAATCATAGGACCATGTTGCACAGGAATTTTAGCCCAATGCAGTAAAAGCCCCTGCTCATCAATCACTTCATAATAGGCGTGTTTGATATCCAGCGCATCATAGCAAACAGCATGTAAGTGCCCTGTTTTATTGTCTTTATGTGGATGTGCGGTAAAAGGCAGGTCGGCATCTGTATTAAAAAAACGGTGTTCTTCCGTATTCAGATTTAAGTCTAAACGTACCGGCAAAGTTCCCGCTTCCACACTCGCCCAAATTTTATTGGCATGATAAAAAGCATTGGTATTCACCACATCACCGGGACCACGGCGAAACCCTGCTTTAACAGCTTTATTCTTTTGTTTTTGCACAGAATCCGTTTCGATATAATGACTTTTAAACCACACTGCTTGACCCTGTTCTATTTTTAAAGCATGTAACATTCCCTCACCTGTAAACCAGTGATAGCAATCTGGATTTTCAACATGAATCGGATTTGGGCCTATTCTCAACAATAGTCCCGTCAATTGCCGTGGAATTTCCCCCATGACCTTAAATTCGCGCTTTTCCACCTCATCTACGGGACCAAATATCCCATCGAGATACGGATTTTTTGCCTTAGCTTTAGATGAGTTTTTAGCTGATTTTTTTGATCTTCTTTGTAGCCAACTTACCCCTAGCCCCATAGCTCTTTGACGATAAGTATTAAATTTTGATTTTAATTTTGTGAACCGCGGATAATCCACGGATGGAGTCACTATATTGTTATTTTCCACTTTTTTAATTCTCCTGAGCTTTTTTCTTTGTTGCTTTAGTCTTTGTTACTTTTTCTATGTCTTAGGGGGCATGGATCTTGGTTATTTTGCCACTCACTTCTGATCACTGAATTCTTATCTTTATGTATTATGAGTTGTAACACTTATTCTGCAGCTTAGCGCTATTTTTGCATAGTGGTACTTTGCCTCTCAAAGCATCGCTATATTTTTAGCAAAATATAAACTAAAAAAAGCAGTCATGAATGACTGCTTTTAAATAACCATTAAAGAATTAATTAAACAATATAAATCAATTGATTATTGATCAATAATATCGGTGCCTTTAGGCGGTGCAAAATTAAAGGTTGATGCTGGAATTGAAGGATTCAATTTCACGTTATTAAATCGAACATAAGTGGTTTGACCGAGTGAATCTTCCAAAATCATCAAACTTGGCGCTTTATTGACACCAAAACTAATAGTTAAACTTTGGAATGCACCATCACGGTCTTTAGGAAGCAAGGTGTAATAAGTCTTGCCTTTATCTGGTTGCGTCACACGATATGACTTCATAATCTGACTGGTATTGCCCGACAATAACAAAGCTGGCGTATTGGCTACCTGATCATCCAAACTTTGACGGACTGCCTGTTGTAAGTCAGGGTCATAAATCCAGACAGTTTTACCTGAAGTCACAATGGTTTGTTTTGACGGACTCGTGGTTTCCCAGAAAAACTTACCAGGACGGGCAACTTTCATCACACCTTTAAAGGTTTGATTCATGTGTTGTCCCGTTAAGCCTTTTTTCTGTGGCGCTTTATTTCCTGCTGTTGCTTTTGTAGTTTGTTCAAAATTTGCTGACAAACTACGCATATTACTTAACTGTTTTACCAAATTGTTCGTTGCTTGTTGCTCCGATGCTGCAACAGGCGCAGCAAAAACAGTAGTACTTACTACCGGTGCAAGCGTTGCTGCACCTAATGTCATAGCACATAGGGTTTTACGAAGCATTTTCATCTCATCACCTTTTTATTTGCTGTATCGCAATTTCTTCAATGTCCCCATCTTAAACCAATTTTTATTGCTAATAATTGAGAAAATAAGAAGTTTTGTATTGTTATTAATGCTCAATGTAGATTTTTCTACATCATGATGAAGAACCCAAATTGTTTTTGACTAATTTACAGGCATAAAAAAACCCACATCAAATGTGGGTTTTTTTCTATTTAAGCTTACGCTTCAACAGATACGTAGCGACGACCGAATTGGCCTTTCACTTCGAATTTGATCACGCCGTCAGCGGTAGCAAATAAAGTATGGTCACGGCCCATACCTACGTTTGTACCAGCGTGGAATTCTGTACCACGTTGACGAACGATAATGTTACCAGCAGTCACAGATTGACCACCGTACATTTTAACACCTAACATTTTAGGGTTCGAGTCACGACCGTTACGTGTCGATCCACCAGCTTTTTTAGTAGCCATGTTTCATAATCCTCGTAATTAGCCTGAAATAGCAGTAATTTTCAACTCGGTAAACCATTGACGGTGACCTTGTTGTTTACGGTAATGTTTACGACGACGCATTTTAACAATACGGATTTTGTCGTGACGACCGTGGCTAACTACTTCAGCAGTTACTGTAGCACCAGCAACAACTGGAGCACCAATTTGAATGCTTTCGCCGTTTACAAGCATTAATACGTCATCAAACGTAATAGTTGTACCAGTTTCAGCTTTCAACAATTCTACTTTAAGGGTTTCACCCTCAATAACACGGTGCTGTTTACCACCGCTTTGGATTACTGCGTACATAATGTACTCCAAACATGCCCGTGTCGTCGTGCCGATAAAGGAATATACCGATCTTAATACGAGCGCCACTGGGGTATATACAAGGGCAAACATATTAAGTGATAATAAATCAAACGACAAGCCATTTTAGCGTTTTTTTGCGCTGATCGAATGTTTATTTTATAAACGATCAAAATCTAAAAAATTAATTACTTTTTACATCGGAATCTTACATTTTATAAAATGAAATAGATTTTTAAAATCAATTCGCTACTATAGACTACGAAATGGCAGATCAGTCACATATATGGTGAGTTGCTAGAATTAACACTCATTTAAAACCATTTGCTTAGTCAGGTTTTAAGCAACTATATTAAGATCTTAGCTATAACATGAGATATAGTTGTTACACTATATAATAAGCAATTCAATTTTTAGAGGTTTCTCTTCATATGGCCATCGACTTTAAGCAAGACATTCTCGCTCCTGTTGCTTCAGACTTTGCTGAGATGGACACTTTTATTAATGAAGGGATTACTTCGAAAGTTGCCTTAGTCATGGCAGTGAGTAAACACGTAGTTGAAGCAGGCGGTAAACGTATGCGCCCGATTATGTGTTTATTGGCGGCAAAAGCCTGTGGCGCGACAGATATAGAACGTCAGCGTAAATTGGCTGCCATTATTGAAATGTTGCATACTGCGACTCTTGTACATGATGATGTAGTCGATGAATCAGGCTTGCGTCGTGGTCGTCCAACGGCGAATGCCACCTGGAATAACCAGACTGCGGTTTTAGTCGGTGACTTTCTGATTTCGCGTGCTTTTGATTTATTGGTCGATTTAAACGATATGACCTTACTCAAAGATTTCTCGACAGGAACCTGTGAAATTGCTGAAGGCGAAGTGCTACAACTGCAAGCGCAGCATCAGCCTGAAACCTCAGAACAGACTTACCTCGATATTATTCACGGTAAAACTTCGCGTTTATTTGAACTTGCAACTGAAGGTGCTGCCATTTTATCGGGTACACCGCAATACCGTGAACCACTGCGAATCTTTGCCGGTCACTTTGGCAATGCGTTCCAGATTATTGACGATATTTTAGACTACACTTCAGATGCTGAAACATTAGGTAAAAATATTGGTGATGATTTAATGGAAGGGAAACCCACTTTGCCATTAATCTCTGCACTGCAAAAAACCACCGATGAAGAACATGAAATTGTTCGCCGCAGTATTGCAACCGGTGGTACAGCCCAATTAGAACGTGTCATTGACATTGTGCAAAATTGTGGCGCGCTAGATTACTGTCGCCAACGTGCCACTGAAGAAACTGAATCTGCGCTTCAGGCTTTAGATGCGCTTCCTCATAGCGAATATCGCCAAGCACTGATTAACCTGACCCAACTTGCCTTAAACCGAATTCAATGATGGATGTTGAAAAATAGACTTAACCCTCGCCTATGCATATAAATTTTAATGATCTATTTTTAAAAATGCAGGAGCAGCTTGAATCTCATCAGGCTGCTCTTGATGACTCACTGTTAATTGAACTGGTTAACCGGATTCGACCAAGCGACTCAACCAATACTGAAGAAATTAACTGCAAATTTCGTGCACTCATACAAGCGCTGCTGATTACCCCTGATGCAGTTTCTACCTTACAAAATTTTGTCTTAAAGCTGATTAGCCAATACAAACAGACCAGTTTGTATGCCGATACCGGCATTTTATCTCTCGATGGTTTTTGGAATCAGCTCGCACAACGCGTAGGCGCTCATTTTTTACCCCTGATTAATGATGAAAGCCAACTGCAAGATTTAGTCCGCCGTGTCTTTTATCAACGTAGCGATAAATACTGGCTGGACAGCATTTCTAATGAGGATTGGCAAAAGTTATTTGCCTTACTCAATCAAGGTCACGGCAATCAAGCTGAAAAGCTTAAAATTAACAATGAGCTGATCAAAGCCATCACGGTTCTGTCTTACCGGATTAGTGGTATTGGACTGTATCCAGAATTTATTAATGCACAACCCGACTTAACTGAATACGAATCGCCTTTTCTGGTGCAGAATCGTGAAATTATCGAATTCATTCAGCATTATAAAAAGCTGCATCAAAATACCGATCCTGTGGCAGTCATTGCCCCACCGGATGCCTCACAAGCCTTGGTGATGATTGAGCAATGTCATGATGTGGTTTTAAAAATCCGTCGTGCCATCAAACGCATTGGCGTGAGTATCAGTCTGACGTATTTATTATCCCTTCTGGAACAATGTCTGGACCGGATCGAACTGTTAATCAACTTAATTGTTGAGGAAGATAAAGTTCGTTATGAATCACTCAGTGCTTTACTGGTCGATATTACTTCCGCCATTTATAGTGAACGGAGTGTTCGTTCTTTACTTGCAAATAACAGTGAATTAATTGCCTTACAAGTTACCGAAAATGCCAGTAAAACCGGTGAGCATTATGTAAGTACCGACAAAAAAGGTTTTTGGTCGATGTACAAGGCGGCGGCTGGGGCTGGCGTCATTATTGCTACCATGGCGACCTTCAAGATTCTGGCTGCACGTCTGGTCATGGCTCCCTTGATGCAGGCGTTTATGTTTAGCATGAACTATTCACTCGGCTTCATGTTGATTCACGTGCTCCATTTTACTGTCGCGACCAAACAACCGGCCATGACGGCAGCCGCACTTGCAGCCACGGTACAGCATCAAAAAGGTTCTAAAACTGCACAAATTGCTGAACTTGCAGCACTGATTATTAATATTATCAGAACCCAATTCATTGCCATTCTCGGCAATATCTCCATTGCTATTCCTACTGCTGCAGTGATTACCCTGCTCTGGCAATACGGAATGGATGAACCATTACTGTCTCATGCCAAGGCGACCACAACCTTACATTCATTGAATCCATTTACCTCACTGGCTATTCCCCATGCTGCCATTGCCGGTGTTTGTCTGTTTTTCTCTGGCTTGATTGCTGGTTATTTTGACAATATGGCGGTGTATCGCAAAGTTGGTCCGCGCTTACAGGCTCATGCCCGTTTAAAGCGGTTATTAGGTCAACAACGCTTAAATAGTTTTGCTGCATATATTGAACGGAATTTAGGGGCGTTAGCAGGGAACTTCTTATTCGGGATTATGCTTGGAAGCATGGGAACTATTGGTTTTATTTTGGGTCTTCCACTTGATATTCGACACATTGCATTTGCTTCAGCCAACTTTATTCAAGGCTTGATCAATATTAACGGTACGCCTGAAGTTGGCTTGATTTTTGTATCGTTTTTAGGGGTGTTGTTGATTGGTTTGACCAACTTATTTGTGAGTTTTAGTCTGACCATTATTGTGGCATTACGCGCCCGCCGGGTTCGTTTTGAGCAATGGAAGCCATTAGCCAAACTGGTGCTTACCCATTTCTTAACCCGTCCGAGTGACTTTTTTTGGCCACCGAAAATTCCATTAGAAGTGGATGAATCATTGCCATCACAAAAATCCGCTTATAAGTAATTGGTTAATTTTTGTTTTACTTCATGTTAAAAAATCGGTAAAAAAGAAATCAGCATAATTTACACACACTTGAAATAAAGTGTACTGATGAGTACACTTTAACCATTCATTAGTCATGCTCCAATCGACTAAGATAACAAAGGTTCCTTACATGCCGTACCTATTGCTTGGTGTAGGATTTTTCTTATTTATTTTCAGTGTATTAATGCTTTTTACCCCATCACTTCAGCAGTTCGATTTAGCAATGGTTGAATGGATGAGCCAGCATCGTACAGCGCATTTGAATACGATTTCTATCACACTTTCTGCTATAGGCGGCATGCCATTTGTACTATTTTTAACCGCAATTTGGTATTTACACCAAATATGGTATAAAAAATACACAAATATTATTTTTACAAGTTTAGGGCTTATAGGAAGCATTGCCACGGTTTGGCTGCTCAAATATATAATTTCAAGACCTCGCCCACCCGAAATGTATCACCTGGTTCAAAGCTATGGTGCTTCATTTCCCAGTGCGCATAGTGTTTATGCAGCCACTCTGGGTTGTCTTGCAATTTATCTAAGTCTCAAACATCCAAAGCACCAGCTCATTTGCCTGTGTGCTTTTATATGGTTGTTTGTCATGGGAATTTCAAGGATTTACCTTGGGGTACATTTCCCCTCTGATGTCTTGGCAGGTTGGAGCATAAGTTTTATTTGGATCACACTACTTTATATGCTGTACGCCAAATTCAGTAGAGTGAAAACAAATTAATTTTTAGATAAGAATCTAATCGAGGTGGAACAATGATGTCTGCAAAGCTATGGGCACCCGCCCTTACCGCTTGCGCATTAGCAACAAGTATTGCACTTGTTGGTTGTAGCAAAGATCCAAAGGATGCGCAGCAAGCTGCAGCAGCCCAAAAAATGCCACCGACTGAAGTCGGTGTTATTGTTGCTCAACCACAAAGCGTAGAGCAATCGGTAGAACTTTCAGGTCGTACCACGGCATTTGAAATTTCTGAAGTCCGTCCACAAACCAGTGGTGTGATTCTCAAACGTCTATTTACCGAAGGCAGTTATGTTCGTGAAGGTCAGGCGTTGTATGAAATTGACTCACGCACCAATCGTGCTGGCGTCGATAGCGCACGTGCTGCACTGAATCGTCAACAAGCTAACTTGAACGTATTACGCGTGAAAGAAGGACGTTATCGTCAACTTGTCGGCAGCAATGCTATTTCAAAACAAGAATATGATGATATTGCTGCACAGGTAAAATTGGCTGAAGCTGATGTGGCTGCAACACAAGCTGAACTTAAAAATGCAGAAATCAACCTCGGTTATTCAACTGTTCGTTCGCCTATTTCAGGTCAAACCAACCGTTCAACTGTAACTGTTGGTGCTTTAGTGACTGCAAGCCAAGCAGATCCTTTAGTGACTGTTCAGCGTTTAGACCCAATCTATATCGACATTAACCAGTCTAGTGCTGAATTATTGCGTTTACGTCAGCAATTGAGCCAAGGTAGTTTAGACAGCAGTAACAATACCAAAGTCAAACTTAAGCTTGAAGATGGTAGCGACTACCCTGTTGAAGGTCGTCTTGCATTTTCTGATGCAAGTGTAAATCCGGAAACCGGTACCGTAACTTTACGTGCCGTGTTCCCGAACCCGAATCATTTATTGCTTCCGGGTATGTATGCCACTGCTAAAATTGTACAAGGTGTTATTCCAAATGCCATCTTGATTCCTCAAGCAGCGATTACCCGTACTCCGACTGGTCAAGCGATTGCAATGATCGTGAATGCCAAAGGTGCTGTTGAAACACGCCCTGTTGAAACTGCTGGTGTTCAAGGTAAAGACTGGATTGTGACCAAAGGTTTACAAACTGGTGAGAAAGTGATTGTTGAGGGTGTTGCCAAGGTCAAAGAAGGTGCAACTGTGGTTGCTAAACCTTACCAACCTCAAGCTGCTGCGCCTCAAGGTGCGGGTCAACCTGCAGCAGAAGTAAATAAAGCAGCTCAACCTGCTCAGCAAGCACAACCAAAAACTGAACAAAAAGCTACTTCAAATACATAAGGGGTAGACTAAATGGCTCAATTTTTTATTCATCGCCCGATCTTTGCATGGGTGATTGCATTGGTGATTATGCTGGCGGGTATTTTAACCATCAGCAAAATGCCCATTGCACAATATCCGACCATTGCTCCACCGACGGTTAGCATTTCTGCGACTTATCCAGGTGCATCTGCTGAAACTGTAGAAAATACAGTGACCCAGATCATTGAGCAGCAAATGAATGGTCTAGACGGCTTGCGTTATATCTCGTCAAATAGTGCGGGTAATGGTTCAGCCTCTATTTCATTAAACTTTGAACAAGGCATTGATCCTGATATTGCCCAAGTTCAAGTACAAAACAAATTACAGTCAGCAACTGCGCTACTCCCTGAAGATGTACAACGTCAGGGTTTAAAAGTCACTAAATCAGGTGCGAGCTTCCTGCAAGTACTTGCATTCTATTCGCCAAATGGTGAATTGACCGATGCCGACATTAAAGACTATGTGAACTCAAATATTTCTGAACCGCTCAGCCGTGTCGCGGGTGTGGGTGAAGTACAGGTATTTGGTGGTTCATATGCCATGCGTATCTGGTTAGATCCTGCAAAACTCAGCAGTTATCAGCTTACCCCAAGTGATGTCGTTGCTGCCTTACGTACTCAAAACGCGCAAGTTGCTGTGGGTCAATTGGGCGGTGCGCCAGCTGTTGCAGGTCAAGTGCTGAATGCTACTGTAAATGCACAAAGTCTTTTACAAACCCCTGAACAGTTCCAAAACATTTTCTTGAAAAGTCTCGGTTCTGGTGCAAAAGTCACTATTGGGGATGTTGCCAAAGTTGAATTAGGCTCGGACAACTATCAGTTCACTTCTAAATTCAATGGCAAGCCTGCGGGTGGCGTAGCGATTAAACTCTCAACAGGCGCCAATGCATTAGACACGGCGACTGCTGTAGAAGAACGCTTGGTTCAACTGCGCAAGAACTATCCGACAGGACTAAAAGACCAGCTGGCATTTGATACAACACCGTTTATTAAACTTTCAATTGAAAGTGTGGTTCACACTTTAATTGAGGCAATCATCCTTGTGTTCCTGGTGATGTTCCTGTTCTTGCAGAACTGGCGCGCAACCATTATTCCGACCATGGCCGTGCCTGTGGTGGTATTGGGAACCTTCGCGATTATTAACTTATTCGGCTTCTCGATTAACACGCTCACGATGTTTGCCATGGTTCTTGCCATTGGTCTACTGGTGGATGATGCGATTGTAGTAGTCGAAAACGTTGAACGTATTATGGTGGAAGAACACCTGGATCCTGTCGAAGCGACTGAAAAGTCGATGGGTCAGATCTCTGGTGCATTGATTGGTATTACCACAGTATTGTCTGCTGTATTCGTCCCAATGGCGTTCTTTAGCGGAACCACCGGGGTCATTTACCGTCAGTTCTCGATTACCCTGGTTACGGCAATGATTCTGTCACTAATTGTGGCATTAACATTCACCCCTGCACTATGTGCAACCTTATTAAAGCAGCATGATAAAGACAAAGATCAGAGCAATGGTTTCTTTGCCCGTTTCTTCCGTGGGTTTAATAGTCGTTTCGACCGTATGGCCCAAGGCTACCAAAACTGGGTTGGAAAACTGCTGATTCACAAAATCATTGCCGGTGCAATTTATGCGGTAGTGATTGTCGGTCTATTGTTCTTGTTCAAAAGCCTGCCAAGTTCGTTCTTACCGGATGAAGACCAAGGTGTGGTCATGACGCTGGTTCAGCTTCCACCAAATGCCACCCTTGATCGTACCGAGAAAGTCATTGATCAAATGACCGGCTTCTTTATGGAAGGTGAAAAAGCCAATGTCGACTCTGTCTTTAGTGTCGCCGGCTTCTCCTTCACCGGTGTCGGTCAAAATGCCGGTCTTGCCTTTATTAAGCTGAAAGACTGGGAAGAACGGACCAGCAAAGAATCTGCTGTGGGTGCCATTATCCAACGCGGTATGGCGCTTAACGTGATTGCCAAAGATGCCTCTTATGTGATGCCGTTACAGCTTCCTGCAATGCCTGAACTGGGCGTATCTGCAGGCTTTAACTTAATGTTGAAAGATGCTGCCGGTAATGGTCATGAAAAAATGCTGGCCGCACGTAACATGATTTTGGGGATGGCCGCTCAGGACAAACGTCTGGCTGGTGTCCGTCCGAATGGTCAGGAAGATACGCCACAGTACAAAATCTATGTAGATAACGAAAAAGCCAGCGCGATGGGCGTCAGCATTTCCGAAATCAACAGCACCATGAGTATTGCTTGGGGTGGTTCATACATTAATGACTTTATCGACCGTGGTCGTATTAAGAAGGTTTATGTACAGGCCGTTCCTGATGCACGTATGATGCCGGAAGATCTCAACAAGTGGTATGTACGCAGCAACTCTGGTCAAATGGTTCCATTCTCTGCATTTGCCACAGGTGAATGGACTTATGGTTCGCCACGTCTTGAACGTTACAACGGTATTGCATCGGTCAACATTCAAGGTACGCCTGCTCCGGGTGTCAGCTCGGGTGATGCGATGCTTGCAATGGAAGAAATTATCGCCAAATTGCCTGAAATGGGTATGCAGGGCTTTGACTACGAGTGGACAGGTTTATCTTTAGAAGAACGTGAATCTGGCTCGCAAACGCTTGGCCTGTATGCACTTTCAATGCTGATTGTATTCCTGTGTCTTGCTGCATTGTACGAGAGCTGGTCAATTCCATTTTCAGTCATGTTGGTGATTCCACTGGGTATTGTCGGTGCAGTGGGTTTAACATTCCTTGGCATGGTGCTACTCAAAGATCCAAACCTATCGAATAACATTTACTTCCAGGTGGCAATTATTGCCGTCATTGGTTTGGCTGCAAAAAATGCGATCCTGATTGTAGAATTCGCCAAGGAACTGCAAGAAGATAAAGGCGAGCCTTTACTTGAAGCGACCCTTCATGCAGCAAAAATGCGTTTACGTCCAATCATTATGACCACTTTAGCCTTCGGTTTTGGTGTACTTCCGCTTGCCCTTTCTTCGGGTGCGGGCGCAGGTAGCCAACACTCAGTCGGTTATGGTGTACTGGGTGGCGTAATCAGTTCGACTTTATTGGGTATCTTCTTTATTCCTGTGTTCTATGTCTGGATTCGAAGTATCTTTAAATTTAAACCTAAAAAACCAAATAATCAGGAGCAAGCATCGTGATGCAAAAGGTATGGTCTATTTCAGGTCGTAGCATTGCGGTATCTGCACTTGCGCTTGCTTTGACAGCTTGTCAAAGCATGCGTGGCCCAGAGCCCGTAGCTCAAGCGAATATTCCAGAACAGGGTTATTTAACCCCTGCTTCTGGTCCTTCAATTGCTGAGCAAGGTTATAAAGACTTTTTTGCCGATCAACGCTTATTACAAGTGCTTGATTTGGCATTAGCCAATAACCGAGATTTGCGTACTTCGACATTGAATATTCAACGTGCGCAGCAACAGTATCAAATCACGCAGAACAACCAGCTTCCAACCATTGGTGCCAGTGGTAGTGTGCTTCGTCAGGACACGCTCAATACCGGCACCATGACCAGCTACAATGTGGGTCTAGGCGTGACTGCCTATGAGTTGGACTTTTGGGGTCGTGTTCGTAGCTTGAAAGACAATGCTTTAGATACTTATTTAGCAACGTCAAGTGCGCGTAATGCCACTCAAATTGCGTTGGTTGGTCAGGTTGCTCAAGCATGGTTGAACTACTCGTTTGCCAATGCAAATTTAAAACTTGCAGATCAAACATTAAAAGCTCAACTTGAGTCTTATAACCTCAACAAAAAACGTTTTGATGTCGGTATCGACAGTGAACTTCCTGTCCGTCAGGCACAGATTTCTGTAGAAACGGCGCGTAACGATGTTGCCAATTACAAGACTCAAATTGCTCAAGCACAGAACCTGCTTAACCTGCTTGTAGGTCAAGCGGTTCCTGCTAATTTATTGCCGACTCAACGCGTAACCCGTATTAGCAAAAGCAATGCCTTTAGTGCTGGTTTACCAAGTGACTTGCTGAATAACCGTCCTGATGTACGTGCTGCTGAATACAAACTTTCTGCAGCGGGTGCAAATATTGCTGCGGCTAAAGCACGCTTGTTCCCGACTATTAGTTTGACCGGTAATGCAGGCTATGCTTCAACCAGCTTAAGTGACCTGTTTAAATCAGGCGGATTTGTCTGGTCAATTGGTCCAAGTATTGATCTTCCAATCTTCGATTGGGGTACACGCAAAGCCAACATCAAGATTTCAGAAACAGATCAGCAAATTGCGTTATCTGACTATGAAAAATCGATTCAGTCCGCTTTCCGCGAAGTGAATGATGCCTTGGCAGTACGTCAAAATATTGGTGACCGTTTAGCGGCACAGCGCCGTTTAGTTGATGCAACCAATACCACCTACCGACTTTCTAATGCCCGCTTCCGTGCCGGTATTGACAGTTACTTGACGGTATTGGATGCGCAACGTGCGTCTTATGCTGCTGAGCAAGGTTTATTGTTGCTTGAACAAGCCAACATGAATAACCAGGTTGAAGTTTATAAAACACTCGGTGGCGGTATTAAAGCCAACACTGGTGATGCGGTTCAACAGCCAGCGTCTACTGCTGAACGTAAAGCTGCAAACAGCGCTGAATAATTTTTAGCGTTGTTAAAAAGCCTGCTCTATGCAGGCTTTTTTATTGCTTTTTAAGGCTCGATTTCCTATCTTCAGTACAACCTCTTTTATTTGAATACCAAAAAATGCTTTTAAGTAATCTAGAATCTGTTCCGGGACATACCATTATCCGTCAGATTGATGTGGTGTATGGCAGCACGGTGCGTAGCAAACATGTTGGACGCGACCTGCTTGCCGGCTTAAAAAATATAGTCGGTGGTGAACTGACAGCCTATACCGAATTGCTTGAAGAATCACGTCAGGAAGCCATGAACCGTATGATTGAAAAAGCTAAATCAATAGGTGCAAACGCTGTGGTGGGTATTCGTTTTTCAACCTCAAATATTGCGCAGGGTGCTTCTGAACTGTTTGTTTATGGAACTGCGGTGGTGGTTGAAGCAAATGCACAAAAATTGCCTGATCCCTTCCCGACTCAAGGCTAAGCCATGGATGCCTTGATATTAAAAATTGTCATCTTTGTGATTTTATTTGCGATTGGCTGGGGCTTTGGTCGCCATACTGAAAAAAAGCATTTAAATGAACTGGATGAACAAGAACATCGCTTAGCTTATATCACGCTGGATAATAGCCGCTTTAAGACCTCTGCTCATAACGGGCAATTGGTGAGTAGCAATGTGGTGATTTCACATGATTATTTTAAATATGTGATTGCCAATATTGAGAATTTTTTTGGTGGGCGTTTAACCAGTTATGAAAGTGTAGTTGAACGTGCGCGACGCGAAGCCATTGTGCGTTTAAAACTGGAAGCTGAAAAAATGGGCGCGACCCATATTATGGGCTTGCGCTTAAGTACCACTGAACTGGGCATGCAAGGCGGGATGGTGGAAGTGTTTGCTTATGGAACGGCGATTAAAAATCAAGTAAATTGGAGAAAGTTTGAATCCTCCTAAATCCTCCTTTTGCAAAGGAGGACTTGCATGAATTTAATTTACTTTCAAGAAGCACTGCTCCTCCCTTTATTAAAGGTGAGCATTCTCGAAATATATTTCGAGTGCGCAAGGGAGGGATTCAATCTTACTAAAAGTATACCCTAACCCTCTTTTGTACTTCACTTTAAAGCAATGCTTAAAGCTCGTTCAGGGAGAGGAAATATTCTTTGTGAGTTCAACTTCCATTCAATACGCAATATTCCCTCTCCTTCTAAAAGATGAGCGTCCTCAAAATATATTCTGAGTGCGCAAGGGAGGGATTAATGAAATAATCTCCCCTAACCCCTCTTTAATAAAGAGGGAAACTCATGCTAAGGGATATCATTTCACCTTCATCTTGCGAATCATTTTATACAGTGTGCTTGGAGATAAACGCGACACCCATACCCCCAATTTTTCTTTACGACCACCAACCACAATATATTCTTCATCATTCAACAGAGACTTGACTACAGTTTTAGCGAATTCATCAGGTTGTAAACCATTTTCAATTGCTTCATCTTGATGGCCCTGTGGTTTACCTTCGCCATTTAACGCATTAAATGAAACATTGGTTTTAACAAAACCCGGGAAAATGACAGAAACACCGACCCCTTCGTCAGCTACTTCTGCACGTAAACTGTTTGCCCACATGTGAATCGCTGCTTTCGCTGCCGAATAGGATGCGCGATATTGCGTACCCAATAAACCTGCAACACTGGAAACAAATACAATTCGACCTGTTTTTTGTTTTAAAAAAGTTGGTAATACTGTTTTTGTTAGAAATACTTGTGAGAAGTAATCCACTTCCATAATCGCGCGTTCAGTTTGCATGGTGGTATCTGCAATTAAGGCACGCTGACTGAGTCCAGCATTATTGATCAGCCAATCAATACGCCCTTTTTGATTCAATACTTGTTCATAAGCATGGCGAACTTGATTTTCATCAGTAATATCGGCACTGATACAAATATGCTGATCTGGATTAACTAAACTTTGACGAACATTTTCCAGTTCATCCATACGACGAGCAGTGAGTACAATCTGTGCCTCTTGCAAGGCACACTCTTGTGCGAGCGCCTTACCCAAACCTGAAGATGCACCGGTAATCCATACCACTTTATTGTTCAAACTGTCCTGCTTCGCCATGTTGCTGTTCCTGTTTACACTTACGATTAATAATGCGTTGATACTTTAATACGTTGATACTTTATTGATTTTTTTGCTCATGATTCAAAAACATCAAAAAATGATCAAAATAACGATGGGTCAGTTGCGAATCATACTGTGTACCCAGTTTTTCTAAACGCTTATAGCCCATCTGGGTGGTCAAATGAATCACGCCATTTAAGGTTTTATCCACCACTAAATTGAATTTCAACATGTTTTTAGGTTCACGAACCAGACTCGTCACCCCTTGATCGACCAACTGGGTAAATGCTTTTAAGCCTGGCGAAACATAATGCGTATTTCCCTCTTTCATTTGCTCTACACATTCCAGCAATTCCACCACCAAGACATGATCGACACTATAAGAAATATAATTTTGACCGTTTTTCTCATAGGCCCTATCTTTGAGATAATTCACCATCGGAATCAAGCGATCATTGCCAAAGAATGAAACCGACCAGGGCATATATTTACGTACGGTCTCTAAAATTTGTTGGACCATTTTTTCAGATTCTCGATCAGCCGAAGTCGATAACCGCGCAATTTCACCAAACACCTGATCGACAATTTCACAGGAAATATCAGCCAGAACCTCACCTAAAGGTTTGGCTAAACTTTGAGTTTCACCCTGATTCAATTGCTGATGAATCTGCTGAAACCGCTGATGGGTTTCTCGGGTTAATTTTAAAGAAATGAAATAGCTCATATCGATAATGTCCTTTTAGAATTATTCTGCGACCATTCGCGCTGTTTTTATTCAACTCTTATCATAATATCTTATGCAGTGTATGCCAATTGCATAAAGTTTGCATTTGGTGAAGCTGCCTAATTCCGTAATTTTTTTGCTACAATAGTCCTAATTTTTATTCACTTTTGATCTGTTCTGACTATGACTGATTCTGCGCAAAATATTGCTACGACATACGATCCTACCGAGATCGAGAAAAAATGGTACAAGACTTGGGAAGAGAACGGCTACTTTAAGCCGTCTGGAAAAGGCGATTCATTCTGTATCATGATTCCGCCACCAAACGTCACTGGTAACTTGCACATGGGTCATGGTTTTAACAATGCCATTATGGATGCCTTGACCCGTTACAACCGTATGTCGGGTAAAAACACCTTATGGCAACCGGGGACTGACCATGCGGGTATCGCAACCCAAATGGTGGTTGAACGTCAATTGGCAGCCCAAGATATCAGCCGTCATGACTTGGGTCGTGAAAAGTTCATTGAAAAAGTGTGGGAATGGAAAGAACAGTCTGGCGGTAACATTACCCGTCAAATCCGTCGCCTCGGTTCTTCTGTAGACTGGTCACGTGAACGGTTCACTATGGATGACGGTCTTTCAAACGCCGTAAAAGAAGTATTCGTACGTCTACATAAAGAAGGTCTGATTTACCGCGGTAAACGCCTGGTCAACTGGGATCCAAAATTACAAACTGCCCTGTCTGACCTTGAAGTTGAATCAGTAGAAGAAAAAGGTTCACTTTGGCATTTTAAATATTTCTTTGAAGATAAAGGCCTTCGCACCAAAGATGGCAACAACTTCCTTGTTGTAGCGACAACGCGTCCTGAAACTTTGCTTGGTGACTCTGCTGTTGCGGTTCACCCTGAAGATGAACGTTACGCACACCTTGTCGGTAAAAACATCGTTCTGCCAATTTCAGGTCGTTTGGTTCCTGTTGTTGCTGACGAATATGTCGAAAAAGACTTCGGTACAGGCTGTGTAAAAATCACGCCTGCGCATGACTTCAATGACTATGAAGTGGGTAAACGTTGCAACTTGCCGATTATTAATATCTTCAACAAAAATGCTGAAGTGTTGGCTGAGTTTGAATATATTGCCAAAGCGGGCGAACAGATTTCCAAAACCATTCCTGCACCTGCGGACTATATTGGTTTAGAACGTTTTGCTGCACGTAAAAAACTGGTAGAACAAGCTGAAGCTGAAGGCTGGCTAGATCAAATCCAGCCTTATGACTTGAAAGCACCTCGCGGTGACCGTTCAGGCGTAATCGTTGAGCCGTTATTGACAGATCAATGGTACGTAAAAATTGCTCCGCTTGCTGAGCCTGCCATTAAAGCGGTTAAAGATGGCGACATCAAATTCGTTCCAGAACAATACAGCAATATGTACATGGCTTGGATGAACAATATTCAAGACTGGTGTATCTCACGTCAATTGTGGTGGGGTCACCGTATTCCGGCTTGGTACGATGTAGATGGCAACATTTACGTGGGTCGTTCTGAAGCTGAAGTTCGTGAAGAAAATGGCATTTCCGCTGATGTTGAACTGAAACAAGATGAAGATGTTTTGGATACCTGGTTCTCGTCTGGTCTTTGGACATTCTCAACTTTAGGCTGGACTGGCGATGCCAAGAAAGATGCGGAAAACTATTTCCTCAATACCTTCCATCCAACTGATGTGTTGGTGACTGGTTTTGACATCATCTTCTTCTGGGTTGCCCGCATGATCATGATGACCATGCACTTCATGAAAAATGAAGACGGCACGCCACAAGTTCCGTTCAAAACTGTGTATGTACATGGTTTGGTACGTGATGGCGAAGGTCAGAAAATGTCTAAATCTAAAGGTAACGTGCTTGATCCTTTAGACTTGATTGACGGTGTAGATTTAGAAACTTTAGTACAAAAACGTACCACTGGTTTGATGAACCCGAAACAAGCGGCGAAGATTGAAAAATCAACGCGTAAAGAATTCCCGGAAGGCATTCAATCTTACGGTACAGATGCGGTTCGTTTCACTTTCTGTGCGCTTGCCAATACCGGTCGTGACATCAAATTCGACATGAAACGTGTTGAAGGCTACCGTAACTTCTGTAACAAAATCTGGAACGGTACACGTTTCGTTCTGATGAACGTTGAAGGTCAAACTGTGGGTCAAACTGCACGTCCTGATCTTTGGGAATTACCTGAACAATGGATCGTGAGCCGTTTGCAAAAAGCGGAACTTGCAGTTCAACAAGCCTTTGCAACCTATCGTTTAGACCTGGCTGCGCAAGCGATTTACGAATTCATCTGGAATGAATACTGTGACTGGTATGTCGAGCTGACCAAGCCTGTTCTGAATGATGAAAATGTCTCTGAAGAGCGTAAAGCGGAAGTTCGTCGTGTACTTCTTGCGGTAATGGAAGCATCTTTACGTCTTGCACATCCAATTATGCCGTACTTGACTGAAGAAATTTGGCAAACCCTTGCCCCAATGATTGGTTTGGGCGGCGAAACCATTATGACTGCGGCTTACCCTGTTGCGGATCAAGCGTTAATTAACGACCAAGCTGAAGCAGATATGCATTGGCTACAAGGTTTGATTGGTGCGGTGCGTAACATTCGTGGTGAAATGGGCTTAGGTAATGCTCGTTTACTTCCAGTGTTGATGCAAAACATCACTGATGCTGAAGTGGCGCAAATTTCACGTATCGAGCCGTTGTTTAAAGCATTGGCGAAAGTGGAAAGCATCACTTACTTGGCTGATGGCGAACAACCACCATTGTCGTCTTCATCTGTTGTGGGTCATGCGTCTGTATTTGTTCCAATGAAGGGTTTAATTGACCCTAAAGCGGAATTGGGTCGTCTACAAAAAGACTTAGACAAGGTTCAAAAACAGCATGACCAAATTGCAGGAAAACTTGCTAATGAAGGTTTTGTGGCTAAAGCACCTGCTGCGGTAGTTGAAGGCGAGAAAGTTAAACTTGCTGAGTTTGCAGATCAGTTAGTGAAAATTCAAGCGAATATGGATCAGATTGCAGCGCTTTAATTCTTTCAAATATTTAATATTTAAATTAAAATCCCTTCTAATTAGAGGGGATTTTTTATGTCAGTTTTAAAAAGGTTAGAACAAAATAGAAGAATTCTAGAGTTTATTGACTCTTCACATTTAAATTCGAAAAATAATAATACATCAACTTTTTTGATAGGAAAAAATGGATCAGGAAAAAGTAGATTACTCAGAAGTATTATAATACATACATTAAGAAATCCTGACTTTCAAAAAATTTTAGCGATTTCTAATACACAGTATCACAAGTACCCTTATATATGGGAACTAGCTAAAGAAGATTATTTAAATATAGAAAAATATACTTGCACAGCTTTTGAAAATCATAGCAGTTGGATCAAGTATCAGAATGAAAGATTCAGGGAAGATGAAGAAATAGATATAAATAAATACCACAATACCAGAATTAATCAGGATTCAAGTATACTAGATCCTAAAATATTTGATAAATAGACCTCTTGCGAAAGTAAAAACCACCTCAATATAAATTTCATGAGATATCAGAAATTAAATCGTTTTTCAGATTCTGAATTCAAACGCTTGGTTGGCGTACCTCG
>NZ_JABERI010000009.1 GCF_013004375.1 Acinetobacter terrae | reverse complement strand
TGACGGACAATTCTTGAGGCTGTGGGCTCTGAAACCCCGTAACTCGTCGCAACGTGAAATAAGGTTCGGTATTCCCGCCAATAGCTCAGACAGAGCAGAACCTGATCCTCTAGGCTTAACTTGGGCGGTCTGCCTTTGGCAGGGACATGTATTTTCAATTGCTCAACCATTAAATAGAAGGTTGACCATGAGATGCCAGTGTATCGCTTGAACTGAGGATCAGAAAGCTTGTTTGAATCGATGTATTTCATCCGCAGATTATGCACGAATGCTAAGAAATCCGGAGTGCAAATATTAACCAAAAAGAAGATCATTTTTTGATTTATGAAAGAGGTCTATTAATTAAGACCTTATAAGTATAATTAAGTCATCATTTTATCATGTTGTATTGTTCAGCATTCAAGCTTCTTATGTGATAGTGAATGTGGTTTTATTGAATGAATGTATTTCTAAAATAGAAAAAATATCTACTTTTAATTTTAGCGATGAATTAAGAATTTATGAAAAATACAAGTCATAAAATAAGTGATAAAAACAATTGTTGTGTTACTGTGCAAGTGAAAGCAAAAACGCTTGTTTTTTGAAAAAATCTTCGTTAGTATTGCCTCGCTTGAACTTGTTGATATATAACAGTTTCAGCTTATAAGGGCCTATAGCTCAGTTGGTTAGAGCAGCGGACTCATAATCCGTTGGTCGACAGTTCAAGTCTGTCTGGGCCCACCAAATTTTTTACTCCTATTATTGTTATATGAAATCTAAACCCTTAATTCTATTCGAATTAAGGGTTTTTTGTTGCTTGGGTACACGTACTATAATCCAGTTTATATATCTCAATAATTTCAAAAAATTAATGACTGATGCCGTATATACGGCATTAAAACCAAAAGATAAAGAATACCGTGAATCTAATGTACGAAGGTCTTTATATGCGAATCACTCCAAAAGGTGCTAAATCTTGGCAATATCGATTTAAAAATAATGGAGGTAAGTGAACAGCGTTATGAGCTAATCGAAATCTTTGTCTAAGTGATTCTTATTTTAAGTATTTTTTATAAATAGTCTGCAAAGACAGACAAAAGTTATCAATCTAACCAAATCACTCTATAATATCGCCCATCATTACAAGTGTTAGTCGTTCGGTATGTCACCAAACGAATGATGCGAGTTACTCTCTTTTTTAAGTCAATTTCTTTTCCGTGATTCGGCTTATGTTTCAATATTTAGAATCTTATGGGTCCATAGTGGCACATAAGAATAGTTAGGTGCCAGCATGGAAATCAAGGTCAATTATCTCGACAACCTTCGACAAGAAGCCAAGTTCGATGATTTTACGGTAATTGCCGACCAACCAATTCGTTATAAAGGTGATGGTTCAGCACCAGGGCCATTCGATTATTTTCTTGCATCTTCTGCTTTATGTGCTGCCTACTTTGTAAAGGTGTATTGTGCAGCGCGTGATATTCCGACCGATAATATTCGTCTGTCGCAAAACAACATTGTAGATCCAGAAAACCGCTACAAACAAATTTTTAAAATTCAGGTGGAATTACCTGCGGACATTTCAGAAAAAGACCGTCAAGGTATTTTGCGTTCAATTGACCGTTGTACGGTTAAAAAAGTGATCCAAACGGGTCCTGAATTTATCATCGAAGAAGTAGAAAGCATTGATGCTGATGCCCAAGCTTTGTTGATGCCAAGTTTAGCATCTGAAAGTAGTACCTTTATTCCCGGTAAAGATCTGCCATTAGAAGAAACCATTGCCAATATGTCGGGCATTTTGGCTGGTCTTGGCATGAAGATTGAAATCGCTTCATGGCGTAACATCGTACCGAACGTGTGGTCTTTACATGTTCGTGATGCGCAATCACCAATGTGCTTTACTAACGGGAAGGGTTCAACCAAAGAAAGTGCGTTGGCTTCGGCACTCGGTGAATTCATTGAGCGTCTCAACTGTAACTTCTTCTACAACGATCAGTTTTGGGGTGAAGACATTGCCAATGCTGAATTTGTACATTATCCAGATGAAAAATGGTTTAAGCCGGGTCCACAAGGTGAGTTACCAAAAGAAATTTTGGATGAATATACTTTAGAGATTTACAATCCTGAAGATGAACTCCTCGGTACGCATTTGTACGACACTAACTCAGGCAATACCGAGCGTGGAATCTGTTCATTGCCATTCGTGCGTCAGTCCGATAATGAAGTGGTTTATTTCCCATCAAACCTGATTGAAAACTTGTACTTGAGTAACGGTATGAGTGCCGGTAATACTTTGGCCGAAGCACAAGTACAGTGTTTGTCTGAAATTTTTGAACGTGCGGTGAAACGTGAAATTTTAGAAGGCGAGATTGCACTTCCCGATGTGCCGGAAGATGTATTGGCGAAATATCCAGGCATTGTTGCAGGCATTAAAGGACTGGAAGAGCAAGGTTTCCCTGTCCTTGTAAAAGATGCCTCATTGGGCGGTCAATTCCCAGTGATGTGCGTGACCTTGATGAATCCACGTACTGGTGGTGTATTTGCCTCTTTTGGTGCACATCCAAAATTAGAAGTAGCTTTAGAACGCAGCCTGACTGAGCTATTACAAGGTCGTAGTTTTGAAGGTCTCAATGATTTACCAAAACCAACCTTTAGCAGTAATGCCGTCACTGAACCGAATAACTTCGTAGAACACTTTATTGACTCAAGCGGTCTGGTGTCTTGGCGTTTCTTTAGCTCAAAATCTGATTATGAATTTGTTGAATGGGATTTTACTTCTGAGGGTAAAGATGCCAATGTGGAAGAAGCGGCAACCATGTTCGGCATTCTCGAAGAAATGGGCAAGGAAGTGTATATGGCGGTGTATCAGCATTTAGATGCAACTGCTTGCCGTATCTTGGTGCCAGGTTATTCGGAAATTTATCTGGTTGAAGATCTGATTTGGGACAATACCAATAAAGCACTTCAGTTCCGCGAAGACATTTTAAATATCCATCGTTTGGATGATGAACAGCTAGAAGCCTTGGTTGAGCGTTTAGAAGAGTGTGAATCTGATGATTACACCGATATCGTGACTTTAATTGGTGTTGAATTTGATGATAATACCGTTTGGGGTCAGCTCACTATTCTGGAACTTAAGCTCCTTATTTATATTGCCTTACAGCAATTTGAAGAAGCGAAAGACTTAGTTGAACAATTCCTGCAATACAATACTAATACGGTTGAACGCGGTTTATTCTACCAATGCTTAAATGTCGTTCTGGAAGTTGAACTCGATGACGATATGGATTTAGATGATTATGAAACTAATTTCCGTCGTATGTTCGGTGATGAACGGATGGATGCCGTGATTGGTTCTATGGATGGCAGTATCCGCTTCCATGGTTTAACTGAAACCAGTATCAAACTGGAAGGTTTAGATCGTCATTTACGTCTGATCGACAGCTATAAAAAGCTCCATGCAGCACGCAAGAAGTTTGTAGCTGTATCAAAATAGAAATTATGCAGGCGGGAGTAATTACAAATATTACCGAGTTGCTCCTATGTTGTTGATATAAAATGAAATGCATTTAAGAAGTGCTATTCTATTTTCTATTCTAAGCATCTGTGTATCAGCAATAAGCCGAATGACTCAAATCATTCGGCTTATTTTTTGTATTTATCCATATAATTTTTTTAAATTCAATGAGGTAGAAAATACTTCTTGCCTGTGTTGGCCAGCCAGATATTAAACCTCATAAGTCTTTTTGTTTATCGGATTTTTTAATGACCTTATTTAACCGAGTATTAAAAGTAAGTCATTATTTAAAAAGAGTATTAATTCTAGCTTTATTTTTGTAATTTGCTCTAAAAATTGTTGCTAAGTTATTTGAATTATCCAGAAAATGTGGTAATAAATAGGGGTGGTGTTTTTTTAATCACATTATGATTTCAGGATGAAATTTATTTTTAAAAAAACTGAATTTTAAAAACAATCAAAAAGGAGTTTAGAAAATGCTTCAATTGCTTATGAAATTATTTTGTTTACATGTTTATGAATATGAGCACATGGAAGAAATTGGGGAACATTATAAGGAATGCAGAAAGTGTGGAGATAAGCCGCTCTAATTGAATTCTATTTATAATAAAGAAGTGGGCTTTATGCTCACTTCTTTGTTTTCAGCGCAAAATTAGTAATAATTGATAAGTAAAACTTTTTACTTAGGCAAGGCTAAGGCCAATGAACAAAGATTTTAAAGCAAAAACTTACATTGTGGATGAGCATCTGGAAGATACATTAACCTGGTTGTGTCATCATCAAGACAGTTTTGATTCGTTCACTTATGATGCGATTGCTCAAGAATTGGCGGTGCATCATGCCAATGGTATGGACATTATTCGGGTAGGAGATTATCTGAATGCGAGTTATGGCATTTTAATTACTGCACATAATTTTGCAGAGTAATGTCGCAGAATAAATTTTCCGAAGAAAAAAGCCCAATCAGGGCTTTTTTATCAAAGATTAGAATGAGTCATTTAACTCGTCATGGCATCTACTGATAATTCTTTAATACTTGGTTTGGCTTTTTCTGCTACCAAGCCTAACTTATCAAATAACTGTTTGTCTTTACCTTCACCCGCATTGGGGGTAGTCAAAAGCTTTTCACCCGAGAACAATGAGTTTGCACCCGCCATGAAGGCCAAGGCTTGATCGGCATCAGACAAAGACTCGCGACCTGCAGAGAGACGAATATAGCTCTTTGGCATAATAATACGTGCTACAGCAATGGTGCGAATCCATTCGGTTATATCAAGTTTTTCTACATCTGCAAGAGGAGTACCTTCAATCGGGACTAGCATGTTGATAGGTACAGATTCAGGATGAATTGGTAACGTTGCGAGTTCGTACAAAAGACCAATCCGATCTTTACTGTTTTCACCTAAGCCAACAATCCCACCACTACAGACTTTCATCCCTGCTTGACGGACATGATCCAAAGTATTTAAACGATCATCATAAGAGCGTGTGGTAATCACATTGGGATAATATTCACGAGAGGTGTCGAGGTTATGGTTGTAATAGTCTAAACCTGCTTCACTCAGGCGTTCAGCTTGCGATTGATTGAGCATGCCTAAAGTCATACAGGTTTCCAAGCCGAGTGCTTTAACTTCGCTGACCATTTCTAATACATAAGGCATATCGCGTTCATGTGGATTACGCCAAGCTGCCCCCATACAGAAACGTGAAGAACCTGAAGCAAGCGCTTCTTTGGCTTCTTGAATCACTTTATCGACAGCAATACGTTTTTCAGCTTCAAGTTTTGAATCATAACGCGCTGACTGTGAACAATATTTACAATCTTCAGGGCATTTACCTGTTTTTATTGAAAGCAATGTGCTGACTTGGATGGTATTCGGATCAAAGTGTTCACGATGAATGCGCTGTGCTTCAAAAACTAAATCCAAAAAAGGCTGATTATATAAAGCCTGAATTTCGTCACGTGTCCAGTCATTACGTACATTCATTGGTGAAAATCCATAATCATCATTATTTATTATTTTTTATCATACCTAATTTATGTGAAATCAAAAGGCATAAAAAGCCAAATTTGATGGTATCTATCGATTAATTTGAAATGAATTTGATAATTATAAGATTGTATATTTAGTTACAAAATAACTTGAATTGCTGTAAATATAGTTGCAAAGTTTTTTATAATATTTTTTAGTTTGCATTGAACTGGATGCTAATTTTTTTATAAGACTGAAACTTTGCGCATATCTAGAAAAGTGAAATTTAAGAAAATATCTTACAATCAGTTAAGTCCTTCATTAGATTTAGTCACTTGTTCCTGAATTGCCCAATCAATATGGACTTGCACAATCTCATCATGCGAATCACGTGTTTGCTTTAAAGTTTCAATAATTTCATGAGAAAATGGTGCATTTCCCAAACCAATCGCAATATTTCGCATAAAGCTTTGATAACCGGTACGTCGTATTGGACTGCCTTCAGTCTTGGTTAAAAAGGTCGCTTCATCCCAGTGCCATAAATCCAGTAAATTGATCTGATCCAAACCATGTCGTGGATTAAAGTCTTCAATCGTGGCTTTCTTGGCAAAACTATTCCAAGGACAAATCAGTTGACAATCATCACAGCCAAAAACCCGATTCCCAATACCACGACGTAATTCTTCAGCAATGATGCCTTTATATTCAATGGTCAAATAAGCAATGCATTTACGCGCATCGAGCATATACGGTTCAACAATGGCTTGGGTGGGGCAAATGTCGATACAGGCTGTGCAAGAGCCGCAATGCTTGGTTGCAGGGGAGTCAAAAGGCAAATCCAGTGAGGTAAACAGTTCGCCCAAAACAAAGAAGGAACCTGATTTTTTTTGAATAAGCAGGGTATGTTTGCCCGTCCAGCCCATACCGGCATTTTCTGCCAAAGATTTTTCAAATACCGGTGCAGAGTCAGCAAAAGGACGGGATTCAAAATCACCCACTTTTTCACGAATGATGCTGGCTAAAGTTTTTAAACGACCGCGCATGGTTTTATGGTAATCACGACCACGGGCATAACGCGCAATGATGGCTGCATTAGGCTCATCTGGTACATAACGTGGTTTAGGCGTTTCCACCAGATAGTTCATTCGTACGCAAATAATGCTTTTGGTGCCGGGAACCAGCAAAGTTGGATCAGCGCGTTTTTCTAAATTTTCTTCCAGAAACTTCATGTCGCCATGATAACCGCGCTTTAAATATTCTTTAAAACGTGGCAATTCTTCTTGAGCATCTGGTTTGGCAATGACACAATCACTGAAGCCTAATTGCAAAGCTTGAGCTTTAATCCACGCTTTTAGCGCTTCAGGATCAGTTTGATCTAAAGGTATTTTCTGTGATGGTGTGGATGTTGCCATAATTTAACAAGAAGAGAAGAACAATGCGTCAGCCAGTTTATCATAGCCAAAGTATTCAAGCATGGGAGCAACGCTGGTTTGCCAAGCAAAACAGTTCTTATGCGTTAATGCAGCAAGTCGCTTGGATGGTTGCGCAGCGCTTACTTCCCATTTTTCAGCAACAGCAAATAAAAAAAATTGCGGTGTGTTGTGGGCAAGGCAATAATGCAGGTGATGGATATTTAACGGCTAAATATTTAAAACAAGCCGATTTTAATGTCGAGATTTATGCAGCTGAATTAGGATCTTCAAAAGATTTACATACGGCTTATCAAGAAGCTGTAGCGGCAGAAATAAAAATTCATTCAGGTTTTGAATTTCCAAAACAATATGACTGTTATATCGATGCTTTATTTGGCATTGGTTTAAATCGTGAACTTAATCCAGATTGGCAGCAGATTATTCAAAGCATTAATGCGCAATCTGGTTTAAAAATTGCCATTGATGTTCCAAGTGGTTTACAGGCCAATACTGGTCAGCCATTACCGTGTGCGATCAAAGCCGATTACACCTATTCGGCTTTAGGTTTAAAAACCGGGCTATTTACCGGACAAGGGAAAGAATTTTCAGGACAGGTTGATGTCATTTCCCTGATTCCTATAGATGAAGATTTAAATCCAAGCGCTCAACTTTCAGCAACGACGATTTCACTTCCACAACGAAAAGCTTTTGGGAATAAGGGCAGCTATGGTCATGTACTCATTGTCGGTGGACATGCGGATATGGGCGGTGCGGTAATGATGGCAGCCGAATCTGCCTATAGTGCAGGTGCGGGGAAAGTCACGATTGTCTGCCATGAAAAACATCACACAGCGATTTTGGCACGTTCGCCGAATATTATGCTGCGTGATATCAATGCCTTGACCAAAGCAGAAATTCAGCAATTATTAGATCATGTCGATGCGGTCAGCTTTGGTATGGGCTTGGGACGTGATACTTGGTCAGAACAACAGTATTTCAAATGGTTCCCTAAGCTCAACACAGCTGAACATTTACATGTGGTGCTCGATGCCGACGCTTTATGGTTCTTAGCTGAGCATCCTGAATTATTAAAACTAGATTCTTACGCGACACCGCATCCAGGTGAAGCGGCAAAACTTCTAAATTGTTCTGTGAAAGATATTGAAAATGACCGAGTTGCAGCGATTCATCAACTCCAAGAAAAGTACGCAGGGCAGTGGGTGCTCAAAGGTGCAGGCAGTTTGATTTTAGAAGATCAGCTGTGGATTTGTACCGCCGGCAATGCAGGGATGGGAACGGGCGGCATGGGTGATGTGTTGGCAGGCATGGTGGCCAGTTTGAAAGCACAATTTTCCGGGCAAATTCATCTGCATGAAATCGTCACTTTACATGCTTTGGCCGGCGACTGGTTGGCAAAAAAAGGGATGCGTGGTGTGCAGGCTCATCATATGAATGAAGCAATTTATCATGTGGTTAATGGAAGTCATGATGAATAAAGCGATCAAATTAATCATTCATGGCAAAGTACAAGGTGTGGGCTACCGACGCTGGTTTGAACAGCATGCTCTAGAATTAGAACTTAAAGGCTATGTAAAAAATCTGGATAGCGGTGAAGTTGAGGCAGTCATTGTTGGTACGGAATATCAGCTCCATACAATAATAGAACGTAGTTATATTGGCCCATCACATGCCGAAGTTTCAAAGATTATTCAAATCGAATTTGATCAAGCACAGGATTTTATTGCATTTAAAATGTTGCGATAAATAGGACTTGGATAAAAAAATATAAGAGGGGAATGATGGACAAATATCTGGTTGTGGCGATTGTGATCGCAATTTGCATTATTATGGTGATTTACACACAACGTGGTGGTTCGAGTTCAAGTCGCTCAGGCAATACCTCATTTAAGGATATCGTACAAAAAGAATTCATGAAATATAAAGTCATTGAAAGGAATCAAACCATTATGATTTGCGAAATTAATCATCGCAATGAACCGGATGAACTGGTTTTGATCCGGATTGATCCCAATCAGAAAAAGAATATAAGAAATTTCGGCCGGAGAGTTACTTTTACTTATCCCAAGCAACCCTCGATTGGTGAAATGCGTAAAGATTTCGCGCAGTATCTTTAAATATTCTACTTATCTTCTTCTAACGGTACGGCTACGTCCACGTGCCATACCACCTAGAGCATTGAGTACTGCCATTTTACTCATACTGCCTGAAGCGTGGGCATGGCAAATCGCAGCAGCCAAGGCATCGGCAGCATCTTGTTGCGGCTTAATGCTTAAATTTAAAATACGCATGACCATCATCTGAACTTGTTCTTTATCTGCCGCCCCATAACCCACCACGGATTGCTTAATTTGTCGTGCTGTATATTCCGCCACTTGTAAATCTAGGTTCACCAACGCAGCAATGGCAGCGCCACGAGCTTGACCCAATTTTAGCGCAGAGTCGGGATTTTGTGCCATAAAGACTTGTTCGACTGCCGCTTCGGTAGGACCATGAAATTTAACAATACGTTCCACACCTGCAAAAATTCGTTTTAAGCGTTCCGGCATTTCCGGGGTTTCGGTACGAATGGTTCCTGCATCTACAAAAGTCAATTTTTGCCCATCTTTTTCGATAATACCGTAGCCTGTCATGCGTGAACCCGGATCGATACCAATAATTAATGACATATAAAGACTTTAAAAATAGAATAATGCCCATATTGTTACATAAGCGTATCAAAAAAGCTTGATCGTGATTAAGCACTTGAATATTGCACCCTATTTATTTTATTGAGATTTGATTAATTTTTATGAAATTATTTCTTATTGTTTTGGCTGGCTTAATCCTTGAAGTCTTTGTCTGGATTGGCGTGGGTGACCTCGTCGGCAGCATGTGGTACGTATTTTTCTGGTTTGTTGCTGCATTTTTCATCGGGATCAATATGATCCGTACCCATGCGTCTGGTCTGCAACAAATGAAACAAGGTCAAATGGCCATGGACCCAAGTCTAAGCAATAATTTACCTAAAATTATTGCGGGTTTGTTGTTACTGATTCCAGGCTTAATCACTGATGTACTTGCACTGTTAATACTCATTCCACCAGTACAACAAGCTTTGAAAGCTGTGGCAATGAAAACCATGATGAAACGTCAACAGGCCATGATGGAAAAAATGATGGGAGGCATGGGGAATATGGGAGGCATGGGCGATGCAGGTGCCCAAGGTCAAAACCCATTTGCGGATATCATGCGTCAAATGCAAGAGATGCAACAGCAAGGTGGTGCACCGCATCATGATTCTAGCATTATTGATGGCGAAGCACGTGAAGTAATGCCAGATGCGAAAAAAATTGAAATGAAAGATGTGAATAAATAAGTTTATTGATCTATATTTTTTTAAAGCCGAATCCTGATGATTCGGCTTTTTTATGGCTTCTATATTTGTATTTAAAGTCGGGCTAAGGCATGCAAAAAATTGAACAAACGATATAATACGTTTTTTTAAAATCTCCTCTATTTCTATGTCATTGCTTTTGACCATTTGTGCACTGCATTTTGTTGCACAGCTTAGCCCCGGGCCGGATGTTTTACTGATTGCTAAAAGTTCAGCATCAACTTCAAGGGCCAACACTTTAAAAATTATTTTCGGTATTTCAGTCGGTATAGTGGTTTGGGTGGTACTGACCCTACTCGGATTTACTGTGCTGATTGAGCAATTTCCATGGATACAACAAGTTTTAATGTTGATTGGTGGATTGTTTTTGGCTCGCATGGGGTGGGCAATGTTGAATGGTGGTTTAAAAACCCTGAAGCAAGAAACAAATCTGGATGATGCTCAACAACACACTGCACCTGATGCTAAAAACCATTTTTTATTGGGATTGTTTACCAATTTATCCAATCCTAAGACTCTGATTTATTTTAGTAGCGTCTTTTCTTTAGCTTTAAGTTCATCCGCATCGACCCATTTAAAAACCCAACTCGCAGTGATTATTCCTCTGCAAACCTTTTTGGTTTTTGTATTGTTCATGCTGATCATGTCGATGCCAAAAATCAAAGGTGCTTATCAGCGTTCAGGGAGTTATATCGATATTATTTCCGGGGGATTATTCCTGATTTTTGCAATCTGGTTAGCGGTTGATGCATTAGCGATGTTTTAGTCTTTTTTGACGGAATCATCCGTGAGTGGCGTAGATGGGGGAGTGGCAGTACTTACTTCCTCATTTTTTTCGCCTTGAGAATAGCGATTGGGTTTTAAGGTTGTTTCAGTATTTTCTGAACCTTTGTAGCTGCGGCTACGGTTGGCACGTTCACGTAAGCCACCCTTTTTAATCAGTTGAACCATCATACACTCCAGATTATTGCCTACTATTTTAACTAAAAACATGAGCGTGATGTGGATCTTAAACGCACCAATTTAATTTTTGACTGATTCCATCTTTGTTACAAAGAATGTCATTTATTTTTAATAAGAAAAGATATTTTTTATTAAAAACAAATAGATTAAATAAATAATGAAAAAGATTTATATTTTGGTCAATTTTAGTTATTGATAAATAGCCTTGTATCTAGCGAAAGACTCACATAAGATCTTATTGATATTACCCTCCATCAAACAATATGGTGGAAATATAAAAACAAGAATGTGCGTAATGTAGGAGCATAGCTATGCTATATCAATATCATTGTGCTTGTTGTGATCAAGTCGTTGATTCGACTCATAAAGAATGCACAAATTGCGGTTCACATAATATTAAAAGCCCGTATGGTTTCTGGATTTTTTGTGTTTTAAGCTGCCTGGCAGCAGTCATCATCTTTAAAATCGTTCATGTCTATTTACAGGATCATCAAGAAACGCCTGTGCAAATTTCATTATTAGAAATTCTAAAACAGGGAGGAAAAACGAAATAATGATTTTTTACGTAAAAAAAAGCCCACAGATGTGGGCTTTTTTATGAAAAAATTACAGTCCGGCAGAGGCTTTAAGCGCTTCCACTTTATCCGTTTTTTCCCAAGTAAATGCAGTGTCTGAACCTTCACGACCAAAATGACCATAAGCAGCAGTTTGCTTATACATCGGTTGAATCAGGTCTAGCATGCGGGTAATGCCGTATGGACGTAAGTCGAAGTGTTCACGAACCAATTGAATGATCAATTCTTCAGATACTTTTGCTGTATTGAAGGTATTGATTGAAATTGAAGTTGGCTCTGCAACACCAATTGCATAAGACACCTGAATTTCACATTTATCAGCAAGACCAGCAGCAACAATATTTTTCGCTACATAACGACCTGCATAAGCAGCAGAACGGTCAACTTTAGATGGATCTTTACCAGAGAAAGCACCGCCACCATGACGTGCCATACCACCGTAAGTATCTACAATGATTTTACGGCCGGTTAAACCACAGTCACCTACAGGACCACCAATCACAAACATCCCAGTTGGGTTGATGTGGAATTTGGTGTCTGCATGGAACATTTCAGCAGGAATCACTTTCTTCACGATTTCTTCAATCACAGCTTCTTTAAGGTTTGCTTGTGAAATTTCAGGATCGTGTTGGGTAGACAATACAACTGCGTCTAAACGAACAGGCATGCCATTTTCATATGCAAAAGTCACCTGACTTTTCGCATCTGGACGTAACCAAGGTAAACGGCCATTACGGCGTAGTTCAGCCTGTTTTTCCATTAAGCGATGTGCATAAGAAATAGGAGCAGGCATCAAGACATCAGTTTCACGGCTTGCATAACCAAACATTAAACCTTGGTCGCCCGCACCTTGATCTTCAGGTTTTTGACGGTCAACACCTTGAGCAATTTCAGGAGACTGTTTACCAATCATGTTGATGACAGCACAGGTTGAACCATCAAAACCAAGGTCAGAATGGTGATAACCAATTCCATTTACGGTTTGACGTACAATTGCTTCGAAGTCAACATTTGCAGTTGTTGTGATTTCACCGGCAAGTACTACGGCACCCGTTTTTACAAGCGTTTCACAAGCAACCCGTGCATATGGGTCTTCTGTTAATATTGCATCCAAAATAGCGTCACTGATTTGGTCAGCCATTTTATCCGGATGGCCTTCGCTTACAGATTCCGAGGTAAATACAGCGTACTCGCGCATAAGTCCTATCACAGTTAATTTTAAAGACCCGATATGTTACATCGAGTTAGACTTTTGGACTAGTTCTACACGACCAAAATGACTGAAATTATTTCAATTTCACGACTTTTTAATTGATATATGCATCTAAAAAACTGATAAGCAGAAGAAATTCGGCTTTAAAGTGTGAATTTTCGATATGAAAATTTTTATAGCGCATATATTTAGTCAGTGAGTCAAAGTGTATTGATTGAGGATAAAAATATTATTGATAAGATTGAATGTTAGAGTTTTTATGTAAAAATAATGATCATTATCAAACTATTAATTCAAATAAATTGTGTTGAATCATTGTTTTTAGATCAGTCTATCAATCTTATATAAGCTATAAAAAAAGTCACAAAATATCAATTTAAAATAATTATATTTTTCATTAAATATTTCCAAAGATGAATTTTATTCAACTTTCGTGTCTACTGGCTGTTAATTGATCAATTTTATTTAATAAAACTTTACTGACACCATCATGTGATGGAAATTCATCCATTCATAGGTCAATAAAAAAAAGATTCCTTGGATAAGTGAAATGTTTGCATCATGTTCTGACTAAATAAATTAAGCTGACTTATCGTTAAAATATTATTTATGAGTTTTAAATTAAATAAATCACGGTTTTTACTTAACCGCTAAATACTTAAAAGCGATGTGAAATTGAACTCTGCCTGCATTTAAATATGTCTGGTCACGAATAAATAGTGAAATGTTGACTATTAGGCTTTACCCCTTGCTGTTTTTTTAAGACAATATAGCCAGCTTTGAATTTTCCTATTCATCATCTTCTTTAAACGATTTAGTTGGACTCTGACCTATGACAACCCCGCTTAATGAACGTCGTATTGCAAACGCAATTCGTGTATTGGCAATGGATGCTGTGCAAAAAGCAAATTCAGGACATCCAGGTGCTCCAATGGGGATGGCAGATATCGCTGATGTAGTATGGCGCGAATTTTTAAATCATAACCCAACAAATCCACAATGGGCCAACCGTGACCGTTTCGTATTGTCGAATGGCCATGGCTCAATGCTTCAATATGCATTATTACATTTAACCGGTTATGACCTTTCAATTGCGGATCTTCAACAATTCCGTCAATTACATTCTAAAACACCAGGTCACCCTGAATTGGGTTATGCACCAGGTATCGAAACAACAACTGGTCCACTCGGTCAGGGTATCGCCAATGCAGTTGGTTTTGCTTTAGCTGAAAAAACGTTAGCAGCACAATTCAACAAAGACGACATTAAAGTGGTTGACCATTTCACTTACTGTTTCCTCGGTGATGGTTGCTTAATGGAAGGTGTTTCACACGAAGCATGTTCATTGGCAGGTACTTTAGGTCTGGGTAAGTTGATTGCTTACTATGACGATAACGGCATTTCAATTGATGGTGAAGTTGAAGGCTGGTTCTCTGACGATACAGAACAACGTTTCCATGCGTATGGCTGGCAAGTGATTAAAGTTGATGGGCATGATTCTGATGCAATCCGTCAAGCAACTTTAGATGCAAAAGCTGAAACTGCTAAACCAACTCTAATCATCTGTAAAACAGTGATTGGTTTAGGTTCACCAAATAAACAAGGTAAAGAAGATTGCCACGGTGCGCCGTTAGGTAATGACGAAATTGCTTTAACCCGTGAAGCCTTAGGCTGGAAAGAAGAAGCCTTTGTTATTCCTGCAGACCTATATGCTGCTTGGGATGCAAAAGACAAAGGGGCTAAATCTGAAGCTGCCTGGAATGAAGTATTTGCTGCCTATGCTGCTAAATACCCAACTGAAGCTGCTGAGCTTAAACGTCGTATCTCAGGTGATTTACCTGCTGACTTCGTTGCAAATGCAGATGCTTATATTGCTGAAGTGAATGCAAAAGCTGAAACTGTTGCGACGCGTAAAGCGAGCCAAGCTGCGATTCAAGCATTTGCTCCACAACTTCCTGAAATTTTAGGTGGTTCTGCGGATCTTGCAGGTTCGAACCTGACGCTTTGGAAAGGCGCTCAAGGCGTACAGGACAATCCAGCAGGTAACTACGTACACTATGGCGTACGTGAGTTCGGTATGACTGCAATTGCCAATGGTGTTGCACTTCACGGTGGTTTCATCCCTTACGTAGCAACATTCTTGATGTTTATGGAATATGCACGTAATGCAGTACGTATGTCTGCACTGATGAAACAACGTGTGATTCACGTTTATACGCATGACTCAATTGGTCTGGGTGAGGATGGTCCTACACATCAACCTGTAGAACAAATTGCATCTTTACGTGGCACGCCAAACTTAAACACTTGGCGTCCATGTGACACCGTAGAGGCAGCGATTTCTTGGAAATCTGCACTTTTACGTTCTGAAGGTCCAACAGCATTGATCTTCTCTCGTCAAAACTTGCCATTCCAAACGCGTACTGATGCTCAAATTGCTGATGTTGCCAAAGGTGCTTATGTATTGGCTGAAGAAAAAGGCGAATTAAAAGCAATCATCATTGCAACAGGTTCTGAAGTATCTCTTGCGATGGAAGCGTATGCACAACTTGAAGGTGTGCGTGTTGTTTCTATGCCATGTGCTGAAGAATTCGTTAAACAAGATGCGGCTTATCGTGAAGCGGTGCTTCCATCTCACATCCGTGCGCGTGTAGCTGTTGAAGCTGCGCATGTGGATTACTGGTGGAAATTTGTAGGTCTTGATGGTCGTGTGATCGGTATGACGACTTATGGTGAATCTGCACCTGCAAAAGACTTATACCAATACTTCGGTATTACAACTGCTGCTGTCGTTGCTGCTGTAAAAGAAATTACTGCTTAATTTTAAAAGATTAATTCAGTTAAAAACGCCCCATAGGGGGCGTTTTTATTTTGATAAATTTTTAACGATATTCTTCTAGCAGTTTTTACGAATAAGTATATAGTGATGCCATTCATTGAGTATTCATTTTGAGATGGCATTTATTCAGCATAAGTGAGGAAAATATGAGCCTTTATAACCAAATTAGTGATGAAATCACTTTAATGGAACCAGGTGAGCAAAAGTGGATCGGTCAGGATCTCCCCCTAGAAAGCATGATGGCCGTAGTATTGATGCTGAAAGAACTGGACGAAGAAAAAGTGATTAAAGTGCGTCGCCAAAACCGTGAAAAGCACACTGGCTTAAAACAAGTCGATCGTGTCCTGGTTGAAAAGTTGTAAAAGATTAATCATCTTTAAAAGCCCCACATGGGGCTTTAATTGTTTTAGCGATGTAGTGAAAATCTTAGATCGCTTTTGGATGGTTCATCATTTTAAAGTGAAACAGATCGAGTCAGCCCATTGTCAGCAGGGCAGCATGATCCACTTTCCATATAAAGCCCCTAAACTGTGTGTTTTTTGTATTAAATGATTCGAAAATTATTAAAAAATAATGTAAATCAGGCACTGAGATAGAATAACAAAAGTTGATTAAAAATAATTTATTAGATTTATCAATTAATTAACATTAATGTATTTATATTGATACCGGATTGCTCTGCAAAGCCAAGTGATTGTTCTATTCTTGCAACATATCGTTTTATCTATACCAGTGAATTAAGATAAGAAACCTATAAACTAACAACCATTCCAAAGCGAGATAAAAACACATGAATTTCAAAGCAATAACTTTAGGTTTGGCGGTTGCATCAGTTGCAACTTTATCGTTGGCAAAACCCGTTGCTTACCAAATTGATCCAACTCACTCAGCAACAGTTTTCTCGTGGAGCCACTTTGGTTTCTCTACACCATCTGCGAACTTTTCTGACATTCAAGGTACGATTAACGTCGATAATGAAAAGCCAGCAAACTCATCGGTAAATGTTAATATTCCAGTATCAAGCATCAATACCAATGTAAAAGCATTGGATGAACATATTCAAACTGCAGAATTCTTTGATGTTGCTAAATATCCGAACATCACTTTTAAAAGCACTAAAGTTCAGGCTTTAGGCAAAAACAAATACAGAATCACTGGTAATTTAACCGTGAAAGATGTGACTAAACCTGTAGTTTTAGATGCTGTATTAAATAAACAAGCCGTGCATCCAATGACTAAATTGCAAACTGTTGGTTTCAATGCAACCACGTCATTTAACCGTTCAGCCTTTGGTGTTGGCGGTTATGTTCCAAATGTGGGCGATAAGGTTACTGTAAATATCACCACTGAAGCCTCAGTTCCTGCGAAAAAATAAGCCTAAAATGCGCTAAATAAAAAAGCACCATTATTGGTGCTTTTTTTGTTTAAATTATTTTAGATGCGTTAATCACGGTTTAAGATCAGCAGGCAGCCAAAACTAATAAAAATACCGCCGGTAATGCCGTCAATTTTCTTGCTGAATTTTTGATAATAATGATTAATTTTTGCTACAGAAAAAACCAGAGCAACAGCAGAAAACCACATCAGACTTTCGATAAAAACCAGCGCTAGCAAGGAACTTTGCTCGAAAATACTGACATTTGTACTAATTGCGATGGAAAAAACGCTGCTGAAATAGACGAGTGCTTTGGGGTTAGCCATATTGGTCAGAAAACCTTGAACTAACAGTGTGGTGTGTGATTTTTGCGGTAGAATTTCATTCTGCTTTTTTGAGATAGACGCCAGATTTTTATTGAAAGCGGATTTCAGTAATTGTATCCCTAAATAAAGCAGGTATAGACCGCCAAAAATCATCAGCACCTGCTGCAGCCATGCCATCTTTTGAAAAAGGTAATGCAGACCACTGATCGCACAAATGGACCAGACTAAAATGCTCAGTGAAATACCTAAGGCAGCAAAGAGGGCGTGCGATCTGGACTGACGAATTGCACTTTGAGTAACGAAGAAAAAATCTGGCCCCGGACTGATCAACGCAAAGAAATGAATTACCGCAATACTGATTAAAGGTGTCATCATCAGAGACTTATATAAATGAATGACACCCTTATAAATGAATTAACTCATAAATTAAAGTTTATTTTCTCATCACTTGCTTCATATAGTTTCGTAAAATTTCTGTAGCAACAGTTTCTAATGACATGGCATATTTTTCATTGTCAGCACGTAAAGCAGGAATATTAATTTCAGCTTTACGCAGTTCACAGCTATGACCAATGAGCCATTTTTCCAAGCTCTCTGCTGCAACTTCCAGATGAAATTGTAAAGCCAGAATATTTTTGCCTACTGAAAAAGCCTGGTTTGGATAAACATCAGAGCTTGCCAATAATTCAGCTTGTTCAGGTAAATCAAAAGTATCACCATGCCAGTGTAATACAGCTGTATCACTTAATGCTGAAAGCAGGTTGTTTTTAGTATCGGAAATACTGAGTTTGCTCCAGCCAATTTCCTTTTGATGACCGGCATAGACTTTTGCACCTAAAGCATGCGCAATCAATTGAGCGCCTAAACAAATACCCAAGGTCGGTAAATTTTCTTCTAAACGAACTTTTAGTAAGTCAATTTCTTGTTGTAAGAAAGGGTAGTCATCCGTTTCATAGACACCAATCGGCCCACCTAAAATAATGGTCAAACCTTGGTGTTGAAATGCTTTGCTTAAGTCATCTACACCGGCTTCAAAATAACGTACCCGAAAGCCGAGTTGATAAAATATATCCTCCATGACACCTAAGTCTTCGAAGGCAAGATGTTGAATGGCATAAATGGTGTCTGGAAAATCTGGAGGTGCTGTAGTCATACTATTTTTCAAGATATTTGGAATAAGAGAAATTTAGCCCGAATCTGAAGAAAAATGAAGGTTTCAAACCAAATGATTTGTTTAATGCGCTGCAATAAAGAAAAAAGCGAACCGAAGTTCGCTTTTTTGATGCTTTATACCAAGATATTTTTAGAAGAAGCCCATCGGTTTGGTTGAATAGCTCACCAACAGGTTTTTGGTTTGTTGGTAATGATCCAGCATCATCTTGTGATTTTCACGCCCGATGCCTGATTTTTTATAACCGCCGAATGCGGCATGTGCAGGGTAGATGTGGTAACAGTTGGTCCATACTCGACCGGCCTGAATTGCACGACCGGCACGGTAAGAAGTATGTGCGGAACGCGACCAGACACCGGCACCTAGACCGTAAATGGTGTCGTTGGCGATTTTGATCGCATCATCAAAGTCTTTAAAGGTGGCAACAGCAAGTACAGGTCCAAAAATTTCTTCTTGGAAAGTTCTCATGTCATTGGTACCTTTGAAAATGGTCGGTTCGATATAGAAACCTTGCCCCACTTCATGACGTGCGCCACCACCTGTCAATATTTCAGCACCTTCAGCACGGCCTGTGGCGATGCAGCCTAAAATTTTATCTTGTTGCTCTTGTGAGGCTTGCGCACCAATCATGGTTTCTGTATCGAGTGGATGACCGGTTTTAATCCGTTTAACACGCTCAACCGCTTTCTCCAGAAATTTATCGGCAATGCTTTCTTGAACCAATGCACGCGAAGGACAAGTACAGATTTCCCCCTGATTCAGGGCAAACATCACAAAACCTTCAAGTGCTTTATCTAAAAAGTCATCATCTTCTGCCATTACATCTTCAAAGAAAAGATTCGGTGATTTACCACCCAGTTCAAGGGTTACCGGAATAATGTTCTCGGTTGCATATTGCATAATTTGCTGACCGACCGCCGTTGAACCGGTAAATGCGATTTTGGCGATACGTGGATTGGTTGCAAGTGGACGACCCACTTCAACCCCATAACCATTGACAATGTTTAATACGCCTTCAGGCAGCAGGTCTTGAATCAGTTCAACCAACACCAAAATACTGACAGGCGTTTGTTCTGCCGGTTTAAGCACAATACAGTTACCCGCAGCCAAAGCTGGTGCCAGTTTCCAGGTCGCCATCAGAATAGGGAAGTTCCAGGGAATAATTTGCCCGACCACACCTAAAGGCTCATGGAAATGGTAGGCAATGGTATCTTCATCAATTTCTGAAATGCCACCTTCCTGTGCACGGATACAACCGGCAAAATAACGGAAATGGTCAATCGCCAAAGGAATATCGGCAGCTAGGGTTTCACGTACCGGTTTACCGTTATCCCAGGTTTCAGCTACAGCCAAAAGCTCTAAATTGGCTTCTAAACGGTCTGCAATTTTTAACAGAATATTGGAACGGGTGGTAGGAGAGGATTTGTTCCATTGTTCTTTGGCTTTATGCGCTGCATCCAGTGCAAGTTCGATATCTTCAACACTCGAGCGGGGAACTTTGGTGAATGCTTTACCATCGACAGGAGAAATATTGTCAAAGTATTCGCCTTTTGTGGGTGCTACCCATTGTCCACCAATGAAGTTTTCATACTGGGCTTTAAACTGAACTTTTGAACCAGGTTGATTAGGATCGACGTAACGCATATGAATTTTCCTTTGCTTATTTTAGTGTTTTTAACCGCATCTACAGCTTTGGTATAAGGTACTTTTGTACATTATTTGATTAGCATACATGGAATAAGGTTGGAGAAAGGTTGGATACAAGAAGGTTTACAATCTTTTCAATCAGGCTTACAAGAATAGCTATTACAGCGGATGTAAATCATGAATTGTTGTGAGAATAAGGAATGATGGATAAGCAGCATTTGATGCAAAAAAGACAGAAAATTGAGAAATTTAGGCAAAGTAGCAGTCTTTCTCCCTTGCATGCAGAACAGTTAGGACAAAGCATTGTAAGTTCGTGGCAACGCTCCACATCTGCTGAAATTCCCACAGATCGTGCAGCTGCGCCCTTGGTTCATTTACAAAAAGAAACCTATCCTTCTGCTCTAGAACATGCCTTGCAGCATTGTGCACAAGATTTAAAGCATATTGCCGAGCAATCCTCGATGGTGCTGGCGGTAGGCGACATTGGCAGTACCATTATTTGGACGGCATCGAGTCCACAAATGCAAAGGGCAGCAGAAAGTGTGCATTTTATCGAAGGCGGGCAGTGGCGCGAGGAATTGGTCGGTACCAATGCTTTGGCTCTGTCTTTAAAAACGCAACAATCGAGTTGTGTATTTTCCAATGAACATTACATGTCATCAATTCATGATTGGGTCTGTTACGCAGCCCCGATTATTGATCCCTATTCCAAACAGGTTCTCGGGGTAATTGACCTATCTACAACTTGGCAAAAGCATAACAGTTTGGGCTTACTCGCAGCGGAGCGCTGTGCCTCAATTATTCAATCTGCATTACTGGAATATCAGAAACAGCGATTGTTTATTCGGGCTTTTTCTGTGCCACAAGTCATGTTCAATGGCAAAGTCTTGGTGCTAACACCACGTCAAATCGAAATTTTGACCATTTTGGCACTGTGCCCTCAAGGCTTAAGTTTAGATACTTTGCATCAGGCCTTATATGGTGAACGAAAAGTCAGCATCGGCACGTTAAAAGCAGAAATGTCACAATTGCGTGATATTTTAGGCGGCATGTTAGGGTCTAGACCCTATAAATTATTAGCGCATGTAGAAGCTGATTTCTTGCTGACAGAACAATCCTTAGATGCCGGCTATATCGATTCTGCCTTAAAACTTTGTAGTGGTGTGTTTCTGGCAAAAACCGAAAGTCCTTTTTTGTGTGCCTGGCGTGATTGCTTGGAGTCACGTTTAAGTGATGCCATTTTTAAAGCCAATGAAACGGATGTTTTACTTAAACATGTGGCGCATTTTCCTGAAGCAATTGATGCCGTGGAACGTTTAATTGAGCTGATGCCCAAAACGCATCCCGTGCATCAAACCTTACTCAAACTTAAAGATAATTAACGCATATTATTGGCGAATTAAATTTATAAGCCTTTTTGCTTGAGCCATGCAAAGAGCTGCTGATAAACATGCTCACGCACAGATTTTTCAGACAGCACCAGATCATGTACGCCATTTTTTACTTCACTGATGGTGACATCATCTTTAATTTTCCTGGCATATTTATCAATATGCTTTACATCTAAAATCACATCACTAGTTTGCACATTTTTGTGCCATTTTTTGGGATTTTTGCTCTGATCTGAATGCATCACTAAGGCAGGGACGTTTAAGCTCACGCCTTGATGAATTTCCTTTTGCGCTTCAAAAATTGCCCGGACAAAACTCAAACGAACCCAAGGATAAGTTGGTTTTTTCCATTCAAGGTTAAAGTACCATTCTCCTTTTAAGTTTTTGTGCAAACTGGTTACATACCATTTATTCAGTTCACTGGGGAATTCTAAATCCGGGCAAATTTTACCCACACGACTTAAATTTGGTAGCCCTAATTTTTTCTTGATCGGATTCATGTTGAAGTCGTAAAAGGGACTATTGACCCACAGTGCTTTAATTAAAGGATGGTCAGGATGATGTGCCGCATAAAGTGTGGTGGTTAGACCGCCTGTAGAATGTCCGCTCAGTAAAATAGCATCATGACCTTCTGCGCCAATAATGTCTAAAGCTTGGGTGATTTCAGCATCATATTCAGCAATTTCACGCACGTTATAATATTTTTGATGAGGAAGATGGGAACGCCCGTATTTACGTAAGTCGAGTGCATAAAAGTCAAAACCATGTTGATTAAACTGTTCCGCCATTTCGGTTTGAAAAAAATAATCGATAAACCCATGAATATATAAAACAGCTTTGCTGGTTGGTTGCTGCGCTTTTTTGCGCACCAATGTTGCTGTGACTTGACCTTCATAATCATCTGGGAAATTTAAGGTGGCTTGTTCATATCCTGAACCTAAGATATCCAGTTGATAAAGGGGTTCAATTATCTGTTTTGTCATTGTTGTACTCATTTGGAATTATCAATTTTCTTTTATCCTTCATGATGAGCAGTCATTTGTCAAATTGCTTTAAGTTCAATAATAAAAAAAGGCAACCTAAGTTTCCACCTCGTTAAGAAAATGGAGTTTAGATTGCCAAAAATGTAAGTCAGAAATTCGAAGGAGAAGACTTACATTGAGGTTTTACATCGCCGCTTTGAATATATCAACCACTTGTGCATGGCTGGCTTTACGTGGGTTGGTCAGCATGCAGGCATCTTTTTGCGCGTTTTCAGACATGATGGCTAAGTCTGCTTCTTTCACACCCAGTTCACTTAAGCCAGATGGAATACCGATCGCGGCTGAAAGCTGACGAATCGCCTGGATCGCTTCATCTGCAGCTTCATTCACAGTCAAACCGTCAGTATTTACACCCATCAATTGTGCAATTTTGGCATAACGGTCAGGGCAGGCAATCAGGTTGAATTCACAAACGTGCGGCAGTAATACCGCATTACATACACCGTGCGGCAAGTTGTAGAAACCGCCGAGTTGATGTGCCATGGCATGGACATAACCTAAAGAAGCGTTGTTAAAAGCCATACCTGCAAGGTACTGTGCATAGCTCATCGCATCACGCGCTTCCAGATTTTCACCATTGGCGACCGCTGGGCTAAGCCATTCGCTAATCATGCTAATGGCTTTTTCTGCACAGGCATCGGTAATTGGATTAGCTGCGGTAGAGACATATGCTTCCACTGCATGGGTTAAGGCATCCATACCTGTTGCTGCGGTTAAACCCGCTGGTTTAGCAATCATCAGTTTAGGATCATCAATCGCAATCAGTGGAGTACAGCGCCAGTCGACAATCGCCATTTTTACATGGGTGTCGGTATTGGTGATAATACAGAAGCGGGTCATTTCAGAAGCCGTACCTGCCGTGGTATTGATGGCAATTAGTGGCGTCATTGGTACTGTGCTTTTATCAATGCCTTCGTAATCACGAATATGACCACCGCCAGCTGTCACCAAGCCAATACCTTTGGCGCAGTCATGCGATGAACCACCACCTAAAGATACGATGAAATCACAGCCATTGTCATTATAGGCTTGTACGCCGTTATGGACGTTAATATCGGTTGGATTAGGTTCTGCACCCGGGAAGATATGGCTGTCGACACCAGCCTCTTTTAAATAATTTGAAATGGTATCTGCGACACCGAATTTAAAAAGACCTGCATCAGTCACTATCAGTGCTTTTTTAGCACCTAAATCTTGTGCTTTGGCGCCAATTTCTTTGGCACAGCCCGGACCAAAAAGAGAAACACAGGGAATATAAAAACCGTTCGTTTGATCTGCAATATTTTTAAAAGCCATGGTGCGATTCCTTCTACCATTGGTATGTTGTTATCGGTGACCCTCACCGTAAATTGAGTATCAAAGGAACAGGAAAGAAATCCTACCTACCAAACACCTACCATTTCACGTTATTGAATTTTTATGGTTTTTTAAATGGTTTGAGGTACGTATTAAAGGTGGGTATTAAATAAGCACTTAAAATCATTTTTAATGCAAATAAATGGGATCAACCAGAAGGATTTTTTACTGCTAAAAAGATGTAAATCAGGTTTGAGGTAAGGATTTTTGAATGAATGGATAGCGATGAAGATATTGTTTTTTATAAAAGTATAATTTTCCATTTGGTAAATAAATTATTTTTTATTTAATAAATGATCAATATTCTTAAAAAATACTTGATCATATTGTCGAGAGTAAATTATAGTCAACTTATATGATTTTTATATTAAATTCCTAAGGATGGGGGAGGTTTAATGAAAGTCGAACATGCCAATGAAGCAACATTATTATTACATGCAATACATAAAGTTTTACTCAAAGAATGGGATCCTTTAGGGATTCGTAGCATCCGATCCATGTCTGATGAATATGAAGATTATTTGCCTAGACTCTTTATGATGATTTGTGAGAATGCAGATGAATCAGAGATTTTTGAATATTTATGGCGGATCGAAAATAAAGTCATGGAACAAAAAGGAAACCGACAACACACCTTAAGAATTGCAAGTTTACTTAAACAACTACAAAGCAAAAATTAACCAGATCATCCATGTTTGCGATCCAATAAAAATATAAGTTGCTGCAGAATATTTGAAAAATAAATCTACTGCCAAGAAAAAACCGGTGTCTGAGCACCGGTTTTTTATGTTTAGAATTTCTTTTCCAGACTGATTAATACACTTGGAATCGCTTGATTCACCCGTGATTCATAGAGGCTGCCATCCGACTGATTGGTTAAGCGCTCTTTATAATCGGTGCTGAAAATATTGCGCGCATTCAGTGTGGTTGCCCAGCCATCATTAAAGCGTTTGGTGATGCTGATATCCATGTTGACACGTTCATTACTGGTACGGTCATAAGGTTGGTTATCCAAGGCACGAGTAAATTCAGGCACGTAGTTCAGGTTCACACTGCTTGAAATGCGCCAAGGCTGATAGTTATAAGACAGACCAGCGCTTGCTGTATAAGGTGCAACATCACTGACCAGACGTTCTTGATGATTTTCATCTTCAACTTTTGCACGCACAGTAGAAAGTTGTCCATTTAACATAAATGAATGACCATTTTCCGTTTGTTTTAATGCATAACGTCCAGCAAGTTCAACCCCATAAGTGGTGGCATTGTTCTGGTTTTGTGGACGTTCTACAAAATGCGTACCTTCCTGACGAATCACTTTTTCGATGTAGTCATCAATTTCACGTTGAAACGCGGTGATATTGATACCGCCTGAAGGTGTGTTGTAGCCTAAAGTCGATTCAAATGCAGTAATTTTTTCAGGACGTAAATTAGGATTGCCGCCACGATCCGGGTTATTCAGGCTACCGGCATCGCTATCGGTAGAAACTGAAACGGTGGGTAATAAACGGTCTGCTTTAGGGCTACGGAAAGCCTGACTCATATTGGTTTGTAAAGACCAATGATCATCCAAGTCGAAACGATGTGCCAAGACTGGACTTAAGTGACTGTCGCTATAATCGACTAAACCAGAGCGCTCGATCCATTCTTGGCGGGCACCTAAAGTCACTGTTTGGCGATCAGTAAATTTCCAGCTTCCTTCAGCATATAATGCATAAAGTTGTTCATCTAAACTTTGACTGACATTGCTGTCGAGTTCATTGGCACGAGCATCTGCACCAAATTTAACTTGGTGGGTTTCATTGAACTTTCGAACACCGTCATAAGACACACCGTATTCATTTACGGTTTCGTCGGTATAAGTGTTGAAGAGCGGTGATTGAGCAGACTGAGTCGATTCAGTTTCATTTTGCTGTTCGACAGAAAGGCGAATCTTATCTGAATTACCTTTGTCTTTACGTTCATAACGCGTATTTAAACGGATGCTGTCATTTTTATCATTTTGAACTTGGTCGCCACGAATGCCGTCACTTTCATTGTTGCGATAGAACAATTCTGCAACCAGTTTTTGCTGATCATCCAATTCATATTCAACACGGGGTGAAACCATTTGCGACTTGCGTTCAGTCACTCGTTTTTGTTCACGTGTTTCGGTACTGTTTTGTGTCTGCGTAATAGACGTGGTGTCATTCCACATTTGATTCGCTGACAGACTGTATAACCATGCATTGTCACGACCATCAGCCTGAACACTGATATTTTTGCGTTCTTCTTCTCTTTGATCCGATTTGGCTAGACCATATCCAGCACGGACTGTTCCGCTTATGCGGGCATTATCTAACGGTTGTTTTAAAATGATATTAATCACCGCAGAAGAGGCTACCGATGCCTGAGCGACACTCGGCTGCTTGGTAATTTCAATCCGTTCAATCATGTCCGGGGTGATACTGTCGACTACCGACATTCCACCACGTGGACCACCTTGAACCGCTTCGCCATTAATTAAAAATATCGGGGCACCGCCACCACGGAAACGCATACCTGAAGCACCGCCACCGCCGCGTGGACCTTGTCCAGGAGTGGGCATCTGAAAACCTGCAGCACGACGCAGGGCGTCATTTACAGACTGATCACCAAATTGCAGCATTTCTTCGCGAGTAACAATAGTTTTCGCTACCGCACTGATATCCGGATCTTTCGCAGTCGTTGGTGTTGCTTCGAATTTTAAAGTGGCCAGTGTTTGTACTGGTGCTGTTTGTTCTGGGGCGCTGTCTGCTGTCGTTGTATTTGTAACGGAATCAGCAGCCCAAGTTGGGGACATAAAAGTGAGCAAGGCACAACTTAATGCGCTTAATTGCCAACGCGGTTGTATGCGTTTCATTATTTGATGTTCCAAATGTAATTTTGCGTAAAATAGCGTAAAAATGTGGAGAAAGTTTGTGGAAAATCACAGAAATAGAAATAAAAGATAAAAATATGATTGTAAGTATAAAACAATCAAAATGAATGATTTAGCTCCAGCACCTTATTGGAGTTTGTATGGCTGGAGCGATGGTTCATGTTAATGGTTCAAGGATAAAATACAGTTCTGGCTGATTTTCTCAATCAGGGCATCATTCAGGCTGATTTGACCATCCCATTTCAGCATTTGCTGAATCAGCCATTTAAAATCTTCAAGCTTGGGCTGCGATGATTCATCGGCAAAATGCCGAATAATATTTTGAATGGAATGGAATTTTTGCACATGAATGCTTTCTGAACATTGAAATTGAATAATATTGAAGTCGATGAGCATTTGCCAAACTTCAGCATAATCCTCTAGATCTTTCAGTTCCTGTTGGGCTTTTTGAATGGCTTGAGTTAAGGCAAGATGGGTGTTGGGATGCTGTTCTGCCCAGTCAGCAGTGACTGCTAAAACCTTATCTGCCACTTGAGGAATAATGTCCTGACTGGATGCCACAATCTGGCTGATGCCCAACAGTTCACCTTGGGTATTCCATGGTTCACCGACACAAAAACCATCAATGACATGATTGCTTAATGCTTCCACCATATAAGGCGGAGGAAGGGTCGTGAGCTTGATGTTTTGTGCAACATCACGGTCGGCTAGGGCGAGCCATTCTCTGAGGCAATAATGATGAATCGACTGCTTAAAGACATGGGCCAATTGAACCGGCTTTTGTTGTTGTATGGCAGAGACTATTTTTTCTGCCGATTGTTGCGCATTATCTTGTGCAGAAATATTCAGCTCAAAGTACAATTTTTGACTCAGACTAATAAAGGCACGATTATGACTTAAAACCAAAGCCGTTTGTAAGGGAATTCCGAGTTGGTCTTCACCCAAAGCTGCAGCAGGAAGCATGGCAGACAGACAATGTGCAACATCTAAAAATCCAAAAGCCAGCCGGTCTCTTAAACTTGCCCAGGAGGCTTCCTTAACTAGGGTGATCTCTAAGCCGGCTTCATCAAAAAAACCACGCTGCTTGGCCCAAAGAATCGCAACACAATCAAGCAAAGGAATGTAGCCGATCTGGATTTGAGTTTTTTCTAAATCTGTCATAGCCTAATCCTTCAATTGGTTTTGTAATAGTTGTTGAGCATCTAATAAGCGTCGCGCCATTTCCCCAATGGTCATACGATGGCTCATGGCATTTTTGCGCAGCAATTGAAAAGCCTGATCTTCAGTTAAAGAATGCAATCGCATCATGAGTACTTTGGCTTTTTCCACATCTTTACGATCGGCCAATTTATTTTTGGTATCTTCCAGATCACCCAGTAATTTCTTATGTTTTTTGAACTGTTCAATCGAAATTTCTAAAATGCTTTCCAGTTTAGAAGGGTCAATCCCGTCGACTATATAAGCCGTTACACCGGCATCAATGGCACTTTTAATGGTGTCTTTATGGCTATTTTTAGTGAATAGAACCGTCGGCAAATCGAACTGGCTGACGCAACTTTCAATAATGTCGCGATGCGGGTGATCCATATCCAGCAATATCACGTCAACATGCAGTTGTTCCAGACGGAACATGCTTAAATGGTCAATGGTCAGGCAGGCGACCACATCGAAATTGTGTTCGATTAGGGAGGCTTTAATATAGTTGGCACGTTCTTGATCGTCATCAATCAATGCGATTTTCAGTTTTGGCATATGGGCTAAAATATCATCAGGCAAAGCCTGAAAGAAAAGTCATAGTAAATGCAAAGCAATTAAAATGCCAAAATAGTTAAAACTGCATTAATTCAATAAAAATCAGATATAAAACTTAACCGTTATCGGGTTGTGCACCGTATTAATGCAAAAATGCGCTACAAGGAAGCACAACCGCAATCTATCTCCTGAGCTTTGCCTTTATTAATCAGATGAACTTGCTGCAATGATGAATATCAAAAATGATCAATGAATCATAAAAAATGATAAAAAATATTGAGTTAAAGGGATTTAAATTATGTTGGCATGGACATTGCTTAATTCATGTTGAGTCAAAGACGACTTTAAAAAATTTGTAAGACGGCCAACGACGTCCGTTCTGATCGAATCTGGTGTGCAGCGATCCGCATAGCAGATAACCCTATACGTTCAGTTCAGGAAGGAGAAGGCCATGTCTTCAAATTTATATGAAAAAAAGGCAACAAGAATAAATCTTTTCAATTTTAGCAGCGCAGCGATGAGAGCCTTCCACATGAGTTGGCTCGCTTTTTTTGTTTGCTTCTTTGCATGGTTTGCCTGTGCACCACTCATGCCTGTGATTGCAGGTGAGTTCAACTTAACCAAAGATCAAATTGCCAATATTAATATTGCCGCAGTCGCAATTACCATTTTAGTTCGTCTGGTCGTTGGGCCTTTGTGTGATAAATATGGTCCACGCAAAACCTATACCGCATTACTGCTTATCGGCAGTATTCCGGTATTTGGTGTGGCATCTGCCAACAGCTATGAATCTTTTCTTTTCTTCCGCTTATTGATTGGTGCCATTGGTGCCAGCTTTGTCATCACGCAATATCACACCAGTATTATGTTCGCACCGAATGTGGTCGGTACTGCTAATGCTGCATCAGCAGGTTGGGGGAATGCGGGTGGTGGTGCAACTCAAGCCTTAATGCCGTTAATGCTTGCTGCCTTGGTGATGTTTGGTGTTGAACAAGTGATGGGCTGGAGAATTGCTTTATTGGTGCCAGGTATTCTGATGATTATTGTCGGTGCAATGTACTGGAAATTCACCCAAGACTGTCCACAAGGCAACTTTAAAGAACTTCGTGCACAAGGAATTCAAGTCGGTAGCGATAAAAAAGGCGGTATGGCAATTCTGATGCACGCTGCACGCAACTACCGTGTCTGGATTTTATTTGGTGCTTATGCAGCTTGTTTTGGTATTGAAATTTTCATTCATAACATCGTGGCGATGTACTACGTTGAACACTTTAGCTTTGGCTTAAAAGAAGCAGGTTTGGCAGCAGGGATCTTCGGTTTATTGGCATTGTTTGCTCGTGCTTTGGGTGGAATTGTCTCGGATAAAGTCGCAATTAAAAAAGGTCTGGATGGTCGTACCAAAGTGCTATTCACCATGATTTTGATGGAAGGCCTGTTCTTAATCTTATTCTCTCAAATGAATACCGCAGTTCTCGCAATTCTGGTCATGACCGTATTCGCACTCTTTACCCATATGGCTTGCGGTGCAACTTATGCCTTGGTGCCATTTATTGATCGTGATGCTTTAGGTGGTGTTGCCGGCATCATCGGTGCGGGAGGTAATGTTGGGGCAGTCGCAGCAGGTTTCTTGCTCAAAGGCATGCTAGATATTCAAACTTGTTTGATGGCACTTGGTGGATTGGTCGTGATTGCAGCTGGCTTTGTTCTGGTGATTCGCTTCTCGGTTGAGCATAAACAGAAAGAACAAAAACTGTTTGAAGATGCAGTACTTGAACGAAACAACATGGCTTAAATCAGAAGATTAAAAGAATAGGAGAGGAAATATGAAACTGGTAATGATTGGCCATGGCATGGTAGGACACAAATTTATTGAATCAGTATTAGAGCATGCAGGTGATGAAGTTGAAATCACCATCTTGGCTGAAGAACCACGCTTGGCTTATGACCGTGTACATTTAACCGAATATTTTACTGGAAAATCCGCCAAAGACCTCACTCTTTGCCGTAGCGATTTTGCCGATGCATATGGCATTGATTTACGCCTCAGCACCAAAGCCAATGCAATCGACACTTTAAATAAAACGGTGACCACCAATCATGGTGATGTGATTGCTTATGACAAGTTAGTTCTAGCGACGGGTTCTTACGCTTTTGTACCTCCTATTCCGGGCAATGAACGTGAGAACTGCTTTGTCTACCGCACCCTTGAAGATCTGGATGCCATTCGTGTAGCAAGCTTAAATGCAAAAACTGGCGTGGTGATTGGTGGTGGTTTACTGGGTCTGGAAGCTGCCAAAGCCTTACGTGACTTAAACCTTGAAACCCATGTGGTGGAATTCGCGCCACGTTTAATGGCAGTGCAAATTGATGATTTGGGAGGCAAGGTTTTACGTGCAAAAATCGAAAATCTAGGCGTAAAAGTTCATACCCAAAAAGCCACTCAATGCATTGAAAGAGGTCAAAATACCACGCATGTGATGAAGTTCAGTGATGGATCTGAACTTGAAACCGATATCGTTCTATTCTCTGCGGGTATTCGCCCACGTGATGAATTAGCACGTCAAAGTGGACTGGCGATTGGTGAACGTGGCGGAATCGTGATTAATGATTATTGCCAAACTTCAAATACAGATATTTATGCAATTGGTGAATGTGCGCTTTGGCAGAATAAAATTTATGGTTTAGTCGCACCCGGATATGACATGGCGCGCATCGCAGCCAAACATGTCATGGAGCAAAGCTGTAACGAGTTTGCGGGTGCAGACATGAGTACCAAACTCAAACTCATGGGTGTCGATGTTGCATCCATCGGTGATGCACATGCCCTGACACCAAATGCGCTCAGCTATTTTTATGCCGATGAAGACGCCATGATTTATAAAAAAATCGTGGTGAATGCGGAAAAAACCAAGCTGATCGGTGCTGTGTTGGTGGGGTGTGCCAAAGAATATAGCGACCTATTACAAATGATGCTGAATGGATTGGCTGTACCGGAAAATCCTGAAAGTCTAATCATGCCGGGTTATACCAATGTGCCATCTAAGAGTGGTGGTAGTGGTGTAGATTTACTGCCAGACAGTGCAACCATCTGTTCATGTAATAACGTGTCTAAAGCAGATATTTGTAGCGCCATCGCCGACGGTTCAACTTCACTCGGTGCACTGAAAAAATGCACCAAAGCCGCAACAGCCTGTGGTGGGTGTGCACCACTTGTTACTCAAGTATTGAAGTCTGAATTACAACGCCAAGGGGTAACAGTCAATAACCATCTATGTGAACACTTTGCCTATTCACGCCAAGAGCTGTATCACCTGGTTCGTGTCAATGAAATCAAAACCTTTGATGATCTGATCGGGCAGCATGGTCATGGTTTAGGTTGTGATATCTGTAAGCCAACGGCGGCTAATATTTTAGCCTCTTGCTGGAATGACTTTGTACTCAAACCAAGCCATGCAGGATTACAAGACAGTAATGATTATTACCTCGGTAATATCCAAAAAGACGGTTCTTATTCAATTGTGCCGCGGATTGCGGGTGGTGAAATTACTCCCGAGGGTTTAATCACGATCGGGCAGGTCGCGAAAGATTATGGTTTATACACCAAAATCACTGGTGGACAACGTATTGACCTGTTTGGTGCGCAAGTGCATCAACTGCCTGAAATCTGGGAAAAACTGGTCAATGCAGGATTTGAGTCCGGTCATGCTTATGGTAAATCACTGCGTACCGTTAAATCATGTGTCGGTAGCACGTGGTGTCGTTATGGTGTCGATGATTCAATGGGCTTGGCCATCTTCCTGGAAAATCGCTATAAGGGTTTACGTTCTCCACACAAACTCAAAATGGCAGTCTCTGGCTGTACCCGTGAATGTGCCGAAGCGCAAAGTAAAGATGTCGGGGTGATTGCCACTGAAAAAGGCTGGAACCTGTATGTGTGCGGTAATGGTGGCATGAAGCCACGCCACGCGGAACTACTTGCTTCTGATTTGGATACTGAAACTTTAATTCGTTATATCGACCGATTCTATATGTTCTATATCCAAACCGCAGATCGCCTGCAACGGACATCGGTATGGCGTGACAATTTAGAAGGTGGTCTGGACTATCTTAAAGCTGTGGTGGTTGAAGATTCTTTAGGACTGGCTGCTGAGTTAGAACGTCGTATGGATCATGTGGTCGGCACTTATCAAGATGAATGGCGCACTGCGGTTGAAGATCCTGAAGTACGTAAACGCTTTATCACCTTTATTAATGCCAAGGCTGAAAAACAGAATGATCCACATATTCAGTTTGCCGTTGAACGTGGACAAATTCGCCCAAAAACTGCAGTGGAACGTGATGTAACGCGTATTCCAGTGGTTGAAGCCTAAGCACTTTGAGTGGAATAAAGGAGAATAAATATGACAATTTTAAAAGAAATGAACCTTACACAAGAACTGAATTGGATTGAAATTTGTAGTCTGGATGACATCACCCCCAATACAGGTGTTGGTGCACTGATTAATGAGCAACAAATTGCACTGTTCCGTGTCGGTAATGAAAAACGCGTTTATGCCTTAAGTAACCAAGACCCGTTTAGTCAGGCTTTTGTGATGTCGCGCGGGATTATTGGCGATTTGCAAGGCGAGCGTGTTGTGGCATCTCCGATCTATAAACAACATTTCAGTTTGGCAACTGGGCGTTGTCTGGAAGATAAAGATCAAAAGTTACTGGTTTTCCCAAGCAAGATTGAAAATAGCAAGGTTTGGGTCAGTCCTACACCGCAAAAAACCTATATCACCAATAACGGCACTTCCCAAGAAAAGATGAAACTGGTCTTGGTGGGCAATGGTTTGGCAGGTATGCGCTGCCTAGAAGATTTGCTCGATATGGCACCAGAGCGTTATGAAATTACTGTGATTGGTGAAGAACCTTGGGGCAACTATAACCGTATCATGCTGTCACCAGTATTGTCGGGTGATAAAACCATTGAAGACATTATGCTGCATCCGCATGCCTGGTATAGCGATAAAGGGATTCGCTTTATTGCCGGTGATGCTGCAGTGAAAATCGACCGTTCACGTAAGCAGGTACATACCGAAAAAGGCGAGATTGTTGATTATGACCGTTTGATTCTGGCGACGGGTTCGAAACCTTTTGTTCCACCAATTCTGGGTTCGGACTTAAAAGGTGTGATCAGTTTCCGTGATATTTACGACGTCAATACCATGCTGGATTACTGCAAATCTAAAAAGAACGCTGTAGTAATTGGTGGGGGATTACTGGGGCTTGAAGCAGCGTATGGTCTGAAACAGCGCGGCATGAATGTGATGGTTTTGCATTTGATGGATCGCATTATGGAACGTCAATTGGATAGTCGTGCAAGTAGCTTGTTAAGACAAAGTATTGAAGCGAAGGGCATCAATATCATGACTCAAGCCAATACAGAGCAACTGATTGGCGAAGTTGGTCATGTCACCCAAATCAAACTGAAAGATGGCACGCTGTTAGACGCTGATCTGGTGGTCTTTGCTGTGGGGATTCGTCCGAACATGGCATTGGCGCAAAGTGCTGGCTTACGTTGTAACCGTGGTGTGATGGTGAATGACACCATGCAAACCTTTGACCCAAGTATTTATGCGGTGGGTGAATGTATTGAGCACCGTAATCAAACCTTCGGTCTGGTTGAACCACTTTGGGGCCAAGCCTTTATTTGTGCCTCACATCTGGCCGAACACGGCAGCTTAACCTTTAAAGCACCGACGGTTCCGACACAATTAAAGGTTAGTGGCTGTGATGTATTTTCAGCCGGCCGAATTGATTTAGAAGATAGCGAACCACAAGATGATTATGAAGACATTATTTTGAATGATGAAAAACGTCAGATTTATAAACGCATTATTATTCAGAAAGATAAAGTTATTGGTGCTGTACTGTTTGGTGATACCGAAGATGGCACATGGTATGCAGAACTGATTTCTGATCAAACCCCAATTGCAAATATTCGTAATAAATTGCTCTTTGGTAAAGATTTTGCATTAAAGAAGGCAGGGTAGTTAATTCAGCAGAAATAGTTTTATTTAGAGTGTATCTCAGCAGTAAATAGAGCTTATGAATATGTATAAATCTCCCCTAACCCCTCTTTGAAAAGAGGGGGAATGACCTTAACAAAAAGCTGATCAAATAAAGAAAAGCTCCCTCCTTTTTAAAGGAGGGTTGGGGAGGATTAAAAAATGCTTATGTAAGGAGCTAAGGAGCGATCATGAATAGTATTCCCGTTATGGAACTGCATAGCTCCACAGAAATAAATACCAAAATCACCAATACCACCTGTCCCTATTGTGGGGTAGGTTGTGGCGTAACTGCGACTGTACAGGACACAGCTTTAGGTCAAAAAGTTTCGGTTACAGGGGATGTCAATCATCCATCCAACTACGGGAAACTGTGCATTAAAGGCAGTAATTTGGCTGATACTTTGGGGCTGGAAACGCGTGTTCTCTATCCCATGCTCGGTCGAAAGAATCAGCGTGAAATAACAGACTGGAATACGGCAACTGATTTAATTGCCAATAAATTTCAGCAATGTATTGATCAATATGGTCGTGACAGTATTGCCTTTTATGTGTCTGGGCAATTGCTGACTGAAGATTATTATGTGGTGAATAAATTCGTCAAAGGTTACCTCGGCACTGCCAATATCGATACTAATTCGCGGCTATGTATGTCGTCTGCAGTTGCGGCACATAAACGTGCTTTCGGTGAAGATATTGTCCCGGCGAGCTATGAAGATTTTGAACATACCGACATGGTGGTCTTGGTTGGTTCCAATACGGCATGGTGTCATCCGGTGCTATATCAACGCATCATGAAAGCCAAAGAACAGCGTGATCTGTTTGTGGTGGTGATTGATCCACGCTTTACCAGTACTTGCGAGGCTGCAGACTTACATTTGCCGATTTTACCGGGCCAAGATGTCGCACTGTATAACGGCTTATTGCAGTATCTATCGAAAAATGGTTGTGCTGATCAAGATTTTATTGCTGCACATACACAAGGTTTGGAACAGGCTTTAGCGCAAAGTCAAAGCGAATCATCCATTGAAGATGTGGCTCATCGCACCGGGATTTCTCTCGAAAAACTGCAACAATTTTATGAAAAATTTGCCCAAACAGAAAAAGTCATGACCCTGTTTTCAATGGGGGTGAATCAATCTTCCCAAGGCGTGAACAAAGCCAACAGCATTACCAATTGTCATTTATTTACTGGGAAAATTGGCAAACTCGGTGCGGCACCTTTTTCTATGACGGGTCAGCCGAATGCGATGGGTGGTCGTGAAGTTGGTGGTTTAGCCAACATGCTGGCAGCACATTTAGAACTGGAAAATGAAAGTCATCAGCAACTGGTGCAAAACTTCTGGAAAAGTCCTTATATTGCCAAGCAAGCTGGTTTCAAGGCGGTCGAATTATTTCATGCGGTGGAAAGTGGCAAGATTAAAGCCATCTGGATTATGGCAACCAATCCTGTGGTGAGCTTGCCTGATGCAGATCAAGTCAAACGTGCCCTGGAAAAATGTGAATTTGTGGTGGTCTCTGATATTTGCCAAGAAACTGACACCACTCAATATGCTGATGTGTTGTTACCGGCATTAGGATGGGGCGAAAAAGATGGCACAGTCACCAATTCTGAACGCCGTATTTCCAGACAGCGCGCATTTTTAGATGAGCCAGTTGAAGCCAAAGCGGATTGGTTGGCCATCAGTCAAGTGGCAAAAAAAATGGGTTTTCATGGTTTTGATTTTAACAATAGCCATGAAATTTTTCTGGAACATGCACGACTCTCCGCTGAACAGAATTCAGATTTAGCAGATCGCAATGAAGTGGCGAATTTCCGTTATTTTAATTTAAACGGCTTAACGGATTTAACGATCAGTGAATATGATGAACTGAAACCGGTTCAGTGGCCGGTTTGGACTAAAGATCAACAAGAGGGTGCAGTCGCTCGGTTGTATGCCAAAGGGCAGTTTAGCCATGCAGATCGCAAGGCCAAATTTATTGCCATTACTGCGATTAATCCGGTTAATCAAACCTGTAAAGAATTTCCTTTGATTTTAAATACCGGACGTATTCGAGACCAATGGCACACCATGAGTCGTACCGGTTTATCTGCCAATTTAAGTAGCCATCGTGCAGAACCGTATTGTGAAATCCATCCGCATGATGCTTTGAAATATGGGATCAAAGATGGGGAGTTGGTTGAAGTCAAATCGAAGTGGGGCAATTGCGTTCTACGTGCCACGGTCAGTGACGATATTCGTCGTGGACAAGTCTTTGTACCGATTCACTGGAACGATCAAGTCGCGTCGGATGCCCGCATAGGGAAGGTGGTGAATCCTGTTGTGGATGCCATTTCCGGCGAACCTGAATTTAAACATACCCCAGTGATCATCCATCCATTTTATAGCCAATGGCAAGGCGTGTTTTACGTGCGTCAGGGCTTTGAAAAAATCGTGCAATCCTCCATTGAAAACACAGTGTGGTGGACAAAAATCACCACCGCCAAAGCCATCCGTTATGAATTGGCAGACCGTAAAAAATTCACCGAGACCACTAAGCATTTAAAAGAGTTGTTGCCTTTTAATGATGAAAGTTTTGAATGGCTGAATATTGAGGATCAAACTGCGCATATCAGCCATAGTGTAGTGCTTAAAGATGGGCATTTGATTGCGAGTTTGTATATCGCGCCTTATGCACTATTGCCAGATCGTGATTGGGTGGCGAGCTTATTTAAGCGTGAGCGCTTAAGTGCGATGCACCGTAAGGCGCTGCTTGCCGGACAACCGATGTCGATGGCCAATAATGAAGGGCCATTGGTGTGTAGCTGCTTTAAAGTCGGTAAAAACCGCATTATTGAAACCATTAAAACCCAAAATATCACCGATGAAAAACAAGTCACAGCCTGTTTAAAAGTAGGTGGTAATTGCGGTTCATGTCTACCTGAAATTCGAGGCCTGATTAAAGCCTGTCAAGCTGAGGCAGTGGAATGAAGATAAAAATGAAGAAAGGAATAAATAAGTCAGTTTATCCAGACACCGATCTGGTGATTTTAGCTGGTGGACAGGCACGGCGCATGAATGGCATCAATAAACTGTTGCAGAAATTTGATGATCAAATTCAACTGATCAAGATTCATCAACAGCTTAAATCACATGTTGCACAAGTTTGGATCAATAGTCACCGTGATGATTCGATCTATCAAAAAATGATTCCCAGCATTCATTGTTATCAGGATGATGAAAGTGGTTTTTTAGGTCCACTCATGGGCATGAAAAGTGCCTGGTCACATGTACAGGCAGACTATGTGCTGTTTGTACCCTGTGATGTGACCTACATTCCGTCAAAAGTTATTTTAAAATTGCATCAGGCTTTAGCCAAAAATAGCTTGGCGGAAGTAGCGTATGTGGAAATAAACGGTGAAGCACTGTATCCATTTTGCTTGGTTAAGCGCAGCAGCTTGGCTATTCTGACGGAGCATCTTGAGCAAAAACAGCACAGTTTAAAGCACTGTTTTGCAGATTTGCACGCACAAGTGGCACGTTTTAAAAATCACGCCCTATTTTTTCACAGTATTAATTCAATGGATGAGCTGCAACAGCATCAACAACTCAAATTTCTGCATTAAAACTGAATATTTCGCCTTTGGCACAAAGTTGGAACACTTATTGCAAATCTAATCATAACAAGATTGGGCGATTCCGCGCTTGTGCACAATAGGTGTGCAGTCACAACAAGATGCCTGAAGGTGGATGTTCAACATGAATATGATGACAAAGCTTAAAACCGAAGCGCAATTTGTCGATCAATTTGGTCGTGGCAAGCGCAAACTGCGGATTTCAGTGACTGATCGCTGTAATTTTAAGTGCGTCTATTGCATGCCGGAACATCCAGAATGGATGAAAAAACCCGACTTGCTCAGTTTTGAAGAACTCTACCAATTTTGTGATTTTATGGTGCGCCGTAGTATTGAATCTATTCGGATCACGGGTGGTGAACCGTTAATGCGTCAAGGCGTGGTGCATTTTGTCGCACAGTTACAAGACTTAAAAAAGCTCGGGCTTAAACGCATTTCCATGACTAGCAATGCACATTATCTCAAGCAATATGCACAAGCCTTAAAACAAGCGGGACTGGATGATCTGAATATCAGTCTGGATAGTCTGGATGCTGACCAATTTAAACAACTGACTCAAAAAGATTTAGCACCCGTACTCGACGGAATTCAGGCAGCACAAGCGGTAGGGTTGCCGATCAAGATCAATAGTGTATTGATGAAAGGGATGAATGACGATCAAATTCTGCCTTTGGCCCGATGGTCGGTTCAGCAAAAAATCAGCTTACGCTTTATTGAATTTATGCCACTGGATGGTGACCGAAAATGGTCAACCGAACATGTGGTCAGTGAACAACAGATTTTAGACACTTTAGCCACTGAGTTTGTCGTGACCAGTCAAGCGAATGATTCAGCTCAGTCAAATTCAGATCCGGCACGACAATATTTTATTGATGGTCATCCGATCGGAATCATATCCACCATTACCAATTCATTCTGTGGAACGTGTGATCGGGTACGTTTAACCGCGCAAGGCGAGTTTTATAACTGCCTGTTTGCACCCAAAGGCTTGAATCTTAAAGCTGCAATCAAAGCACTAGCTCCCTCTGAACCTTTGAGTGAACTGAGCTTAAACAGTGCTTTATCCAATTATATCTGGAACAAAGAACAGGGTTTTCATGCTATTGAGCAGCGTTTAAAAAATCAAAGTATGGATAAAAACAGTCGCAAAATCAGTATGCACATGATTGGAGGTTAAGATGCAACAGATCAAAATTAAAATTGAAGCCTTCGGTGCGGTCGAACAACAGTTACCCCAAGACCTGGAAATTATTTGTAGTTTAAATAGCACGGTTTCCGATGTCTTGGTCCAAGTTGGACAAGGCTATCCTGAAGCCTTTGCCATGATTGAACGATGTGCCTGCGCAATTGGTGAGGACATTATTTCGCGTCAAAGCCAACTCAACTCGGACAGTAACTTAGTGCTGCTTTCACCTGTAGCTGGAGGTTGAGATGTATGTATTGAAACAATTTTCACGGATTCAGGATACCGCCTTAACATTGGATAGTTTTGATCAGATTCAAACTTTTCCTGAATGTGGCGGTATTGGTATTTTTGTCGGCACGGTACGCAATCATCATGAAGGAAAAGCGGTTCAAGCGCTGAAATATACGGCATATGCACCTGTAGCCGAAAAAATGATTCGCCAGATTGAGCAGGAAACTCAAGCCAAATATACCGTGTCGTATGTGCGGGTGATTCACCGTGTGGGTGCCTTAGATATTGGCGAAAAAGCCATTATTTCAATTGCCTATGCAGCCCATCGCCGTGAAGCCTTTCAAGCCTGTGAAGAAGCGGTAGAACGGGTCAAGCATGAAGTGCCAGTGTGGAAAGAGGAATTCTATATGGATGGCAGCAGCCAATATGTCGAAGGGTGTTGTATCCGCAAAGATGGTGTGGAAGAGGAACATGCTGACCATCCTGTGAATGCTGAACATGACAAACATCAACATTGCCAGCATGCGAAAGAGAATGATCCACTGATCTACCAATGGCCGCTTTAACAAACACCTGTATAGCAAAAATGAATCAAAGGAACATGCAATGAAAAATGTCGGGATGAAAGCAGAGAGTTATCGCACTGCAGTGGCAACAGGGATTCTGCATGCACCGCCCCATTGCATTGAGTTGCTCCGTAACGGCAATACTGAAAAAGGCGATGCATTAAAGACAGCACGTATCTCGGGTATTTTGGCAGCAAAACGTACCGATGAGCTGATTCCACTGTGTCATCCATTGCCAATCTACCGTGCCGATGTGGACTTTGAACTGTTTGATGCTCATGTGGAAATTATTGCCACTGTAGAAACCATTGGCCCGACTGGTGTGGAAATGGAAGCTTTAACTGCAGTCAGCCTTGCGGGGCTAACTTTATATGACATGCTGAAACCGCATTGTGAACCTGAAGATTTATGTCTGGATCAGGTTAAATTACAAAAGAAAAAGGGTGGAAAATCACACTTTACTCGTGTACTCAAAGAAACGTTATCGGCATCCATTATTGTGCTGTCAGATACGGTAGCCGCAGGTAAAAAACAAGATACAGCAGGTCAAAATGTTCTGGAAATATTACAAGAAGCCAATTTTAGCAATATTTCATATCAGGTGATTCCAGACAGTCCTGAGCAGTTACTGGCACTGATCGAACAGCAAAAAAATGATTATCCGCTAATTCTAACCGTAGGTGGTACAGGGCTGGGGCCTAAAGATTTAACCGTGGAAACCATCCAGCCCTTATTGAAACGTGAAATTCCCGGACTGATGGAAGCATCGCGTAGTTTTGGACAAAAACGTACCCCCTATGCGGCTTTAAGTCGTGGCGTGGCAGGTTATATCGATAACAGTCTGGTGATGACTTTACCGGGGAGTCGACAAGGCGCCAAAGAATCCTTGATTGCCGTGCTGCCTGCTTTGGTACATTTATTTGATGTGCAAAAAAATATTCCACATCAAGGCGGCTACCAATGAATAGCTTCAGCTCAGGATGTGGCGCTGAACATGGCCTGATTACGGTAGATCAGGCTTTGGATTTAATCTTGGAGCAAACCAAAGTTTTAGCGACTGAAAGGGTTAAGCTCAATCAGGCCTTAAACCGATATTTGGCGGATGACGTTTATTCTGCTATTAATTTGCCATTATTTTCGCAAAGTGCTGTGGATGGCTATGCTATCTGTGCACAATCAGTGATTGAGCCTAATACAGAATTTGAATTGATCGGTGAAATTCAAGCGGGACATTTTTCCGAATTACATCTCAAAGCAGGACAGGCTGTTCGCATTTTTACTGGAGCCAAAATTCCATTTGGAACCACCACCGTGGCGCGGCAGGAAATTGTCAAAGTAATCGATACATCCAAAATTGAAATTACAGAAAATTTAAAAGCCCATGCAGATATTCGCGATGTAGGTGAAGAAATTTCAGTGGGACAATTACTGGCAAGCCGAGGACAAGTCCTCTCTGTCGGTGCAATTGCTTCCCTCAGTATGGCAGGCATTCAAACGGTTGAAGTTTTTCAATATCCCAAAGTTGCGGTGGTGATTAGCGGGGATGAAGTTGCGGAAAGTGTAGAGGACTTTGCGACAGGTAAAATCTTCGATGCCAATGGGCCGTTGATCGAAGCTTGGTTTCAGAATCAAGGACAGCAGGTTGAAATTTTCCATGTGGCTGATACAGAAGATGCAGTAAAAGCATTAATTCAAACATTATCGGATAGCTATGATCTGGTTTTAACCACGGGTGGTGTATCGGTTGGAGATTATGATTTTATTCGACCGGTAACCCTCGATTTAGGCTTTGAACAAGTGTTCTGGAAAGTAAAACAGAAGCCGGGCAAACCGATGTTTTTTGCAGAATTGACACGAGCTGATGATTCATCTTGCTATTTATTGGGTTTACCAGGAAATCCTGCGGCCGTGTATGTCGGGATGCAAATTTATACCTCAACTTTGCTGAATGCTTTGCAAGGACAAAAACAGCAACCCAGCTGGTTTAGTGCAGTACTGACTCATGATCTGAAAATGGATAGCCGAGAACGGTTTTTAAGAATGTCCGCCAGTTTTGATCAATCGGTTTTAAAAGTGAAAAGTCTGTCCAAACAGCAATCGCATATGCTGAGTAATTTGATGCAGGCGAATTGTCTGGTACGTATTCCGGCAGGACAAAGCTTGAGTGAAGGTGACATTGTCCAAGGCTTATTTATTCACTGATGAGGAAAATGCACATGAAAAAATCCCTGTTTTTATCCATGTGCCTCGCCATGACATTTTCCTCAGCTCATGCCGGGACAGTCAAAGTCTATGCAGCCGCAAGTCTAAGCAATGCCATGACAGATATTGCCAAACTTTACCAAGCCAAACACCCACAAACTAAAATTATTTCCGTATTTGGTGCTTCATCCGCTTTGGCGAAACAGGTACAAGCAGGTGCCAGCAGTGATCTATTTTTCTCGGCAGATCAGGACTGGATGAATTATTTAGTTCAAAAAAATGTGATTGATTTAAATTTGGTCAAACCATTGCTGTTTAATCAGCTTGTCGTCATCAGTCCCAAAAAACTAAATATTCCATTTAAAGCGCAACACAATTTTAATTTTTCACAGTCTTTTAAAGGACATCTCTGTACTGGGCAAATGGAATCTGTCCCTGCAGGTAAATATGCCAAACAGAGCTTGATAAAGCTGAACTGGTTAAATAGCTTAAAGGGGAGAATTGTCGGTACAGATGATGTACGTTCAGCGCTGGCATTTGTAGAACGGGGTGAATGTGAAGTCGGGATTGTCTATAAAACTGATGCCTTGATGAGCCAAAAAGTCAAAATTATTGGAACCTTTCCGGCAAATTCACACAGCCCGATTGTTTATCCACTGGCATTGACTAAACAGGGTGAAAAAAATAAAGAAGCAATGCAGTTTGAGCAGTTTGTAAAAAGCAGTCACCTAGCCAAAACCATTTTCCAGAAATATGGCTTTAAGGTGAAATCCTAGGCAAATGCAGAAGGAGACAGCGACCCTATGTTAAGTCACGAAGAACTGAGTGCGCTGTATCTATCTGCCAAAGTGGCCTTGTTTTCAACGGTTTTTAGTCTGCCTTTTGCTGTCGCTTTGGGCTGGTATTTAGCCCGTTATGAATTTCGCTTAAAGTTCCTTGTAGAAGCTCTATTACAGTTACCCATGGTCTTGCCGCCTGTAGTTTTAGGTTATTTACTTTTAGTTCTATTTGGCAATCAGGGCTTTATTGGCAAATATTTAAATGTGATGGGAATACAACTGGCTTTTAACTGGAAAGGGGCAGTGCTGGCGTCCATGATTGTGGCATTTCCACTGATGGTGCAACCGATTCGTCTCTCCTTTCAGTTGATGAATCAGCAGTTAGAGCAGATCGCGGGTTCACTCGGTGCCACGCCGTGGAAGGTGTTTTGGAGTATCAATTTACCCTTGGCTATTCCCGGAATCGTGATTGGCAGTATTTTATGTTTTAGCCGCAGTCTCGGCGAATTTGGTGCCACGATTACTTTTGTGGGAAATATTCCAGATGAAACCCGAACTATTCCCATTGCGATTTATTCATTCTTGCAGCAGCCCGATGGCGAGAATATGGCAATGCGATTGGTTGCCTTGTCTTTATTTTTGGCATTTTCAGCCTTGATCGCCAATTATTTTATTCTGCAAAAGTATCAACGGAAATTGGGAGGCTGATATGTTGAAATGTGATTTTCAATATCAACATGCCGATTTTATATTGAATGTTGAACTGGAGATGCAGCAGCAACTTTTAGGCATTGTGGGGGCTTCGGGCTGTGGTAAAAGTACATTGCTAAAAAATATTGTTGGGCTGCTACAACCTCAGCAGGGTTATATTCAGTTTAATAACCGTATTTTGGTGGATACACAGCAAAAAAATTATGTACCGATGCATCAACGAAAAATTGCTTTGATTTTCCAGAATGCATTGCTGTTTCCACATATGAATGTGCAGCAAAACCTAAACTATGCAGAAAAATTAGTGCCTAAGTCGGAACGAAAATTTCAGTTTGAAGGAATTGTTGAATTACTCGAATTAAAATCACTGATTCAGCGTAAAGCGCATCAACTGTCAGGTGGGGAAGCACAGCGTGTGTCGATTGGACGTGCTTTATTATCTTCACCGAATTTATTGTTGTTAGATGAACCTTTAACGGGGCTAGATACACATCTAAAGCAGCAAATTTTACCGTTTTTAAAACGGATGAAAGATGAGCTGGATTTGCCAATGATTTATGTGACTCATCATTTAGAAGAATTAGAATATCTGGAAGCGGAAACTGTGCAATTAAATCAGGGGCGATTGCAGACTGTGCCAAAGCTTGAAAGAATTTAAACTTCTAATAGAAAAATAGCCTAAGCATTAAGCATAAGCTATTTAGATAAACATCAAATGATACTATTCAGCTTTTTGATATTCATTAATCACTTCAAGTGCTGCACGAAAGGCTTCTTGTGTTGCAGGCGCACCACAGTAAGGCAAGCTGTGAAGTAACACTTCCTGAATTTCTTCAACCGTCGCGCCGTTATTGAGTGCACCACGGACATGACCTTTGAGCTCCGTAGGACTTTTTTGTGCAGTTAAAAAAGCAATGGTAATTAGTGAACGGTATTTACGGGGGAGTACGCCTTCACGTTGCCAGGTTGAACCCCACGCATGTTCATTAATCCAGTCCTGCAAGGGTTGAGTAAAGGGCACAGTATTGTCTTGTGCACGTTTGACAAAAGATTCACCCATTACTTCGGTACGAACTTTTAAACCATTTTCAAAATCTTGTTGTGACATATTTTTTTACTCTTTCAACGTCTATAAAAAAGAAGTGATCAAAGTTTATGTCTGAATGACTTCAATGCGTATTGGTTTATGGTCGTAGTTCGATTGTAATTGCAGTGACTTCGCTATGACTCATACTTCGATGAATAATTGAATGTTTATAATAAAATTTGTGATTTCTGAAAATTAATGTTTGTAAGATATTGATTTTAATGAAAATAATTTAAAAAATGAAATCTAAATTTTGATTTAGGATTTTATGTGGTCACTATTTGACAGTGTTTTGTTCAGATAAGCGATTTGAGATAAAAAGTAGAGATAAAGGATTGAGGTTAAAATTATAAAAATAGTGATATAAAAAAAGCCCTGATCAATGATCAGGGCTTTTTCGTATTCTGGAGCGGGAAAGGAGACTCGAACTCCCGACCCCAACCTTGGCAAGGTTATGCTCTACCAACTGAGCTATTCCCGCAATGGTGTGAATTATAGAGAATTTAATAAAACTGTCAACTCTCTATCGTTACAAGTGATCAATTAATCAGCACGACGCCAAATAGTACCTTGACGTGTATCTTCCAAAACCACGCCTTGATCGAGTAAAGACTGACGAATTTCATCGGCCTTGGCGAATTCTTTGGCTTTTTTCGCATCTTTACGTTGTTGAATCAAATCTTCAATTTGTTCCGCGGTTAAGCCTAAAGCTTCCTGACCAATATCAGACTTTAAGAAATCATCCACATTGTATTGAACTAATCCAAGAATGTTAGTGAGGTGACGTAAAGTTGAATAGTAAACCGTTGCCTGTTCTTGGTTTTCATCTTTCACTGCACGGTTGAGTTCTTTATTGATTTCGAATAATACTGCAATTGCTTCGGATGTATTAAAGTCATCACGCATTGCCGTATTAAAACGTTCAACTAAAGTTTCATCTAAAGTTTCAACGGTTTTTTCACCATACACTGCTTGATAAGCTTTAAATGAATGATAGAAACGAGAAAGGGTATTTTTCGCTTCTTTAAGAGCGGTATCAGAGAAGTTCACCGGGCTACGGTAGTGTGAAGAGACAATAAAGTAACGAATCACTTCAGGATGGAATTTATCCATCACATCGCGAATGGTGAAGAAGTTGCCTAAAGACTTCGACATTTTTTCGCCATCGACATTAATAAAGCCAACATGCATCCAGTAATTTACATATTGTTCATCGGTAGATGCTTCACTTTGTGCAATTTCGTTTTCATGATGCGGGAACATCAAGTCGGAACCACCGCCATGAATATCAAAGTGGTTGCCTAGGCAGCAAGTCGACATGGCTGAACATTCAATATGCCAGCCTGGACGACCATTACCCCAAGGTGAAGCCCATGAAGGTTCATTTTCTTTGGCATGTTTCCACAGCACAAAGTCGAACGGATGTTTCTTTTCAACTTCTACATCGACACGTTCCGATGCACCGGCTTGCATATCTTCCAGTTTGCGACCTGAAAGACGACCATATTTAGCAAACTTTTCAACCTGGAAATACACATCACCATTGCTAGAAGGATAAGCCGTGCCTTTATTGACCAAATTACCGATCATGCTTTGCATCTGGTCAATATAATCAGTCGCACGCGGTGCTTCATCAGGAGCTAGGCAACCCAAATTTTCAGCATCGTCATTCATCGCTTGAATAAAACGATCGGTTAATGCGGTAATGCTCTCGCCATTTTCATTGGCACGTTTGATAATTTTGTCGTCAATGTCGGTAATGTTACGAACGTATTTTACCTTCCAGCCTTGACTGCGCAAGAAGCGGATAATGTAGTCAAATGCAACCATGACCCGAGCATGTCCAATATGACAGTAATCGTAAACTGTCATACCGCAAACATACATATCGATATGTCCCTCGACACGCGGAACAAATTCAACTTTTTTACGTTGCTCTGAGTTGTATAGAACAAATGGCTGCATAAGTCTTCAAAATGCTAAATAAAAAGATGCTTCATCATAACGTAAGCACTATTTTTCATAAAGTTTTATGCGCTTTTTTTATAAGCTTGTGAAAAGTTGTACATTTAGAAACGTGCGATTTGCATAGATATGATAAAATTGCGAAAATTATTTTTGCTTGATTAGAGTCAACGCTTTACAGCGTTAAGGTAAACCTACTTTGAACCCACCAAATATGCCAAACCAAATAGACTTCCAAAAAGTTGCATTAGAAACTTTGCGTATAGAAGAACAAGCGCTAGAAATATTAGCGACGCAAATCGATGAACGTTTTAGCCATGCATGTGAAATCATTCTGCAGTGTCGAGGGCGATTAGTCATTACCGGAATGGGCAAGTCAGGTCATATTGGTCGTAAAATGGCGGCAACCTTTGCTTCTACCGGTACACCATCTTTCTTTATGCATCCGGGTGAAGCAGGGCATGGCGACCTAGGCATGCTGGTACCGGGTGATGTACTGATTGCGATTTCAAACTCGGGCAAGAGTGATGAAATTATGATGCTGATGCCCTTGATCAAGCGCTTGGAAATACCGTTAATCACCATTAGTGGTGATGATAAAGGACCCATGCCACAAAATGCAGACGTGGCTTTAACCTTGGGTAATCTCCAGGAGGCTTGTCCTCTAGGTTTAGCACCGACTTCAAGTACTACGGCAACTTTGGTTTTAGGTGATGCTTTAGCAGTTGCTTTACTTGATGCACGTGGTTTTACTGCGGATGATTTTGCCATGTCACATCCAGCGGGTGCTTTGGGTAAACGTCTATTACTGCATGTCAAACACTTGATGCATACAGGTACAGAATTACCAAAAGTATCTCCAGATACACCAATGAATCAGGTTTTATACGAAATTTCAAACAAACGCCTAGGTTTAACCACAATTGTGGACCAAAATGATGTTCTGCTCGGTATTTTTACCGATGGAGATTTACGTCGTTTAATTGATAAGCAACAAGGTTTTGATGTGCACTTGGCAGTGTCGGAAGTGATGACCAAAAACCCTTTAACCATTTCGCAAGAAGCGCGTGCGGTTGAAGCTTTAGAGCGAATGAACGAAAAGAAAATCAATCAATTTGTTGTGGTAAATGATGTAAATAAAGTCATTGGTGTCATTAGCATGCATGATTTGACTCAAGCTGGGGTGAATTAATAAATGGCATCTTATATTTTATTGGAACAGGCACGTCATATTGAAGCTCTGGTTCTGGATGTCGACGGTATTTTAAGTGATGGTTTTGTGACATTGACCAATACAGGCGATGAAATTAAATCATTTGATATTCGTGATGGTTTAGGCATGAAACTTGTACAGCAAGCGGGTGTCAAAGTCATTATCATTACTGGACGTAAAAGCAATATTGTTGAAAAGCGTATGTCTGCTCTGGGGGTAGACCTGGTTTTTCAAGGTCGTGAAGATAAGGGCACCGCATTACGCGAAGCCTGTGCGCAATTGAATGTTGCACCAGAAGACTGTTTATATATGGGCGACGATTGGCCAGATCTTTCTGCATTTGCCATTGCCGGTATGAAAGTCACTGTGCCGAATGGTCATGTGGAAGTGCGACGTCGTGCAGACCTTGTAACTCAGGCAATGGGTGGTCGTGGTGCGGTACGTGAAATCTGCGATATGATTTTGATGGCCAAAGGGGCTTACGAAACGCTTCTTGAAAAATATACGGCTGTCCCACATTAATAGTTAAATAATTCATTGAATTTGAGTTAAGTACCACACTTATGGATACAAAAGTTTTATACGTAACTGCTATAGCAATTGCAGCTATAAGTGGTGGTTACTACTATTACAGCGGTAAGGGCAATAAACTTGAGGTTGATTCAGCAAGGAGTATGACCTATTCCGCTGAAAAAATTAATCTCACCCAAACCGATGATGACGGTAATTTGTATGTCCGTGCTCAAGTCGATCGTCTTGAACAGGACATGCAAAAACAAACCTCAAAACTAACCAATCTCAATGCTTCCATGTATAAAAATGGCGCAGTCGATGCCACTTTCTATGCCAAAGTCGCAAATAGTTATGATGATAATGAGCGCATTGTTTTGTCTGGAGACGTATTGGCGACCAAGTTAATGCAACAGGGCAAAATGCAGTTTCGAACCCAAGAGTTAACGGGATATCCTAAAACTCGTGAAATTGAAACCAATAAACAAGTCATTGTGCAATCTCCGCAAGCTGAATTTGTAAGCCAAGGTTTGAAAGCCAATTTAAATGACGGTCAATACGAATTTTTTAATATTCGAGGAAAATATGAACCAAAATCTTAAGCTTACATTGTCTAAAACCTTGCTTAAGCAAGCAGCTTTAGTCGGTTTGGTTGTATTCTCATCGGCAACGGCATTTGCAATTCCTTCTGACAGAACTCAGCCCATCTCCCTAGTGGCTGACCGTGCAACCTATAATGAAAAAACAGGGGTGACGACCTATACGGGTAATGTCATCATCGAGCAAGGCACCATGAAATTGCAAGCCAATTCGATTGTGGCCAATTTGAATAGTCAAAAAGAAATCAGCACGATTACCGCGACAGGCGGCCCTGCGCGTTTTCAGCAAAAAGTTGATGTCAATAAAGGTTTAGCGAAAGGACAGGCACAGAAGATTCTTTATAATGCGCAAACCGGCATTGTCACTTTGTCTGGCAGCGCACTGTTAGAGCAAGATGGTGCAAGTATTCGTGGTAATACTTTGAAATATAGTATGAATAAGGGTGATATTGAGGCTACTGGTACGCCAAATAGCACGGGTTCATCTTCAGGTCGTGTTCAAATTGTTATTCCACCTTCTAGCTCAAAATCATTCCCGGGAGCACGTGATTAATGGATCAATCGCTAAATCAACCACAAACGCTTTGTATTAAACATCTTGCAAAAAACTATAGTAAACGATGGGTGGTTAAGGACGTTTCTTTCCAGATGCAAAGTGGACAGATTGTCGGGTTGCTTGGACCAAATGGTGCAGGTAAAACCACAAGTTTCTACATGGTGGTTGGTTTAGTTCGAATGGATAAGGGCGAGATTCATTTAGATGATCTTGATTTATCTGATTTGGCTATGCATGAACGTGCCCGCAAAGGGATTGGTTATTTACCTCAAGAAGCGTCTATTTTTAGAAAATTAACCATTTCTGAAAATATTATGGCGATTCTTGAAACACGTAAAGATTTAAACAAACAGCAACGCCAACAGCGTTTAAATGAATTGCTGGCTGATTTTAAAATCACCCATATTAAAGATTCTTTAGGCATGAGTGTTTCGGGTGGTGAACGTCGCCGTGCGGAAATTGCCCGTGCTTTGGCTGCTGATCCTAAGTTTATGTTACTTGATGAGCCTTTTGCCGGGGTCGATCCTATTTCTGTAGGTGATATTAAAGATATTATTCGGAACTTAAAAGATCGTGGCATTGGGGTGTTAATTACCGATCATAATGTACGAGAAACACTCGCGATTTGTGAGCGAGCATATATTGTCAGTGAAGGTGCAGTAATTGCAGAAGGAACACCACAGGAAGTTCTGGAAAATGAAACGGTGCGTGAAGTTTATTTAGGTGAAGATTTTACGGTTTAAAAATAAGCAAAATAAAAGATGATTTTGTTATAAATAAATGACAAGATCATCTTTGTATGTAATAAGTATTGAAATTAATAATTACATTACAAAAATAGATGTATTCTTTAGGAAATACGTTAAATATTCATAAAATAAAAATTATCATTCAAATGATGCTAAACAATCAAAACAACAAGATAGGTTTGTGTCAAAAGTTATTGCTGAGAAGCATACAGTGTTTGATATCTACTGTACCTTTACACATGAACTATGCCCATGCAGACAGTTCAAAAGAGTTCATGCAGTCGCTCAAGTCTGAGATGAGTCAAATTTTTGTTCCTAAATCAGATGAAAACTACAATAAGGCAGATATTGACGCCCTAAGTAATTATAAACTGGATATCTCCAAAGTTCAGGAATTACCTCTCATACAAGGTTCGGATCGCACGCGCCCTTTTTCTAAAAATCAGCCGGTGTATGAACCTGTTAGCCAATTAAGCTTCAATGAAACCATTCTTCGGGCATTACAACGCAGTCCAGATGTTTCAGCGTAATAGCATTGATTACGCGTCAGGTCGGTATGAGTTGGCGTAAATCTGCATTCAGTACAGATTTAATCAATCCGTGGCGCCTACCTGTTGTGGTGGAATTTCATGATGGTCAGGTCGGTGTTGTTGAAAAGGTCGATGCTGAAGGGAATGCCAATATTCAGCTAAGTGGCGATCAGAGGGCTTGCACAGACATTAACGCTAAATGTGCTGCAGTCCAATATTCGGCATTTTTATATTCTGCGACCAGAAAAATCCGTACCAGATGCACGGGTAGATGAATATATCAAACCTTATGAAAGCAGCTGGTTCTGGTCGATTGTATTACGTGACTGGAAACGTTATATCGATGTGATGTTTGGCTCCATGATTGCCAATATTCTGGCCCTGGCGACTGTGGTTTTTTCCATGAACGTTTATGACCGGGTCATTCCGGCACAATCAATACCAACTTTATGGGTGCTTGCTGGTGGTGTACTGATTGCTGCCATTTTTGAATTTAGTCTACGTGTCGCGCGAATTTATCTGTCTGATATTATTGGTAAGCGTGCGGATCTAAGAATTTCTGACCGGGTTTTTGGCCATGCTTTAAGAATTAAAAACAGTGAACGATCGAAATCTACAGGCACGTTTATTTCCCAGATTCGTGAGCTTGAAGGTGTGCGTGAACTGGTGACATCCACCACCATTTCAGCGATTGCCGATTTACCTTTCTTCTTGCTGTTTTTGGGAATTTTCTGGCTGATTGGCGACAACCTGTTCTGGGTGATGCTGTTGGTTGTGCCTTTAATGATTCTGCCGGGAATTCTGGCACAAAAACCTTTGGCAAAACTCGCCAGTGAAGGCATGCGTGAAGGTGCAATTCGTAATGCCATGCTGGTTGAAGCAGTACAAGGCATTGAAGATATCAAGCTATTGCGTGCTGAAGCAAGATTTCAGAATCAGTGGAACCACATGAATGAATCATCGGCAGATGTTTCAATGCGTCAACGTAAAATCGTCGGTGTCATGAATGCCTGGACCCAAAAAATTCAGGGTTTGACCTTTGCAATTGTGGTGCTGGTGGGTTGCTTTGCGGTGATGAAAGGTGACATGACCACTGGTGCTTTGGTGGCTTGTTCGATGTTGTCTTCACGCATGCTCGGTCCAATTGCGCAAATTACCGGTGTACTTGGTCGCTGGCAGCAAGCCAAAGTGGCTAAAAATGGACTTGATGAATTAATGAAAAAACCGGTGGATCAACCGGATCATACCCATTTGATTCATCGTCCGACACTAAATGGTCATTATGAATTAACTGGCGTGACTTTTAAGTATGGCGAAGATGATCCAAAACCAAGTTTGATGATTCCAAAACTTGAAATTAAACCGGGTGAAAAGATTGCGATTCTTGGGCGTAATGGTGCAGGTAAATCGACACTACTGCAATTATTGTCAGGCATGCAAACCCCTGTTCAAGGCAAAATTAAACTGGATAGTGTTGAACTGGGTTTAATCGATCCCTCAGATGTGCGCCGTGATATGGGGTTGCTGAATCAGAATGCGCATTTGTTCTTTGGTTCTGTACGTGAAAACTTGACGCTTGGTGCGCCTTTGGCCAGTGATGAAGAAATATTGAATGCATTGAAAATTACCGGTGCAATCAACTTTGTGCAGGAGAAAAAAGAAGGCTTGGATCATATGATTCTTGAAGGTGGTGTTGGTTTTTCTGGTGGTCAGAAACAGGCACTATTACTGGCACGTTTACTGATTCGCCAGCCGAATATTCTGTTGTTGGATGAGCCAACAGCATCCATTGATGATGTGTCAGAAAAACAACTGATTGATCATTTGAAATTATGGCTCGGTCAACGCACCATGATTGTTGCGACGCATCGTCGTGCAGTACTGGAGCTGGTGGACAGAATTATTGTGGTGAATGATGGCAAGATAGTGATGGATGGACCTCGTGATCAGATTCTAAATCAAAATCAGCCACAGCAACGTCAAGTTGCAGGAGCTAATTCATGAGCGCTAAATCACAGAATCTAAAAAGTACCATCAAAGTCACTGAGCTTGAACCGCCTTTACCTAAAGCCAGTGTGTTTATCTGGATGATTTGTTTGGGTTTACTCACTTTGTTGTTATGGGCATGGTTTTTTAAACTTGAAGAAGTTTCTACAGGAACCGGTAAAGTTGTACCTTCCTCAAAAGAGCAGACTATTCAGTCTCTTGAAGGCGGTATTTTAACCAAGTTGAATGTTCGTGAAGGTGGAATTGTCAAGCAGGGTCACATTCTGGCTCAGCTTGATCCGACTCGACTGGAATCCAATGTCGGAGAATCAGATTCATTGCTGATGTCTTCACGTGCAACTTCAGCGCGTTTAAGAGCTGAAGTGAATGGAACACCTATTTCTTTTCCTAAGGAAGTTTTAAAAGACAGTAAACTGGTGAAGGAAGAAACCGCGCTTTATCATTCACGCCGTGCCAATCTGGATGAATCCATGTCGGGTCTACATCAGGCTTTAAGTTTGATTGAGTAGGAACTGAGCATGACCGAACCTCTTGTGGCTAAAGGGGCTGCAAGTGAAGTGGAAGTTTTACGCCTAAAACGTGAAGCCAATAATTTGCGTAATCAAATGAATGATATTGGCAATCAGTATGATGTGAAGTCGCGTGAAGAATTATCCAAAGCCAATACGGATGTAGAAACCCAGCAACAAGTGGTGAGAGGAAAGTCAGATACGTTAAGCTGTACGGTTTTCAAAGCGCCCATGCGCGGGATCGTCAAGGAAATTGATGTCATGACCATTGGTGGTGTCATTCCGCAAAATGGCAAGCTGATGACCATTGTCCCTTTGGATGAACAGTTATTGATTGAAGCTCGAATTTTACCGCGTGATATTGCATTCATTCATCCTGGTCAGGAAGCGCTGGTTAAAGTCACGGCTTATGACTATTCCATTTATGGTGGTTTGAAAGCTAAGGTTACGGTGATTTCACCGGATACAATCCGTGATGAAGTCAAACAGGACCAGTTTTATTACCGTGTTTATATTCGAACTAATACCGATAAATTAACCAATAAAGCCGGGAAGCAATTCAGTATTACTCCTGTTATGGTGGCAACGGTTGATATTAAAACCGGACAAAAATCAGTACTGGATTACCTGATTAAACCGTTCAATAAAGCGCAAGAAGCATTGCGTGAACGCTTATTAAAAAATTGAGAAACTCAATTTTAAAACCTCCTTTGTATAGGAGGTTTTTTTATTGTCTGCAGATGCTTTAAAACACGTTATAATTTTACAGGGATTTTTTTATTGTTAGATTTATGCCATTTACGATTGCCTCGCCCGTTACTTTCGAAGAAGACATCAAAAAAAGTCGCTTTCAAGCCATTGCTGTGCCTGTCGAAAATGAACAGGCAGTAAAAGATTTTTTGGAGACCCATAAAGATATCACCACAACACATCAATGTTGGGCATGGAAAATTGGACATAACGTCCGTTTTAATGATGATGGCGAACCATCGGGGACTGCGGGAAGACCTATTCTAGCCACCATTGAAGGCAATGAATTAACCAATATTCTGGTTCTGGTAAATCGCTGGTATGGTGGAATCAAACTCGGAACGGGTGGCTTGGTTCGTGCCTATGGTGGCTGTGCCGGACAATGTTTATTACTGGCTGAAAAAATTGAACTGATTGAAAAGAAAAAAGTCAGTTTTGCCTGTCAGTTTAATGAATGGTCGATCTTTCAATATGAACTCAATCAACAGCAAGTCGAATTTAAAGAAGACTATACTGCGACGGGGGTACAGGTCGAAGCCTTAGTACAAATTCACCAAATTGAACCCTTGTCATTGAAAATTCAGGATGTGACGCGCGGGCGTGAACAACTCAAAATTGTAGAAGAACCACAGAATGACTGAACAAGATCCGCTGTTAAAATATCGTGAACAGCATAAGCATCGCTTGAACTATATGCCGTGGTTATATTGGTCATTAAAACCGAAAAATCGTGGCTGGGCTGAAGCATGGCAAAAAGAATATCAAGCTTATTTAATGCAAATGGAAACAGTCGAGATTGGTGAAAACTGTTTTATTTCACCGCTGGCGCATATTTTTGCCGAGCCAGGCCGAAAAATTGTGATTGGCGATAATACCTTTATTGCGGCAGATTGTAATTTGCATGGGCCCTTGGAAATAGGCAATGAAGTTGCGATTAACCATCATTGCATTCTTGATGGTGGACGGATGGGCATCAAGCTGCATGATCAGGTCCGTATCGCTGCATATTGTCATTTGTATGCCTTTGACCATGGCATGGAACTCGAACAGCCGATTTACCAACAACCGGTACGTTCCAAGGGAATTGAGATTGGTCAGGATGTTTGGCTGGGTGCACATGTAGGTGTGAAGGATGGTATAAACATTGGATCGCATGCCGTGGTTGGAATGAATAGTATGGTCACAAAAGATGTAGAAAAAGCGACTATCGTTGCAGGTAATCCTGCGAAATTTATTCGTTATCGGGATTAAAAAATCTAATAAAATTAATATGAATTGCCGAGTAAGTTTAATTACATAAAAGCATGCACAGTCTGTAATAGATATGCTAAGTTAAAAATAACAAATAGACTTAAAGCCTTCCAAGGCGAAAAGCGAGGCGAAAATGAAACGTGTAATCGCATGTATTGATTCTTCTCCATGCGTGAATGCAGTTGCTGAAGCTGCCGCATGGGTTGCAAAGCAGACCCAACGTGAATTGGTGTTATTACAGGTTTTAGATTATTACCCGGCCAGTTATCACTTGGGGGAAATAAGTGGTGTGATTGGTTTTGAAAGTAATGCAATGTTACTGAAAGAACTGGCTGAACTTGAACAAAAACAAAGTGAATTGGCCCTGAATTATAGTAATAATTTACTTAATCATATTAGCGAAATGATTCAGCAGAAGTACGGTTTAACTGCCTCGCATCTCCAAGAAAAAGGCGATTTTTTAGAGCAAAGTTTTAATGTGCTTAGAGATGAAGACATTGCCATTATCGGTCGAGTAGGGGAACGCTCTGCAGAGCGGAATAAACCCATCGGCAGTAATGTTGAAAACTTTATTCGTGGGGTCAATTGTACCGTAATGACAGTTGGTGAAAAATTCCAGCCACCAACACGATTTATTTTTGCCTATGAATATTCGCCTACCTGCGTCAATTTGATGAAACGAATTGCACAAAGTGATTTGTTAAGATTGCTACAGTGTCATGTGCTCTATGTCGGCGATCATCCAGAAATATTGAATGAACCATCACAATATTTAAAGAATGCCGGCTTAGATGTAATCATGGAATATCGTTATGGCGATGTTGCTGAAAATATACTTGAATATCAGAGTGAACATGAGATACAACTGATTGTACTTGGTGCATTTAGTCACAGTAAAATTCACCAGTTCTTTTTGGGCAGTGTGGCAACCACTATTTTCCGAAATTCAACTGTACCGTTGTTGGTGGTAAAATAAGCAATACTTTTGCTTATAAGTAGTGATTAAATATTAGTCATAGTTATCCGCATAACTTGTGGATAACTATATGGACAGTCTGTGTAAATTGCTAATAAATAAATAAAAAAACAATGCGATTGTTTTTTGATCTTTGTGTCAAATTATTTCACTATGGCTAAAGCAAAGCCATCATGGCCCTTACTGCCTACAGTTTGTAATGCTGTACAGGACAAGATTCGGGGATGGTTTTGTAAAGCAACAAACATCTCTCGGATACCTTCAATACTGGGTTTGTGATTTTCAGGATTGATGATATCACCCGCACGGATGACATTATCGAGCACAATAATGGTTCCTGAATGAGACAAATCCAAGCTTAATTCTAAATATTCCGGGTAACTCTGTTTATCAGCATCAATAAAGATAAAATCGAAAGCTTCAAAGTCGGCAGGTAAGGTTTTTAATACATCAGCTGCACGTCCAACTTTCAGCTCAATCGTTTGTGGAAGTTTGGCATTGTCGATATTTTCCTGAGCTAATGCTGCGTGTGTATCTCGACCTTCAATCGTTAAGATATAACCATCTTCAGGGAGCACACGCGCCAGCCACATAGTGCTGTAAGCTGCAAAAGTACCCAGTTCCAGTACACGTTTACACTTGTTCATCTGAATGAGCATTTGCAGCAGCATGCCTTGATTGGGCGCTACTGCAAGGTGATCTGGAAAGCCTTTTTCTTCAGTGTTTTTTAAAGTCTGTAGAAGAATAGGGTCTTCTGGAATTAAATGTGAATCGATGTAGGCATCAATCTCTGTCCACATTTGTTGCATAGTTTCGTCACCTTTGTTGCGATGCAAGCATTTTAAACTTTTCCAATCAGAGTGCAATTTATCGTTTAAATTTATTGAAAATAGGCAATAAAAAAGAGATCAGCAAGATCTCTTTTTATCCGAATTTACTTTTAGTAATTACACATCGATGAATGACGGGATAAGTCAGGTCCCCAGGTGCGATAGCCTTGGGTATCAATATGGATTTGGCCTGAAGCATACAGTCCAAGTCCCATATTCAGGCTTTGACCATGTTGCGCCCAGAATTCGCATAATTTAAATTTGGTGTTTTCGATAAAGGCATAGTCTTCAGCATGAGGATATGCAGGTCCAACACGGAAATCGATGGCAGAGTTAAATAAATGACGTGATGAATTTGCACCGCCAGCACACTGGTTTAGGGGTAAATCACGGTAAACCGAAGTGACTTCAAAGTCGGTAAGCACTTTGGCTGCAACCAGATATTTAAATACACGCAAAGTCGAAATTTGATTGTTCCACAACTCACGGTTTGGAATCATGTATTGTGAACGGGAACATTTTTGCCAATCCCGTGCTGTACGCATCAATTCAAAACTTGGAATGATGTTGCCGACACCATTTTGTTCAAGGAACACTTCATATTCACGCACGCGTCGTAAGTTATCGCTTGTAGCAACCCAAGCATTGTAAGCGTAGGGAACTGTTTTAGGCGGAACAGGGCGTTCAATGATGATGCGTTCTTGGGGAATGAAGATTCGTTTTCCGTCGGGAGTCGTGGTTGTACGTCCTTGTTTCTGAGGAGATGTAGCACATCCAATCATGACAAGTGGGATTAAACCGAACCCGATTAATCCCTTGAGAAAATGCTTCATTATAGAAATCAAATATTTATAAATACGTGTGTTATTTTAATATAAATTGATGGATAAAATTTGGAAATATTGCAATCAAATGTTTTTTCAGTGTAAAAAAAGATCAGCAGTTGCTGATCTTTTTTGAGGTGAAAAACGGGATTATTTTTCCAAGTATTGTAACTTGTCAGGTTTACCATTCCATTCTTCACGGTCAGCAGGTTGATCACCAATCTGGGTGATGTTCGGCCATTTTTGTGAAAGTTCAGTATTCAGTTCAATAAAGACTTCTTGACCTTCCGGTAACTCATCTTCAGAGAAAATAGCATTCGCAGGGCATTCAGGTTCGCATAGTGCGCAGTCAATACATTCATCAGGATTGATGACGAGGAAATTTGGACCTTCGTAGAAACAATCCACTGGACAAACTTCTACGCAGTCTTGGTATTTACATTTAATACAATTTTCAGTGACAACAAAGGTCATGGCGACAGCTACCTAAAAAATATGGTTCTAATTACTCTTGCTGTATTTTAGGCAAAAATGCATGTAACTAACAATTGCTTTTATTGATATTTGTTATATATAAGGCTGTTAATTTTGCTAAAAAATGAATATAGCGTTAAATATGGCATCTAAATGAAAAAGACTCCTATTTAGGAGTCTTTGACTTATTCACGATGGTTTCAAATTAAGCTTCTAGGGCATCTTTCAAAGCATAAATTTGTTGTAGTGCTTCACGTGGTGAAAGACTATCGACATCTAAAGCTCTTAACAGATTCAGCGCAGGCACATCTTTTTCCACTTCAACAATACGTTCAATCACTTCAATGGATGATTCATCTGCCACACTAAATAAATCATTTTGCACCGCTTTATTGAGTTGCTGATGTTGCTGTTTTTCCAAAATTTTTAAACGATTTTGGGCTTCTTTAATCACGCTGGCAGGAATTCCGGCTAATTTTGCCACTTGCAGACCATGACTTTGGCTTGCAGGACCCTGCTGAACTTTGTGTAACAGAATTAAATTGCCATTTAATTCCTTTGCGGTGACATGGTAATTATCAATACCAGATTCTTTGCCGAGTTCAGTGAGTTCAAAATAATGGGTCGCAAATAAGCACAGGCATTTAATACGTTTACTGAGGTCAATCACACATGCCCAAGCCAAAGATAAGCCATCATAAGTACTGGTACCACGACCGACTTCATCCATCAGCACCAAAGACTGGTTGGTGGCATGATGCAGAATCTGTGAAGTTTCCGTCATTTCCACCATAAAGGTCGATTTGCCAGTCGATAAATCATCCGCTGAACCAATACGGGTAAAGACCCGATCAATTGGACCTAATACTGCGGATTTGGCAGGGACATAGCAGCCACAATACGCTAATAAGCTAATCAAAGCCGTTTGACGCATAAAAGTGGATTTACCACCCATATTTGGCCCCGTCACAATGGCCATGCGGTGATTAAAATCTAAAGTCGTATCATTTGGGGTAAAGGCGGTTTTACTTAATGCTTCAACCACAGGGTGGCGACCGGCGATAATTTTTACCCCAATTTCCGGGCTAAATTCTGGACGCGACCAGTTGCGTAAACGTGCTTGATGGGCAAAGTTGGCAAGCAAGTCAATTTGTGCAATCGCGCTGCTCATCATTTGTAAATTACCGATATCTTGGCGTAATTCATCCAGCAGCATTTCAAACAACATTTTTTCACGCGCCAGCGCACGAGATTCACTGGATAACACTTTATCTTCAAAAGACTTGAGTTCTGGCGTGATATAGCGCTCTGCATTTTTTAAAGTCTGGCGACGAATGTAATGATCCGGTGCCTGATCTGCTTGTGCGCGGGTCAGTTCAATATAGTAACCACTGACACGGTTGTAACCAATTTTAAGGGTTGAAACTCCAGTGTTTTCACGTTCTTGGATTTCCAAATCTATCAGGAACTGACCGGCATGATCGCGAATTTTACGCAGTTCATCCAGTTCACTGTCAAAACCTTCTGCAATAACATTACCATCACGAAGTAATACCGGAGGATGTTCAACAATGGCCGACATCAGGCGTTGGTATAGCCCTTTAAAGTCACCTAACTCATGATCTAATTGCTGAATTAAGGTAGATTGCTTGGCTTGAGTAATCGGCTGAATGGCATGACGTAATAAAGGGATTTGTGCACAGGCTTGGCGCAGTTGTACTAAATCACGAGGACGTGCACTGCCTAAAGCAATACGACTCAGCACACGTTCAATATCACTAATGTCTTTCAGCACCAAGCGAATCGGTGATTCATGATAGCCATTCAGCATCGATGCCGTTGCATCAAGGCGAGCATCGAGTAATTTGGTATCACGTAGCGGCTGCATTAAGGTACGGCTGAGTAAACGCCCGCCCATCGCAGTTTGACAATCATTGATCAGTTGAAACAGCGACGTGCCATGATCAAACAATGGTTCGACTAACTCTAAATTGCGACGCGTGACTGGATCTAAGGCAATAAAGTCACTGCTTTGTTCCAGTTGAATAGAACGGATATGCGGTAAAGCTGTTTTTTGGGTTTCTTTGGCATAGTGAATCAGTGCTGCGGCAGAGGCTTTTGCCAATGGCAAATGATCAATACCGAAACCTGACAATGTCGATACGGCCAACTGATCACATAAGGTTTTTTGAGCATTATTGACGTTGAAATCGACATTTGGACGCTTGGTGACAGGGCATTCAAGTTGCTTTTTGATTTGCTCAATAATATTTTGATCAACAATATCTTCATCAACCAGAATCTCACTTGGCATTAAGCGGGAAAGCTCAATCGCCAGTTGCTCGTGTTGGAAGTCTTGTTGTTGAACCTTGAAAATACCTGCGCTTAAATCTAACAGCGCAATACCAATTTGATTTTGTTGAATGCAAAGCGCGACCAAATTGGAAGATTGATGACTATTCAGCAGTGCATCATCAGTCAGTGTGCCGGGAGTGATAATTCGGACCACACCACGTTCCATAGGTGCCTTACCGCGAGTGCCTGCGCTCTCGCCTTCACCCAGCTGTTCACAAATGACGACGGTTTCACCTTTCTTAACCAGACGTGCCAAATAGCCTTCGGCTGCATGGTAAGGTACGCCCGCCATAGGGATCGGTTCGCCATTGGCTTTGCCACGGTGGGTTAAAGTAATCCCCAGTAATTTTGCTGCTTTATGTGCATCATCAAAAAACAACTCATAAAAGTCACCCATACGATAAAACATGAGTGAGTGAGGATACTGCATTTTTACAGTTAAATATTGCTGCATCATTGGCGTTAAAGTGGAAAAATCAGCCATGATTTCCGGGTAACTCATTGAGGTAAAATCCTTAAATATTTGAATAAATCTAGATCGCTAAAAACTTGGCTGTCTCACCAATTTCAATTTTTTGCATGAAGATAAGTTTATTTACCAGTAAGACATTCAGGTCTTATATTTTTTAATTTTCTGGCAAGTTGTGTCTATCAAAAAAACTTAACTTCATTCGAGTGGCTTATCTTATCAAATTTGCATGAGCAGAGAAAAATGCTTTGCAATAAATAGGTAAAAATCAGGAAACAGTTTTTTATTTTTCTATGAGAATATTAAGGGTGGGGGAATATAGCTGTAATAAAGATCAATAAGCTAAAGTTGAAATATTTTAATGATGCTTGGAAATAGTCTAAGAAAATATCTTCACACTAAATTGAACAGCAGATCAGCCGATCATGTAGATGAAGCATGATCGGCTGAAATTGATAAACCTTAACCCTTAAGGTTTATGTAAACCTAATTGGGTCAAATGGAGACGTAAGATTCGACGTAATTCTAAAACGGCTTCGGGGGTTTCCTGGATGGAATGTCCACCTTTGATGATCTTTTCAGAAACCGCCCCATTTAAGTGGGCGCTCTTATACGGGACGACATCATCGGTAATGATATTCAGATCATCACTGTTGGTGATATTGCCCATAATGGAATGGAAGGCGAGACCTTTACGGGGGTTAATGTCTTTAGTCAGTTCCATAAACTTGGACTGATAACTTAAATCACTCGGACCATTTTGAATAAGACCATTATCAATCTGCTTTAATAGATCTTTAACGTCCAGATCCTGGTTTTGTATGCTGTCACCGATCGCAGAAAGGAATGCACCGGGTATGCGAATAATTTTACGTGCTGCCTTGGTAAACCAGCGATCTGCATAATCGGTTCCTTTATGCGGTGATGCGAGAAAAATTGCACGACTAAAATTAGGAATATCCTTCATGACCAAGCGTTGTGAAACGATTGGTAATTTTTGATATTTATTTAATTGGCGATTGTTCATCATGGCTAAGGCTTTTTTAGTCACATCTGCATCACTGACCAAAAGGCGGGCAATGATGCCTCCCATACTATGTCCAACCAGTACCGCATCTTTTTTGGCTGGTGCTTTGGCATCAACCTGTGCAAAAGCCTGATTGAGCAGGGCATAGATTTGAAAGCGACTTTCAATAATTGGCATATTGGTTGAATAGAACACTTGCCAGACCTGAAAATTCTCACGCAGCACCGTGTCACCCATAATGTCATTGGTCAGTCGGATCCACGCTTCAGGACTACTGGCTAGACCATGCACCAAAACAATGACTTTTTTATTTGGGTTATAGGGTTCGAGCATATATAAATGCGGCATGGTGAGATGATCGTCACGATCAATCAGAGTCAAATAGGCAGCTTTACCCAGATTATTTTGTGCCAGCCATAAACCATAGGGTGTAGAGAAGTTAGCGGCAAGCGGATAGCTTTTGCCTGCCAGATCAACTTTTTCATATTTATAGGGATCAAACGCTTTTAACTCAAACTCTGCCTTATTTAAAATGTCCTCAATATTGGTCGCAGATTTCGGCTGCGCGGTAAGGGTGGCTGCCAAATAACGGGCTTGATGAATATTCGGATTGACGCCATTTTGGTAGCTAAAATTTATCGGGTCGATAATGTATTTATTTTTACCTTCACCAATATCATCCTTAACTTGCGGTAAAACGACCACAAACTCTGAACCAAAACCGTCCCGGCGGTTAATGGAACGCAACCCTGAAAAATTCAGGTTATAACTTGAGAGTAGTTGCTCAATTTTCTGTTCTTTGAGTTGCGGGTAATGATCAAAGTTAATGCTGTATATACTGTTGCCAACTTTAATCCGGTGTTCGACTTCCGTGGGTTTGTGACGTAGGCCATAAGCGGAAACCAGTTTAGCCAAGGCTAAGTTATAGAAGTCACGAATCTGAACCTGTCTGTTATCAAAAATACGGTCTTGTGGTCCGCGTTTTGTTTTAAACATATAGGCATAACTGTATCGAATACTTTTATCCAGCATATACAGTTGTTGGTCTAAACATTTATCATAAGTTACTTGCTGGAGCCGTTGTTTTTCTTGTGACCTGGTGCTGGTTAAAATACTGGTTTTACAATCACTTGAGTTTTCAAAGGTTAAGGCTTTAGCTAAGTAGACTTCACTTGCTGTAGATAATAATTGTTCATCTTGAATTTGGGGAATTTGTTGCAGTTCCTGCACACATTGTTCAGGTTCATCAGAGCAGATTTTTGCTTCACGACCTGTCATTGAAAGCACATTTAAACTGGCTTCACTCAATTTGTTGCGGGTGAGTATGCTTTCTCGTTCATTGGCGATGGTGACGTTGATGGCTTGATTTTTAACACTTACAATTTGACATCCTGTCAGCAGATAACTACTGAATAGCGCGGCAAATAAAACTGTGTATATCTGTTTTGGCATAATAATAGTCTGCAATAAGTATTTGTTTGAATTTTATTCATCATACGATAGTTCTTCTAATTTTCCATTCATGCAAATAAAAATAGACCGTACTTGACGGCCTATTTTTATTTTAGTTTAGCTTTAAATATTAAGGTGCTGGTGTTGCTGGTGTTGCTGGTGTTGCTGGTGTTGCTGGTGTTGCTTGAGCAGGAGCAATGATTTGCCAAACATTCCAGCGACCTTGCTTTTCAATTTCAGCAATTAAACGGTCAGCCACTTCAGCTTCTTGCGGATATTTTACTTTGTAATTTTTCAAAGTTTGAATCGCATTTTTCTTTTGTTCCATGGCAATGTAATTATTTGCCGCAGATAGATACGCTTCCTGAACACCCGCTTGCATCGCTTTATCTAAATAAGGAATCGCTTCACGCTGACCACCACCTTCAGATAAACCAAAACCAAACCAGAAGTTTGCTTCAGCATCTTCTTTGTTGATTTTTAAAATGCGCTGCGCATAGGTTAAAGATTTGGTGGTATAGACTGAACCCAAGTCCAGGTTACGCGCCATTACACTGGCTTTAAATGCACGAATCAGAACATCAAAAGACGCATTATCTCGAGATGCTAAAGTATCGAGCTGTTGAGTCAATTCTTTTAGTTTAGCTTCAAACCCTTTACGTTCTTGACGTTCAGTAAAACGAGGTGGGTAATGGCGTGCTTTACCTTCAACCAATTGTAAAAAATCATCAATTTCAGTGACATCAATTTCATTTTCACCCGCAAGTACGGCAAATTTCAAATTACGTGTATTGCTGTTCACTGTTGGAATAATGAGCTTATTCACATCTAGAGTCACTTTCTTGGAAGGATCGCTTTGCAGATTCACTTCCATTTTAGTGACAGGCTGTGCTGCAGCTTGTTTTAATGCAATTTCAAATGGAGGTGGAGCATCATAGTTAAATGGATTCAGCGCATAGAACGGTGGAGTCAAATCGGGTTCAGTGAAAATAATTGGAGTAGTCGGCTTTTTGTCTTCTTTCGGTGCCGTGCTACATGCAGATAATAAAGATACAGCTATTAATGTGCATGCCAAAGGCTTAAGGGTCATATGGATCATCCATTCATTTAATTTTAAAATTAATTAGGGGCTGTTAATATTTCATAAATGGCTTGCGCTGTAGGCTAAAATTGGGCAGATCAGTCATGAAACGAAGACAATAGCGAGACTATTTTCAAGTTTCATTACGAAATCTGAGATAATTTTAGTCACAATCTTTCAGGATGAGCATATTTTTTTTGCTGTTATATTGTTGCGAAGCAATCATTTAGAATGATTGAATTTCCTGCTTCACGCCTCATATCAACTAAAAAATATGCGTCGTCGCAAACATAGATGAAGTGTAAACAGACCCAATTTGCATGTTCGTCAGTCTAAAAAAACTGGCACGAACACACAAGTTAGCAATTGTGAAGAATCACATAAGCACTTTAGGCTTTGGATTGAGTGCTTTGTGCTTCGCATTCACGGCGCACATCTTCAATGATTTTAAGCTCTTCAACACTAAAGGGTTGTTCATCTTGCTGCTTTTTGAATGAAGGATCGAGCAAAGATAAACGCTGGCATAAGGTATTCATGCGTTTTTCATTGAGTTGAATTCGATCCAGCAAAACACGCATCCCATCTAAAATAGGATCTGACTGATCTTGCGTAGCTGCATAGGGTTGGAAACCAATGCTCTCAGCATAATCACGGCGACGTGCCTCTTCAGCATCTTTGGGTTTGTCTTTGGTGATAAAGCGGGCGGGATTGCCAACAGCCGTAGTATCCGGCGGAACTTCTTTGGTCACCACTGCATTGGAACCCACTTTGGAATTTTTACCCACGGTAAAAGGTCCAAGAATTTTTGCACCTGCACCAACCACCACACCATCTTCCAGGGTTGGATGACGTTTACCTTTATTCCAGGTTGTACCGCCTAGCGTTACGCCGTGATAAAGCGTGACATCATCACCAATTTCAGCAGTTTCACCAATCACCACACCCATGCCATGATCGATAAAGAAACGACGACCAATTTTTGCACCCGGATGAATTTCAATACCTGTGGCAAAACGGCTAAAAGAAGACAGTAGGCGAGCAGAGCCTTTACACTCTTTTTGCCAAAGTTCATGGGCAATACGATGCATAATCAGGGCATGAATGCCTGGATAAGTCGTTAGAACTTCTAAGGTGTTTCGAGCTGCAGGATCGCGCGCGAATACAGCCTGTATGTCTTCTCTGAGCTGTTTAAGCATTAGGTTGATCCTCTGAAGAATCTGTTGTCTTGTCTGTAGATTTTTTCCATTTACCACTATTCATCGCTTGTACACGCGTGAATATGCCACGAAGTAAATGATATTCCATACGGTCTAATTGTATACGTCCAAATAGACGACGCAAGCGTAAAGGTAATAAACGTGGATTTTTTGGATCCATAAACTCAATTTCTGCCAACATTTTTTCAATATGCGGGTAGAACTGTTCCATTTGTTCATGCGTGACCAATGGCTCATCCCAATGCATCGACTCGGTATCCGTCACTTGCATGGTTGCTTCAGGATCTTCCTTCTGTTCGGTCAATGCCATTGCCGCCATACGCATTTCATAGCAAATCACTTGAATGGCTTGGGCAACATTGAGTACACCGTAATCGTCATTGACTGGAATGGTGACGTGATAATTCGCCATCGCCAATTCTTCATTGGTCAAGCCGCGGTCTTCACGTCCAAATACAATCGCAATTTCTTGTTGATCTTTGACGACGGCATTCAACGATTTTTCCGCAGCAGGACGAGCATCCAGCAAAGGCCACGGAATGGTACGGCTACGTGCACTGGTGCCAAAAACCAGATGACAGTCTTTAATCGCATCTTCTAGTGTAGGTACAATTTCAATCTGTTCGATTAAATCTACAGCACCTGCAGCCAAAGCATTAATATCCGGATGAGGATAGGTTTTAGGTGCAACCAGTACCAGCTTGCATAAGCCCATGGTTTTCATTGCTCTTAAAGCACTACCAATATTCGCAGGCAATGTGGTATTGACCATGACAATACGCACATGGGAGAGATGTGCTGAAACAACAGCATTGTCAACTTGACTCATAATGTGTCCGATTTTAATTTAAATATTTAAAAAACTAAGAATATTGATTGGCTTCAGCCTGATACATATCCATCGCATCCTCCATGCTGACATTGGCAGGTGGCGGTGCAATACGTGCGGGCTTGCCATGAGGCGCAGCCTTGGCAGCTTTGGATTTCACTTGATATTCAATGTGAATGACATCCTTGCCAAAATAATCGCGTAATTTCGCCAGCAGTTCATCCTGTGGCGCAACTTTCCAGTTCAGTCCCAAGTGAACTTCTGCAGAAGCGTAGGGATAATCAATTTGTAATTGCACTGGAATGTGATTACACATATCGACATTACAATATGGAATCAGAATCTTTTGTAAATCCTGACTCAATGTTTTGCTCAGATGTTCACTATTCAGTTTGATCTGGATGCTATTGGCACGTTTCTGACGAATATCATTCAGGCTGAACGCCTTGGTTAAACGTCCCATCGGACGATCATAACCTTCACGTTCATAGATTTCACCTTCAATCACCACCACACGGTCAGCTTGAATAACATCTTTAAAACGTTGGAAGCGTTCATGATTGGCAGAAACTTCAATACGTGCCGTACCATCATCCAGAGTCACCATCATACGGTTCGGGAAGTTGGCAACATCCACCACCAATCCGGCAAATACCGTGGTGACACCGCGACGTGTTGGGGTTAATTCATTAATCCGTACAGGAATAAAGGACTTTAACTCTGGACGATAAACATCAATCGGATGTCCAGTTAAATACAAGCCGAGTGTGTCTTTTTCGCCTTTAAGACGGACTTCATCTGACCACGGTTTTACAGGTTTAGCCGGTTTACGTTGAACTTCCTCAACTTCACCAAATAAATCCATAATGCCGGTTTCACGATTGGAGCGTGCTTGGTCAGCCGCTTGAACCGCTTCAGGCAATTGCGCCATGATGCTGGCACGATCAATGCCTAAACAATCTAGAGCACCGGAACGAATCAGTGCTTCTAAAGTTCGTTTATTGATTTTTTTCAAATCAATACGATGGCAGAAATCGAATAAATCTTTGTAAGGACCGTCCTGCAAACGTGAGTCAATCACCGATTGCATGGCTGCCTCACCCACACCTTTAATTGCACCTAGGCCATAAACAATGGTTTTTTCATCACTGGCATGGAACTGGTAAAATGACATGTTAATGGACGGTGGAAATACTTCTAAGCCATTAATTCGGCAGTCATCAATCAAAAATACAATACTGTCGGTATTTTGCATTTCCGAAGTGAGTACCGCTGCCATAAATTCAGACGGATAATAGGCTTTTAACCATGCAGTTTGATAAGCAACCAGGGCATAAGCGGCGGCATGCGATTTGTTAAAACCGTAGCCTGCGAACTTTTCCATATAGTCAAAGATATGGTTGGCGGTGGCTTCATCAATATCTTTTTTCGCGGCACCTTCAATAAAGATTTGACGCTGCTTGACCATTTCTTCAGGTTTCTTTTTACCCATGGCACGACGTAGCATGTCCGCGCCACCGAGGGTATAGCCGGCACAGTACTGTGCGGCTTGCATGACCTGTTCCTGATAAACCATGATCCCGTAAGTTGGCTCAAGTACGCCTTCCAGTAACGGATGCAGATATTCAAACTCGCCACCATGCATACGATGGATAAAGTCAGGAATAAGATCCATTGGACCCGGACGGTACAAGGATACGAAGGCAATAATTTCTTCGAACTTACTTGGACGCGCCTCTTTCAGCATTTTTTTCATGCCGACGGATTCAAACTGGAATATCGCAGTGGTATTGGCATTTGCGAAAATCGAATAAGCTTTGGCGTCGTCTAGCGGGATATGCGCAATATCAACCGTTTTTTCAGGCCCAATGCGTTTATTAATATTTTGAATCGCATCTTCAATTACGGTCAGGTTACGTAGACCCAAGAAGTCGAACTTTACCAGACCGGCTGATTCAACATCATCTTTATCGAATTGAGCGACGCGGTTAGTACCATCTGCATCGCACATCACGGCTGAATAATCGGTAATTTTACCGGGTGCAATCACCACACCACCGGCATGTTTACCGGTATTACGGGTAATGCCTTCGAGTTTAAGTGCCATTTCCCAGATTTCAGCTGCATCATCATTGTCTGGGTTAGATGGATTGGTGACGATATCTTTAAGCTGTGGTTCCATGTCGATGGCAGCACGAAGGTCTACACCTAAGGGTTTGGTCGGGATCAACTTCGAGATACGGTCAGCAAGTCCGTAGGATTTACCCAGTACTCGCGCGACATCACGGATGGCACCTTTTGCTGCCATGGTCCCAAATGTTGCAATCTGTGATACTGCATCTCGACCATAATGACGCGCCACATAGTCAATCACCCGGTCACGACCTGCAATACAGAAGTCGATGTCAAAGTCGGGCATGGAAACACGTTCAGGGTTCAAGAAACGTTCGAACAGCAGGTCATAACGTAGTGGATCGAGATCGGTAATTTTCAGGCTATAGGCCACCAGTGAACCGGCACCTGAACCACGTCCCGGACCTACCGGTACGCCATTATTTTTGGACCATTGAATGAAGTCCATTACGATCAGGAAATAGCCCGGGAATCCCATGTTTAGGATCGTACCAATTTCGTAGGCTAGACGTTCATCATAAACTTTACGAATTTCAGGCCAGTCTTCATCGCGTTTTTCAACGGGATAAAGAAAGTTTAAGCGTTCTTCCAAGCCTTCTTTAGAAATATGCTCAAAGAAGGTATCAATGGTATGACCTTCAGGAATTGGAAAGTCGGGAAGGTCATTGAAGCCTAAACGCAAGCTGACATTACAGCGTTTGGCAATGTGGTAAGTATTTTCAATTGCTGTTGGAATGTTTGAAAACAGTTCAGTCATTTGCTCGGCAGTTTTGAAATATTGTTCAGGCGTGTAAGAACGTGGGCGACGGTTATCACCAAGCACATAACCATCGGCAATACACACGCGCGCTTCATGCGCTTCGAAATCAGTTGGTGCAATAAAATGCACATCATTATGTGCCACGACACCAATATTGTATTTTTGAGCCAGTTTTACCGCTCCGGCAATGAAACTTTCTTCATCCGGTCGGTCGGTGCGGGTCAGGGCCAAATACACCCGATTGCCAAATTTTTCAATCCATTCCTCTAACAGGGCTTCAGCTTTTTGCGGATTGGATGAATTGAGCATTTTGCCGACATCACTATGCATGCCTAAAAGCACGATTATGTCTTGATTCTGTTCAAGCACCCATTCTTTTTTTACGCAAGGAATATCAAGCTGTTGACCTTCAATAAAGCCACGCGAAACAATTTCAGTGAGACTGCGCCAGCCTTTATTGGTCATGGAAAGCAGGGTGGCTTTATGTTCTGCATCATTCAGGCGAATGACACTGCCCAAAATAGGTTTAATACCATTATCCAGGCACTTTTTATAAAATTTAACTGCGGCATGCAAGTTGGACAGATCTGTTAATGCCAAAGCTGGCATTTCATCATTCACTGCAGCTTTCATAAGATCAGGTATACGTACGATCGATTCCGTGATTGAAAATTCTGTATGTATACCAAGATGAACAAAGTGCATAAATGAGTCCCTGCAAAAACTGACGGCTATTTTAGCATGCTCTGAATGTAGGAATGGCTTAATATTTACCAAATTCGATGCGGATTTTTGATCATATTATCGCTTATAGCTGATGTTTTTATTGATAAAGTTGGAAATCGGATTATTTTTAACCAGAATATTCTTGCCAAATAAAAACCCTCAAGATGAGGGTTTTAAAGATTTGACCTGATCAATATTGATCTTAATTTATCTTAATTTGGCGAGCCATTCACCCACGGTCTGAACAATTTGCACCAAGAGTAAAAGCACAATCACGGTTAAAATAACCACACTGGTATCAAAACGTTGATAGCCATATGAAATCGCCAAATCACCAATACCACCGGCACCGACCGCACCCGCCATTGCGGTTGCACCAATTAAACTAATCGTGGCAGTGGTTAAATTAAGAATCAGTGAACTGCGCGATTCAGGCAAAATAAACTTGAAAATAATCTGTAATGGAGTAGCACCCATCGCTTGGGCAGATTCCACAATGCCTTCATTCACTTCTAATAATGAAGTTTCAATCAGGCGTCCCATATACGGACCAATGTAGATGGTTAGTGGAACAATTGCAGCCCAAGTGCCAATTGAAGTACCGACTAAAAATTTAGTTAAAGGAATAACCGCAATCAGTAGGATGATGAAAGGTAGCGAGCGGAGGGCATTCACAATCGGGTTTAAAATATGATAAACCGCACGATTCGGCAGGATCCCTTCAGGTCGAGTGACCAATAACACAATACCTTGAATAAAGCCCCAAATTCCGCCAAACAGCATGGCAAAAAACACCATGTGAAAGGTTTCTTGTAAGGCAGTAACAAACTGGTCAATCGACAGGGAACTTTGCCAAAACGGTGCAGTCAGTTCAGTGAGCCATTGTACGATTAAATCTCTCATACCTGATCTCCCGAATGTTCAACTTTTACGCCATTTTTTTCTAAAAATTCAATTGCTTGCTGAATAATTGCCGGATCACCCAACAATTGGATAAACATTTGTCCAATCACAGTGCCATTAATTTCAGTCATATTGGCAAACAAGATATTCAAACTGATATCAAATTTCTTAATCACCGCTTGTACTACAGTTTCTTGAGCAGATTTGCCTAAAAATTGTAGGCAATAAATACTGTTATGATTCTGATTTTCCAGGTTCTTTAAAATATTGACCGGTAACTGTTGTTGAAGCACAGTTTGAATAAAGTTTTTAGTGGTTGGATGTTGTGGCTGACTGAAAATCTCAAGAGTAGAACCGGTTTCAATGACTTTACCTTGTTCCATCACCGCGACATAATCACAAACCGTTTCAATCACATCCATTTCATGGGTCACCATGACAATCGTAATATTCTGTTCTTTATTGATTTTTTTGAGTAAGGCTAAAACAGATTTGGTGGTTTGCGGATCCAGCGCAGAGGTTGCTTCATCACAGAGTAAAATTTTAGGATGATTGGCAAGTGCGCGGGCAATACCGACACGTTGTTTCTGTCCGCCAGAAAGCTCATCGGGGAAAGCATCTTTTTTATGTTTGAGGTCAATAAACTCAAGTAATTCATTTAAGCGTTTTTCACGTTCAGCCTTGCTTACACCCAAAAGCTTGAGGGGCATTTCAATATTTGCCGCCACAGTTTTGGTTTGCAACAAGTTGAAGTGCTGAAAAATCATACCGATATTTGCACGTTCTTGACGTAATGAGCGTGCATCCAAAGCAGTAAAATCTTTTTGATTAATAATCACCTGACCTTCATTCGGCCGTTCTAGTAAATTAATCAAACGAATTAATGTGCTTTTACCTGCGCCACTATAGCCAATAATGCCAAAAATACTGCCTTCTGGAATCTCCAAATTAATTTGGTCCAAGGCACGTATGGTTTGACCTTTGAGCTGATAGTGCTTTGAAATGTTTTTAAATTCAATCATATCGTCAAACACTAAGCAGAAAATAAAAAAACAGGCAAAATGACTTTGCCTGTTTGGTTTGGATGATTATATTACTATTTTGTTTCAGTTAAATAACTAATTGGTTTATTTACATCAACCTTAGTACCACCAAAGTGTTCTTGCACATATTTGTTCACAGCTTCGGTGTGATACAACGCGCCGACTTTTTGTAGTAACGGATCATCTTTACGTGATTCAGCAGTTGCTAAAATGTTTACATTTAACTTGGTGCTTTGGTCCACAGGCTCATAGTAAATAGAGTCTTTAAGTACGTTCAAACCACCTTCAAGCGCCAGTGTATTACCTAAAACAATCGCATCCACTTCGTCTTTAACACGAACAGCGGTCGCCATTTGAATTGGTTTGATCACAATTTTTTTAGCATTTTCAGTAATGTCGTTTGGTGTGCCCGTTGCAGGGTTAAAGTCAGCTTTAAGTTTTAACAAGCCTGCAGATTGAAGTAGTAAAAGGGCACGCGCTTCATTGGCTGCATCGTTTGGAATAGCAATGGTTGCACCGTTGGCAAATTCTTCAACTTTTTTTACTTTGCTTGAGTAAATACCCATTGGCTCAAGATAAGTAGTCGAAACCGGTGCAATCTTGTCTTTATTCGATGCATTGAAAGCGACTAAATAAGCATAAGACTGGAATGCATTGATATCGACTTCTTTGTTGGCTACTGCAGTATTCATGGCAACGTAGTCAGTGAAGTTTTTCACTTCAAGTTTGATACCTGCTTTCTTGGTTTCAGGCAATGTCGCGATATAACGCCAGATGTCTGCATCGGAGCCAGTTGATGCCATTACAACGGTTTGTTCTTTTGCTGTATCAGTTTTTGCCGCGTCAGTTGCAGGTGCTTCTGGTTTAGAGCAGCCAGTTAAGCCAACGGTTAAACCTAAAACAAGTCCAAGGAGCTTTTTCATGTATTCATCCCAAGTAAATTTAATTTTGGCTTTAAATTTACGAATCATTTATTAGAGAGAGTAAGTCAAAATCGAAATCAGTATAGAACGAAGGAGTGATTACAGTCATCATGTCCAAACGTTTCTCTGATAGATGTGCAGCACTATAAAATTTACAAATTACGCTATGCAATCAGCAATCTGTCGAATAGTAAATTAAAGCAATGATAAAAAGTTTTAAATCATTGTATTCATTAACGAGATTGAGTTTCTGATCAATCAAAATTTGCCTCATCATAACAATAAATCTATATTCAATATAGTGAATAAAAACTCGACAATTATCTTATTAAGTGCATAGTGATAATGGGATTTTTGAAATTTTAATAGTAAAAACAATATATTGTTTTAAATTATATTAACAATCTGTAAAGTATCGTTTTATATAACGCTTTATAATTTTTTTTAAAGTCTAAAGATGAAAAATAGATATAAGATTAACAATTATTGGAAGTAATATTTTATGGATATACTCAAAAATAAATTAGTTTTTCAAAAGTTCATAAAGTTATTATTTTAGCTGCAAAATTTTTTATAGTAGGTATTGGGGCTATGCAAATTAAAATTATGTTCCAATTACTAGTTGCATACTTATGTTTACTAGTTTTAATGTCTGTGATTACGTACTATCTAATTTATCCGCTCGCTGTAGATAAAGGAACAGCTATAGCAACGATGTTCGGATGGTCGGCAGGATTATTTGCACCGTTTTCAGCCTTAATTTTGCTAAACTCTTGGAAAGAACAGCACAATATTAATCTAAAAAAAGATTTTATTGTTAAGTCTTTAGGTCATTTGGATGAGGCTATTAGAGCAATAGGGCAAATTTATTGGCTAATATATATTAATGATACAAAAGACTATTTCTATCCTTATAATCAAAAAAGAATTTCACAACAACTTGATGAATTTATAATGTCAGAGCATTCTAAATTTGTCTTAAATTTAGGAAATTTTCACAAGACTGTTAGAAGAATTGTAGGGGAGAATGCGGAATTTAAAAAAATTTATAACCAATTAAATAAATTTCATGCAGAAATTATCAAAATTTTAGATATAAAAAGAAAATGTTTGGAAGTTGATGCTAAAGAATATAATAAACAATTCCCATATTTATATGATTATTATCATGAACTTATTTCACAAAAAGAAAAATTTGAAAAAATTGCGCAAAAATATTTGATTGTTGAATAATTAAAAACCCGCACTTGGCGGGTTTTTAAAACTTAATAAAAATTAAGCTTGTTCGCGAGCAATCGCACGGTAGCCAATATCTTTACGGTATTGAACGCCGTCAAAGGTCACTTTTTCACAAAGCTCTAATGCTTTTGCTTGAGCTTCGCCAATCGTGTTACCGAGTGCAGTTACACATAGAACACGACCGCCAGCAGTCACAACTTCGCCATTGGCATTGGTTGCAGTACCCGCATGGAATACTTTCGCATCTGTCATTTCAGTGTCTAAACCAGAAATTACATCGCCATTGCTAGATGTTTCAGGGTAGCCTTTCGATGCAAGTACAATACCTACAGTTTTGCGCTCATCCCATTCAGCTTCGGCAGGTAAGTTACTTTCAAGGCCTGCTTGAACTAAATCAACTAAAGATGATTTTAAACGCATCATGATGGGTTGAGTTTCAGGGTCACCAAAACGGCAGTTGAATTCGATCACTTTAGGTTGACCTTGTTCGTCAATCATCAAGCCTGCATATAAGAAACCTGTGTATACATGACCATCTGCTTTCATACCATCAACAGTTGGACGCATCACTTCGTTCATTGCTTTTTCAAAGACTTCAGCAGTCACAACCGGAGCAGGAGAGTACGCACCCATGCCGCCAGTGTTCGGACCTTGGTCGCCTTCAAAGATACGTTTGTGATCTTGTGAAGTTGCCATTGGTAAGATGTTGTCGCCATCAATCATGCAAATGAAAGATGCTTCTTCACCGGCAAGGAATTCTTCGATCACAACACGAGAACCTGCATCACCAAATTTGTTGCCTGCAAGCATGTCATCAATTGCATCGAATGCTTCTTGATTGGTCATGGCAACGATTACGCCTTTCCCCGCGGCAAGACCATCTGCCTTGATTACGATTGGCGCACCATTTTTTTCAACAAATGCTTTTGCAGCATCCACTTCTGTGAATACATCATAAAACGCTGTTGGAATATTGTGACGTTTCAAGAAATGTTTCGCAAATGCTTTAGAGCCTTCAAGCTGAGCAGCAAATTGAGTTGGACCCCAAACTTTTACATCGGCTGCACGACAAGCATCCACTACACCATTTACAAGCGGTGCTTCTGGACCAACAATGACTAAATCGACTGCATTTTCTTTTGCAAAAGCAATGATTGCAGCATTGTCTAAAATGTTGAGTGCAACATTTTCGCATTTGTTTTCTGTTGCTGTGCCGGCATTTCCCGGAGCAACAAAGACTTTCGCTACTTTATCGTCTTGCGCGATTTTCCATGCAAGTGCGTGTTCACGACCACCATTACCCAAAACTAAAATATTCATCGGTTCATACTCCATGAATCGAAATAACATAAAGTCCTCAACCCAAAGGGGAAGAGGACTCCATGAAAGATTTAAGAATCTATTTTATGTAGCACGTATGACTGTAAATAAGTCATGATCAATTCGCCAACTTAGTGACGGAAATGACGCATGCCAGTGAAGACCATTGCAATACCAGCTTCATCAGCTGCTGCAATCGTTTCTTCATCACGCATAGAACCACCCGGTTGGATAATGCATTTAATGCCTGCTTGAGCAGCGTTATCAATACCATCACGGAATGGGAAGAATGCGTCAGATGCCATTACAGCACCTTCAACAACTAAACCAGCATGTTCAGCTTTGATTGCAGCAATACGAGCAGAGTTGATGCGGCTCATTTGACCTGCGCCTACACCAATGGTTTGACGACCTTTCGCATAAACAATCGCATTCGATTTAACGTATTTCGCAACTTTCCAGGCAAAAATCATGTCGTCGATTTCAGCTTCAGTTGGTGCGCGTTTAGTCACAACTTTAAGATCATCTTTAGTGATCATGCCCAAGTCTTGGTCTTGAACCAATAAACCGCCATTCACACGCTTGTAATCAAGTTGCGATTGACGTGCATCAATAGCTGGAAGTTCGCCACATACAAGCACGCGTACGTTTTTCTTCGCGCCAGTCACTTCAAGTACGCCATCGGCAATACTTGGTGCAATGATCACTTCAACGAATTGACGATCAACAATGGCTTGCGCAGTTGCTACGTCTAATTCACGGTTGAATGCAATGATGCCGCCAAATGCAGATTCAGGATCTGTTGCATAAGCAAGGTCATAAGCAGCTTTAATACCGTCTAACGATACTGCAACACCACATGGGTTCGCATGTTTAACAATCACACAAGCAGGTTTCGCGAATGATTTAACACATTCAAGCGCTGCATCTGTATCTGCAATGTTGTTGTAAGAAAGTTCTTTACCTTGAAGCTGTTTCGCAGTTGAAACAGAAGCTTCAGTCGCAGTACTTTCAACATAGAACGCAGCAGATTGATGCGGGTTTTCACCGTAACGTAAATCTTGTGCTTTGTTCAATTGTGTATTGAAAGTTCGGGCAAATTTGTCTGCTTGACCCTCGATTTTACCTACGCGAGCGCCAAGATAAGAAGCAATCATGCCATCGTATTGCGCAGTATGTTCAAATGCTTTAACTGCCAAATCGAAACGAGTTTCAAGAGATAACGCACCGTTAGCTTTCATTTCAGCAATCACAGTGTCGTAGTCAGAAGCATTGACCACAATACCTACAGAGGCATGGTTTTTCGCAGCAGCACGAACCATCGTTGGACCACCGATATCGATGTTCTCAATCGCATCAGCCAACGAGCAGTTTGGTTTAGCAACGGTTGCAGCAAATGGATAAAGGTTAACAACCACTAGATCGATTGCATCGATGTTGTGTTCTTGCATTACCGCTTCGTCTAGACCACGGCGAGCTAAGATCCCTCCATGAATTTTTGGATGTAGTGTTTTTACACGACCATCCATCATTTCCGGGAACCCAGTGTGCTCTGAAACTTCCACTACAGCGATATTGTTGTCTTTAAGCAACTTATATGTACCGCCAGTAGATAAAATTTCCACCCCAAGAGCTACAAGGTTTTTAGCAAATTCAACGATCCCTGATTTATCAGATACAGAGATTAAAGCGCGTTTAATAGTCATGATTTTCGTCAACAATATTAAAGGTCTAGATTAAAACAGCAGGCAAAATATAAGATAAAAAAAATGCCCACGGTAACCGTGAGCATTTTATCATTTATTCACTCATTAAACCGTGAGCTTTCAACTTTTTGCGTAAAGTACCACGGTTCAATCCGAGAATCTCAGCAGCGCGTGTCTGGTTACCACGCGTATATTCTAGAACTACAGATAGAAGAGGTTTCTCCATTTCTGCCAGCACCATGTCATATACCTGAGAAGGTTGCTCGCCTTGCAATTGTGCAAAATAATGGCGAACTGCGCGATCTACGTGAATACGAAGAGCGACATCAGATTGTGCAGTAAAAATAGGAGATTTGCTATTCATGCGAATTAATCCGAAAAATCAAATATCACTTGGGTAAAGGGATATATAAAAGTGGTTTAAAATTTAAATTCCGTTTTAGGTCCTAAAACGGAAGTTCTAAAACTTGTACATTTAGCTTGCCACAACTCGACGTTTTTGATCAAAAATTAAGCGTAACAATAGTTTAATATTTGTTACCGACCAAAATCAAAACAAAAAAATCTACTCAATACGCATTATCAGGATAAAGCGCATATAAGCTAAACTATAATTGTTGTGAAAATAGTGAGGAGTTTGCAGCACAAAGCTTTCGTGGCGCGTATGATAGCATTGTCTAAGAAAAAGTGAGCAAGAAAACTGCATTTTTTTTACATTTTTTAATAGTTTTTTTCAATATTAAGGTCGAATTATTTCCAAACTATAGGTATCAAAGCTTTTACGTTCCACAGGAAGGCTAAACTTAAATTTAAAAGGACTATTTTGTGGAATTCGTTGTATTCCTGTAAGACTGTCAATCAAATATTCAGAAGGCTGGAAAGAATAAGAAGAAATAATTTCTCCATTATCTTTCAAATTCACCTTGATAATTGGCAGGGCTAAACTTTTAGAATGGTAGTTGATGAGCTCGCCGGTAAATTGAGTCTCTTTCTTCGAAATTTGTTTTATTTTAACTTTATTGGTTGAGATGAGGCGATAATTTTGTTCCATAACCGAACAATTAAATGCCTGACATGCCGTATTAAATAAAGCACTAAAGACAGGGCTATTATTTAGAATTTTCGGGTTAAACCAAAAAAACTGAAAAATAAGTAAACTAATCAAACATAAATTTACAACACCCCATAAAACATAGTTCCAGGAGCTTTTTTTATTCTCTTGTTCTGATTTTTCAGACCAATTAAGAGCAGGGTAAGTGCCAATCGGGTCTGTGCTGAAATAATTTAAATTGTTGAGATAGGTTTTTAAATCAATATTGGAGTTTTCTACTTTTTGATCGAAAATATCTAATAAATGTTGTTTTGGGGGTTGACCTACCATTAAGGTCTCAGCGCTCGTCTCGTTGGATTGAGGGTTTTTATCGTCAAAAATTGAAGAGGAAGTCGATGTAGTAGAAGAAGATTGATCTTTTTCTACTACAAGATGCGTTAACGCATTAAAATTTGTCGAACATTTTGCACAACAAACCATGCCTCGAGCAACTGTCAGTTGAGCCACGGAGACTTTATACTTGGTAAAACAGTTAGGGCAGTAGGTTTGTTTTTCGCTCATGGTCTATTCAAAATTTTAATGGGTAGTTTGTCGTTTTCCCGAAATTCGGCACCAATGTTCTTCACGTTTTTCGACTTCGAGTATATCAAAAAACTCAGAATAAACACTAGAAACATCAGCAACTTGCTCTTCTAATATGCCGGCAAGTGCGAACTCTCCCTCAGATTTAATTAAAGTTGCGAATTCAGGCGCAAGTGCCATCAGCGGGCCGGCAAGAATGTTTGCGACAAACACATCTGCTTTTTGATCTTTAAACTCTGCATTGAACTCTTCAGGAAGTCCAACATAAAGATTATCGAGTACACCATTCAATTCCGCATTTTGTTGGGTAGCAAGCACTGCTTGAGGATCAATATCCGTGGCATATACTTTTTTGGCACCTAATAATAGTGCAGCCACACCTAAAATGCCTGAACCACAACCATAATCGATCACGATCTTATCTTTAACATCCGTTTTACCAAGCCATTGTAAGCACAAGAAAGTACTTGCATGGTTACCGGTACCAAATGCCAAACCTGGATCTAGTTTAAGATTCACAGCCTCTGGATCAGGTGATTCCATCCATTCAGGTACGATCCAGAATTTATCCGCGATTTGAATCGGCTCGTACGCATCCATCCAGGTGCGTTCCCATTCTTGGTCTTCAATAAATTCATGACGTAATGGCGCTTCAGGCATTTGTGCTGTAATAAATGTCATTAAAGCATCAACATCAATTTCTTCGCCTTCTTCTTGTGCGTAGATGCCAGTCACAATGACTTTATTCCAAAGTGGAGTTTCACCTGGAAGTGGTTCAAGTAAGTCCTGATTTTCAGCATCATCTAAAGTTACGCTAACAGCGCCTAATGAACTGAGTAGGGTTTCAGTAAAATCGACTTGAGCTTGATCAACGGTAATATGAATTTGTAACCACTTCACGGAGATAACCTAAATTTGTGTTTTTAAAAATAGCATTGTAACGGAACTCAGGCTTAAACAACTATATATTGATAAAAACTATCCTGAAAATAAAAGGACGTATAGAACATCCCTATATTTTTGGAAGATCAATCAACTCAATATCGTCGCTGGATGTGGCGCGAATTTATTGAGTAACATGCCAAATACAGCGGCAAAAACATACATAAAAATCGAATACACCGCAGCAGGCATGGCAATGGTAGAACTGGCCATGATGGTAAGAGCAATCGTCATGGCAAGTGTACTGTTATGAATGCCTATTTCAAAAGCACAGGCACGTGCTTGTGCACTATTAATACCCAGCAAGCGCGGTACAAAATAACCAATAATCAAACTACATAGACAGAATAAAACCGTCGCCAAACCGATTTGTGCTAAATATTCTAAAATTTGATGACGTTCTTTTACTACTGCGCCAACAATAATCAGTACTAGAAAACTCACCGCAAAAATACGCAGTGGTTTATTCAGTTTTGCCGTGAAGTTTGGCGCATAGTGTCGAATCAGCATACCAATACATACAGGTATGATGATAATGGCAAACACTTGTAATATTTTGCTGAGCTGCAAGCTAATTTGCTGCCCGTCATTCATAAAATATTGAATTGAAAAATTGACAATAAAAGGCAGAGTGAAAGCGGCCATGACTGAATTAATCGCGGTTAAAGTAATGTTTAGTGCAATATCCCCTTTAAACAGGTAGCTAAACAGGTTGGCTGTGCTTCCTCCGGGTGAGGCTGCAAGTAACATTAAGCCCACAGCAAGAAGAGGCGGAAGGGCTAGAACTTTACAGATGATAAATGCAATGCTGACTAAAACAACCAATTGGCAAAACAGTGCAATGAAAATCACCTTAGGTTGCTGTGTTACGCGGGCAAAATCTTTGAGTGTAAGCTCTAGTCCTAAACCAATCATGATGATGGCAAGTGCTAAAGGTAATAAAATGGTAATGATTCCTGAATCCATTCGAAATCTCCTTTTCTTGGTTAGTTGTTTTTTGATTTAGGTGAAGTTATCTTGTACTGATTTTTACTAAATTGAATACTGCTAGGTGTATAGCGGATAAGTAAAGAATATGGAATAGCGAGAATTGACCGTTGATCAGTACAACTATAATTGCATCGATTTACTTTAATCTTCCTGAGTGGAATGAAAGCAATTGAACGGTAGAATCATTAATTTACTTAGATCTGATTCATATTACAGAGTATGCCTATTAAGGGATCTATTGCAGCTATGAATCAGATGTTTTTTACTCATTGAGTGCTTTTGAATTTGCTTCTTTAAGTAGCAGTGGACGTCTTGTTAAAATATAGCCAAATATAAAAGCAAAAACATACATAAAAATAGAATAGATGCCTGCAGGTAGCGCGATGGTGGTACTGGATAACACGGACAATGCAATCGTCATTGCAACTGAAGTGTTATGAATGCCTATTTCAAAGGTACATGCACGTGCCTGTCTATCAGAAACCCCAGCCAGATGCGGTATTAGATAACCAACCAATAAACTGGTAAAACAAAAAAGCGCAGTTGCAAGTCCAATATCGACAAAATATTCAACGATGTTAAACCGTTCTCTATATAATGCATAAAAGAAAATTAAGAACAAAAACATCACGGAAAAAAATCGCATGGGTCTGTTCAGTCTTAATGCAATGTTGGGTGCAATTGAGCGAATAAACATTCCCAAACAAACTGGGATGAAAACAATTAAAAATACTTGGGTGATTTTTTCAGTCGGCATCCCAATTTTTGGATGCTCACCTAGAAAATAATGAATCGACAGATTCACGATAAAAGGTAGCGTAAAAGTACAAATTAGGGAGTTGATTGCGGTGAGAGTGAGATTGAGTGCCACATCCCCTTTAAAAAGATAGCTGATTAAATTTGCAGTCGGTCCACCGGGTGAAGCGGCAAGTAGCATCAAGCCCACGGCTAAAAGCGGCGGAAGTTTTAACAAGATACAGATTAAAAAGGCGATCAAAACCAGAATAATCAATTGTGTAAATAGAGCTAAAAAAATAACTTTAGGATGGCGTTGTACACGAAGAAAATCTTTAACCGTAAGTTCTAGCCCTAATCCAGTCATCATGATGGCAAGCGCCATGGGTAAAAAAAAAGTAAATAGCCCCGAATCCATGGAATATCCTTTTTATATTTTTATCCTTAATATGCTTTGAGTTTAAACCAGTTTTTTAAATTAGCAATATACAAAACGGGTAAAAGTAATCCTTTTACCCGTTAATAATTTGAATAAAATTAGTGTTTTATACTCATTATTGAGACGGAAGTTAAGGTTGGGGCTGCATTTGTGGCTGAGTAGGCATTTGATGTTGCATTCCAGGTGGATGCTGCATTCCGGGTTGGGAGTGCATTCCGGGTTGGGAGTGCATTCCGGGTTGGGACTGCATCGAAGGCTGAGATTGCATTGGAGGTTGAGATTGCATTGGAGGTTGAGAAGTAGGTCTAGGTGCCATAAATCCTAAAGCACATTTACCTTTTATTGCCATGCCTTCAATGTTGATAGATGTGGTGTTTGCATCGCTTTGGCAAATTGAATTTAATTCTGCTTCATCTCCAGTTATGGAAGCATTTTTGGAGGAAGGAAAGAATTGCGGTTCACAGGTACCATTCCAGATAATACCGCGATATGCAAAACTGACTGGCGCGCCCTGACTTTTACCTTTACAAACCTGTTGGTATTTTTGCGCATTATAAACCTTTTCGACTTTATCATTTGCGGAAGCTGAAAATGGCGCGAGACATAAACCACAGAGAATGGATGAGAGCAGGAAATTCTTATTCATCTTTTATACCTTTGTTTGTAATGTACCCAGCATCAAGCTTAAAAAATAACCAAAATAAAACAATGCTAATCAGGTAAATTTTTGCCGATTAAGTGTTTTGTTTCTATAGTAACTCTGCAAAGCATGATTACATTTCAAATTTTTATGAATTGATAGCCAGTCATATCTTCATTGATAAAATCGACTCATTTTGTCAACTTATCTTTCTAAGTTTTGATATAATACTCCGTCATTCTTTTTTATCTCTCAAACCATTATGCATTATCCTAAAGTTTACGATGTCATTGTTATCGGTGGCGGTCACGCAGGTACCGAAGCAGCACTTGCTGCCGCGCGTATGGGTCGCCAGACTTTGCTCTTAACTCATAACATTGAGACTTTAGGGCAGATGAGCTGTAATCCTGCCATCGGTGGTATTGGTAAATCACATTTAGTTCGTGAAATTGATGCTTTAGGCGGTGCAATGGCACTTGCTGCCGATAAAGGTGGTATTCAATTCCGTATTTTAAATTCACGTAAAGGTGCAGCAGTACGTGCAACACGTGCACAAGCTGACCGTATTCGCTATAAAGCTGCGATTCGTGAAACATTAGAAAATCAGGCAAACCTAGATATTTTCCAGCAAGCGGCTGATGACCTCATTGTTGAAGGCGATACCGTTAAAGGTGTTGTGACTCAAATGGGTGTTCGCTTTGATGCGAAAACGGTTGTATTGACGACCGGTACATTCTTGGGTGGTGTGATCCATGTTGGACTTGAAAAATCTAGCGGTGGTCGTGCGGGTGATCCGCCTTCAATTTCATTGGCTGCGCGTTTACGTGAATTAAACTTACCTGTAGGCCGCTTAAAAACAGGTACGCCACCACGTATTGATGCACGTTCAGTTGATTTCTCAGTGATGACGCCACAGCCGGGTGATTTCCCGTCTCCGACCATGTCATTCATGGGCGATGCATCTATGCATCCGGAACAAGTAAACTGCTATATCACCCATACCAATGAACGCACGCATGAAATCATTCGTGGTGGACTCGACCGTTCACCGATGTACACAGGTAAAATTGAAGGTGTAGGTCCGCGTTATTGCCCATCAATTGAAGATAAAATTCATAAATTTGCGGATAAAAATTCTCACCAAGTATTTCTGGAACCAGAAGGTCTGGATACTCACGAACTTTATCCAAATGGTATTTCTACGTCTTTACCATTTGACGTGCAGTTTGAATTGGTTCGTTCAATTCGTGGTATGGAGAATGCACATATCCTTCGTCCGGGTTATGCGATTGAATATGACTATTTCAATCCACAAGCATTGAAATTCTCGCTTGAAACCAAAGCCATTGCTAACTTGTATTTTGCTGGTCAAATTAACGGTACGACTGGTTATGAAGAAGCTGGTGCGCAAGGTTTGCTTGCAGGCTTGAACGCAGCACGCCGTGCTTGGGATCAAGAACAATGGACACCAAAACGTGATGAAGCGTATATGGGTGTTCTTGTAGATGACTTGATTACACTCGGTACAAAAGAACCGTACCGTATGTTTACCTCACGTGCCGAATATCGTCTGATGCTTCGTGAAGACAATGCGGATCAACGTTTAACTGCAATCGGTCGTGAAATGGGCTTGGTTGATGATACGCGTTGGGCAGCTTACTGCGAAAAAATGGAAGCAGTTGAAAAAGAAACAGGTCGTTTACAGCACTTATGGGCTGCGCCAAACAATCCAATGGGTAAAAAATTCGTTGAGATGACAGGTGCGGATTTAAGTAAAGAATGTAGTGCGATTGATTTACTTAAACGTCCAAATATCAGTTTTGCTCAAATTTCAGAATTAACCAATTCTGAAGTGACTCCATTTGTGGGTGAGCAAATTGAAATTGCAGTGAAATATGCGGGTTATATCAGCCGTCAGCATGAAGATGTTGCGCAAATGAAGCGTCTGGAAGAAACACGTATTCCTGCTGAATTCGATTATGATATCGTTTCTGGTCTGTCTCGTGAAATTACCTTGAAACTGAAAGATGTGCGTCCTGAAACTTTGGCACAAGCTAGCCGTATTCCAGGTGTTACACCTGCTGCGGTACAGCTGGTCATGATTACCATTCGTAAGAATGCAGCACAAGCTAAAAAATCAGCATAATTTGCCGATTTGAAAAAACCCGCATTATGCGGGTTTTTTTATCGCCTAATTTTCATGAATAAATTTTGACTATAGTTTAATCATAAATAACTACCGTAAATATAAGTCTTTGAAAACATGTGTTAATAAATAAAACTAAGATTTAAAAAGTCTATTTGTTTAATCTTTTAGGTCTAATTTGATTGGCTTTTATCATTTTTATGCCATCAAATCCGACTATTGTCGTGGTATTTCAATCAATCGATTGGGCAGAGAATAGTGAGATGAATCGTCATTGTAAAAACGATTTGTATACTATTGATGGAGATCAATCATGGCACAAACACACACAGGGAAACTACAAAAAATCTTAACGATATTTTTGTGTTTTTGGGTCGCATTTTTTGAAGGTTTCGATCTTCAAGCACCGGGTATAGCAGCGAAGGGAATTGCAGCAACATTCGGTTTGGATCAGGTTCAGATGGGGTATGTCTTTAGTTTAGGCGTATTTGGAATGCTGTTTGGAGCATTCTTTGGTGGGCGTATTGCTGACTATTTGGGACAAAAGAAAGTCCTGATGTTATCTATTGGTATTTTTGGTGTTTTCATGTCGCTGACTGCAATTGCGCCAAGCGTCGAAGTTTTGTATGCAGCGCGCTTCTTTACGGGACTGGGCTTGGGTGCAGCAATGCCGACCATGATTTCAGTGGTGGGTGATGAAGCGACTGAAGCCAATCGTGGTAAGTTAAACAGTCTGATGTATTGTGGTTTGCCAGTCGGGGCAATTTTCGTTGCCGGTCTTGCAATTTTATTGCCTGAGATTCAATGGCAAACATTGTTCCTGATTGGTGGTTTAACGCCGTTAGTGCTTATTCCATTTATGGCAATGATTCTTAAAGATAAGCCAAAACCTGTAGCTGTAGTGCAAGTGTCTACAGAAGCTGTGCCGGGCATGGCACAAGTATTGTTTAAAAACCAACAATATAAAAATACCTTGCCACTTTGGGTAGGTTTCTTCTTCACGTTGATGATCAATTATATTTTGATTAGCTGGTTGCCAAATTTGCTCATGGAACAGGGTCTGCAAAAACAGCAAGCCTTTATGGTGATGTTGGTATTCCAGGTGGGTGCGGTGATTGGGACTTTAGCTTTGGGTTATTTGCTTGATCGCTTAAAACTTTGGCAGATGGCAGTCATTATCTATAGTGGTTTATTTGTTGCCCTGAGTCTGTTATTCACGACAACTTCTATTCCAATGCTGGTTCTGGCAGGCGTGATGGGTGGAATCTTCTCAACCGGCGGTCAATCAATTCTGTATGGTATTTCGCCAATCTTCTATTCGGGTACGGGTAAAGTGACCGGTGTGGGCAGTGCGATTTCTCTAGGGCGTTTGGGTGCAATGACGGGGCCGTTACTTACAGGGAAAATTTTGGCATTAGGATTGGGAACAACAGGTATTTTAATGGCGAGTTTACCGGCAGTTGTAATCTCTGCTGTGGCAGTAACTGCGCTATCGCGTTATAAATCCGCGCATAAGTAAAATCCTGATCTTAGAAAATAGAATTTTTAAAAACATGATTTAAAAAAGGGAATCGGAAGATTCCCTTTTTTATTGCAATCTTGATTGAAAAAATAATGTCATCTAAATAATTTGCTAAAATGAGCGTATAGCAAACAGACTTATTTTTATATGGCTTATCAACTTATTCCATTATCCATTCAAGCAACGGACAACATTCAGTGTCCACATTGTCAACAAGAAGTCATTAATTGGGCTGAAGAGCAATATGTACAGCCCTGTGAACATACTTTATTTATTGCCATGGATATCGGTTTTGAATATATGACCGATGAATTTGAGCAAACCATGCCACGTTCGGTTGATGATCTGCATGCAAACGATGATCAGGTGAATATGTTTGCAGAAATCACGCAATCAACTTATCCCAATTATTTGATTTTTCAATCTGATTTAGGCATACAAGGATATTCTCGTTATGTGGGTTTTACTGCCTAAAATGAACTGAATAAAAAAAGCTCCCGAAGGAGCTTTTATTTTTTATGGGTAGAAAAGTTTAGTTTTCGATTACTTCTTCTTCTACATCATCATCCGCCGTATCCATGCCCAATTCTTTAAGCTTGCGAGTCAGGGTGTTACGTCCCCAACCCAACAATTCAGCAGCATGACGTTTACGACCACGGGTTTGCTGTAAAGCGGCAGTAATTAAAGTACGCTCGAACATGGGGGTTGCAATGTCGAGAATCTTCATTTCGCCGTTTTTAAGCTTTTGGATTGCCCATTGAGCCAATAATTCATCCCAATGATGCAGCGAAACACGATCAAAAGTACCATGTGGTTGTACTTCATCACCAGAGCGCTGAATTGGAATTTGTTTCAATTCAGATGGTAAATCTTCAGGATAAACCTCACGTCCCGTGATCATTACTGTTAGCCAGCGACAGGTATTTTCTAACTGACGAACGTTGCCTTGCCACGGTAATTGTTGCATATACTCTTGGGTTTCTGGGCGCAAGATTTTAGGATTCACCCCTAATTCTTTACCTGCACGTGCCAAGAAATGCTGCGCCAACATCGGAATGTCTTCACTACGATGGGCCAGTTTTGGAATGTGAATACGGATCACGTTCAGGCGGTGATATAAGTCTTCACGGAAGCGACCATCATGAACCAGTTTTTCCAGGTCTTGGTGGGTTGCTGCAACAATACGCACATCCACTTTGACAGGAATATGTCCACCCACACGATAGAATTCACCATCTGCCAAAACACGCAGTAAACGTGTTTGGGTTTCAAATGGCATATCACCAATTTCATCTAAAAATAGCGTACCGCCGTTGGCTTGTTCAAAACGACCTTGACGTTGCGAGTTGGCACCGGTAAATGCACCTTTCTCGTGACCGAAAAGTTCAGTTTCAATCAGGTCTTTTGGAATGGCTGCCATGTTTAAGGCAATAAAAGGCTTGCTGCTACGTGGTGAATGGCGATGCAGGGCATGCGCAACCAGTTCTTTACCTGTTCCAGATTCACCATTAATCAGTACAGTGATATGCGACTGTGACAAACGGCCAATCGCGCGGAAAACTTCCTGCATTGCAGGTGATTCACCAATGATTTCGGTCGTTTGAATAGGCGGTGCTGTTTTTGCAGATTCTTGTTGTTGTAACTTGGCAATATGCAAAATTGCACGATTCACCAATGCCAATGCTTCATCAATATCAAAAGGTTTTGGTAAATATTCAAAAGCACCGGTTTGATAACTTGATACCGCAGATTCCAAGTCCGAATGTGCTGTCATAATAATGACAGGTAGGTCGGGGTGACTGGTTTTGACTTTGCCTAAAAAGGTTAAACCATCAATTCCAGGCATGCGGATATCTGTCAAAATCACATCAGGCGCATCTATGCTGAGTTGATCAAGCGCAGATTGTGCTTCTTCAAAACTGGTAACGTCAAAACCTTCTTCTTTGAATGTTTTTTCCAATACCCAGCGCATGGCGCGATCATCATCAATTACCCATATTTTATTTCGCGACATGGTTAAACTCCCAAGGTAAATATAAGCTAAAGACTGTTTTTCCTGGAACTGATTGGCATTCAATCATTCCGCTATGTTGATGCATAATATTTTGTGCGATGCTCAAACCGAGCCCTGTGCCTTTAGCACGTCCCGTGACCAGTGGATAAAACACCGATTCTAAAATTTCTTCCGGTACGCCCGGGCCATTGTCTTCAATATCAATACGAACAGCAGAACGCTTTAACACACCATTAATGGTGACAAGGCGCTGAATGCGTGTTCGCAAAATAAGTTCAGGTTGGTGGTCAATAAAGAATTCTTTATTTTCCATCATGGCTTGTACGGCATTTACACTAATGTTGAGCATGACCTGAATCAGTTGATCGCGGTCTGCCATGACATCGGGTAAAGACAAATCATAGTCACGGGTGATTTTGATTTTCTTTTTGGTTTGATTGGTAATCAGTGAGCGGACACGTTCGAGTGGCTCATGTACATTGACTAATTCATAACTTGGCAATTGGCGCGACCCGAGCATGGTGTCCGCCAGATTACGTAGACGATCGACTTCACTGATAATAATGTCGGTGAATTCTGAATATTGAGGATCATTTAAACTACGTGCCAGCAATTGGGTTGCACCACGAATGCCGCCTAAAGGATTTTTAATTTCGTGTGCCACACCACGAATCAGTTGTCGTGCAACCTGGTGTTGTTGAATCAGGTTTTCTTCTTTAGAGATTTTCAACATCCGATCAATCGGATTTAATTCTATCAGTAGAAGTGGGTGATACGGCTTTTGAGAATTTATTTGTGAAACCGTATAATCCACATGCATATCTTTAAAGTTGACACTAATGGTTGCTTCGCGACGTGTATAAGGTTGTCCTGTGACAAAGGTATTCAATAACGCTTCTTCGGTATTAAACTCATCATCCGGCATATGCAGTAAATTTAAGACAGGTTGACCTGAAGCACGCAGCAAACTAATGTCGAACAAAGATTCACAAGAAGAATTTAAATAAAAAATATTCAGCTGGCTATCGACCAGTAAAATGGCGGTGGTTAAGTTATCCACTAAAAGGCGATAGTCGATCCCGACGGGTTGATCCATTAGCGAAAGCATCCTGTATTAAAATAGCGCAATGGCATCTGCACTTCTTGTCATTTCTCCCTGTTATGGGACATTCAACGAGTTAAACGTTGTCGAAATAAAGCAAAATGCACGCCAACTTTGAGCACATGTGTAAATAAAAATTCTGACGCTATAAAAGTGTGCTTTTTGTTGTTTGATTACAGAATTTACCTAGCATAGTAAAGGAAATAAAAATATTAGTGAACCAAAATGGTGCATTTAAAATATTTGGCAAAAATATAGGCATATTTTGGTGCGTGATGCAAAGAGTCGGCTTTCTACCTATTTTTATGATCGGAAAAGACATACAATACGCGCATTACACTGGAGCGCAGATTCATGAAGTCCCCCAAAGTCGGTTTCGTTTCTTTAGGTTGTCCTAAGGCATTGGTAGATTCTGAACGAATTTTAACTCAGTTAAAGACTGAAGGTTATGATGTAGCATCTGATTACGAAGGTGCAGATTTGGTTGTTGTTAATACGTGTGGTTTTATTGAATCTGCCGTACAAGAATCGTTAGATGCCATTGGTGAAGCTATGAGCTCAAATGGTCGTGTCATTGTGACAGGCTGCTTGGGTAAAGATGAAGACAAAATTCGTAAAATGCACCCGAATGTCCTTAAAGTGACAGGTGCCGCGGCATATCAAGAAGTGATGGAGGCCGTACACGAGTACGTACCTGAACCACCAAAGCATAACCCATTTATTGACCTTGTTCCTGAACAAGGGATTCGTTTGACCCCTAAACATTATGCCTATTTAAAAATATCGGAAGGCTGCAACCATCGTTGTACCTTCTGTATTATCCCAAGCATGCGTGGCGATCTGGTTTCACGTCCTGTGGGTTCGGTTTTAAGCGAAGCACAAGCGTTGAAGAACGCAGGTGTAAAAGAAGTCTTAGTGATTTCTCAAGATACATCTGCTTATGGTTTAGACACCAAGTATAAACTCGATTTCTGGAACGGTCAGCCGGTTAAAACCAAATTCTTCGACATGTGCGAAGCATTAGGCCAACTCGGTATTTGGGTGCGTTTACATTACGTTTATCCATATCCACATGTGGATGCTGTAATTGACTTAATGGCACAAGGTAAAATCCTGCCCTATCTAGACATTCCTTTTCAGCATGCAAGTCCGCGCATCTTAAAATTGATGAAGCGACCAGCGCATAGTGAAAATACACTTGAACGCCTTAAACTTTGGCGTGAAAAATGTCCTGAATTGGTCATCCGTTCAACATTCGTGGTTGGTTTTCCAGGCGAAACTGAAGAAGATTTCCAGATTCTGCTTGAGTGGCTTAAAGAAGCACAGCTTGATCGCGTAGGTTGTTTTACTTATTCACCTGTTGAAGGTGCGACAGCAAATGATCTCCCGGATCATGTGCCTGAAGAAATCAAGCAAGACCGTTATGAGCGCTTCATGCAAGTACAGCAAGCGATTTCGGCTGCGAAATTACAAAAACGCATTGGTCAAACCATGACTGTGTTGGTTGATGACTTGGATGAAGAATTCCCAGTTGCGATCGCACGTTCTTATGCGGATGCACCTGAAATTGACGGTAATGTCTTTGTTGAAGATATTGATAAGAGTCAAATTAAAGCAGGCGATTTGCTTGAAGTCGAAATTACCGATGCGGATGAATATGATTTATATGCGAAGTTAATTCGAGTTAAGTCTGCTTGATCTGTCATAAAAGTATACGAATAAAATTTTAGATATTGGAAGATTCGGAGATTTCCTGATGTTGGATTCAAAAAAGCCGCGTTATGCACGTATTTTGCTCAAACTTTCTGGTGAGGCGCTTGCTGGAAATAAAGACATGGGGATTGATGCACAAGTGCTCGATCAAATGTCTTTAGCCATTGCTCACTTGGTTGGTTTGGGCGTGCAAGTCGGTATCGTGGTTGGCGGTGGTAACCTGTATCGCGGTAGCCAATTACAAAAAGATGGTTTGGTTGGCCGTGTAACAGGTGACCAGATGGGCATGTTGGCAACTGTTATGAATGGTTTGGCATTACGTGATGCGTTGGTGCGTCGCAATATTAAAACCCGTTTAATGTCTGCTTTACCGATTGGTGCAGTGGTTGAAGCCTATTCAAGCCGTGATGCAATCCGTCATTTAACTCAAGGCGAAGTATGTGTATTCGTTGCGGGTACAGGTAATCCATTCTTTACCACAGATACAGCTGCTTGCTTGCGTGGTATTGAAATTGAAGCCAACTTGATCTTGAAAGCCACTAAAGTTGATGGCGTTTATAACAAAGATCCAAGCAAATACGATGATGCTGTGAAGTATGAAACACTTACATTTGACCAAGTGTTAGATGAAAAGTTAGGCATCATGGATTTAACTGCGATCTGCTTGTGCCGTGACCACAATGTGCCACTACAAGTATTCGATATGAATAAGTCGGGTTCATTGCTTTCAGTGGTTATGGGTGAAAAAGAAGGGACTCACGTTACCAATTAATGACGTGAGCCTGAAAGCTCTTTATACTACACGCTATTTAGCAATTACATCTCTTAGAATTAAGTAAGGAAGATCATATGATTAACGATCTTAAAAAAGACAGCGAAGACCGCATGAACAAGACTCTAGAGTCTTTGGAACATGGTTTTGCTAAAGTTCGTACTGGCCGCGCACATCCATCTATCTTGAATGGTGTGATGGTTCCTTACTATGGCTCTGATGTGCCTTTAAACCAAGTGGCAAACGTGGGTCTTGAAGACTCTCGTACCCTTGTTGTGCAGCCATTTGAACGTACAATGGTTTCAGCAATTGATAAGGCGATTCGTGAAGCAGGTTTGGGTTTAAATCCGATTACTGCAGATGCGATTCGTGTGCCGATGCCTGCACTGACTGAAGAAACACGTCGTGACATGCAGAAAGTTGCACGTACTGAAGCTGAAAATGCCAAAGTTGCGATCCGTAACATTCGTCGTGATGTATTGGGCGACATCAAAGCATTGTTGAAAGAAAAAGAAATTTCTGAAGATGATGATCGTCGTGCATCTGATGATATCCAGAAAATCACGGACAAATTTGTTGCTGAAGTGGACAAACGCCTTGCTGCAAAAGAAGCTGAATTGATGAAGGTCTAAGATTTAATGACCGTATCAGAAGACAGTTTACCTCTTCCAAAACATGTTGCCATCATTATGGATGGCAACAATCGTTTTGCAAAAAAAATGCAAATGCAAAAGGGTGCGGGACACCGTGAAGGGAAAAATGTCCTGGACCCTATTGTTGAGCACTGTAGAAAAAAACAAATTCAGGCGTTAACCGTTTTTGCATTTTCTAGCGAAAACTGGAACCGTCCCCAATTTGAAGTTGATTTACTCATGGCATTGTTGGAAGAAACAATCCAGGAGCAACTGCCTCGAATGGAAAAATTCAATATTGCCTTACGTTTTATTGGTGATCGTTCTCGTTTATCTGCGCATTTACGTGAGTTAATGTTGCATGCTGAACAAAGGACTGCTAAGTTCGACAGCATGACTTTGACCATCGCGGTTAGTTACGGTGGGATGTGGGATATGGCGCAGGCTGCAAAACAAATTGCAGCGGATGTTCTGGCAAAAAAAGTCGCAGTTGAAGATATAAATGTTGAGTTGTTTGGGCAACATGTCAGTATGGCGGATTTACCCGCGGTAGATTTACTGATTCGCACTGGTGGTGATTATCGTTTGTCGAATTTTTTACTTTGGCAAGCCGCTTATGCTGAGTTGTATTTTACCCAAACCTTATGGCCTGAATTTACCGTTGAAGAATTCGATGATGCGTTAGCAGTCTTTGCTGGACGTGAACGTCGTTTTGGTAAAACTTCAGAGCAAATCCAACAAGAGAAAATCGAGAATTAATAAATGTTAGAGCGGATTATAACCGCATTGGTATTGGTAGCAGTCGTACTCAGTTGTATGTTTGCTACACAGTCTCAGTATCCAATGTTTGTGCTGATGATTGTTGCAGCAGGGGTCGCAGGGTATGAGTGGTTTAAACTTATGCCAGGAAAAAATAAAAATCTGGTGAAACCCTTGGCTTGGGGTTATGGATTAGCGACAGCAGCATTAGCAACTTTGGCATTATATTTTAATGATATCGCTCTATTACTTTGGGCAGCTTCCATTTTCTCTTGGATTTTAAGCATCTTTTGGGTTAAATCGTATCCAGGTTATGATGGTTGGTATAATTCAAGCTTAAATGTGATCGGGTTTATTTTAATTTCTGCTGCGGTTACCGCAATTTTTTCAGTCTGGAATAGCTCACCATGGTGGCTCATGTACCTGTTTTTACTGGTATGGGGGGCAGATAGTGGGGCCTATTTTGTCGGGCGTAAATTGGGTAAGAGAAAACTTGCACCAGATGTTAGTCCAAATAAATCGGTTGAGGGTTTATATGGTGGTATCTTTACTGCAATGATTATTGTGGTAGTGGTTGAAGTTGTTTATTTAGATTTAACTTTGGCTCAGCATATTCTGTTTTTAATTTTATCTGTAGTGACTGTATTTAGTTCTGTATTGGGCGATTTGTTCGAGTCGATGATCAAACGTCGTGCAGGAATTAAAGATTCGGGTCGTATTCTGCCAGGACATGGTGGTGTGCTTGACCGTATTGATTCATTGCTTGCTGCTGCTCCGATTTTTGCTGCAGGCATGTATGTTTTAAAACTTATTGGTGTAGATTTATAGATGTCACAATCTGTTTGTATATTAGGTGTAACGGGTTCCATTGGTCAAAGTACCTTAAAAATTCTGCAGCAGCATCCTGAAAAGTATTCTGTATTTGCAGTCACGGCGCATAGTCGAATTTTGGAACTTGTTGAAATATGCAAACAGTATCGACCAAAAATCGCGGTTGTTCCATCAAGTAAAGTTGATGAACTCAAACTACATTGTCAAAATCAAAATCTTAACGATATTGAAATTCTAAGCGATGAAGCCGGTTTGATTGCTGTTGCTGAACATGCAGATGTCGATGTGGTGATGGCGGCAATTGTCGGTGCGGCAGGTTTGTTGCCGACATTGGCTGCGGTTAAAGCAGGTAAACGGGTTCTGCTTGCCAACAAAGAAGCACTGGTAATGTCGGGTGACCTGATGATGCAAGCTGCACATGATTATCAGGCAGAGTTGCTTCCAGTTGATTCTGAACATAATGCAATCTTTCAATGCTTGCCCGCTGGTTATTTCCAGACAGAGCGTAATGGGCAACCGAAACAGGGTGTATCCCGTATTTTGCTTACCGCGTCTGGCGGTCCCTTTCTAAACCATAGCCTTGCACAATTACAAAATGTGACGCCTGCACAAGCGTGCAAGCATCCGAATTGGTCGATGGGGCAAAAAATCTCTGTTGATTCTGCGACTTTAATGAATAAAGGCTTGGAACTCATTGAAGCCTGTCATCTCTTTGCAATTTCAGAACAGTTTGTAACAGTGGTTGTACATCCACAGAGTATTATTCATTCTATGGTTCAATACGTGGATGGTTCGACTTTGGCGCAAATGGGTAATCCGGATATGTGTACCCCAATTGCCCATGCACTTGCGTGGCCAGAGCGTATTCAAACCCATGTGCCTGCACTTGATTTGTTTATGAATCAACAGTTAGATTTTCAAGAACCTGATACAACACGTTTCCCCGCCTTGAAACTAGCTCGACAGGCGATGCAAAGTGGTGGTTTGGCACCCGCAATTTTAAATGCTGCGAATGAGGTTGCTGTTGCCGCATTCTTGAAAAATAGCATAGGCTTTACTGAAATTCCTCAAGTGGTTGAGCAAACCTTGAATCAAGTTCAAAGTGGTGCTGCGGAATCGATTGAACTTATTTTACAAGTTGACCGAGTTGCTCGTTCTGTTGCACAGCAAATTGTCATCAATAAAGGAAACTAAATCATGAGTGCCTTGTTTATTGTTGTGGCAGCCATTCTTTTACTTGGACCGCTTATCGCGATTCATGAATTTGGACATTATATTGTTGCACGTAAACTCGGTGTGAAAGTTTTGGTCTATTCAATTGGTTTTGGACCAACATTACTAAAATGGACATCTAAGAAGTCTGGCATTCAATATCAACTTTCTGCATTGCCCTTAGGTGGCTATGTAAAAATGTTGGACGAACGCGAAGGTAGTGTTGCGGAAGAAGATTTACCCAAAGCCTTTAATCGTCAGCATCCATGGAAGCGAATTGCGATTGTGGCTGCAGGTCCATTGATTAATTTAGCTTTTGCTGTAGTTTTATTCTGGATTTTATTTATCCCATCCCAAGAACAACTGAATACTCGTGTTGGTAAAGTGTTACCGAATACACCTGCTGCAACTGTTCAAATGCAGGTAGGTGACAAAATTACCACAGTGGATGGTGCTGAAACCAAGACATGGGAAAAATTGAATTTTGCTTTGGTCGATCGTGTTGGTGAAACAGGTTCAATTGAAATTCAGGCAGAACGTGATGGGCAAGTTAAAACCTTTCAGTTACCCATTCAAAATTTCTTAAAAAATCAAAATCAATCTGCATTAGACAGTTTAGGCTTTATGCCATATCGCCCACACATTCCTGCCATTGCCACCAAACTCAGTGAAGATGGTGCAGCGATTCGTCAAGGGATGAAAGAAGGCGACAAAATTATCGCGATTGATGGCGTAAAAATGAATGACTGGTTTGATGTGGTTCAAGTGGTTCAGGCTTCACCAGAAAAATTGTTAAAAATAGATATCTTACGTCAAAATCAATTGCTACATTTACAAGTGATGCCACAAGCTAAACGTGACAACATGGGGAATGTTTCAGGTGTGCTTGGTGTGCAGAGTATCCCCGGGAAAATAAACATTCCTGCAGATTATAAACAAATGATTCAATATAGTCCGACTGAAGCATTTGTGATGGCAGTTGATAAAACGGGTCAAATTTCAGGTATGATTTTGAACTCGATCGTCAAAATGTTTCGTGGTTTAATTGGCCTGGATAATTTATCCGGTCCAATCACCATTGCGAAAGTGGCAGGACAAAGCGCGGAAATGGGTTGGCAGACCTTTATCTCTTTTATGGCTTTAATGAGTGTGAGTTTGGGTATTTTAAATTTATTACCGATTCCCATGCTTGATGGTGGACATTTAGTTTACTATTTTATTGAGCTGATTCGTGGTAAACCTGTTTCTGAACAAATACAATTGGTTGGTTTGAAAATTGGTATGGTACTGCTCGGCAGCATGATGCTCCTTGCATTATTCAATGACTTCATGCGTTTATAACAACGTAAATACGAAATAAATTAACATCGGAAAAGACTGGCATGCAGCACACACATTTATTTATGCCTTTGGCGCTCATTAGTGCAATGGCAGCAGTACAACAAGTATATGCAGCAGATGAATTCATTGTCCGCGATATTAAAATTGACGGGCTTGTTCGTTTAACGCCAACAAATGTCTATGGGATGTTGCCTGTCAATGCTGGCGATCGTGTCGATGATACGACTATTGCAAATTCAATTCGTGCTTTGTATGCCACGGGCTTGTTTGATGATATCAAAGCATCAAGAGAAGCGGATACGCTTGTTTTTACCGTAGTTGAACGCCCCCTGATTTCAAAGGTTGAGTTTAAAGGAAATAAGATCATTCCTAAAGAAGCACTTGAAGAAGGGCTTAAAAAAATGGGCATTGCAGAAGGCGAGGTTTTGAAAAAATCTGCACTGCAAACCATTGAAACCGAACTTGAACAACAATATATGCAGCAAGGTCGTTATGACGCTGATGTAAGCGTTAAAACGGTCGCTAAACCAAACAATCGTGTTGATTTAACCATTGAGTTTGTGGAAGGTAAAGCAGCTAAAGTTGTTGATATTAATATTATTGGCAATACTGTTTTTAAAGAAAGTGATATCAAGCAAGCTTTTGCGGTTAAAGAGAGTAGCTGGAGTTCGATTGTTACGCGTAACGATCGTTATGCGCGTGAAAAGATGGCGGCTAGCCTGGAAGCTTTACGTGCATTGTATTTAAACAAAGGTTATATCAACTTTAATATTACTAACTCAAGTTTGAACTTGAGTGAAGATAAAAAGAATATCTTTGTTGAAGTCACTGTGGAAGAAGGTGAGCAATTTAAATTTGGTGAGACCAAGTTCCTGGGTGATGCACTTTATAAACCAGAAGAATTGAAAGCACTACAAATTTATAAAGATGGCGAAATTTACTCTCAAGAAAAAGTAAATGCGGTTAAACAACTTTTACTTCGTAAGTATGGTAATGCAGGTTATTACTATGCCGAAGTGAACATGGTTCCTGAAATTAATGAAGAAACCAAACTGGTAAATCTGAATTATTATATTAATCCAGGTCAACAGGTGACGGTACGTCGTATTAACTTCACTGGTAATACCAAAACTGCGGATGAAGTATTACGTCGTGAAATGCGTCAAATGGAAGGTGCATTAGCAAGCAATGAAAAAATTGACTTGTCTAAAGTTCGTCTGGAACGTACCGGTTTCTTTAAAACAGTAGATATTAAACCAGTGCGTATTCCAAATGTGCCGGATCAGGTTGATTTGAATATCAATGTTGAAGAACAGCATTCTGGTACAAGTACACTTGCCGTTGGTTTCTCGCAAAGTGGTGGTGTGACTTTCCAGGCAGGTTTAAGTCAAACCAACTTCTTGGGTACAGGTAATAGTGTTTCGATTGATTTATCCCGTTCAGAAACGCAAGATTATTATAATTTAAGTGTGACTGACCCGTACTTCACCATTGATGGTGTGCGTCGCGGTTATAACATGTACTACCGTAAAACCAAGCTGGATGACGACTATAACGTCAATAACTATGTGACTGACAGTTTTGGTGGTGGTATTACATTTGGTTACCCAATTGATGAGAACCAAAGCATCAGTGCTGGTCTGAATATTGACCAAACTGAAGTAACCACAGGTCCATATGTTTCAACTTATGTTCGAGATTACTTGTTAGCGAATGGTGGTAAGGCTACAGGCCGAGCTGAAGGTGTGTGTACCGGTACTCAGACAATTATCTATAATGATCCTGCAGATCCAGCAAAAGGTATAAAAGAAGTTGTTTGTGATGTTCCATTAGTAGATTTTGATAATAAATTTAATGGGGATTTTTTAACTTATAATCTTAATTTAGGTTGGTCATACAATACTTTAAACCGTCCTGTATTCCCTACTAATGGTATGTCACATCGTGTGAATGCTGAGATTGCATTACCTGGTAGTGATGTTGAATACCAAAAAATGACTTATGATGCTCAAGCATTCTTGCCACTACCATATGACTTTGTACTTCGTGGCTATGGTAAGTTAGGTTATGGTAATGATCTGCCATTCTATAAAAACTTCTATGCCGGTGGTTTTGGTTCGGTTCGTGGTTATGACAACAGTACTTTGGGTCCGAAATATCCGGGTGTAACGTATAATGAATCGAGAGTTAAAGATAATGACCCCGAGGAAGTGGGTGGTAATGCCTTAGTACAGTTTGGTGCAGAACTCGCATTACCTTTGCCATTTAAAGGGGATTGGACTCGTCAAGTACGTCCTGTGGTATTTGCTGAGGGTGCGCAAGTGTTTGATACACAATGTGATATACCGAAAGGAACATTGTATGTCGATGCAAATAATCCATCTGTAGATGCGAAGCAATATTGTAAAGATAACTTCGGTTTTGATGGAAATAACATGCGTTATAGCGTTGGTGCCGGCTTTACCTGGATTACCATGATAGGTCCACTTTCACTCAGTTATGCTTACCCATTGAATGATAAATCGGGTGATGATACTAAAAATATCCAGTTTGAAATCGGTCGTACTTTCTAAGATGACGTAAAAATAATTCAGGTTGTGTTAATACATTCTCGGGTGTATTGACATAATCAAACTTAAAGAGAAGATGATGCAAAAAATGATGATGGTGATGGGTATCGCCTTGGCAAGCACGACCTCTTTAACGCAGGCTTCCGGTTATGGGGTAATTGATTTAGAGCGTCTTGTAGAAAATAGTAGCTATTTAAAACAGCAAAACACAGCTGTGCAGCAAAAAATCAAGCCACAAACCACTAAAATTGAGCAGTTGTCTAAAGAGCTTGAAGCATTACAGCAACGGGCACAATCCAATACCAAATTTACAGATGCAGAAAAGCAAAAGCTTTCGGCACAGTATCAAGCCAAGCTTCAAGAATTGAATCAATTACAGCAATCTGTACAGGACAGCGTACAAGATTCGATTCAACAAATTCGTAATGTTTTTGATGCACGTGTGAAGCAAACTGCGGAACAATTGCGTAAAGAAAATAATTTAGATGTTGTTTTGAATAAAAATTCAGCGCTTGCTTATGACCCTAAATATGATTTAACTGATAAAATGATTCAAAAGGTCAATATTATTAAGTAATCAATGAATCCTAGACAATTTCGCTTAGAAGATCTTGCTCGCCTTGTACAAGGTGAGTATGTCGGTCAATCTGATTTAATGTTGGAAGGATTGGCAAGCTTAGATGTCGCTCAAGCCAAACATATTGCATTTGTAAATGCTGAAAAATACTTAGATCATGCACGTGCTTCAGAAGCAGGTGCATTGATTGTCACTGCAGCTTTAAAATCACAGTTAGATACACATAATAATTTTATTGTGGTTGATAATCCTTATCTTGCTTTCGCAATTTTGACGCATGTTTTTGAGAAAAAACATACGCAGCAGGGTATCGAAAGTACAGCTCAAATTCATTCCTCTGCCATTGTTGCTGATAGTGCCTATATTGGACATTATGTGGTGATCGGTGAAAATTGTGTGGTGGGTGATGAAACAGTCGTTCAATCCCACGTTAAAATCGATGATGACGTAGAAATTGGCAAACAATGTTTTATTGATTCACATGTCACTTTAACAGGTGAAACCAAAGTAGGTAATCGAGTCCGTATTCATGCCAACAGTGTGATTGGTGGAGAAGGTTTTGGCTTCGCACCTTATCAAGGTAAATGGCATCGTATTGCACAATTAGGTTCAGTTAAAATTGGGAATGACGTACGAATTGGATCAAATTGTAGTATTGATCGTGGTGCCCTAGACGACACAATTCTAGAAGATGGCGTGATTGTTGATAACCTTGTGCAAATTGCCCATAACGTCAAGATTGGTGCCAATACAGCGCTTGCAGCAAAATGTGGTATTGCGGGTAGTACCACAATTGGCAAAAACTGTGTATTTGCTGGTGCGGTCGGGGTGGTAGGTCACATTAATATTGCGGATAATGTCACGATTACCGGCATGTCAATGGTCACAAAAAATATTTCTGAGGCAGGTAGCTATTCTTCTGGCACGCCAATGCTGGAAAGTTTACACTGGAAACGCGCTGCAGTACGCTTTAAACAATTAGCAGATGTGCCATTGACCCAATTAGTGAAACGGCTTGATCATATACAGGCTCAAATAGAGTCCCTTGAATCAACTTTTAAGCGTAAATAGAATATGATGACTGAGTCGAATACTGCTGCATTTACGAAACCTGAATTGCCAATGCACATTCAACAAATTCGTGAATATTTACCTCACCGCTATCCATTTTTATTGGTCGATCGAGTTGTTGACGTGACTGATAATGGTATCGTTGGTTATAAAAATGTTTCGATCAACGAAGAGTTTTTACAGGGACATTTCCCCGGCTATCCAATTATGCCTGGGGTGCTGATTGTTGAGGCATTAGCTCAAGTCTCTGGTATACTTGGTTTTATCATGAATAATGAAAAACCAGGCCCCGGTTCATTGTTTCTTTTTGCGGGCGCTGAAAAGGTTCGTTTTAAAAAACAAGTCGTTGCTGGTGATCAACTCGTATTAAAATCAGAGTTGGTTATGCACAAACGTGGCATTTACAAATATAATTGTATAGCCACTGTTGATGGCGTTGTAGCAACTACCGCGGAAATTATAGTTTCGCATCAGAAAATAGAGCAGGCATGAGTAATAACGATTTAATTCACCCAACCGCCATTATTGACTCATCTGCAGTAATCGCTTCAGATGTACAAATTGGTCCTTATTGTATTATTGGACCACAGGTCAGCATTGGTGAAGGCACTAAGCTACATTCACATGTAGTTATAGGTGGCTATACTCGCATTGGGAAAAACAACGAAATATTCCAGTTTGCGAGTGTGGGTGAAGTATGTCAGGATTTAAAATATGCTGGCGAAGAAACCTGGCTTGAAATTGGCGATCACAACTCCATTCGTGAACATTGTAGTTTGCACCGTGGTACGACCCAAGATCAGGGCCTTACAAAAATTGGCAGCCATAATTTATTGATGGTGAATACCCATATTGCACATGACTGTGTGGTGGGTGATCATAATATTTTTGCCAATAATGTCGGTGTTGCTGGGCATGTTCATGTCGGTGACTATGTGGTGGTTGGTGGAAACTCCGGGATCCATCAATTCTGCAAAATTGATTCTTTCAGTATGATTGGCGGTGCTTCTTTAATTCTAAAAGATGTACCTGCTTATGTGATGGTTTCAGGTAATCCAGCACATGCTTTCGCGATGAATGTTGAAGGTATGCGTCGTAAAGGTTGGACTAAGGATGTCATTCAGGCATTGCGCCAAGCATTTAAATTGATTTACAAAGAAGGTTTAACCACTGAACAGGCGATTCAACAGATTCGTGCGGAAATTCTTCCAGAAGTTCCTGAAGTTCAGTTGCTGGTTGATTCTTTAGAACAATCCAAGCGTGGTATTGTTCGCTAATTGAATATTGTGTGGCATAAAAAAGACACCTTTTATGGTGTCTTTTTTTTGTATTTTCATTTCTTGAAATAACCCGCTTCTTCGGATTTTGGATAGTCTTTAACGAGTTTGCTTTTAAGTTGGTTGGCGAGCGTTGTATTGTGATCTACATCTTTGGCGATATTGTGAAGTTGGTAGAGCGCTCGAGTTGCTTTAGCTGAATTAGGATATTGATTGATTACAATATTATAATTCTTTTTTGCTTCTGTGTAATTGGTAGGCTCAATGGCCAAATTGAATTCTGCTAACCAGAAATAAGCATTACTAATATAAATACTGTTGGGGTTATTTTTAATAAAATTTTTCATCGGTGCAATGGCTTTCTTTGCACCGCCTTGTTTATAAGCATCTAAAGCAACCGTATAAGCAGCTTTGTCCAGATCAGCCGAAGAAGCAGCTTGAGTATTTGCTGCAGCCGGTTGAGTACTAACAGCTGCTGGCGGAGGATTGGTTGCCTTTGCTGCTAATGGAGTTGGGGCATTCACTGTGCTGGGAGGAGTATCCTGTTGGTTCTCCTCCTCTGGCGTTGCGCTTTCTGGATCTATTTTTTGCTGCAATAGTTCTAGGCGCTGATCCAAGTCGGTATAGCGATTGGTGAGTTCATGCTTAAGCTTTTCAATTTCATTGTCTTGCTCTTCAATTTTGCCACGTAATGCACGAATATCATTTTCTAATTGCTGATTTTTCTGCATAATTTGCCAATTTAGATTGGTCGGTACATTGGCAGTGGTGGCACCTGAATCAATTGCGATATTATTTGCACTTGGTTCAATGCTGGTTTGACTTAAACCACGAGATTCAATTGGAATGTTCGCATAAAGTGAAGCTGAGCTAAGTAAGGCGAGTACACATAAAGCATGCTGTTTGAGCATCATAAAAACATCCATTTCGTATTCTTAGGCATATTCAAAATTTGCGACATTTGGAATGTACCTGTTTAAAAGATCTGACCACATTAAAAACGTCCATGCCGTGAAATGCAATATGCATTTACAAACTTGTGGTAGGTTTAAAGTAATTGATAGTCCACATAAAAAATATACAAAAATGCTGTTTTTAATCAAGATTGTTTTTTTAATAATCAAATAAAAGCGATGTGGCCCGAAAAGTGATTTGAAGGCTTGCAAGTTAAATAAAAATCTCTATACTCTGATCTTGCAATGGTAGCCCCGCTGGTGGCTTCGCAATTGTACTCTGTGAACCCCGCCAGGACCGGAAGGTAGCAACGGTAACAGATCTATGATGTGCCGAAGTTTTGCTAGTGGGGTTGCCACCAGTTTCTAAAATAATAATTTTTATTCTATTCCTCTCTTAAAAATCATCTTCTTTTCTTGTAATTGCTTTAATAATCGCATCCATTTCAAAACCCCGATACATTAAAAAGCGAATTTGTTTTGCTTTAAGCTTTGGCTCTTTTTCTACTTTTGCACCATATTTTTTTACTTTCAGTTGATACGCCTGTTCATTCCAATCGGTTTCTTTTAATTCTTCCTGAATTAAACTCGCGTCAATTTTTTTTGATTTTAAAGCCAGCTTAATGCAGTTTGGACCTTTGCCTTTTCGTTTTTGGCTAGACAGCATAATTTCAGCTACACGTTGGTCACTTTGATAATTTTCTTTTGCCAGCTCATCAACCAGTTTTAATACCTCATCACGATCCATGGCATAGAGCGCAAGTTTCTCAATAAGGTCGGCTTTTGAGTATTCTCTACGTGTCAGTACTGCAAATGCATAAGAGCGTAAACGAGAGCCTGTGAGGCCTTTTGGCTTGGGCTGTGGGTTGTCTTCAAAGTGTAATGCTTCTGATTCTACGGGAGCGGATGGTAATGCTGTTGTTGATTCTGCTGATGAATCATCAAATTGTTGTTTGATGGATTCATAGTCAAGCATTTTGGGGAATTTTGGATTACTCATATTGTGTATCGATCACATCAAATAAAAAACGCCCCGTAGGGCGTTTTACAGTTTAACTCGAAAAATTCGACTTTAACATCATGCTATTTAAGCATCTAGCAAGTCTGGTTCTTCTTCGTCTTTTTCTTCAATTGGCTTGGTTACAGGTGTTAACAGCTTTTCGCGAATGAGGCGATCAAGTTCTTGTGCAATTTGAGGATTTTCCTCTAAATGGCGGATAACATTGTTTTTACCCTGACCAATTTTATTGCCTTGATATGAATACCAAGCACCTGCTTTTTGTACCAGTTCTTGCGCAACTGCAAGATCAACCAGTTCACCCAGTTGATTCACACCTTTACCATACAAAATCTGGAATAATGCTTCTCTGAACGGAGGTGCCATTTTGTTCTTCACGACTTTAACACGTGTTTCAGAACCGACAATTTCATCGCCTTCTTTCACTTGACCAATACGACGGATATCCAGACGTATAGAAGCGTAGAATTTAAGTGCATTACCACCGGTTGTGGTTTCAGGGCTACCGAACATCACACCAATCTTCATACGAATCTGGTTAATGAAGATGACCATACAGTTAGAGCGTTTTGCATTACCGGTAATTTTACGTAATGCCTGACTCATTAAACGTGCTTGTAAGCCCATGTGTGAGTCGCCCATTTCGCCTTCAATTTCTGCGCGAGGCGTCAATGCAGCCACGGAATCGACAACGATCATGTCAACTGCGCCAGAGCGAACCAGCATGTCTGCAATTTCAAGTGCCTGTTCACCATTGTCTGGCTGAGAAACCAACAGGTTATCGAGGTCTACACCCAGCTTGCGTGCATATTGAGGGTCAAGCGCATGTTCGGCATCGATGAAGGCACAGGTACCACCCGCTTTTTGACATTGTGCAATTGCTTGCAAAGTCATCGTGGTTTTACCTGAAGATTCAGGCCCGTAGATTTCCACGATACGACCTTTCGGTAAGCCACCAATACCCAGTGCGATATCCAGTGTTAAAGACCCTGTAGATACCGCTTCAACAGCCAGTACGGTGTTATCACCAAGACGCATTACTGTGTTTTTACCAAATTGTTTTTCAATTTGGCTTAGCGCAGCATTGAGCGCCTTACTTTTATTATCATCCATCTCACAACCTCAAAACGATGTCACAAAAATATTAACTTAAGTGGATGAGTTACTTTAAAACATGTTCCACCCAAGTATCGTGACAGATTCATTCTTTATGTTCTATATCAATTCGGTCGAGCACGACAGAATATGACGCTTAAATGGGGTCTGTTGACATTTCATAAATGGCTTGCGCTGTAGGCTAAAATTGAGCAGATGAGGCATGAGACGAAGAGAATAGCGAGACTATTTTTAAGTTTCATAACGAAATCTGAGATAATTTTAGCCACAGCCTTATAGGACGAGCATATTTTTTGCTGCTATATCGTTGCGAAGCAGTCATTTAGAATGACTAAATTTCCTGCTCCACGCCTCATATCAGCTAAAAAATATGCGTCGTCGCAAACATAGACGAAGTGTCAATAGACCCTAATCGCTGTAAGACCAGTCTTGGTCAAACTGTTGATCATTATCTTGTTTAAATTTACTGATTTGCCGGCGATCTTTTTTACTCGGCCGATGTTCAGGTCGGGCTAGATTATGCAACTTTCTTTGTGTTGTAAGCAACTCTCGTCGTGCCACACTGACTTCTGTTTCTTCATACAGTTGTTGTGCAATGGAGGCTGCACCACGGTTTGCTGACAATGCTTTTATCACAAAGGTTTTTCGATCAAAACCTTGCTGAATGGTCAGTTCCATTCCAACGCGAACTTCTTTGGAAACTTTGACACGTTCACCGTTATGGTGGACTTTTCCGCCTTCAATGGCAGCTTTGGATATTGAACGTGTTTTAAAAAAACGTGCCGCCCACAGCCATTTATCCACCCGCATACTTTCAACGGTGTTTTGTTGAGAAGGATTAGGCATATTTTTTCAAATCCTCTGCTTGTTCTAACATGACGATTAAATCAGTCAAGTCTTGTAAAATAGGATAAGGACTTTCAGTCCGTATATTTCCTTTAGATGAGGGCTGTGCAATGGTAATTAAATTCTGAATACCAAATTTTTCTGCACCTTTCAGGACTTTTTCTGTGTCATCAATAAAATAAGCGGATTTTTCTTGGAATGGATGTAAGGTATGCAGCTTTTGCCAGAATTCGATCGATTCTTTGGCATAACCTATACTTTCACTGCTGATAATCACATCAAAATAATCAGCGATTTGGGTGTGTTCAAGTTTAAACTTTAAACCTTCGCAATCTGCATTGGTTGCAATCCAGCAGGCATAGCCATTGGCTTTTAAATAATCCAGCAGTTCTATACAGCCAGAACGTAAAGCAACCTTATGTTTAAATTCATGTTGCAGTGCAAGGGTATCGACGCCCACTTTTGCGCTCCAAAACCGGGTTGAATACCAATTTAGGGTATGATTGTGTTGCTGATAGAACTGAAATAGAGATTCAGTGCTTTGTTCGAGCGTGCAGCCATGCGTGACCGCATAGCGAATGGGAAGTTGATGATTCCAGATGAAATCATCATAAGCAAGGTCAAGGAGCGTGCCATCCATATCAAAAATGATGGTCGGTTTTTCTGAGTAATTCGACATATGAAGGTAATCTATGTTTAAAACAACAACAGCACCACAAGATGCTTTGATTTTACAGCTTGTACCCATTGTGACACAGGCATGTGAAATTTTGCGAGTAGAATATCAGGCATATTGTGCGGGTGGAGCTTTTGATGTCGAGAGAAAAAGTGACAATTCTCCTGTGACCCAAGCAGATCACCGAGTCAATGAATTTATCACCCTATCATTACAGAATAATTTTCCAGAGATCCCTTTGTTGTCAGAAGAAGGTGACCATACCGAACGGAAGCAATGGCAAAACTTCTGGTTGTTGGATCCTTTGGATGGAACCAAAGAATTTCTGCATAAGCGACCTGAATTTACCATCAACTTAAGTTTGGTGGAAGGCGCACATACCACTTTTGCCATATTGGCCATTCCGGCTGAGCAGACGCTCTATATTTGCCCGAGGCAAGGTTTACCGTTGAAATTTGAGCTTCAAACCGGGCAATGGTGGGAGTATCTCGAAGATAAACCGTCAACTGTGATTCAAGTTGGCTTAAGTCAAAGCAGCCAAGGTCGGTCAAAATATGCTGAATATTTAGAAATATTAAAACAACAAGTTGAAGTTGTTGAATTTAAGGCAGGGAGTGCTTATAAGTTTTGTATGATCCTTGAAGGAAAAGTAGATATTTATCCACGGTTTCATCCAACTAGCGAGTGGGATACAAGCGCAGGTCAATGTCTTATTGAACGTATTGGCGGTGGGCTGGTTGATTTAAAGGGCAGACCCTTTTTATATAATCAACGGGATAATTTATTGAACGGTGGCTTTATTGCATTTAAGAATATCGAAATAAAAAAATTAGCATTCCATGCTCTAGGACTTATGGCGAACATCCATTGAGCTGATGTTTTAACATGCTATAGTGTGCCGAACCATGTTTAATTTTTGGCTGCATCATGGCATTAGACCTACTCCCTGCAAGTATGCTCAAGGCAATTGATTTATTGCCCGATGCAAAAACACCTGTGACTTTATTTACTCGTCATTCTATTCGTGAAGTAGTGGCTGGGCAGGGTTTGGCTGGCTATGATTTACAGTTAACCTCACAAGGTCGTGACTTGGCACAGGCGTGGGGCACATATTTAATTGAGAATACAGACCGGAGTATTCAGCACTGTATTTCAAGTCCAATTCAACGCTGTGTCGATACGGCAGCTTTAATGATTCAAGGTGCTGATTCGAGTACGCTTGCGCAAAATACCCATTATATTGAAATCGTCGAGCAAGGCTTGTTGGTTGAACCTGGAAGTTTTGTGCTAGATATCAAACAGGCAGGCCCATATTTTAGCAAACAAGGGGCTTTGGGCTTTATCAACAGTTTTGTCAATAATGCCTTGCCGGGAATGAAACATCCGATTACGGGTGTGGTAGACGTATTAGAGCTTATTTATAATACTCATCCCCAAGATCATTTTGGTTTAAGTTTGGCGGTGAGTCACGATACGATTTTAGCTGCAATCATTGCCGTAATTTCTGGGCGTAATACCATCAGTCGGGAAGACTGGCCACAAATGATGGAAGGTTTGTTTGTCTGGTTTGAAGGAGACGAGTTTTTAGAATCGAAACTCAAATGGATTTGGCGCGGTAAAGTGCAGGAACTTTCGATTCGAGAGTTTCAAAAGTTAGAAAAATAAAAGAGTTACTTATAAGAATAAAAATTTAAATCACATTAAAAATCTACCAAGATGGTGCTCTATTCAAAAATGATAGATCCATCTTGTGTTCCGTAATTTTAAATATTTGATCTGTTTTAACACTCATTAAATTAAAATGGGGGTATGGACCGACTTTCCAAAATTTCAGCCATAAGCTTAGAAAGTCATATAAATAAGTGTTCTTACAGTCTCATATTTTATGAGAAAAATGAAGCTATATTAAGGGGATATAAGTATTTAGCATATTGTTTGGTATGAATATTCAAAAGTAAAAGAAGAAAGGAGATTTAAAAAAGTAGTTGAATTAAAGTGTGATGTATTTATCAAAAATATATTGAATTGTGTTTTGTGTAGCAATATACTCAAAACAAGAAGATATGATTTTAGGACGCTGAAAATGGACGTGATTTTATGGGATGGTGAAAATACGTTTCCTGCAAAAATTGAAAGTTTTAAACAGTTCTTAAAAAAATATTTAACCTCACTTCACTGTGAAGATCTTTTGAGTGATACACCTTTTCATTACGATCCTGAAAATGATGAATTCTTAAATCAAGATATTCAAGCCTATTATTATTTATGGTCTATTTCTTAGCACCAAAGCTATTTTAACAAAATAAAAAAAGCCCTCAAATGAGGGCTAATTTATATCTATTTAAGATTTTTAAATTTGATAATCACTCTGTTATTGCTATCGAGGAACTTTAATTCCGTCTTGGAAGCCTCATAGCTCACAACTTGACTTAATGCTTGAGAGAACTTTTGCGGTAAATTGGTTGCATTTGAACATGCGTTATTTTCTACTGCTTTTAGATTTGCAAATTTAATCTGAGTTCCCATAACAGCATAACCTCCCATGAATTGGTTACATCCATCGGTGCCGCTTACTTCATTACTATCAAATGTCATAGTGGGAACCGCAGACTGGGTCGGGTCAGCTTTATAAACAACTTGATTAATTTCGGTTAAGACCCAATTTTTATTTTGCAATTGATCTAAATTCCGATCAGTGGAGGGATTTGGCATAGATGTACTACAACCAACTAAAGTTAAGGAAGTTGTTATACTTATAGCGAGAATAATTTTTCTTAACATTGCTTTTCTCCAATTAATTTAATACTTAAAGATAATTGTGAGGTAGTTAAAACAAATTGCAGTTTATAAAATTTTCTTAGAATTCATTTGATTGTTAACTAATCATCTACAAGAGTTGATCGGAAAATAAACATGTATTATTTTGGGTAAACAAGAGGTGTTAAATGTTACAAGGACTAATAAACTCAAAGATACAGATAAGATTAGAATTATTTATTAATCATATATTTGTTATATAAGTGGTTTAAACAGCATTCAATCATTCGGCTTTCAATTCATTACAATTTAATCTTAATCAGCTAAAGTATTTGAAGTGCAAAAAATTATATATTTTACTTATAAGTGATGAAATTTCAGGCGTAAAAAAAGCCCTTAACGGGCTTTTTTCAATGCAACAACTTAGTTAGCCAAAGCTTTAACTTGTGCATTCAAACGGCTCTTATGACGAGCAGCTTTGTTTTTATGGATGATGCCTTTATCAGCCATACGATCGATTACAGGTACAGTTGCTTTGTAAGCTTCTGTAGCAACTGCATAATCACCAGCAGCGATAGCAGCTACTGTACGTTTGATATAAGTACGAACCATTGAACGTAAGCTAGCGTTGTGTTTACGTGCTTTAACGTTTTGACGGGCACGTTTTTTAGCTTGAGCAGAGTTTGCCACTCGTGCACTCCTTGAATTAGATTGGTCTGGGCGGGCTGAAATTGCAACTGAAAACCTTCATCAGAAGAATTGTCACCAGCCCGTAAACAAGTGCCATATTGTGATTAAACTATGACGTTAAGTCAAGTCTTGACTTGCTTTGACAACATTTTAGATGCATAAAAATTCTAAAGAAACCGTTAGATTAGTAATAACCTATAGAGATTGCTTAAAAAATGACTAAATCAATTAAAAGTGCAATTGTGATTGGAGCAACAGGTTTAGTAGGTCGTGAGCTACTGAACCAACTCAATCGTATAGAAAGTTGCGAAAAAATTACAGCAGTGGTCCGTCGTGAAGATTCAGAACTCAAAAGCTTGGAAAAAGTACAACAATTCATTCTCGATGATTTTCTTTTGCTCAATGACGAAGATGTGAATGGATATAGCCATGCATTTAGTTGTTTGGGGACAACGCTGAAGAAAGCGGGATCTAAGCAAAAATTTCATGATATTGATTATGAAATAAATGCACATTTTGCCGATTTATTTGAATCGACCCATACCCATTACTTACTGATCAGCGCAATGGGTGCAAATAGCAACTCAAATTTTTTCTATAATAGAGTGAAAGGTGAACTGGAAAAGCATATCCAGATTTTAAACCTTGAACGTGTATCGATTCTACGTCCTTCATTATTGTTAGGTGACCGTCCAGAACAACGAAGCTTGGAAGATCTGACTCAAAAGCTCTATCGGAAATTCTCGCATTTAGTACCTGACTCATTTAAATATAAGCCAGTTACAGCAAAGCAAGTGGCTCATACTATGGTCGAGGCAGCGCAAACTCAAACTGAAAAATTTGAAATTTATGATAATTTACGCATACAAAATTCCAAATGAGGGGAAATAAAAAGTGTCTAATGCAGCATTTGTAACTTGCGATTTACTTGACGACAATCCAGAAAAAGTGATTCAAGTGGTGACACCATCCATGGATGGTAAATTCTTTAAAAGCTATGGTGCACGTAAAAGTTTTGGCGGTCAGGTCGTGACGGTTAAATGCTTTGAAGATAATTCGCGGGTAAAAGAACTACTTGCGACTGACGGTACAGGTAAAGTACTGGTGGTAGATGGTGGTGCTTCAATGCGCTGTGCCTTGATGGGCGATATGATTGCAGAGTCAGCAGTTAAAAATCACTGGAACGGTGTAGTCATCTACGGCTGTGTACGCGATGTAGATGCGATTGCTGAATTGGATCTGGGGGTACATGCATTGGCTGCAATTCCGCAAAAAAGTAATCGCAAAGGCATAGGCGAAGTCGATTTAACTTTGTATTTTGGTGGTGTAAGCATCAATTCTGGCGATTATATCTATGCGGATAACAATGGAATTGTGATTGCAAAAGAAAAATTAGTCGATTTATAACGACAATTGCATAAGGATAAAAATGGTGAATCATCAAATTAAAGTTGTACAGGCTTTAGCTTCAGCATTGACTGAAGGTGGACGCGGAGTCAGTGGTACTGCATTTCCGAAACAGCCGGAAAAACCACTCAAACTTTATGAGTTTGAAGGTTCACCATTTTGCCGTCGTGTACGTGAAGTCATGACCTTGTTAAATCTGGATTATGAGGTTTATCCTTGTCCAAAAGGTGGGCAGAAGTACCGAAAAATTGTCAAAGAAAAAGGTGGGAAAAAACAATTTCCATTTTTTATTGATGAAAACTCGGGTACCCAGATGTATGAGTCTCAAGACATCATCCACTATTTATTTAAACATTATGGCAAAACTGGAAAAACACCGAAAAAATTTGCCCAATATCCCAAAATTCCTGTGGCTGCCTTTGCTGGCACAATCATTAATGGCGCACGTGGGGTTTGGATTAATAGAAAAATTATTGATCGCGAGGCGCCCGCCCAGCTTCTTGAATTGTGGGGTTTTGAAGCGAGTCCATTTACGCGCGTTGTACGTGGTGTATTAACTGAACTAGAACTTCCATTCATATTTCATAATGTGTCCAAAGAACGCTGGCAAGATATGGGACCCGCAGCTTTACGCCTAAAACCAGGGAAATATGAACCTCTAAAAGGCGGTAAGCGTGCAAGAGTGGTTGAACTTATGGGGCGTGATATTCAAGTTCCTTATTTAGTCGACCCGAATACTGGAGTGAAAATGTTTGAGTCAGCTGAAATTGTGAAATATTTAAAAAAACAATATAGCTGAATCATCAAAACTGTAATAAAGAAACAGCTAGATCGGCTGTTTCTTTTTATTTAAATCAATCAATTTTCTTTAAACTCAGATAGTGCTACACACTGAATTTTATTGGGATGATTTAATTTATTGATCATGTATTAATCATTGATTGAATCGTCAGTGTTTTTATTTTATCGTGTTAAATTGAGAGGGTAAGTCTCAAAATGTTAAATTAAAATTTAAATTATTATGGCGTGTCCTCATTTGGCTTTACACCAAATAAACATGCAAGCAATGTAAATCATAGACTGATAATTTCGTGCAAGCTTATCAAATCGGGTTGCAATCGCTCGAAAATGTTTCAACCTCGCAAAGGCATTTTCAACTAAATGCCTTAATCGATATAGATATTTATCAAATTCTTTATTTAATCTTTTACTATTTGATCTCATTGGAATAATGGGGATCATATTCTTATTTTTAATAAATATTCTGATAGGCTCAGCATCATATCCTTTATCTGCAATTAAATAATCTGCTGCTTCTACAGTCTCTATCAATTGCTCTGCAACTTGACTGTCGTGGACGTCACCCCCAGTGATTTTAAAATCAATCGGTAATCCATTCGCGTCGGTTGCAAGATGTATTTTTGTTGTTCGTCCACCACGTGATTGTCCAATTGCTCTTTCGGAACCATTCCGAGCTCCACTTGCATGTTGATGCACGCGTATGTAGCTTCCGTCAATGAATACCCATTCTTGATCCAAGACGCCTCGTAATCTAAAAAAAATTTATCCCACAATCCCTTACTTGCCCAACGATTAAAACGATTATAAGCAGTTTGCCAAGGACAAAATTCTTGAGGAATATCACGCCATGTGGCGCCTGTACGTAGTTTCCATAAGATCGCTTCCATGATATTTCTACTATTCTTTGAACAGTAGCAACCGTGTAATCGCATTGTATCTTGGATTTGCTGCCAAATATCATCGGTGAGAAGAGTACGTGCCATTGAATAATATTGAAGTACAAATAATTTGGAAGATTATTTTAAGTCTTTAAAATCCATTCTTCAAATGAGGACACGCCCTAGTATAAAAGTCATCAAATTACTTAGTTTTAGGGATATTTTTTTAATTTTCTTTTCCGTTATATTGAACCAATAAAAAAAGGGGTAGTGTGTGTCGGGATTAGAAACGATTTTACCTGTACCAGTTTTAATTGTTGAAGATGAAGATCTCATTCGAGAACGCTTAAGAAATATATTGGTCGAATTGGGCTATGACAATGATGTGCTCATTTTTGCCAGGAATCTAAAAGAAGCCTTCCTGCAAATAGAACAACAACCTGTTTCCTTGGCATTGGTCGATCTCGGACTTCCTGATGGAAATGGGATAGAACTAATAGAAAAGCTGCGTAGCGTAGATAATAGTGCCTTAATCTTAGTGATATCAGCATGGAGTACGCAAGAAAGTCTATTTTCTGCCATCAAAGCGGGTGCGACAGGTTATGTCTTGAAGGAACGCGATGATGCGGAAGTGCGATTGGCTATCCGCAGTATTTTACGCGGCGGAGCACCAATTGATCCTTTTATTGCACAAGAAATTTTAAAGCAGATCTCAGCTTCAGTGATTACAGGATCAAATGATGACAAATCATTGGAGTCTGATGTGGCACTTTTGACCAACCGTGAAACAGAAATTTTAGACTTGGTTGCGCAGGGGATGAGTAATAAAGAAATAGCAGAACAATTATTTGTCTCTAAATATACGGTGGAAAGTCACATCAAGCATATTTAGCGAAAATTGGCGGTGACGAAAAGAACCAAAGCAGTCAGTGCAGCACGATCCTTAGGGATTTTATGAAATATTCCATCCTGTATTTCTTTTGCATATTTTTGCTGAGTTTATTCAGCCGAATCAGTTATGCGGAAATAACAGAAAGTATTAATGAACAATGTTCAGTGCATATCAATTCGATTTCTGTAGTGAAAACGCCTTCTCAGACAGTTTTACCCAAGCAAGGCTGGCAGTTGGTACAGTTGCCAGATAAATGGAATAAGCACTGGAAAAATTATAATGGTGCTGTCTGGTATAAGATTGAATGGAACTGGGCATGTCAAAATAATGCGAAGTTAGCAGAGCCGATTACTTTTTCAATTGATTATATTAATTCTGCAGGGGCAGTTTTTTTAAATGGTGATTTGCTTTGGCGGGATCAGCATTTACAGGAGCCTTTGTCTAAAAGCTGGAATATGCCGCGTTATTGGATCTTACCGATATCGGGATTAAGATCTAATGAAAATGAAATTTTGATTTATGTGAAGGGTTTTGCCTTTCAATCTCCAGGGCTTGGTACGATTTCCTTTAATAATGTGCAAAGCAATTATGAAATCCATCAAAGCAAAATCTGGAACCGCAGAACATTATTTCAAATCAACATCATTTTATCGATCACTTTTGGGATCATCTGTTTTGTGATCTGGTTATTAAGACCGAAAGAAACCCCCTTTGGATGGTTCGCATTAAGTTCATTATTGTGGGTATTATTTATTTCCAATGTATTGGTGACAGAGACATTTCCATATCCAACCAGCTTAATGGCAATCCAAACAAATTTGGCTTTCTTTGTCCTGTATATTGTTAGTTTCTGTATTTATTTACTCAGATTTATCCGAACGCATTTAGCCAAAATTGAAGCTTCGATTTATTTTGCGACTGGACTTGCCATCGCGTGTATCTTTTTCACCCCACAGCAATTTATTTATTTTGTCTTTCCACTAATATTTTTAATTTATGTGGGCTTGTTTTTCTTTACCTGTATATATATAAGCTATTGTGCTATTAAATCTCGACGAGCAGATTATATTTTTTTAGCCATTTGCTTAATCGGAATCTGCAGTTTTGCTGTACTCGATATTCTATTGTTATTATCGGAATCTACAGCTGATGCACGACCATTATCACCTTATTCCTCACCGATTATTACCTTTTTTGTGGTGGTCATATTGGGTACGAGATTGACACGCAACGTAAAAAAAATAGAAACATTTAATGCCGCATTAGAAGTCAAAGTTAAACAAGTTGGGGAAGACCTGAGTTCAAGTCTGAATGAAAAGCATCAGTTAGAGCTTGAGAATGTTAGGCTGCAAGAAAGAATACATTTATCCCATGATTTACATGATGGTTTGGGGGCCTCCCTGGTTCGCTCCATGATTTTAGTGGATCAAAGTGCACATAATATTCCGAATCAGCAATTTTTATCGATGCTCAAATTATTAAGAGATGATTTAAGGCAAATTATTGATAGTGGTTCTTCTGCTGATAATAAAATTCCAGTCAGTCCAGTCATGTGGGTTGCGCCCGTCAGGCACCGTTTTAGTCAGCTGATGGAGGAATTAGATATTCATTCTAAATGGGCTTTTCCTCGTGAGTGGCAGGCGGTACCCACAGCGCTCCAGTGTTTGACCTTGATTCGAGTATTAGAAGAAAGTTTAACCAATGTGATTAAACACAGTCAGGCAAAAAATGTGAAAGTGGCGATGACTTATCTTTTGGAAAATCAATTGATTTTGACCATACAGGATGATGGTGTGGGTTTTAATACGGATTGTGTGGCACAACAGGGATTAAGTGTTGGGATGCGCAGCATGAAAATGCGCTTAGAGCGCATGGGGGCAGAACTTAATTTATCTTCTGAAGAAGGTTGTACGATAATCCAAGCGATTGTTCAGCTTAAATGATTTTATTTATGCAGCTGAAACTAACGTTATTGGAATAAGGCACTATCATGATGAAATGGTGCAAATACATACGCATATTTATTTAGCCACTTCATATTATCGAGTTGCGAAAAACTAAAATTTATAAGTTATTTCGCTTTTGATTTTTCTAAAAAATAAACTTTAATGCTTCTAGAATATAAAAAAGGGGAAATCTAATTTCCCCTTTTTGCTTGGTTTATTCTTGCTCTGTAGCAGGTAATAACATCAGAATCGATTCATTTAACAGGTTTACGATGTCTTCCAGCATATCTGGATCATAAAGATTTTCATCGAGTAATACTGAACTGCCATCAGCCAATTGTTTTAAAATCGGTGCAAACGCATCTGAAATACAAATGCCTTCACCATTGGCCCAGAACAGCAACTCATCTTCGTCTTCGGTATAAAGTAGACGTGATGCTGGCTCAAGAATGAGGGAATAACCTTGATCCAACGCTTCTTCCAAATCACCTGTACCAATGGCTTCTGCCTCTGGAATGTTTTCAGGATATTTTGGTTCCGACATCAGGCTCATGAGTGCATCTTCAAGCACGGTTGGATTTTGCAATTGTGCTAAAAGTTCTGCTTTTAAATACTCAAGTTCAGCCTGACTGATTTGACCGATCGGGCTGATTTTGTCGCGAATAATGTCAGTCAGTGGGTTTTTAAGCAATTGATCCGCGGCAAATTTATCACTTACGCGATCCATCATTTCGGCCACATTTGGCATACGGAAACCAAATGAGTAGGTCAGGCAGTCATCTTCTGCTACGCCGTAATGAGACAGACCTGGTGGTACATAGAGCAAATCGCCTGGTGCTAAAACTTCATCAAAATGAACTTCCATCTCTGGCAGTAATTTTAATGGTTGGCCTGCAACAAATTCGCTTTCGGCATCGCACATTTGACCTAACTGCCAGCGACGGTGTCCATGACCCTGTACTAAAAACACATCGTAAAAATCGAAATGTTTACCGACTGAGCCGCCTTTTTGGGCATACGACACCATGATGTCATCACGACGCCACTGCGGAATAAAAGGAAATTTTTTCCAAAGTTCAGCAAGGTCAAAAGAGTAATGATCCACCGCTTGTACGAGTAAAGTCCAAAGCTTTGGCATCTTCTGGAAATCAGCTTTCGTTAAAGGCGATGATTTCACAGACCATTGGTTGGGATCTTTATCTTTTTGTTTGATTAAACGGGCACTGACATTTTCATCCAGTGCAAGTTCCATCACATCGTTAGGTTCTAACAGATTCACAATTTTAGGAAGCGCATTACGTACCAGTAATGGTTTTTTTTGCCAATATTCGGCAAGAAATTGTTCAGCGGTAATTCCGCCTAATACATCTAAAGGTTGAGACATAAATACAGCCTAAAATTAAGGAACTAAAATATTCAGTTGACGCAGGATATGGCAAAGCTGAATCATCGGCATGCCCATTAGCGTAGTTTGGTCTTGCCCATTCATTTGCTCAAACAGGCTAATACCCAGGCTTTCACATTTGAAACTGCCGGCACACATTAAAGGTTGTTCTACTTCAATATAACGCTCAATTTCAGCAAGACTGAGTTTGCGAAATTTGACCTTATAGTGTTCAACCAGCGTTTGTTCAAAGCCGGTTGATTGCTGCTGAACACTTAATGCGGTACTGAAATAGACAATTTTATCTGAATTGGCTTGTAACTGTTTTACTGCTTTTTCAACAGTTAGTGGTTTGCCAATAAAAATATCTGGTGCGCCTTCACGCCAAGCAACCTGGTCGGATCCAATCACAATCGCTTCTGGATATTGTTCTGAAATGGCTTTGGCTTTTTCAAAAGCCAGTCTTTTTGCCAAATGATCCGCATGATTTTCACCACGGGGAGATTCATCAATATCAGGCACGATACTTTGATAATCGATGCGCAGGCGGTTCATTAAGTCTTTACGGGTTTGGCTGCTTGAAGCCAAAATAATTTGGGGAGTACTCATCACACTGCATATTCCATAAGCACATCAAGCGGAACATAAGAGAGCACAGCTTGATGGCAAGCTTGAATTTTAATGGGAGGGGCGATACCGGCCTGGTATGCTTCAACCCAACGGGTCACACAAATACACCAAAAATCACCGGGCTCTAAACCCGGGAAATCGACTTCTGGTAACGGTGTGATCAAGTCATTACCTACTTTTTGCGAAAAATTAAGAAACTCAGCGGTCATTTGTGCACACATTGTATGCTGACCTAGATCTGTTGTAGCAGTATGACAAAAGCCGTTACGAAAATATCCGGTAATAGGAGCATAGCAACAGCTAGCCATAGGTTCGCCTAAAACATTTAAACGATTGATATTTGGATCTGGGTGAATAGACATAAGCTCTAAATCATGGAGTGGCTTTTGACTATGATAATCAAAACTTTGCCTTTCGACAGCTTTTATGCAAAAGAAGCTAACCTTTTTCTACATAATCATTTAAAATCGGGCGGTTTTTATATCTATAAAGAGAGCTATACATGAATTTTCAGCGTATGACTGACCTCGATTTAACAGGTAAACGTGTTCTTATCCGTGAAGATTTAAACGTGCCTGTAAAAAATGGTGAAATTACAAGTGATGCACGTTTACGCGCGGCGCTTCCTACAATTAAAGCAGCGGTAGAAAAAGGCGCTGCGGTAATGGTTTGTTCTCACCTAGGTCGTCCCGTTGAAGGTGAACCTAAACCAGAACAGTCTTTAGCTCCTGTTGCTGCTTATTTGACTCAAGCTTTGGGTCAAGACGTTAAATTATTGACTGACTACTTAGATGGTGTTGAAGTTGCCGCAGGTCAGGTTGTATTGCTTGAAAACGTGCGTTTCAACCCGGGTGAAAAGAAAAACAATCCTGAACTTGCACAAAAATATGCAGCACTTTGCGATGTATTCGTGATGGATGCATTTGGTACTGCACACCGTGCCGAAGCATCGACTGAAGGCGTAGCTCGTTTTGCCGCAGTTGCAGCAGCAGGTCCATTACTTGCAGCTGAACTGGATGCTCTAGGTCGCGCACTTAAAACCCCTGAAAAACCAATGGTGGCGATTGTTGCCGGTTCTAAAGTTTCAACTAAACTGGATGTGTTAACTTCACTTTCAGATATTTGCGATCAAATCATCGTAGGTGGTGGTATTGCCAATACATTCCTGGCTGCTGCTGGCTTCAATGTCGGTAAATCATTGTGTGAAAATGATTTGATCGATACAGCGAAAGCCATTGCTGCAAAAGTATCAGTTCCACTTCCAACAGACGTTGTGGTTGCGGATGCAGCTGAAATCGATTTTGCTGATTTCTTGGGTTCATTGGCTAAAGCAAAAGCAGTGGTTAAAAACGTTGCTGATGTAACCGACAACGACATGATTTTAGACGTTGGCCCAGAAACGGCTAAAGCATTTGCTGAAATTATCAAGACTTCAAAAACGATTCTTTGGAATGGTCCAGTAGGTGTATTTGAAGTCGATCAATTCGGTGAAGGCACTAAAGCATTGTCTTTAGCGATTGCTGAGTCTGCAGGTTTCTCTATCGCGGGCGGTGGTGATACTTTGGCTGCAATCGACAAATACGAAGTAGCTGACAAAATTGGTTATATCTCTACCGGTGGTGGTGCTTTCCTTGAATTTGTAGAAGGCAAAACACTTCCTGCAGTTGCTGTATTACTTGAACGTGCTTAATCTTTAGATCTGAAGCTTTAAATCAGATTAAGTCTAAAGTAAATATGACAAAAGGTTGACTAGGGTCAGCCTTTTGTCATTTTGGGATACATATTTTAGTCATCAAAATGAAATATATCTGCAATAAAATTACGTTCATTAAATCTCCTGTCCTAGGAAAATCTGATGAACTTGAAATTAACACTTGCAGCACTCCTTATTGCACCTTTAGCTTTAACTGCTTGTGCCAAGAAAGATGAAGCTCCAAAAAATGACGCAGCTGCAACAGCAGCCGTAGAAGAAAAAATTACACCAGAGCAACAAGCGGCAATCGACTCAATTGACAAACCGGTTCTGGATGAAAAAAATACTGATGTACCTGCGGAAATAGCCAATGCGAATGCAGATGAAGCAACTCCTGCAGCCGAAGCCGCAGCTTCTGAAGCCACTGCACCTTAAGTTTGTGGTGTTTTATTTAAAAGTCCCTGCATAAGCAGGGATTTTTTTTGAAATAGTGTTTTTTATTACTGAATTGAAAGCAATCAGCATGTAGAATATGGGGCATCAACTGGGAGGACATTATGGCACTTATCTCATTGCGCCAGCTCTTGGATCACGCCGGCGAACACAACTACGGCGTACCAGCGTTTAACGTAAACAACTTAGAACAAATGCGCGCAATTATGTTAGCCGCAGACGAAACGAATTCACCTGTTATTGTTCAGGCATCTGCGGGTGCTCGTAAATATGCAGGCGCTCCGTTCTTACGTCATTTAATTTTGGCAGCAATTGAAGAGTGGCCACATATTCCAGTGGTTATGCATCAAGATCATGGTACTGACCCTGATGTATGCCAACGCTCGATCCAGTTGGGCTTTTCATCTGTAATGATGGACGGTTCATTGGGTGCGGACGGTAAAACACCTACAAGTTACGAATACAATGTAGATGTAACTCGTCGTACAGTTCAAATGGCGCACGCTTGCGGTGTTTCAGTTGAAGGTGAAATTGGTTGCCTGGGTAGCCTTGAAACCGGTATGGCTGGTGAAGAAGATGGCGTAGGCGCTGAAGGCGTACTTGACCATTCTCAGCTTTTAACTTCGGTTGAAGAAGCAACTCAATTTGTCGCAGATACAAATGTCGATGCTTTGGCAATTGCAGTCGGTACTTCACACGGTGCGTACAAATTCACACGTCCACCTACAGGTGATATTTTAGCGATTGACCGCATTAAAGAAATTCATGCGGCATTGCCAAATACCCATCTTGTGATGCACGGTTCAAGCTCTGTGCCACAAGAATGGTTGGCTGTGATCAATGAATTCGGCGGCGACATCAAAGAAACTTATGGTGTACCTGTTGAACAACTGGTTGAAGCAATCAAACACGGTGTTCGTAAAATCAATATCGACACTGACTTGCGTTTGGCTTCTACTGGTGCGATGCGTCGTATGATGGCTGAAAAACCAAGCGAATTCGATCCACGTAAATTCTTCTCTGCAACTGTAGATGCAATGAAACAAATCTGTGTAGATCGTTACACAGCATTTGGTACTGCAGGTCATGCAGACAAGATTCGTCCAATTTCTTTAGAGAAAATGGTGAATCGTTATAAATAATCATTAAAGATTATCTATAATCGAAAGCCCACATCTATTGTGGGCTTTTTTATATCGAATCCTCAACTATTATAAATCAGGAAAATAAGGCAAAAGATGGAACTTATATTTGCTGCGGCCTGCTGTAGTGTCATCATTTCAATTCTTTTAAAGCTATGCAAAGCCAAAGGTTTTGATGCATTACAAATGATTGTCTGGAATTACGCTTCAGCCAGTCTGTTGTGCTTTCTATGGTTTAAGCCAGATCTGCAGCATATTTCCATGGTCAATACGCCGTGGTGGTTAATTGTTGTCTTAGGTGTTTTGCTGCCAAGTATCTTTTTATGTTTAGCCAAATCATTGCAATATGCCGGCATTATTAAAACTGAGATTGCCCAGCGCTTATCTGTGGTTTTATCGCTATTGTCAGCATTTTTCATTTTTCAGGAACAGTTTAATACCCTAAAAATCATCGGGATTGCTTTGGGTATTGCGGCAGTAATCAGTATTTTATTTTCACATCAAAAAGCCGAAACAGGGCAGCCATCTTCAAAGCAAGCGATGTTATATCTTGCCCTTGTTTGGTTTGGCTATGCTTTAATTGATGTGTTGCTCAAGTACACCACAGGATTAGGTGTTCAGTTCGCTGTTGCGCTGAATTTAATGTTCATCTGTGCCTTTATATTGTCATTGGCTTATATTGCAATTTCAACAAAAACCATGGGTAGAAAAAAGAACATTCTGGCCGGACTAGGTTTGGGTGTGCTGAATTTTGCCAATATTGCACTGTATGTTAAAGCGCATATTTTATTGAAAGACACACCTGCAATTGTATTTGCAGGTATGAATATTCTTGTGGTGCTATTTGGTGCATTAAGTGGCTTAATCATCTTTAAAGAAAAATTAAAACCCGCTACCGCTATAGGTTTAGTTTTAGGTTTGGCTAGTGTGCTTTGCCTAGCTTATGCGATATCTGTTTGATTAGGGTCTTTGCAAAAGTCTTCGGATGCTTCACGATGTCTATGGTGTCGGCTGTCCCTAGCAGCAAGCCAGCCTGCTCACAGTCTGGACAAGTTGGGTAAAAAGAAATCGCACTGGTAGGATATTGATGCATATAAATTTTATTGCAGTGTGTGCATTCAAATTTCATCGGCATTTTAGTTGTAGCAGGGATCATGATGTGAACCACCTTTTATTTTTGCGCAAATATACCTCAATATTGTTGCAAGAATAAGACCTGAAATGACAATAAAAGGGGACATTGGCCCCTTTTATTGTAATGAATCGTTAATTAAAGCTGAGTGAAAATCTGTTCTTTGTCTAGACGGGATTTTGGCAGTTGGGCATTGAAATCATTTTCACTACGATAACCCAGTGTCAATAATACCGAAGGCACTAAACCTTTCTCTGTTAACTGCAATTCATCATTGATGATTTGTTCATCAAATCCACCAATTGGTGTCGCATCAATGCCTTCAATTCCCGCAGCTAATAGAATTTGACCTAAAGCAATAAAGGTTTGATTTTCCGCCCAGCGCTGGATATCACCTTTTTCATTGCGATAATAATTGACATAACCGGAGCGGCTATCTTTTTGGCCTTGTTTGGCTTTTTCGTCTTTAAAACGACCACTGATGTCATCTTGAGTGAGCAAGTTATCTAAATGCTGTTCGCTGATATCTGCTTTAGTACAGAACAAAATGGTATGGGAAGAATCTAGCACTTTAGGTGCATTATAGGCATATTTCCCAACCAATGCTTTGGCAATCCGTTCTTTAGCTGCTTGATTGTCAGCAATAAAAAAATGCCAAGGTTGAATGTTGATAGACGATGGAGTCAAACGTAAGATTTCTAATAAACGTGCAACCTGTTCCTTGGGAATTTTTCGAATAGGATTATAGGCTTTGGTGGTATAACGGGTTTTCGAGACGTTTAAAAGATCCATGAATGATTACTCCACTTATAAATTATGTCTGGCATTTTACCTGAAGCGCTATCCAAATGGTTTATAACACATCGATCTCGCTTTAGACTTTGGCATGATAAAAAATTATTCATAGTAAATACCATGCTTCACTCAATTTATTACACTTTATAAGACAGTATTTGTATCTTGTTTAGAGCGCATTTCCAATGTCATCCATGATTTTATAAAATGAAGGATGGGTATCTTTCAATAAATTAAGAGTTTTATCAGATCAAGAAATATGTTTTCGATATTGGTACTTTTAGAAAAATGGCGTTTAATCAATATTAATTAAAATGTATGACCATTCCGAGAGCAGGCGTATGGACTTTAGCAATCACTTTAAAAGAAAACTAAAAACCCAACAGCAAATTGGGTTGTGGGTCGGTCTGGCAGATGCCTACGCTACTGAAATTGCAGCCAATGCCGGATACGACTGGCTACTCATAGATGGTGAGCATGCGCCCAGTGATTTAAGAACTACGCTTTCGCAATTGCAAAGTATTGCAGCTTATCCTTCGCAAGCAGTGGTGCGTCCACCCATTGGCAGTGTGCAACTGATTAAACAATTGTTAGATATTGGCGCACAAACCTTACTGATTCCTATGGTGGAAACTGTAGAACAAGCAGAACTCATGGTCAAAGCAGTGCGTTATCCACCAGAAGGCATCCGTGGCGTAGGTGCGGCTCTGGCACGTGCCACACGTTGGAACAGTATTCCGAATTACTACGAAACAGCCCATGAAAATATTTGCCTGTTGATTCAGATTGAATCGGTGACAGGCTTAGAAAATCTAGATGATATTTTAAAAGTAGATGGCATTGATGGTGTATTTATAGGTGCTGTGGATTTGTCCGCAACCATGGGCTATCAAGGTAATCCAAACCATCCAGAGGTTCAAAAAGCTGTGGTGGATGCCATTACACGTATTCGTGCAGCAGGTAAAGCAGCAGGGATTTTATCGACACAGCATGAAGCCACGCAGCAATATTTGGAACTCGGTACAGAGTTTGTGGCAGTGGGCGTCGATACCAGTGTGTTGATGCAGTCGCTTCGTGAATTATTGGCCAAATATAAAGATGAGGTAAATATACCTAAAGTTTCGAATGGATATTAATCTGAAACAATTATTTAAACTGAAAAAAAGCCCCTGCTTTTATCGAGTAGGGGCTTTTTTATTAATAGGCGTATTTTAAATCGGTATATTCATTCAATGACATTGCAACATGCTTGTTAATGAATTCACGGATATCTTCGCTGCTCATAGGCTGACCTTGCTTGGTAATCACGTTTTCCATAGGTGCTTGATCGGCAGCAGTAATTTTATAAACAAAGTTACAAACCACTTTATAATTAGAATCAGCTTTAACCATGCAAGTCACGTAGCTATAAGCATGTTCAAAATTTAAATCGCTATGAGAGAAGATAAACTGGTCAAATAATTTAAGTGCTTTACCATCTTCCAGTGCTTTTAATTCATCCACAATATTACTTTCAAATTGCACACCGTAACGCTCGGAAACAGGTTTTCCATCGATTAAAAGTGAAACTTTGCCGTCATCATGATGGGTCACGGTGATATTGCTAAAATCAGACATGGGGATCTCTAAAATTGAATGAAATGATATACGCTGATTATGTTTGAATTGTTTCACAAATCAAGAAACGATTGGATCAGTTGATTATATTCAGTATAAATAAACAACGGTTGTAATGAATAATACGCTGTAAATGAATTCGCTTTTATTCGATCAAAATGGCTTGAGTAGCTAAAATTAATAAGTCCAAGTCTTTAATTCTAATCTTTGATAAACCTGTTCGGGATCAATTTCCAAAATTTGTGCTTCATGTTCACGCCAGTCGCCTAAAACAATCCGTGATTTATCATTTTCATTATGGATAGCAGGGCGATGTGTATGTCCATGAATCAGTAAATCCACTGTTTGAAGTGATTGTTCAACTGCATGTTGATTCACATCCATTATCTTATAAGACTTCACTTGCTTGGTTGCGGCACTTTTTTTACGGAAACCATTCGCCAGTTTTTGACGGAAACTTAATGGCATACTTTTAAGAAAACCTAAAAGTAGCGGATTGCGAATAATTTTACGGAATTTTTGGTAGGACACATCATCGGTACAAAGCAGGTCGCCATGTTCAAGACGGATTTGGATGTCACCAATCTTTAAGGTATCTACCTCAGGCAATATAGAACCATTGAACTGCTTTAAAAAGCGTTGACCCAGTGCAAAGTCACGGTTGCCGACCTGAAAATAAACATGATTACCGGCTTGAGTGAATTGTTGTAGAGCACTGACAATTTCATCTAGCCATGGGGCAGAGTAATCATCACCAATCCATGCGTTAAACCAGTCACCCAAGATATAGAGCTGGGTGTCTTTATTTTTATAGTGATCTAATAAATCCAAAAACCCCCGAACGAGTCGAGGGTGTTCAGGTGACAAATGTAAATCAGCGATAAACAGATAGGTCACTTATTTTCCTTTTTTAATCCCACCTAACCTCCCTTTTAAAAAGGGAAGAAAAGTCCCTCTTTTATAAAGAGGGATTTAGGGAGATTTACTCAGCAATAATTTTAGCAGATTCAATTACAACATTTTCTAAAGGAACGTCAGCGTGGTAACCACGGTTACCGGTACGAACACCTTTAATTGCTTCAACAACATCTAAGCCTTCAGTTACTTTACCAAAAACTGCATAACCCCAACCTTGCGCTGTTTTACCAGAATGGTTCAGGAAGCTGTTGTTGCTTACGTTGATGAAGAATTGAGCAGAAGCAGAATGAGGCGCTTGCGTACGAGCCATTGCAACTGTACCAATTTCATTGCTTAAACCGTTATCAGCTTCATTTTCAATAGAATCGCGGGTTGCTTTTTCTTTGAAGTTTTCATCCATGCCGCCGCCCTGGATCATGAAGTTTTCAATTACACGGTGAAAAATCACGCCATCATAAAAACCGTCGCGAACATATTCTAAAAAGTTAGCAACAGTCTTAGGTGCTTTTTCAGAGTTTAATTCAAGAACAATACGTCCTTTATTGGTGTTTAATTCGACTTGAGGAAAACTCATTCTATAATCTCCTGATCATGGACAAAAAAGCCATGGGTTTTTGGTTGAGAGAAGCATAAGCAAACTGTAAACTACAAGGCAAGCAAAAACGTTACTTTCTTTGTTAAAAATCGAGAAAAGCGTTTTAATTATCCTATTTTATCTTATAGAAGTGATTTATCAACTATGAAGCCGAATGATGTTGTTTCATCCCTGCCAAATAACCCGACAACTCAAAATCAATCTGTCGATGCTGCGCAGCAAGAACAACAGCCGGGCTTAGACTTTGTACGCCAAGTGATTACTGACGATCTAGCAGCAGGCCGTACACAACAAGTGGTGACACGTTTCCCGCCAGAACCAAATGGTTATTTACATATTGGTCACGTAAAAGCCATTTGTCTGAATTTTGGTATTGCCCAAGAATTTGATGGCGTATGTAACCTGCGTTTTGACGATACCAATCCAGATGCAGAAGAACAAGAATATGTAGATGGTATTGCCAATGACGTAAAATGGTTAGGTTTTAACTGGAATGGTGAACCTCGCTACGCATCAAGCTATTTTGATCAATTGTATATTTGGGCAATTCAATTGATTAAACAGGGTGATGCTTATGTCGATTTGCAAACGCCTGAAGAAATTAAACTCAACCGCGGTAATTTCAAAGAACCAGGTAAAAATTCACCCTATCGTGATGCTTCAGTGGAAGAAAATCTGGCGCGTTTTGAACAAATGCGTAATGGTGAGCTTGGCGAAGGACAAGCGGTACTGCGTGCCAAAATTGATATGGCATCTCCAAACGTGCATATGCGTGATCCTATTTTGTACCGTGTACTGCATTCTGAACATCATCAAACCGGTGATAAATGGAAAATGTACCCAATGTACGATTATGCGCATCCATTATCAGATGCGATTGAAGGCATTACCCATTCACTGTGTACTTTGGAATTCCAAGATCACCGTCCGTTCTATGACTGGGTGGTTGAAAAAGTTAAATCGCCATCTGTTCCACGTCAGTACGAATCAAGCCGTTTAAACGTCGATTACACCATTACCTCTAAACGTAAATTGCGTAAATTGGTTGAAGGCAATCATGTCAATGGTTGGGATGACCCACGTATGCCAACCGTAGTCGGTATGCGCCGTCGTGGTTTTACCCCTGAAGGTCTGCGCGATTTTTGTAAGCGTGTAGGTGTTTCTAAAGTTGATGGCAGTATTGTTGATGTTGCAATGCTTGAATACTGTATCCGTCAGTCTTTGGAAAATACCGCTGCGCGTGGTATGGCGGTGTTAAATCCATTGAAAGTGACGTTAACCAACTTGCCTGAAGAAATGGACTTAACGCATGCACGTCATCCGAACGTAGACATGGGCGATCGTATTATTCCTTTATCTAAAGAAATCTATATTGATCGTAAAGACTTTGAAGAAGTGCCGCCTAAAGGCTTTAAACGTTTGATTCCTGAAGGTGAAGTACGTTTACGTCATGCCTATGTGATTAAATGCGAAGAAGTGATTAAAGATGCCAATGGTGAGGTGGTTGAACTGAAATGTTCAATTGACCCTGAAACCTTAGGTAAAAATCCTGAAGGCCGTAAAGTCAAAGGCGTGGTGCATTGGGTGTCTGCAACCAAAGGTATTCCTGCAGAAGTCCGTGTTTATGATCGTTTGTTTACTGAAGCTGCTCCTGATGCAGATGATGATTTCCTTGCGCACTTAAACCCAGAGTCTTTAACTGTACTTCAAGCAATTATTGAACCTGCTTTGGCAGAGGCTCAACCTGAAGATCGTTTCCAGTTTGAACGTGAAGGTTATTTCGTGGCAGATCAATATGATCACACCAGTGATAAACCCGTGTTTAACCGTATTTTGGACTTAAAAGATAGCTTTAAGCCAGGTAAATAATTTACTTGTGGTTTAATTTAAAAAAGCTCAACTTCGGTTGGGCTTTTTTGTTTAATAAAGCTATTTTTGAGCAAGTCATATTTATTGTGTGATTTTATTTATATTCATTGATTAGCTACCTCTATTAGCATAAAAATAATACTCAATCAGAAAGCAATTATGCTATCAACATAAGAAAAAGCTGAGGGTAATAAAAATGAGCGTCGTTATAGAAACCCAGATGTTAATTCGCAAACCGGTTGCAGAGGTATTTAATGCCTTTATCGATCCTGAAATCACCAGCAAGTTTTGGTTTACTTCCTCGACTGGACCATTAATAGAGAATAAAACCGTAGACTGGTACTGGGAAAAATATGAAATAACCACCAGTATTTATGTAGAGCAGCTGATTAATAATGAACTGATCCAGTTCACTTGGGGGGACCCCAAGAGCACGGTAGATCTCATTTTTGAGAAGATTTCCGACTATGAAACTTATCTAAGAATCCGCAATTATGATATTACGCTAGAAGGATCAGAGCTGATTAAATTTGTGATTGATCATACGCGTGATTTCACTACTGTTCTGAATGGCTGCAAAGCCTATTTGGAATATGGCGCACAGTTAAATTTAGTCAATGATAGATTGCCGCCATTTGTTTAAATGGCTTTTTTGAAAAAACTATAGGCCTTATTAACTCAATAAAATAACTGACATTAAAAATTGAAAAGTGGATATTTTATTTAGAAGTCAACTGGTTGCTTGACAGAAGCTGAGCATAAAAATCCGAGACTTCTTTTCGAATATCCCCTGAAAATGGGTTTTTTATCTCATAAAAATTCTAATTTTATAGAACAGCGATCACTGATTTTTTTGATTTTGCTCTTTTAATAATAAATAATGTGACATACGTTTTTTTGCTTTATCACGTAATTTTTTCTTGATGTATAACACTAGAGCAAAACAGGTTGTGGTGATGGTCAGCAACATGCTGTTCATATAACTCATGATGGAACTGACGTAACCAATCGTGGTCAGGCGGTTCATCATACGCATGACTTGTGGACTACTTTCAACACCGGTAATGGCCCAAGTGCACAGATGTTCACAGTTATTAATAATCAGATGATAGTTGTTTTCATTCATTCGTGAACGCATACGCCGTATGACTTTACGACCCACAAACTTAGGATTGTTGTAGTGTTGAACAATAATGGTTTTGCCGAAACTGAATTTTTCCAGTGAGGTGATTTCAATTGGACGTTTTTTAAATAAGTGAGCAAAACCCGAGTAATGAATCACCCGGCCACGCCCTGCATAAATGCCATGATGGGAATAGCCTAAGTGTTTAACGATAAGATGTGTCCCTAAAGGAAATCGGATTTTCTGCTTTCGCATCCCAAGCTTAATCAATAAAGTTACACATGTATTTTGTTGACGTAGTTTACTGCTTCTTTATCAAAGAATCGACTATTTCACTAAGCTTAATGACTATTTTATAAAAACTACATCATTGTATAAAATTTTCAGCCTATGCTTAAGTCGTTGGGGGGGAGATGAAAATGAAGAATCAATTTTTCTTAAAATATGCCGTCATTTTCGTTTTAAATTTGGCCTCAGTAGGCTATGCAGAAGTTTACTCAGAACATTGGCAAAGGGATGCTTTTAAGGTAGATGTGGTAAAGATCAGGCAGCCTCAAAACTTACGTTTATTCTTAAAAGATGCCAAAACCAATCAACCGCTGCATAAATTTGATGCCGTTCAGAAGCAATTAAAGTCCTGTGAAAAGTTATTATTTGCAATGAATGTAGGGATGTATCATTCAGATTATTCTGCAGTCGGTTTATACATAGAATCATCACAACAAAAGCAAAAATTAAACACGGTAAAACAAGGCTTCGGCAATTTTCATATTCAGCCGAATGGTGTGCTGGCTTGGAATCAAAATAAAAGCCTGATTACCACCACAGATGATTACTCTAAGATAAAGTTTAATCCGGATTATGCGACGCAATCTGGACCAATGCTGGTGATTAATGGAAAAATAAACCCGCAATTTTTAGAGCATTCAGATTCATTGAAAATTCGGAATGGGGTGGGGATTAAAGATCAAACCCTCTATTTTGTGATTAGTCATACTGCTGTAAGTTTTTATCAATTTGCACAATTTTTTAAACAAGAATTAAAAGTGAAAAATGCGTTGTATCTGGATGGCTCGATTTCAAGTGCATATATACCGCAATTAAAACGTGCTGATTCAAATTTTAATCTTGGACCTATGATTGCTTATATTGATGAGCAGAACTGTCAAAAAGACTACGGTGTTGAGTCTTAAAATTATCTGTGGATTTAAGTAATTATTTAAACTGTTTTTATCATGATTCATTTATTTGGAATAATTTGAAGCACGTTTTTATTTTGTAAATTTTTTATCTAGAATGAGATATAAATCAATATTTCACTTTTAACTGAATGAGATCATTCATAAGTTAAAAATGATATCCAATTTTTAAACCATAGCCTATGGCATGATTGTCCTCGAATTCACCCACTTTTGAAGCTTCTGAAACGCCTGGAAGGGGTAAATAATACGTTCCATCCTGTGTCGTTACATCTCCCAACCAAAAGTATTTAAAGCCGCCTGAAATAAAGTAATTGGGTTCGGGATTGTATTGCATTGCTAAACCCATTCCCCAATAGCCTTTGGTTGGATTAAGGATGGATGACGGATCACCTATACCAGAATCCCAGCCGATATTAAAAGCGCTAGACCATTGTGGCGTCCATTTTTTTGCCACACCCACAGTCGCGCTCCACTGATTCTTTTGATAGTCATCTAGATTGAATCCACCGGTATAAGTTCCACTACTCAGTGTAGTGGTTGCTAGTTGAGATAATGCACCGAATTGGGTTGGACGGATCACAAAATCTTTCCAGTTGACCCAACGTATATTGGAGTAAAGCAAAGTACTGACGGTAATCGCCGTTTGAAAATCGAGATTGACAGACTGTGGTGTGGAAATTTTAGTTTTAGTTTCACCAACCAAAAGCAGAGGTGTTCCTAACACATTTTCGGTGACATTGATTTTGTGATCAATTTTGGAGTGATAGGTCAATGCGGCTTTAAATGCAATGTCAGGCAGTTGGTAAGCGAAACCAGCCAGCCAGCCGATAGCAGCATCTTCCTTAAAAATAGCGTTATAGCCATTAAGGTCTGCATAAACCAATCCGCGTAAAGAAACATGACCTTTAATAGTTTGAAAGGCGGGTCCTGCATAGAGATTAAAGTTTTTAAGGGGTTGATAGCCTAAAATTAGACTCAGGTTTTGGGTATCCACATTGATTTGTGTACCTTGCCTACTGAGTGCCGGATCAGAGAAACTGCCATTATCCTTGAGTGGATATTGCAGGTCTGAGCCAAATGGCTGATCGTAAAGGATGCCGAAAGAGAGTTCTGGCTTTAATTGAAGTTTAAGGGCAGCACTGTAGTATTGGAAATTCTGGCTAATATTATCTGTTGAATAGTCATCAACACCTGAATTGACCAGATCTGGACGTGTACCTAAAGTGTGCCCTGACACTTCAGGATCAGCAGCGCTAATGGAGGCTTCAAAATAATGCCCGGCTTCGAGAAAAGGCAACAAGGATTGGCCTGATTGATCCATTGCTGCGGCCATGCTATGACTTGATATAAGGCTGCATAATATTGCCAGTCTAGGATAATACCGTTCCATATATTTTCCTTTTAATTAGACTAATTTTTATTCTTAAGCCAAGCTTATTTTATTTTTTTAAATATTTTACTTATGAGTAAAGCACTTTTAAATAGAGGGGAACAGAGATTTCTGGATGAATGAACAGAACTATGTTTCGAAGTATTAAAATCTAAAAATAAACAGTTTTGACAGGCAAATAAAAAAGGCATTTAGTGAACTAAATGCCTTTTTGTCAGACTCTACTATTGGAGTGGTAGATGCTGTAATTCGTTTAACTCTTTACGGCTATAACCTCGTGAAGCTAGAACCTTTTTAATTCCAATGATGACATCTTCATCTGTCGCTTTTGCTAAAGCCTGGATCAGTTGTTCATTCGATTTACAAGAGCAATCATTTTCGACACACGAGATTTGATTCTTGTGTTCGTTTTGCTGTTGATTAGCAGAAAACAGCTTTTGCCAAAAACTCATAGAGCCTTCTTACGCAACTTAACATAGATCGAAATATATCCAATTTCCTAAATAATACAAGCCTATGTCAGTGATAAAAGCAGCATTTGAACTTTAAATTTTCCGATGATAGGTAGCAAGTTTAACGATATTATGAGATTTACTATTCAGAATTGTTTATAAATGATTAATTTTCAATGAAATAAAAATGAAGCTCAACTGAGCTTCATTTAGATAACAACACATACAAACTTAACAATGACATAAATTGTTTAAATCTTTTCCAGTAACACACCTGATTCTACATGGTGGGTATATGGGAACTGGTCAAACATCGCAAATTTGGTAATTTTATGCGTGGTTGATAAGGTCTTCAAGTTGTCTTCAAGTGTGTCAGGATTACATGAAATATAAATGATACGTTCAAAACGTTGGATCAGTTTTAAAGTTTCATCATCAATACCCGCACGCGGTGGATCAACAAACACAGTGTCGAAATCGTAGCTGGAGATATCAATCTCGGCTTCCTGCAAGCGGCGGAATTCACGTTCACCATTGTAGGCTTGGGTAAAATCTTCAGCCGATAAACGTGCGACTTGAATATTATCAATCTGGTTTTGTTCAATATTCCACTGCGCAGCATAAACAGATGATTTAGCCAATTCTGTAGCAAGCACACGGTTGAACTTGGTTGAAAGCGGGAGAGTGAAGTTACCATTACCACAATACAATTCGAGTAAGTCTTTATCGGACTGTTCAGCAGCATGACATGCCCATTCCAGCATCTTTTGGCAGACTTGCGCATTTGGCTGAGTAAAGCTGCTTTCGACTTGTTTATATTTGTAAGTACGATCAAACACTTGCAGTTCTTCAACCACAAATTCATCGCTTAATACCACTTTTTGACCGCGGCTACGACCAATCAATTTGATATTCAGTTTTTCAGCCAATTGTTTAGCTAAGCTTTCCCATTCGGTATCAAGCGGGCAACGATAAATCATTGACACCAGAATTTCGCCTTTTAAAGTCGCCAGAAAGTGAACTTCAAATAAGCGTTTAGATAATACGGGGTTGCTTTTTAGTTCTTGCAGTAAAATTGGCATCAGTTGATTAATGCTTTTGTCTGCAATTGGGAATTCGTCAATGCGAATCACTTGTTTTTGGTTGTCTTCGCTGCGTTCAAACATCGCATAGAACATATCATCTTCAGTATGCCAAATACGGAATTCTGCGCGCATACGGAAGTTTTGTTCAGGCGACTGAAATACTTCTAAAGAAGGGGGATTAAACTCGGCAAATTGAGCAGAAATACGTGCAATCTTGGCATCAAGTTGTAACTGATAAGCTGAAGTCATATGCAGTAAAAATCACAAACACATTAAAACAGGGATGGTAACAAAGTTTGCATAAGATGACTAAACTTATTGCCCATTCAGCGGTAGAAATATCGTTTGTACAGAAATTTTAGGTCGATCTTTAGATTGTTTGTTTAGAGCAATTCTATTTTGAGTAATCCTAAGCTTGGCTCATAAATGGAATAACGACTCGCTGAATTAGGGGGAATAGAGGAAATATGGGAAATCTAAACATAAGAATAAGAAAAAGAAACCAAGCCAACCTGACCAGGGAGTAGTTGACTTGGTAAAGAGGAAAAACATCCAGTTATAGGATTAAGCGCTGAAATTAAGTTTTTAAATTGAGCTTCAAATTAAGGTCATCAGGCTGGCATTACCTCCTGCTGCTGCGGTATTGATACTGATGGCACGTTCAATCACCAATCGTTCTAATGGAATCTCGTGGTCAAACGGCTGCAAATGGGTGATGCCAATAATCACACCTTGGCGCGAGGCAATTAGAGTTTGCAACTTTTGCAGTTGAGCTTTGCTTCCGTGGTGGAGAACTGCATCAAAATCATCTGTTTCAATACTTTGGATAATCGCGAAACTGTCTACAATTTCTTTTGGCATCTTAGGCAGATACTTGAGTACAAAGGTATTTTCAGCAAGTACGGTTGGCTGACTGCCGACCGCAAAAATTGCAGCCAATTGCTGAATCTGATCCTGCTCTTGATCGGCCAAAGAAAGGACACGTTTTCTTGGTAGCACTACATATTGATTGCTTTCCCCTGTCGGCCCTTGTAGTTCATAATGATGGCCAGAGCAAAAAACAGGGCATGGAGTCAGTTGATATTGAGGGGAGTTCTTTTCTGCCCAAGTGTAAAATATCTCGTATAGGGGCTGATGTGCTGGCTGTGTAGCTTGAGCATAAGTTGCGAATGGAATCGCTAGTTTTTTCGCTGAACAGTGCTGCATCAAACGGTACAGATAAATCGGACCGCCTGCTTTAGGACCGGTACCTGAAAGACCTTCACCACCAAAAGGCTGTACCCCGACCACAGCGCCAACAATATTTCGATTTATATATAGGTTGCCGACTTCAGCATGTGCAATCACGGTCTGAATGGTTTCATCAATACGGGTATGTAACCCCATAGTCAGGCCATAACCTTTGGCATTGATTTGTTCTAAAAGCTGTTCTAATTGACCATATTTATAACGGATCACATGTAAAACCGGACCAAACACTTCACGTTGCAAATCATCCAGATTAGGCAATTCAATCAAAGTCGGTGGAATAAAAGTACCTTGGGTTAAAGATTGATCTTGTGCCGCATTCAACATCAACTGATGGGCGGGATGACCTTTACTGCGCATCTGATCAATATGTTTTTGAATATTGTTTTGCGCCTCAATATCAATGACAGGGCCGATATCAGTTTTTAATAGAAATGGATTACCAACACGCAGTTGTTGCATTGCACCTTTCAGCATATTGATAACACTATCGGCATTGTCTTCTTGAACGCAGAGTACACGTAAAGCTGAACAGCGCTGACCGGCACTGTCATAAGCCGAGCTTATAACATCCAAAATAACCTGTTCCGTTAATGCAGATGAGTCGACAATCATGGCATTTTGACCACCAGTTTCCGCAATGAGTGGAATAGGTTGGCCGGATTTACTCAGTCGTTGTGCCAGAGTTTTTTGCAAAATTTTGGCAACTTCAGTTGAACCGGTAAACATGATGCCTTGAATGCGAGCATCCCCACTTAATTGCGCACCAACTGTTTCACCTTGTCCCGGAAGAAGTTGCACAACATCTTGAGGAATACCGGCTTGCCATAAGATTTGAATCGCTTGAGCGGCAATCAGTGGTGTTTGTTCAGCAGGTTTTGCAATGACAGTATTTCCGGCAACCAGAGCAGCCGAAATTTGTCCGGTAAAAATAGCCAAAGGGAAATTCCACGGGCTAATACATAACACCGTACCGAATGGTTGAATAACCGTGTCTTGATCCAGATCGATTATTTGAGCGGCGTAATAACGCAGGAAGTCCACAGCTTCGCGAACTTCTGCAATGGCATTGGCATAAGTTTTACCACTTTCACGGCACAGTAAAACCATCAGTTCTTGCATGCGTGATTGCATGATATCCGCAGCGCGTTGAAGGTAAGCTGCACGTGTATTTTTCGGTGTATTGCTCCATTCAGCTTGGGCATTGACGGCATTTTCAAGTGCCAGATTCACTTGCTCAACGGTTGCTTCCTGTACATGACCGACGATATCTAAATAATTGGCAGGATTTAAAATAGCCAGGTTGTGAGAGCTTCCATCATTAGTGCTATTTTCAATAGCTAGGTTTTTACCTAAAGCTTGAGCTTGCCATTGATGTTGACTGAAATTTTGTGCAGTTTGATTCAGGAGCATTAACTCATGATCATTTGCTAAATCTAAACCGGCTGAATTCGGACGAATATCGCCGTATAGATCTGGAGCTAAGGGAATAGCCGGATGCTTTTGACCCATTTGCGATTCTCTGGCTGCATTTTTTAAAATTTCTGAATGTGGATTTTCAATCAGTTCATCAATCTTTAAGGTTTTATCTGCAATACGATTCACGAAAGAGGTATTGGCACCATTTTCCAGTAAACGTCGCACCAGATAAGCCAGTAAAGTTTCATGATTCCCCACGGGTGCATAGATACGGCACGGCACATCGAGTTTATTATCTTTTTTATTGCCCACCACCTGTTCATACAGGGGTTCGCCCATGCCATGCAAACACTGGAACTCATATTGACCGGTGTAGTATTGCTCTGGATTAGCCAAATGGTAAATGGTCGCAAGTGTTTGGGCATTATGCGTCGCAAACTGTGGGTAAATCTGTTGTGGTGCTGCTAAGAGTTTTTTTGCACAGGCAATATAAGATAAATCAGTATGCACTTTACGGGTAAATACCGGATAGTCGGTCATGCCATCAATTTGAGCTTTCTTGATTTCGCTATCCCAGTACGCGCCTTTGACCAGACGAATCATCAAGCGTTTTTGACTGCGTTTTGCTAAGTCCACCACATAGTCAACCACGTAGAAACAGCGTTTTTGATAAGCCTGAATCACAAAGCCAATACCTTTCCAGTCGGCAAGGCTAGGCTCAAAACACAGACGCTCTAGTAATTCTAAAGATATTTCCAGACGTTCAGATTCTTCGGCATCAATATTTAGACCAATATTGTAGCGTTTTGACAGTTCCGCCAATTGCAGCACTTTTGGATACAGTTCGTCATGCACACGGTCAATCTGCGCACGTTGATAGCGTGGATGCAGGGCAGAAAGCTTGATTGAAATGCCCGGACCATCATATACATCTTTGTCTTTGGATGCCTGACCAATGGCATGGATGGCATCGCTATAATCTTGGTAATAGCGTTCAGCATCGTGATCCGTTAGGGCCGCTTCACCGAGCATGTCATAAGAGTAACGGAAGCCCTTATCTTCTAAAGGTTCTGCATGTTCTAGCGCTTCTTGAATGGTTTCACCAGTGACAAACTGTTCTCCCATCATCCGCATTGCCACATCCACGGCTTTACGGATAATACCCCGACCACTACGCGCTAAAAGACCAGTGAGGACGCCAGACAAGCTATTTTGCTTTGGCGTTTCCATCAGTTTTCCGGTCAGCATTAAGCCCCATGCAGCGGCATTGACAAACATCAGGCTACTTTGCCCGACATGTTCTTTCCAGTTGCCCTGATTAATTTTGTCACGAATCAGCAAGTCACGTGTCGCACTGTCCGGAATACGAAGCAATGCTTCCGCCAGACACATCAGTGCAATGCCTTCTTGAGAAGACAATGAAAATTCTTGTAATAAACCTTGCACAATTCCAGCTTTACCAGCAGAGCTTTTACGCTCACGCAGGGTATGCGCAAGATTGAAGGCCAGGTCATAAATACGCTGATTCAGCTGTTCAGAAATTTGGCTATGTTCAAGTAAATGTTCCACACAATCGGGTTCAGCACGACGCCAAGCAGTGTTTATTTCAACTTCATAATCATTCTTTTCTTTGAATTCAGTAATATATTCAAAGTGAGGTTTTGCCGTATTGAGGCGAGTGTCTGTGTCCATCATATTCATGCCAACGTCCTGTGACTGCCAATATTTTTGTTGAGTGAAATACCTTATATAATTTATGATTACAGAAAGAACGCCGAATAACTCACTATAATTTTTATTCATTTTAGAGAATAATTCAGATGACCAGCCCGATTTTTACATTGGACCGAACAGATATCAAAATTTTAGATATTCTGCAAAATGATGGACGAATTTCAAATATAAAATTGGCTGAAGCTGTGAATTTGTCCCCGACAGCAGCGTTGGCCCGTGTACAGAAATTAGTGAAAGATGGTTTTATTTTAGGCTATGAAGCCAAGCTGAATCCCGACATGTTGAATGCCAGTTTTGTGGTTTTTGTAGAAATTTTACTGGATAAAACCACACCCAATGTCTTGGATGAATTTTCAGATGCTGTAATGCAGTATCCTGAAATTGTGGAATGTCATATGATTAGTGGCGGTTTTGATTTTGTGGTGAAAATTCGCTGCGCCAGCATGGAAGAATTCCGCAAGATTTCAGGGCAAGTGCTATGGCAACTTCCGGGGGTAAAAGAAACTCGAAGTTATCCGGTGATGGAAGTGATTAAAGAAAGCTCCAAGATTCATCTGAAAACCAAAATGCAAAAATAGAATTAATAAAAGGGGCATAAGCCCCTTAGATCTGATTCAAATTTCGATACAACTCATCTGAACTTTATAATGAATTTTTAGCTTGGGCCGGTATGCCATTTTTTAACTCAGCCATTTCTTTTTTATACAATTCATCTGCCTGTTCAAAACGTTGAATCACTTCTTGAGACGGTGCTTTTTCAAGCAAGCTCACCATAATAATGCTCACAAATGACAGAATAAAGCCGGGAATAATTTCATACAGTCCCGTACTCGCCATGGTATTCTTCCACAAAATAACCGTCACAGCACCGACAATGATCCCCATAATTGCGCCGTTTAAGGTCATGCGTTTCCAGAACAAGGACAAGATAATCAGCGGACCAAAAGCAGCACCGAAACCTGCCCAGGCATAGGCAACTAGACCTAAAACTTTGCTACTTGGGTTACTGGCAAGGCCAATCGCTAGCACTGCAATGGCTAACACCATGAAGCGTCCAACCCAGACCAATTCCTTTTGAGAGGCATTTTTACGTAAAAATGATTTATATAAATCTTCAGTTAAGGTGCTTGAACAGACCAAAAGCTGACAGCTGAGGGTACTCATCACAGCAGCTAAAATGGCAGCCAAAATAATCCCTGCAATCCATGGATTAAACAGAATTTTGGTTAGTTCCATAAAAATGGTTTCAGGATTCTGTGATACCACGGTTGCAAGTTCTGGGTGATACTGGAAGTAGGCAATGCCAATGAAACCCGCACCCACAGCACCACCTAAACATAGAATCATCCAACTCATGCCAATCCGACGTGCCGCTGGAATGGTCTTAACCGAATCCGCTGCCATAAAACGAACCAGAATATGCGGCTGACCAAAATAGCCTAAGCCCCAAGCCAGGGAGGATAAAATGGCAACCGTACTTAAACCTGAAAGCATATTGGTGGCATGAGGACGAGCAGTTTCAATCACGGTTGCCAACTGTTGACTGTGATCACCCAGTGCGAGGTAAGCCATAATAGGGGTCAGAATCAAGGCGAAAATCATCAAACCAGCTTGGAAAGTATCAGTCCAACTAATGGCCAGAAAGCCGCCAATACACACATAGCTAATGGTTGCAATTGCACTGATCCACAGGGCAGTCGTGTAAGACATACCAAAAATACTCTCAAATAATCGAGCGCCTGCCACCATGCCAGAAGCACAATAAATCGAGAAAAACACCAGAATCACTAAAGCTGAAATTATACGTAGCATACGTTTACGGTCACCAAAACGACTGGTGAAATAATCGGGCAGGGTTAATGCATTATTTTGCACTTCGGTATGCACACGTAAGCGACCTGCAACCAATAGCCAATTCAGCCATGCCCCTATAATCAGGCCAATGGCAATCCACGCTTCCGATAAGCCTGACAGATAAATTGCGCCGGGCAGCCCCATCAACAACCAGCCACTCATATCCGATGCACCTGCCGAAAGTGCGGTGACCACGCTGCCTAGACTCCGTCCACCAAGAATATAATCTGAAAAATCGGTCGTTGCCTTATAGGCATATAGTCCTATACCGACCATGGCGAGGATATAAAAAATAAATGTGATTAATGTCGGGTTCAGTTGACTCATGTGCTCATCCTTCTGTCCTTATGGATACATCTGTCCAAGATGAATTTTTATACATATTCAGTAAGGCGGTGATTCAAACATAAAATTGAAATTACGTTCTGTTACATTTCGAAGGGATTTAATAGCGTGTTGTGTAGCGGAATGTATTTTTAGATACAATTTATAAAAATATAATAAAATTAATAATTTATAAATTTGGTGCTTAATGTCATTTATAGGGTCAGCCTAAAGGTTTAGTGTGAATTGAAAATCACTCTAAAAAGATTTTTGAATTTAATTTTTTGATCAGAAAAATTGAAAACGAAAAGGTAGTTACAAGTGTTTACAATAGCTACAAAGCTGCTGTAATTGGTTATAGAGCATTGCCAAATAAATATCTTTTTACAATATTCAAAATAGAACAAAGGTTTAATATTTTTTCAATTGCACAATTCTAGTGCATAAATGTGAGTATATTAAAAGTGTCTACGGTTCAACTCGATAATACAAGAATAGAGCGTGATTTGTTGGGAGCAAAGGAAGTTCCGGCAGCATGTTATTACGGCATTCATACCTTACGGGCTTTAGAGAATTTTCAAATCTCTAATCAGAAAGTCGGAAATCATCATCATTTTATTCGTGCTTTGGCCCAAGTCAAAAAAGCTTCAGCACAGACCAATTTAAAATTTAGCAAAATTTCTGAACAAGTCAGTCAGGTGATTCAGCGGGCGTGTAATGAATTAATCGAATCTCCAGAGAAATGGAGTCATGCTTTTCCTTTGGATGTTTATCAAGGGGGAGCGGGTACGTCTATTAATATGAATACCAATGAAGTATTGGCCAATATTGCATTAGAGCATTTAGGTTTTCATAAGGGGCAATATGAACATATTCACCCCAATGATCATGTCAATAAATCCCAATCGACCAATGATGTCTATCCCACGGCTTTGCGCTTGGCAACCTATTATAGTCTGGACGATTTATTGCTTCAGATTCAAAAATTAGTTGATACGCTGCATATAAAGGTTGCAGAGTTTCAGTTTGTTTTAAAAATGGGGCGTACCCAATTACAAGATGCCGTTCCGATGACCTTGGGACAAGAGTTTCGTGCTTTTGCAACTTTGTTAAAAGAAGATATACGACTGATTCAACGGACACGTGAACTTTTACTGGAAGTGAATTTGGGTGCAACAGCCATTGGTACAGGGGTGAATACACCCAAAGGCTATGCGCATGAAGCCATTCAGTCTTTGAATAAAATTACCGGACTAAATTTAATTGGTGCGGAAGATTATGTTGAAGCCACCAGCGATTGTGGCGTGTTTATTATTTTATCCAGTACGCTTAAACGCCTTGCGGTGAAACTTTCAAAAATCTGTAATGACTTGCGCTTATTAAGTTCGGGGCCACGTACCGGTTTGGGTGAAATTCGCTTACCTGAATTACAAGCCGGCTCATCGATTATGCCTGCCAAAATCAATCCCGTGATTCCTGAAGTGGTGAATCAAATTGCTTATAGAGTGATTGGTAATGATTTAACCGTCACCATGGCCGCAGAAGCGGGGCAATTACAGTTAAATGTGATGGAACCTGTCATAGCGATTGCAATTAATGAATCGATTGAATTGTTAACCCAAGCCATTTCGAGTTTGGATAGTAAATGTATTCAAGGCATTCAAGCCAATGAACAAGTGTGCTACGACGCTGTGATGCGAAGTGTCGGCATTGTAACTTTGCTCGATCCAATTTTGGGTCATGCCAAATGTGATGAAATTGGCAAGCAATGTATTGCGGAAAACAAAACCATTCAACAGATTGTCTTGGAGCAGGAATTACTGACCCAAGAACAGTTAGATGAAATATTTGCCTTTAGCAATCTGGTTTCAGAAGTGACAGCACAACATGAGCTATTGGCACAAGTGAGTTAACTCGCTTTGTGCAAAACTTTAATTGTCACGGTGTTGAAAGGGTAGCAGTTTAAGCTGCTGCTCTTTTTATGAAAAATAGTGCTGGAGATAAAGCAGCTGAGGGTTAAAATGGTCAGGATTTTTAATAATTGTAATGCTTATGTTGAATAAACTTGCCGGACTATTTACAAGTTCAAGACTATTTAAAAGTTCCAAGCCATCTCCTGAACAACTTTTTTTTCAAGAAAATAATATCCAATTCCATCAAGAACAGGGCTATATCGTCGATGGTATTGTGCTCAATGAATGGTCTGAACGTTTATCATATTTCTCGAATCGAAAATTAAACAAATTTGATGATTTAAAAGAATTGTATTTCACTGCCATGATTATCAATGAAAAAATTGATCTGGAAATTGCCAGTCAACGTTTTGTAGCACGTTTAGGCAATACTGAAGAAAATTTATTGCAGTTGAAGCACATCATTAAAAAGCTGAATGACTATTATCGCAATTTCTTACGCGAAAAATAATTGGAAAACAGGCTTTGAAGACATGACATCTAAAAGGATTTAGATGGAAAAAACGGTCGCATATAAAAATAACTCAACCGAGAAAAAACCCATGCTAATATACTGCTCATGTCATTTAGACCAAAAGCTATATACATGTTCCAACAAGAAATTTCCCAATTAAATCTGCAGCAATTAAAAGCAGGCGAAAAACGCTGGGTCGGTAATTTACAAGGCTCATCAGCCGCTTTGTTGTTTAAAGAAATTGCCACGAAAAATAAGCAGTTATTCATTGTGGTTGCCAGAAACAATCAGCATTTGGGACAGTTGGAAAGTGAATTAGAATTTTACGGGATAAAACCGACCATTTTCCCAGATTGGGAAATTCTTCCTTATGACCGGTTATCTCCTCATCAAGATATTGTGTCAGAACGTCTTTCAATTTTATCGAATATGCCACAACAAGGTGTGTTGCTTTTATCTGCATCAACGCTAGTGCAGCGTGTCGCACCGACTTCGTGGGTGTTGGGTGAGCATTTCGATATTAAAGTGGGACAAAAATTTGAATTAGAACAACAAAAACTGCGTTTGATCCAAGCCGGCTATCATTTGGTCGATACCGTTTATGATCATGGTGAATTTGCGGTACGCGGCAGCATTATGGATATTTACGCATCCGGGCAAAATTCGCCGATCCGCATTGATTTGTTTGATGATGAAATTGAGAGCTTAAAATTCTTTGATCCTGAAACGCAAAGAACCACTCAAAATTTACAACAGTTTTCGGTATTGCCGGCCAAAGAATTTCCACTCAAAGAAGGGCGTACGACTTTTCGTGACCGTTATGCAGAAAGTTTTCCGAGTGCTAATCCGAAGAAAAATCCAGTTTATCAGGACGTTTTAGAGGGTATTGCTTCTCCAGGGCTTGAGTTTTATTTCCCGTTATTCTTTAGCAAAGAAGCGATGGAAACACAAAGTACCCTGATGGCGTACTTACCACGGAATGGCATTGTCATTACAGATAAGCATCTGGATGAAGACTTAACCGGTTTTTGGAAAGATGTGGTTCGACGCTATGAAGACCGTCGCCATAATGTTGATCATCCTATTTTGTCGCCAGAAGAAATTTTCTTACAACCAAATCAGGTTTTGGAACAACTGAATCACTTTGCCAGAATCATTGCCTCACCAGAAGAATTTGTAGAGAAAACAGGCGTCCTTAATCTCAATACAGAGTTGCCACCCCGTTTACCTGTCGATCCAAAACAGGAAAAACCCTTTTCGGCTGTTAAAAAATATATTGATGCTGCAAATCATCCGGTACTGTTAGTCGCTGAAAGTGCTGGTCGCCGTGAAACCTTAAAAGATGCTTTGCGTCCTGCTCTAGGGGATATTCCCAGTGTTGAAAATTTTGCAGAATTTAGAAAATCATTACATGCCATAGCCATTACCAGTGCGCCACTTGATCGTGGTTTGGTGATTCCTGATCACCTTACCGTGATTTCTGAAAATCAGCTCTATGAACATCGTGTAGTCCAGCGCCGTCGTAAACGCCAACAGGAAGTTTCGGAAGAATTCCTGATCCGGAGTTTAACCGAACTGAGTATTGGCGCGCCGGTAGTGCATATTGATTATGGCGTGGGGCGTTATGCAGGTTTGGTCACTTTAAGTATTGACGATCAAGATCATGAATTTTTACAACTGGATTATGCTGATGCTGCCAAAGTATATGTTCCTGTTACCAACTTACATTTAATCAGCCGCTATAGTGGCGGCGATCCTGATTTAGCCCCATTACATAAGTTAGGGACTGATGCCTGGAACAAGGCAAAACGTAAAGCCTTGGAACAAATTCATGATGTAGCCGCTGAACTATTGCATATTCAGGCACGTCGTCAGGCAAAACCCGGGTTTAGTTTTGAACTGGAGCAAAGTCCATATATGCAATTTGCCAGTGGCTTTGCCTATGAAGAAACCCTAGATCAAGCCAATGCGATTGAAGCGACCTTGCATGATATGCAGCTTGCCAAACCGATGGATCGCCTGGTGTGTGGTGATGTGGGTTTTGGTAAGACCGAAGTCGCGATGCGTGCAGCATTTTTAGCAGTACAAAACAATAAGCAAGTCGCGGTTTTAGTGCCGACGACCTTGCTTGCACAACAGCATTATGAATCCTTTAAAGACCGTTTTGCTGATTGGCCGATTCGGATTGAAGTGCTTTCGCGGTTTGGTTCCAATAAGACTCATCTGAAAATTACCGAAGATTTAGCCAACGGTAAAGTCGATATTGTGATTGGAACGCATAAAATTCTGCAGGAAAGTATCCAGTTTAAAAACCTGGGTTTGATGATTGTCGATGAAGAGCATCGCTTTGGGGTGCGAGATAAAGAACGTATCAAAGCCATGCGTGCCGATGTCGATATGCTGACCCTGACGGCAACACCCATTCCGCGTACCTTGAATATGGCCTTTAGCGGGATGCGTGACTTATCGATTATCGCTACGCCACCTGCGCGTCGTTTGGCAGTCAAAACCTTTGTGCAAGAACACACCAGTGAATCCATTAAAGAAGCGATTCTGCGTGAATTACTTCGTGGTGGGCAGGTTTACTTTTTACATAATGAAGTGGACAGCATTGAACGTGCCGCAGCCAGTATTCGCGAGCTGGTTCCTGAAGCACGTGTCGCGGTTGCCCATGGACAAATGCGCGAGCGTGAACTTGAGCAGGTGATGCAGCAATTCTATCATAAAGAATACAATGTCTTGGTCTGTTCAACCATTATTGAGACCGGGATTGATGTTCCCAATGCCAACACCATTTTGATTGAACGGGCCGACAAGTTAGGCCTTGCGCAGTTACATCAATTACGTGGTCGTGTCGGGCGCTCGCATCATCAAGCCTATGCCTATTTATTGGTACCTTCAATTAAAGGCTTAAAAGGCGATGCAGAAAAACGTCTTGATGCGATTCAGCGGGCATCGAATTTAGGTGCCGGTTTTATGCTTGCCACAGAAGATTTGGAAATTCGTGGTGCGGGTGAACTCCTGGGTGAGCAACAAAGTGGTTCGATGCACGCGATCGGTTATAGCCTGTATATGGAAATGCTGGAAAAGGCGACTAAAGCCATTCAAAAAGGTAAAACGCCGAATTTCGATGCACCGTTATCGTTAACGGCTGAAATTAATTTACATATGCCGGCATTGATTCCGGATGAGTATTTAGGTGATGTGCACCAACGTCTGATGTTCTATAAACGGATCAGTAACACCGACAGTCAAGAAAAACTCGATAATATCCGTATGGAATTGATTGACCGTTTTGGTGTGCCACCACAACCGGTGAAGCAATTATTTGCCGTGCATCAACTGCGCTTAAAAGCAGAGCAGTTGGGGATTACCAAGGTTGATATCAGTGCAAATGGCGGTCATATTGAATTTTCGCCAGACACCCCGGTTCAAGCCATGAGTATTATTCAAATGATGCAAAAACATCCGACTTTTTTCCGTATGGATGGAGGGCAGCGTTTAAAAATCATGGTGATGCTGGAAGATTATCAAAAAAGAATCCAGTTTATTTCCGATTTACTGGCGAGTTTGTTAAAAGAAATTCACTAATCAGAAAGTGGATGTGTAAATATTATGCACTCACTGCTTGATTCGCCCATAATTTAAGGTTTATAGAAAAGAAATACTTGAATTTTTAAGGGAATTTATAAAATTTATCTGCGCTTGAGTGTTCAAAGCAAATAGTGGTTTATTTGTAATGAAACACATTGCATAGAATATTCACGTCTCATTGGATGTGATAGTATTAGCCATCATTCTAATTTTGCATAATTTATAAAGATATGTTTAGTTTGCATCCACAACTTGCTCAAGATACTTTTTTTGTAGGCGACTTTCCACTGTCAACATGTCGTTTAATGAATGATATGCAATTTCCGTGGCTCATATTAATTCCGCGTGTACCGGGTATTAGCGAATTATATGAATTAAGTCAGGCTGACCAAGAACAATTCCTCCGTGAATCTAGCTGGTTATCAAGCCAATTGGCGCGTGTATTCCGTGCAGACAAAATGAATGTTGCTGCTTTAGGAAACATGGTTCCACAATTACATTTTCATCATGTAGTGCGTTACCAAAATGACGTCGCGTGGCCAAAACCAGTTTGGGGAACACCTGCTGTCCCTTATACCAATGAAGTCCTTGCACATATGCGTCAAACTTTAATGCTTGCGCTACGTGGTCAAGGTGATATGCCATTTGATTGGCGTATGGACTAATTCAAAGCGATTTAAAAAGCCAAACAGGGAATGTGTGGTTTGAATACTGGGACCAGGAGCGATTGAGTGCCATTAGACGACTGGATTAGAAAAGAGCCGAGACAATTTGAATATTTTCATCGTTTGATGGGGTATATCATGTTGTCTTTACTCGTCGTCGTCTATCATTACACTTCTTCTGATACGCAATATCAGATCTATGTCCCTTTATTCTTGTTGTTTGTCTTGCTGATTACCCCGAAGTTATCCAATGGGTTGCTGTACCGTTATAATTCCAAAACAAAACGCAGTCTGTTATTTCTGATTGATGTTGTTGCCATTTCAGTTATTTTATCCGCCATTCATTTAAACCTTGTGCTGACTTTTATTTCACTTTTTGCACTTCTGTATACTGCAATCAGTAATAAAATTTCATTTCTCATGGTGTCATTGGCGAGTTTGATTGGAATCGCAATTTTCTATCTGTGTAATATCTTTATTTTTGGATTTGGCGAATATTTTGAACAAACCACAGGCGAATTAACCGTCCTGGGCTTTATTTGTCTAATCACTTATTTTGGTGTGGGAAGTTTTTACCAGCGTAGTCAAATCCAGCATATTACCGATCGTAAAGCTTATTATTATGAGCAAATGAATCGTTATATGGAGTTTGCCAACCAGCTCAGCCGTTATGCACCGGTACAATTGTGGCAATCGATCATGAAAGGTGAGTCTGAAGCCAAAATTGAATACAAACGTAAGAAAATGACCATTTTCTTTTCAGATATTCAAGGTTTTACCGAGCTCTCCGAAACCCTTATCCCCGATGACTTGGCATTCTTGCTCAATGACTATTTAAGCCATATGACAGAAATTGCGAAACAGTATGAAGCGACTGTCGATAAGTTTATGGGCGATGCGATTTTAATTTTCTTTGGTGATCCTATTTCTCAAGGTGTTGAACAAGATGCAAAAACTTGTTTAGACATGGCGATTGATATGCGTCAGCAAATGAAATTATTAAGAGAGCGATGGATTAAAATGGGCTATCCCGCTTTACATATTCGTATGGGGATCAGTACCGGATATTGTCACGTTGGGAATTATGGTGCGGCTCATCGTATGGCGTATACCATTGTTGGACGTGATGCAAACTTGGCAGCGCGTTTACAAAGTGCGGCAGAAGTGGATGAAATTTTAATCTCAGATGATACCTATAATTTAATTAAAAATGATTATTTGTGTGCACCTAAAGCACCGATTAAGCTTAAAGGTATTCAAGATCCGGTGAACACATGGCAAGTGATGGAAAAATATACTTCACGTAAATCGGATTATCAGCGTTGGTTTGATTATGAGTATAAAGGCTTCCATTTATTGTTGAATCTGGATGAAGTTCAAAACTATGAATATCCAGAGCTGATCAATGTTTTGGAAAAAATGATTAAGCGCATACAAAAACAACAAAAAATGACCAATTCTCAAGGTGTTGTAAAACTGAATCTAGAAGATGAAGTGATAGAAGATCAGAAAGATGAACAATATCATTAAGATGAATAGTATCATTAAGATGAACAGTATCACTAAGCATCGTTGCGATTGAATGAAATATAAAAAAACCACGCTAAGCGTGGTTTTTTTAATCCTGAATCAATTAATGATTTTCAGAAGCATGGTTAATGGTGTATTTCGGAATTTCAACTTCTAAGTCTTCATCCACAATTTTAACCTGGCATGAAAGACGTGAGTCAGGTTCAAGACCCCAAGCACGATCAAGTAAATCGGCTTCAACATCATTCATTTCTTCAAGACTGTCAAAACCTTTACGAACCACAACATGACAAGTGGTACATGCACAAGACATGTCACATGCATGCTCGATCTTGATACCATTTTTCAATAAGCTTTCACAAAGATTTGCATTCTGTTCAACTTCAAACTCAGCACCGTTCGGGCAAATTTGCGCATGTGGAAGAACTTTAATACGTGGCATAATTTTTACCTATTTATTCGGGTGAGTTTGACCAGTCATCAAGTTTAGTGCCTTTTAGGGCAGCATCAATATGTTGATTCATACGCGCAGCAGCAAAAGCATCACTGTGTATTTTAAGCTGTTCTACAGCCTGTTCAATAGCTTTGATATCAGTCGTTTTAAGTTGAGCTTCAAGTTGAGCTTTGGCTTGATTTAAAGACTCTAACTGTTCGGCAGTTAATAGCTGAGCATCCACTTTAAGTGCCTGTTCTAGCGCTTCAAGTTCACGTTGTGCTTCAACTTTGGTTTCTTGCAAATGACGAAGATTTTTATCTTCTTCAGCAAATTTAAAACCTTCAATCAATAAGCGTTCAGTATCAGAATCGGATAAACCATAAGAAGGTTTAATATCAATTTGAGCATGCACGCCTGAGGTGGTTTCTTTTGCTGAAACGGTCAGTAAGCCATCTGCATCGACCTGGAAGGTCACTTCAATACGTGCCTGGCCAGCAGTCATAGGTGGAATGCCATGTAAAACAAAACGACCTAAACTACGGCAGTGTTCAACCAGATCACGTTCACCTTGTACCACGTGAATCAGCATCGCAGTTTGACCATCTTGATAAGTGGTAAACTCTTGACGACGTGCTACAGGAATAGCAGTATTACGTGAAATAAGACGCTCAACCAAGCCACCCATGGTCTCTAAACCTAAAGAGAGTGGGGTAACATCCAGCAGCAATGAGCCATCTGTATTGTTACCAATCAACTGATCTGCAGTAATAGCTGCACCAATCGCAACGACTTCATCTGGGTTAATTGTGCATAAAGGTTCTTGATTGAATACATCGCGAACTGCTTTTTGTACTGCATATGAACGGGTTGATCCACCGACAAGAACGACATTCTGAATATCATCAAGTTCAAGTTTGGCATCACGCATCACACGTTTACATACGCTAATGGTTTTATCTAAAGCAATTTTAATGATGTCTTCAAAGGTTGCACGATCTAAAGTTAAAACTTGATCTAATGCTTGAAGTTCAACAGATTCTAACTCTGTTAATGCTTCCTTGGCATTACGTGCAGCAACCATCAGATGTGCATGTTCAGCATCATCCAATGTTTCAATATTAAGCTGTTTCTTCGCCCATTTCACAATTAAGCGGTCTAAATCGTCACCACCGAGTGCAGTATGACCACCAGTCGCTAAAACTTCGAATACACCTTGGGTAAAACGCAAGATAGAAACGTCAAAAGTACCACCGCCTAAATCATAAATTACATAGTTACGGTCAGAAGCTAAATTGCTTTCTTGATCTAGACCATAGGCAACAGCAGCAGCAGTCGGTTCATTCAGCAAGCGCAGAACATTTAAACCGGCCAATTGTGCTGCATCACGGGTTGCTTGACGTTGGGCTTCATCGAAATAGGCTGGCACAGTGATTACCGCGCCATTAATTGGATTTTTTAAACTTGCTTCAGCACGTTCTTTCAATTGTTTTAAAATTTCAGCAGAAATTTCAACAGGGGTTTTACGACCTTGACTGGTTTCAAAAGCTGGCATTTGGTGATCTTCACCCGCCAATGTATACGGGTGTTGGAATTTAATATCCGCTTTTGAACGACCCATAAAGCGCTTAACAGAAACAATGGTGTTTTTAGGATCGCTGGTCATGAAGGCTTTTGCTTCATCACCATATTGAGTTGCCTGATCTGCATAATGCACAATCGAAGGGAGTAACACGCGACCTTGTTCATCGTTAAGAACTTTGGCTTTGCCTGATAAAACCGTAGCCACTAAAGAGTGTGTTGTACCTAAATCGATACCAATAGCAATACGGTGTTCGTGGGGCGCACTTGATTGACCAGGTTCTGCAATTTGCAAGAGAGCCATTGTGTTACATCCTTTGAACGTCTAAAAGTAAAAATAAATTAAAAATCATCGTCAAGATCGAAAGAATCATCATCTAAAAAGCGATCTTCAGCTTTGTCGATATCGGCCATGACTTTTTGGAAGAAGCGTAACTTACGCACTGTATCGCGCGCTTCAGCCCAGTCTTCTTCAGTATAGTCAATTTTGAATTCACGAACCAAGCTGTCAATCCATTGCTGGACTTCTTGTTTAAGTGAAATCAGGTCTTCGGCAGCGTGAGCTTCATCCAGCTGTTCACGAATTTCTAGCGCAGATTGTAAAAATTCAAAATCGCTGATGGATTGATCTAGAAGGTGATCTTGTTTTTTTAGCGAAAGCAAATATCCCGCACGACTATCAACTTGAGATAAAACTTTAAATGCCTGATTGATTTCACTTGACTTGATCAGTGCCTGATCTTTGTCTTCAGCTTTATCGGGATGATATTGTTGCTGCAATTTTAAAAATTCATTTTTTAAAGCTGCTAAATCAATATCGAGTGCTGCAGGAAGATTGAACAACTCAAAATGATTCATGGGAGATTTGATCCGCGAAAGTTCTATAAAAATAACTGCTAATATAAATGTAATTAAAACAGTGTATTGTACACTGTTTTAATTTTTAAAAGAGGATGAAGGGGATTGATTAAACAGTGAAAGATTCACCGCAACCACATTCACCTTTTTTATTGGGGTTGTTAAATTCGAAGCCTTCGTTTAAGCCATTTTTCACATAGTCCATTTCTAAACCTTCTAAATAGACACTGCTTTTAGGGTCAACGAAAACCTTAACACCAAACTGTTCAAAAATTTGATCATGTGTATCGATTTCATCAACGAATTCGAGTACATAGGCCAAACCAGAACAGCCTGAAGTTTTCACGCCAACGCGAATGCCTTCACCCTTACCGCGATTTTTTAAGTAATTGCTGATATGAGTTGCAGCATTTTCAGTTAAATGAATCATGAAAACTCCATTATTCCTTATTCAAAACTTAAAGCCATTAAGCTTTAGCTTTTTTGCTGCGGTAGTCTTCAACAGCAGCTTTAATTGCATCTTCAGCAAGTACAGAACAGTGTACTTTTACTGGAGGAAGCGCGAGTTCAGTTGCAATATCAATGTTTTTGATTGCTTGTGCTTGGTCTAAAGTTTTACCTTTAAGCCATTCAGTGACAAGTGAGCTTGAAGCAATAGCAGATCCACAACCATAAGTTTTGAAACGTGCTTGTTCAATCACACCGTTGTCATCCACTTGGATCTGAAGACGCATAACGTCACCACAAGCGGGTGCACCGACCATACCTGTACCAACATTTTCAGCGTTTTTATCTAAAACACCAACATTACGGGGGTTTTCGTAATGATCAATTACTTTTTCACTATAAGCCATGATGCGTCTCCAAACCTCGGGGTCAGCCTTGATAAGATTTAATATGGGGGCATCTTACTGAAATTCTATAAGATGCCAAGAATAAATTAGTGTTCAGCCCATTCGACTGTAGACAGATCAACACCATCTTTGTACATATCCCAAAGAGGAGAAAGATCACGTAATTTTTGTACAGCAGCTTTGGTTATTTCAAGTACATGGTCGATATCTTCTTCAGTGGTATATTTACCGAAGCTGAAACGAATCGAACTGTGCGCAAGTTCATCAGACAAACCTAATGCACGAAGTACATAAGAAGGCTCAAGTGTTGCAGAAGTACATGCAGAACCAGAAGATACAGCAGCATCTTTCAATGCCATCATCAATGATTCGCCTTCAACAAAGTTGAAGCTCACATTGAGGTAGTTTGCAACATTGTATTCAGGATGACCATTTAAGAACACTTGTTCTAAACCTTGTAAGCCATTCCAAAGTTTGTCACGTAATACACGAATGCGTTTTTGTTCAGATTCTAGGTTTTTGCCTGCAAGTTCAAATGCTTCACCCATACCCACGATTTGGTGAGTTGCAAGTGTACCAGAGCGCATACCACGTTCATGACCGCCACCATGCATTTGAGCTTTAAGACGAACACGTGGGCTACGACGTACGAACAGTGCACCAATGCCTTTAGGACCATAAATTTTATGAGCAGAGAAACTCATTAAATCAATTTTCATGGTTGAAAGATCAATTTCAACTTTACCTGCGGCCTGAGCAGCATCAACGTGGAAATAGGTTTTATTTGCGCGTGTGATTTCACCAATGGCAGCAACATCAGTCACGGTACCAATTTCGTTGTTCACCATCATCAGTGAAACAAGAATGGTATCTGGACGAATCGCAGCTTTAACCATTTCAGGAGTAACTAAACCTGTTTTTGGCTCTGGCTCAAGGTAGGTAATTTCAAAACCTTCTTCTTCGAGTTCACGGCAAGAATCTAAAATTGCTTTATGTTCAATTTTACTTGTAATGATGTGTTTGCCTTTAGAGGCATAGAATTGTGCAATACCTTTTAGTGCAAGGTTATCTGATTCAGTCGCGCCAGAGGTCCACACGATTTCACGTGGATCTGCTTTAATTAAATTGGCAACTTGTTCACGTGCATATTCTACTTTTTCTTCCGCCTGCCACCCGTAAGCATGAGAACGAGATGCAGCATTACCGAAAGTACCATCGAATGTTAAGCACTCCATCATACGTTCTGCAACTTGAGGATCTACCGGAGTGGTTGCTGCATAATCAAGATAAATCGGACGTTTCATGTCAAATACCTGTAACCGATAAAAGGGCTGAATCAAAACTTGGTGAATTTTGGCGAATTGCAACGGTTTGTACGTTGTCACGTGCTACCAGATCAGCAAGCGTAATTTTTGCTAAATAATCGGCAATGTGGTGGGAGAGTTCTTGCCATAAATCATGAGTCAAGCACATTGCACCATTTTGGCAGTTGCCTTTATGGTCACAACGAGTTGCGTCAACTGTTTCGTTTACAGCTTCAATAATTTCTAGCACAGTGATTTCTTCAGCGCGACGAGCAAGATGATAGCCACCGTTGGCACCACGTACACTAGAAACTAAGCCGTGACGCTTTAATTTCGCAAATAACTGCTCAAGATAAGCAACAGAAATAGTTTGACGAGCTGCAATTTCAGCAAGCGTGATCGTTTTTTCAGTTGGCTGCAAAGCTAAATCAAGTAGAGCAGTCACTGCGTAGCGACCGCGAGTAGTAAGACGCATGATTCGATACACATGTTAAGACTAGATGGGTCGATTTTAAGAATCCTGACTAAAATAGTCAAGTTTTTTATGAGGCTTTAAATTGTTTTGTTTTATAAGAAAAATCGTATATTTATCCAAGCCATAAATTATACACTAATAACGCAATCAAAAGCACGGTGGTTACAATAAACACGATATTCATTCTTTTCTGCTTTTGTTGAATGCGACGAATACGATTTTGGTATTGCTTCACTTCAACTTCCAGGCTATTTATTTTTGAGCGTTGCAAGTCAATTTTTTCCAAAAGCGGGACAATGCGTTTTTTAGAGGCGATAATATCCTGTTCATCATCTGGTTGGGTTAACCATTGTTTCCAGTCTGATAAAACTTTTGGAAAGCTAAAAAGTAAAGCTAAATCGCGAAATTCATCTTTTAGTGTCAGGTCGCCATCGATACGCATTTTTTTGATACTGCGACGATTGGCAAACACAAAGACTTTAATTAAATCCATAAGAGTGGTGCGGATATCCAGATCAACCGCTTGCTCTGGTGCTTTGGTGTCAAATAAAACACCATGTTCAGTAAATTGAACGTAAAAATCAAAATAAGGCAAATAGCTATTAATTTTAATCGCAACTTTTTGATCTATAAATTTTTTAGCCTGTAAACCAATGACGCGATCATGCTTTAAAATGAGTGTAAAAATTGTTTCAAGAACAATCATAGTCATTGTGAGCAACAAATGCGGTTGATTTTGACTTTGCTGCGATTCACTCATAAAACTTAATCCTTACCTGAAATAGAGCATCCTAGCTCGTAAAATATGCTTCAGGACTTTAAACCAAATACATAATAATCTTGCTTTGTAGAACAGTTTAGCAAATCTATCAAGTATTTAATTTGCTATTATCAGTGTATTTTATGGATAAATATGTTTGGTAGTACATAAAACAATCAGGAGAAAGCATTAATGGATAAGCAGATAGAAGATCAGGACGATGAACAGAAAGCAGCGGAAAATACTGATAAAAAAAAGAACAAATCGCGTGACGGGCGAAAATCCGGGCTAGATTTCCGTAAATATACCCAACAAATCTGGCTTGCCGGTTTAGGTGCTTTTTCACGTGCAGAAGAAGAGGGAAATAAGTTATTTGATTCTTTAGTTAAAGTGGGAGAAGAACTGGAATCTAAAACCACGGAAATCGCTGACCAAACCGTAGAAAAGGTGTCAGAGAAAGCCAAAGAGTCAGTGACAGATACCAAAGATAAAGTTGAGAAGCTGATTGACCATAGTGTGAACCATTCTTTAAACCGAATTGGTTTGGTCACGGTAAAAGATATTCAGCATTTAGAAAGTCTCATATTACAACTACATAGCAAGGTCGATTTTTTGCTTGAAGAAAATAAGTCTTTAAAAGAGCAAATTGTAAAAAAATGAAACAATTTTGCTTTTTCTGCATTTTTCAACAATTTTTTTCGCATTTATTTTGCAGAAATCGATATCCAGAGTATTGCGTTTTGCCCTGAACCATTGCTATAAAGGTGTTATGGAATCCTTAGACCTTAAATAAACGATATTAAGAGGACGTAATCTTCATGAATAAATCAGAATTAATCGATGCAATTGCAGAGAAAGGGGGATTGTCTAAGACTGATGCAGGTAAAGCCTTAGATGCGACAATTGCTTCAATTACTGAAGCACTTAAATCTGGTGATACTGTAACACTTGTTGGTTTTGGTACATTCAACGTAAAAGAACGTGCAGCACGTACTGGTCGTAATCCACAGACTGGTGCAGCTTTAGAAATTAAAGCAAGCAAGGTTCCTAGCTTTAAAGCTGGTAAAGGTTTAAAAGATTCTGTTGCTTAATCTTTTTTAAAGCCAATAAACGCGCCGCTTAGGCGCGTTTTTTTATTAATATGCCTATTTTGGGTTTGAACTCATTCATTCATTGTGGGTTTTCGGGTAAAATCCCTCACAAATAAAATATTGGAATACTTATGGAATCTTTTCGTAAAGTTATTAAGGGTTGGTTGGGCAAAGCACTGCTCATTTTGTTTTTGACCCCTTTAGCGCTTGTAGGTATTGAAGGATATTTTAGTGGCGGGAAGTCAGAAGACACAGCAAAATTAGTCAATGGCCAAGAAATTTCTAAAAAAGAACTAGAAACACTGACAAAATCATTTAAAGAACAATACTTGGCGTATGCCAATGGTGATGAAACTTTATTGAATCAATCTTTTATTCAAAATAAAGCGATGGATACCTTGGTTGCGCGTACCTTGTTATTGCAGCAAGCAGAAAATCTGGGTATTTCATTAAGTGATGCACAGATTGAGCAGATGGTTGCACAACAACCAAGTTTTCAAGAAAATGGTAAATTTTCTGAAAGCTTGTATGCAAACTATTTGCGTTCAGTGGGTATGACCAGTCAAGCTTTAATTACGAATTTGCGTCAAGACCATGCCTTAAAAATGTTGACTTCAACATTTATGGATTATGCTTTGGTCAGCAAACTGGATATTGAGCAGATTGCAAACTTGCAAACTGAACAACGTACCTTGCATCTTGCAAGCATTAAACTTGATGACTACAAGAAAAATGTAAAAGTAACGGCTCAAGACATCGCTGCTTATTACAACAAGCATCAAAATGCCTTTAAGCAGGTTGCAAGTGTGGATGTGGATTATGTTGTGTTGACACCTGCGAATGTTGCACCAGCGAATACGCAAGTGACAGAGGCAGAATTGCAGCAAGCTTATGCAACATTTGTAGAGGCGCAAAAGAAAGATGCTAAACCATTGGTGAAGCATATTTTAATTGCGGCAGATACTCGTTCAGATGCAGAAGCGAAGAAATTAGCCAATGATGTGGCTGCGAAAATTAAAGCAGGCATGACGTTTGCTCAAGCTGCTGCGCAATATTCAGATGATACCGAATCTAAAGCTAAAGGCGGTGTAGTAGACGCATATGTTAAAGGTGTATTTGGTGATGCATTTGACCAGGCTGTGGATTCTTTAAAATCAGCGCAAGTCTCCGCTCCGATTAAAACCCAATATGGTTATCATTTAATTGAAACAGAAGCGGCTGCCGTGAAGCTTCCATCATTTGAAACTGAAAAACCACGTTTGCTGGCTGAATTGCAAAAGAACAAATCTGCAAATGCCTTTTCAGATACTGTAAATGCGTTGAATGAAATGGTCATCGGAAGTGATGCACTTGATGTCGTTGCACAAGAAGTTAAAGGTGTAAGCGTTCAATCGGTCAAGGGCATGACTTTAGCGACTCAACATCCTGTACTTAGCGATGCGAATGTAAAAGTTAAGCTATTTAATGATGATGTGAAAAATGGTGATCGTAATGCGTCAAGCAGTATCCAGTTAGCAAATGGTGATACAGTTTGGGTGAAAGTACGTAATTACCATACTGCTGGTGTGCAAACTTTGGCAGAGGCAACACCTCGTGTAAAAGCTAAACTGATTGAGCAAAAAGCAATTGATGCTGCGAAAGCAAAAATTCAAACTGCATTAAATAGCTTTAAATCACAACCTGCCGCAACTGTATTAGCGCAAAGCAACATCGCATTTGAAAGTGCAGGTGTATTTACGCGTTCGCAAGGTCTGAAACGTGAGATTGAACGTGCAGCATTTAGTGTTCCAGCACCGAAAGCAGGCATGTGGTCAGTAACAACAGCTTCATTGCCAAATGAGTTGGTGGTTGTAGCGGTGTCTAATGTCAATAAAACAACGTCTAATGCTTTAACTGATGAGCAGTTGAATGAATTGTCTAAGTTGTACCAACAGCTTCGTGGTCAACAAGAACTGGATGATTACACTGAATACCTTAAATCACATGCGAAAATTAAATAATTCCGTATGAAATAAAAAAACCTGCATTAATGCAGGTTTTTTTATGGGCTAAATAAAGTTTTATTCAGCGCGTAGCTTAAGTTCATAGCCTGAGTATTTACGAATATTAATCACGCCAGTATCTAAAATGAGATATTGACCTTTAATGCCGAGCAGTTTTCCGCGAATCACTGGTGTCTTGTCCAGATTATGCGATTTAATTTTTTCAGGATATTCATCCACTGGATAAACAAATTCACGTGGCAATTCGCTTTCCATGATTTCAATAGTTTCATTAAATTCGAGGTTCTGACTGAATTCATCACGAATAGTTTGAATTTTCGGTGCAAATTCTTCAATCAGTTGCTCACGAACTTCAATCAAATCTAATGGCTCAGCTTCACCTTTCAGTAGTTTTCGCCAATCAGTTTTGTCTGCGACCTGTGTCCCAAACATGATTTCCAGTTGACCCGATAGACGGCGTGAACCCACTTTCATAATGGGTAGCGCTTGGGTTGCGCCTTGATCGAGCCAACGTGTTGGCATTTGTCCCTGACGGGTGATGCCCACTTTTAAAGCACTGGAATTGGCAAGGTACACAATATGCGGCTGGAAACAGACTTTATGCGCAAAACTATCTTCACGACACGTACCTAGGTGATAGTGACAAGTTTCTGGCTTCATGATGCACATGTCACATGAAGCTTTGGTTTTGAAGCATTTGTAGCAGTGACCTTGTGAGTATGATTTTGGAGTTTTACTTCCACAAGAAACACAATAAATATTGCCGGTCCACTCAATTTCGACTTCTTGTCCTAAACTAAATGGAAGATCAATTTCAGCGCGATCTAGCACAAATTTATATTCTACATTTGCCTTACGGGTCTGTTGATCAGTTACAATAGGGTCCTTTAGACCCGCATGCATTTTATGGCAAATGCCTTGTAGTTCCATGAAGAATACTCTCTCAAATAATAAGGATGCAGTTATGGCTGAACAAAATGTCATTGCTTCAATGCTAGACGATTTATCCAAAGAACAGCCTATTCAAACTGCATTATGTATTGGCCAAAATCTTGCACAATACGACAACAATCAATCAATTCAATGGCACTATTTTAACGTAACTGAGTTTTTAAATCTGCCTTTTACACAGCGATATGATTTGGGGTTGGTATTGCTTGATTCGCCAGAGTTGCTCGATATTTCCGATAATCAAAAAGCACAATTGCTGGTCAAACTACGTGATTTGATGGCGAAGCGTATTGTGGTGGTGAGTCAGTTGCAAGATGAGAAATTATTACGTTCTTTAGGCTTTACCCAACTGATTGATAAAACCCAGCATGATAGCAATTTTGCTTTATGGCAATTTAATATCCTGACCTATAAACATGTGCCGGACTGGTTTAATTCCAAGTTTTGGGCAAACCCGGAAAACTGGAATAAATTCCGCTGGTAAGACTCAAGCATTTATTGCTTTTCTAAATCTTGCAAAACTTAACAATTTGTCCTCATTCCTAGTTTTGAAAGCATCGTATGCTTTTCTTAAGCGAATAAAAGGATAATACGATGACAAACCTTAGCAATATTGTGGAAATGCTGGCGAAACAGGCTTTGGGTGGCAACCAGCAAAATCAGTCACAACCTCAATCACAACAGGGCGGTTTAGGTGGAATTTTGGGTTCCATCTTGGGACAGATGAGCGGTAATAATACGCAGCAACAATCTCAACCCAACCAGCAATCCCAACCGTCACAACAAGGTGGATTAGGTGAGATTTTGGGTTCGGTCCTGAGCCATCTAGGGGGTGGAAACCAACAAACTCAAAGCACACAACAAACAGGTAATGTTGGTGGTGGTGCAAAAACATTATTGATTGCAGTTTTGCCTTTGGTTTTGGCATGGATTCAAAAGCAAGGGGGGATACAAGGTGCTTTGGATAAATTAAAAGGTCAGGGCTTAACCAGCCAAGTGGATGATTGGGTTTCGACTGGTCCGGGTGAAAATGCAAGTGTGGATCAACAACAGGTTCAAAGCTTATTTGATGAGCAGGACGTAGAAAAAGTGGCGGAAGAAGCGCATGTGCCTAAACAGGATATTTACAGTGCGATTTCAACGGTTTTACCACAAATTATTGATTCATTGACCCCACAAGGTGAACAGACCAATAAACAAGAAGCCAATGCAGATATTCAGCAAGTCATGAACTTGGTTTCTGGCTTTCTTAAACGTTAAGATTTTGCTTTTTAAGACCAGTTGGGTTGCTGACTTGACTGGTTTTTTTATATCTAAAATTAATTTTGATGACTAATTACTTAAATGTTACTGATGGTTTTCCATGCTAAAGAGTGTGTTGGATTTGGATATCTTTTTAGCAATATAGTGCGATTTTTTTAAACGAATTAAAATAATCTGTGATTGAAATTCGAGTTCACCAAATTCTGGCTCAACCTGAACATAATGCAATTGACCGAAGCTATCTCTAACCCGTGCCTGTGCAGAAAAGCCTGGGCGGGCATTGCCACTGGATATCGTAGCTAGACGTCCAAGCAAACTAACCTGTTGTCTGGTGAATGTAGGTTTGATGACTTGATCAAGACAATGAATCATAAACACAGTGAAGAAAATCGCAATGATGAGTGCGGGGATCACTAAGTAAAATGCGGGCAGAAATTCCTGTTGCTGGGTATAAACACACAGTTGAAGAAAATAGCCAGCAAAGCTGAAGTTCATCAGTAAAAATACCACAATCAGTGTTTTGGAAAATTTAACATTCAACAGTGGTGATTCAGAGAGTTTCTTTGGAGACAGTTTCTTTAGATATTGCGTAGGTCGAATATTAAAGTAATAACCAATAGTTTCTGCCATGCTGAGTAAAACTAAAGCCAATAAACTTAAATGAAACGGGATTAAGTCATAGTTTTGCAAAAACTCAAGCATGGCAAGATTCCAGTAGGGTGTGTTCTATTTATTCTTCGTTGAGGTAAATTCCACCATCAGAATGCACGTTGATCGCTACTTTTTCAAGTGATTGCCCCTGGCAAGGACCAGAAATACATTCACCTGTTTCAACCAAAAACAGTGCTCCGTGTGTAGAGCATTCAATATATTCCTGGTCACGATCCAGGAACTGGTTTTCTAAAAACTCCAGTTCAACCTGTAAGTGCGGACAGAGATTCTGATAGGCATAAAATGCACCATCACGCTGGGTAATAAAAATGGTGTCACCATTCGGCGTTTCGTATGAACGCGCTTCACGTTCAGGAATTTCTTCCATCATCGCAATTTTAATCATTATGCACATTCCTTTTGGAAGTTGTTTAATAATTCCGCGTAATTTTCTACACTCAAACGTGGGCCGAATTGTGAAACGACTTCACTTGAAATCAAAATCGCCAATTCAGCAGCAGCTTTAAGGCTTAAACCTGCATTTAATGCGTAAAGGAAAGCACCCGCAAAAGCATCACCCGCACCATTGGCATCGACCGCTGTTACCTTGCGACCTGGAACTTTAAGGGTTTGCTCTGAATCAGAAATTAAAGCGCCTTCTGCAGATAATGTAATGACAGTGTATTTACTTTTCAATTGCAATTTAGCCAATGCAGCTTCAATTGAATCGGTTTCTGTATACATTAACGCTTCATGCTGATTACAAAGTAATACATCTACGCCATCATCAAGCAATTCATCCAAACCTTGACGGGCATATTGCACCATTGCCGGATCAGATAAAGTTAATGCAATTTTTACACCATTAGCTTTGGCAATTTCACGTGCGTGTTTAACGGCTTGGCGTGCAGTATCGCTGGTCGATAAATAACCTTCAATATAGAGCCATTTTGCTGTTTTTAACGGTTCAAAATTGATTTGTGCTTCACTGAGTTCTGCAGTAATACCCAGGAAAGTTTGCATGGTGCGTTCAGAGTCAGGGCTGACAAGAACCATACAGGTACCAGTCACACCATCACTGACTGATTTTTCAGTAGTTTGAATGCCGGCTTCATTTAAGCCTTTTAGGTAAATACGACCTAACTCATCATTACCGACACGGCATCCGTAAAATGCTTTACTGCCTAAAGCACTAAAAGCAACGGTGGTATTTGCAGCAGATCCGCCCGATGCTTGACCTTTATATACTTGCGTTTCTTTTAAATTATTATATAAATTTGCTTGTGTTTCACCATCAGTCAACTGCATAGTGCCTTTTTGCAAATTTTGCTGAATAAGGAAATCGTCAGAGACTTTAAATTCTTGGTCGATTAATGCATTACCAATTGCAAAAAGATCAACAGTTGCCATGTCTTTCGTTCACATTTCAAAATAAAACGCTAAGTTTACACCAATGCTCATGATTGCTGTAGATTGATGAATAAAATTCAATATATGGCTGATTTATTCGTACAAAATGCACTATAGGAAAGGATTAGGAAGGTTAGATGAATATCACGATTGCTAAAGCTGAACAATTACCTGCACAAATCACAGAATTAGCCAAGCAAGCTCAGAAAGAAGGATTCCAGCTTATTGATCAGTTGGTTGAAGAATATGAAAGTGGCAAAAACAGGTTTGATCAACCGGGGGAATTTCTTTTTTTTGTTTATGATGATGAGAAACTGATCGCCTGTGGTGGCTTAAATCAGCAATGGAATGAAAATGAAATTGATGCCCGTATTGGTCGTGTACGTCGTTTTTACGTATTACCGAAATACCGTAAGCATGGTGTGGGTAAACAGCTTTTACAACATTTGGAAAAAAATGCCCGTGCAAATTTTTCCGCACTTTGTCTGAATACAGACACAAAATCTGCAGCAAATTTTTATCAGAAACAAAATTACGTCTTTGTTGAAAATCATCCGAATTATAGTTATTTCAAATATCTACTCTAGTTTAATCACATCCGGTCATGATGCTGTGGGGGCTATAGACTCAGCAGCGTCATGAGCTACGTTCACTTTTAAATTCCACGGATGAGTTTTTAATTGCTCGAGTAGATTCTATAAAGTCAAAAAAACAGCTTTAAATTTTAATGTTGTGTTAAGTGCTTCAATTGAAAATATCAGCAAAGATCTTGATTGAGTCAGATTGATGAATCAACAACAAAATATTGCAGCTCACATTTCTAAAGTTCCTCAAATCACCGCGCTTTTCTGGATTACTAAAATTTTTGCCACAACCTTTGGTGAAACTGGTGGCGATGCTGTATCGATGTCTTTAAATTTGGGCTACCTGATCAGTACCTTTATTTTCGCGGTATTCTTTGTTGCTTTCCTATTTTTTCAAATCAGTTCTAAATCTTACCGACCTTATTTGTATTGGCTAACGATTATTGCCAGTACCACTGTGGGAACGACACTGGCGGATTTTGTCGATCGGTCATTGGGGATCGGATATATCGGCGGAAGTAGCGTGTTGCTGGGTTTGGTCTGCTTGTCTTTATTGAGCTGGTATAAAGTTGAAGGCAGTATTTCACCGCATACAGTGAATTATCCACGGGCAGAAATCTTCTATTGGTTAACCATTACCTTTTCCCAAACTCTGGGTACGGCTTTAGGAGATTGGTCGGCAGATACCATGGGACTGGGTTATAGCGGTGGTATTATCCTTTTCGTAGGTCTAATTTTGTTAATTTTGGCACTTTACCTCTTTACGCATGTATCACGAACTTTGTTATTTTGGAGTGCATTCGTTTTAACCCGCCCGTTGGGTGCAGTGGTGGGTGATTTTCTGGATAAGCCGATCGCTTCTGGTGGTCTGGATTTAAGCCGCTTCACAGCTTCAGCTGTGATATTTATGGCGATTTTATTGTGTATTTATTTGAGCAATAAAGTCACATCAAAACCTGTTCTAAAGACATGAAAATGTTTTGGGGTATGATTTAAAAAATAGCAATTAGTTGCTATTTTTTTTGCATTGAAAATCGTGCTGATTTTGATTAAAAAAGAAGGACGTTGAAACTAGACTGAAATGCTAGGAAATTCGTAACTGTACGAATCCATATAGTTCAAGATTCAGGTATAATCACAACATCTTATAAATATGTATACATTAGGAGATCACATGACTGTAGATGTCACTGAAACCATTACTCAAACTGTTCATCCTGCGTTTCAGTTGATACGTCAACACCATGTTGAGGCCTTAGACGTTCTTGTGTCTGAATATAAACATAAAGTGACCGGTGCGACGCATTATCACCTTGCAAGTGATCTTGATGAAAATGTCTTTCTGGTGGCGTTCCGTACTCAACCGATGGATTCAAAGGGTGAGGCGCACATTTTAGAACATACCGCACTCTGTGGTTCTGAAAAATTCCCTGTCCGTGACCCATTCTTCCTGATGATTCGTCGTTCATTGAATACCTTTATGAATGCGTTTACCTCAGCCGATTGGACAGCTTATCCATTTGCAACGCAAAACAAAAAAGACTTTCAGAACTTGTTGGAAGTGTATTTGGATGCTGCTTTTGCTGCGAATTTAAACGAACTGGATTTCGCTCAGGAAGGTATTCGTATTGAGCTGGAAAATGGCGAACCGGTTTATAAAGGCGTCGTGTTTAATGAAATGAAAGGGGCAATGAGTTCTCCTTCAGATCAGCTGTATCATCAATTGGCGCATCATTTATTTCCGAAAACCACCTATCATTACAATTCAGGTGGCGATCCTAAAGATATTCCAGATTTAACTTACCCAGAGTTAGTCAATTTCTATAAATCACATTACCATCCAAGTAATGCTGTGTTTATGACTTTTGGTAATGAATCTGCCTATCACTTACAAGAACAATTTGAAACTTTGGCCTTGTCTAAATTTGAGAAAGGTCAAACGCTGCATTCAACGCCTGAAACACGTTTAACTGCGCCGATTGAAGTCACAGAAACTTATGCTGTAGATGCAGAAGATTTAACAGATAAAACCTATCACGTGATTTCATGGTTATTACCTGAAGCGAGTGATATTAAACTGCGCTTAGGCATGCGTCTGGTTGAAGGAATTCTGCTTGAAGATTCTGCTTCGCCCTTACTTCATTACCTCGAAACCTGTGATTATGCACAATCTACCGGTCCACTTATGGGCGTAGATGATTCAAACTTTGAAATGACTTTCTTCTGTGGCGTGCAGGGTTCAAATCCTGAACATGCGCAGGAATTCAAAGAGGGCGTATTCAAAATTCTGCAAGATGTTGCCTCTAAACCCGTTGACTCTGCAATGGTCGATGCCATTTTGCATCAGATTGAATTGCATCAGCGTGAAATCAATGGCGACGGTATGCCATATGGTTTAAGCCTGATTTTAAATGGTTTAGGCAGTGTGATTCATCACAGTGACCCAATTCATGTTTGGGACGTAGATACCGCGATTGAGCAAGTCAAAGAAGAACTCAAAGACCCAATGTGGTTGTCGAATCTGATTAAAGAACATTTGCTTGATAATACTCATCGTGTGCAAATGACTTTAGTACCTGATGCAACGAAATCCGCGAAGGAATCTGAAGCTGAAAAAGCACGTTTGGCTGAAATTGGTGCCAAACTGACTGATGAGCAAAAAGCTGAAATTATCAAGCAAACTGAAGCGTTAAAAGTTCGTCAAGATACACCAGATGATATGAACTTGTTGCCAAAAGTAGGTCTGGAAGATGTGCCTGCTGACTTGCATATTGTGCAGGGGCAATTGCGCGAAATTATCAGCAATAATTACGATACGCCTTTGAATTTGTACCATGCAGGTACAAATGGTATTTACTATCAACAAGTGACGGTTAAAATTCCAGATGAAGTGGTGCAGTCACCATATTTCACCTTGTTGTCTGTATTGTTGGGTGAAGTCGGCGCTGGCGAGTACGATTATCTTGAGCTTCAGCAACTGCAAACAGCGGTCAGCGGTGGCGTTGGGATGGGTGCATCTTTACGCTCTAAAGTGGATGACAAAAATAAAATCAGTGCATGGTTAACCTTGACCACCAAATCGTTGGTGAATAATTTTGAAGCCATTCGTATATTGAAGTTGGCATTTGAACAACTACGTTTTGATGAAAAAGACCGTATTATTGAATTATTACAACAACGTAAAACACGTTGGCAATCACGTATTTCAGGTTCAGGTCATAGTTATGCGATGCAAATTGCATCACGTAACTGTAGTGCTTTAGCGCAACGAGATTATCAAAATACCGGCTTGGGTGCACTGAACTGGTTAAGTGAGCTGGTTACTAAAATTGAAAATGACGAAGCTGCATATGATGCGTTAATTGCGGAATTAAAAGCCATTCATCGTTTACTTTTACAAGCTCCAAAACAGTTTTTACTGGTGTGTGAAGAACATCAATCTGATCGTTTGATTGAAGAAATTCAAGATGTTTGGGACAAGTTGGCCGTTGATAAAACACCGGTAGAATTAACGACAATTTTCACAGAAAATAGCAATAAAGACGAAGCATGGTTAATTCAAGCCAATGTTCAATTCTGTGCTGCTGCTTATCCTGCTGTAGAAGTCTCTCATCCTGATGCAGCGCCGTTAATGGTGTTGGCTGCATATTTACGTAATGGCTTCTTGCATAGTGCAATTCGTGAAAAAGGTGGGGCTTATGGTGGTGGGGCGAGTTATGATGGCAATGCATGTTCGTTCCGTTTTTATAGCTATCGTGATCCGCGCTTAGCAGAAACATTTAAAGACTTTGAAGCAAGTATTGACTGGTTGTTGAATACCGAGCATTTAGAGCATCAACTTGAAGAAGCAATTTTAGGCTTGGTTGCGAGCATGGATAAACCGGGTTCTCCAGCTGGGGAGGCGATTAGTGCTTGCTATGCTTTATTACATGCACGTACGCCGGCAGTTCGAAAACAATTGCGTGCACGTTTACTTGCCGTGACTCTGGATGATTTAAAACGCGTTGCAGAACAATATCTAGTTCAGCAAAAACCAGTGAAAGCTGTGGTTGCACCCGTTGCGAAACGTGACACCTTGGTTGAACTTGGTTTTGATATCAAACAAGTAAACTAAAAGAATAAACTGAGGTAAGACCCTATGGCGTTCAAAACAATTGAACGCACTACTTTGCAACTGAGCATGATCATGCTCAGTTCATTGTATGTGACGAATGTAAATGCAGTAAGTCCCGAATCTTCAATTACACCGGCAAGTCCTGAAGCCTGTGTGGCATTGGAATCCAATGCAGATCGTTTAGCTTGTTACGATGCTTTGTTTAAAGTTCCTGAGGCTGATAAAACACCGCTGCTTTCAGAACGTCAGGCAGCAAATGAAATGGCGCCTAAATCGACTGAACCAGCAACGATTAAAGAAAAAATCAGTCAGGGAGTCAGTAATCTGTTTGCTGTTGAAGGTCCGAAAATTGACCCAAATCGGTCATTGCTGGATAAGCGTTGGGAATTGTCTTCCGACAGTAAACTCGGTACCTGGAATATTCGTGCGCATCAGCCAGTTTATCTCATGCCAGGATTTTGGACTTCTGATAAAAATGAACGTCCTTCAAGTCCTAATGAAAATAATACGGTTCAAGTGGGTGATGAGCAAAATCTGAAATCGATGGAAGCTAAATTCCAGTTATCATTAAAAACCAAAGCGGTTGAAAATCTGTTTGGTGACAATGGTGATATCTGGTTCGGTTATACGCAATCATCACGTTGGCAGGTTTATAACGCAGATGAATCTCGTCCTTTCCGTGAAACCAACTATGAACCTGAAGCCAGTCTGATTTTTCGGACCAATTATGAAATCTTGGGTTTAAATGCACGTTTACTGGGTTTGACGCTGAACCATCAATCCAATGGTCGAGCAGATCCTTTATCGCGTAGCTGGAATCGGGTGATTTTTAATCTTGGTTTTGAGCGAGATAACTTTGCGTTAATGGTGCGTCCTTGGTATCGCATTGAAGAAACTGCCAAAGATGATAACAATCCTGACATTAAAAATTATATTGGTCGTGGTGATTTAACTGCATTCTACCGCAAGAATGATCATGAATTTTCACTTATGCTGCGTCATTCGCTTAAAGGCGGTGATGATGCACATGGGGCTGCTCAGTTTGATTGGGCATTCCCGATTAGTGGGAAATTACGTGGACACTTCCAGTTATTTGATGGTTATGGAGAAAGCCTGATTGATTATAACCACCGTGCGACCTATGTCGGTCTAGGGGTGTCATTAATGAATTGGTATTAAAATTTATCCAAGCATCATAAAAAAAACCACTCTATAGAGTTAATGCCAGTCAGTTAAGAAATTGGCTGGCATTTTCTATTTTGAATTCATCATGTTATTTGATACGCGGATCCGTCATTCGCAACTGTTTGAGGCAGGATTACATTAAGAAGTTACTGTTTCTGCGATGGATTTGCTACTCGGTGGTAGTGGACGAGTTTTGCGAATGACAAATGCTTTTGGTTCTTTTGGCTAAACAAAAGAACTGATGAACTCCAAATATTTGATTTAAAAAAATAAGACTCCGCTGTGAATAATCCAAAAGCTAAGGAGTTTATGGTCAAATCCCTTAACTGATCAGCATTACTCAATGGAGTGGTTTTTTTACATCGAGAATTCATAACAGTTAACCAATTTGAATATCTGCCGGTGGGTGTTTTAAGCGACTCTTTTTAGGGGTGGCAATCAGGTAGGCTAAAGTAAGCGGTCCTAAACGGCCTGCGAACATGAGTAAGATTAAAGCAATCAAGCTTGCAGGTTGAAGTTCACTGGTTACCCCACGGGACAAGCCTACGGTACATGCGGCTGAAACCGCCTCAAAGAGTAAATCCAGAAAGTCTTTTTCTGGTTCTAAAATCAGCAGGGTAAAAAATCCAAAAAAGATTAAAATGGCTGTGATTGAAACGACGGCTAAAGCTTTAAATGAGGTGGTTTTGGAAACGGAATGATTAAATACCCGTAATTCTTCAGAGCGGCGTAAAAAAGTGATGACGCTTAAAACCACAATAATAAAGGTGCCGACTTTAATGCCACCCGCAGTACTTAATGAACCACCACCAATAAACATCAGGATCATGGTAACTAAGGTTGAAGCATCGGTCATGCTGGACATATCCAGGCTGTTAAAACCCGATGAGCGGGGAACCGTTGCATGGAACCAGGAATTTAGAGCTTGATCACCCAAGCTCATGCTAGAAAGTGTTAGCGGATTGTTTGCTTCTAATCCCCAAATGACGATAAAGGCAACCAAGTTTAACCCTGCAATGGTGGAGAGGATTAATTTGCTATTGGGACTTAATTTTTTCCAGCGATGGGCACGTTTAATATCCATGAGTACCACAAAGCCAATTCCGCCAATAATGTAAAGCATGCTAATGGTAAAAGTAATCAAGTAATGGTCTGCAAAGCTCATCAAACTATTCGGGAAAAGGGAAAAACCACCGTTATTAAAAGCAGAAACACTATAAAAAGCAGCATAGAAAAATGCGCGGGTAAACTCATATTCCTGCATCCAGGCAATGGTCAGAATAACCGTGCCCATAGCTTCAAAAAATAAGGAATATAAAAGCACGCCTTTAATGGTGAAAGACACTTTGGCCAGACTGGTTTGACCAATGGTTTCCTGCGCCATGACTTGCTGTTTTAATTTGATATTGGAAGACAGGCTTAATGCTGCAAGGATGGCAAAAGTCATAAAACCCAAGCCACCAATCTGCAGCAAAAGCATAATCACGATTTGACCAAAAGTGGTATAGGCTTCCCCGACATTGACCACGGAAAGCCCAGTAATGGTCACGGCGGAGGTGGAGGTAAACAGGGCATTGAGCCAGCTTAATTCCCCATGATGGGAAATGGGGAGTTTAAGTAATAATGTGCCTGCAAAAATAAAACTTAAGAACCCTAAGGCAAGTAAGCTGGGAGGGCTCAGATTGACAGTATGATGGTTTTTATTTTGCGCTTGATTCATATTTTATTTAAACCGGGCAGACAGTTTTCGTAATGGTTCAAGTTCACCTTCAACCACTAAGATATCACCTTCTTGCAAAATTAAATTGGGATCAATGCTATATATAATTTCCTTGCCGCGTTTGTGTAGAATCGTTTTAATTCCTGAGCCATGATCCATAAGGTGGTGGAAGCGCTCACCCTTTTGATTTGCCTTAATTTCAATTTTAACGATGAAATGGTTATCTTCTATACCCATATAACGACTAACCATCGGGTAGCTTAAAGACTGTGCCACGCGGGTACCCATATCTTCTTCTGGATGAATGATTTTATTCACGCCAAGATGGGTCAAAATCATGTGATGGGCTTTGGATTTAGCTTTGGCCCAAATCTTGTTCATGCCCATGTTTTTCAGATGCAGGACACATAAAATACTGGCTTCTATGTCCTCACCAATCGCGACCACAACAGCTTCGCAGTTTTGAATATTCAGTTCTTTGAGCACATGTTCATCGGTGGCATCTGCAATCACAGCATGGGTGATTTGGTCTGAAATGCTTTCAACATTTCTTTTGTTGTTGTCGATACCAATCACATCGTGATTTAAATTCACCAGTTGGGTTGCAACGGTGGCACCAAAACTACCTAAACCAATGACTGTAAATAGTGCCATCCAGATTATTCCTTATCCATTTTTATGTGGTTTTGATTCATGAAGTGTATGCAACTATAAACTCATTTTATAATTTTATTATTCATTCAGCTATCAGGCTTACAAAATTATATATAACAAAGGTTTATTTCTAAGAGGGCATAATCGCATGCAGGCAATATCAATATGCAGAATTTTATAAATTATTGAATTTTTACTGCTTAATCATTTGAGGGAATTTTGAGGAGATAAAGAACGATTGTGCTCATTGCATAACGTCACAAAACCTTCCAAAACCCTGTATATAATTTACTCAGATAATTTTCTATTTTTATAGTGAATTAAAATGGATGATAAAAAGATCTTTAAGATATTGCAGGGATGGTTTCCGCTGCTGGAACAACGGGAAATCCCAAAGAAGAAAAACAGGCACTTCTTTGAGCAATTTCTGGCGTGGATGGCAGCTGAAAAAGTGGCTAACCATTTCCAGGCTTATTTAATGTCTGTTGATTCTGAAAACCCTCATGAAAATGGGCTGGAGCGATGTGCTATTTTGCAGCACATGAATATTGATATGGGTTTAACCCAGCAGCAAATTCGTAAAAGAACCACGCCTTTATATGAGCATTATAAGAAGCATAAAGAGGTCATTGGGAAATACTACAATGTGAATGCGCAGGCTTTTGATATTGTTTTTGAAGAAATTTTTACTTTTTTAGAGTCGAAAAATTTAGAATTATTAATCATTTATGCAGATACGGCGTATTGGATGGCAGTTCCCAATGAGGATGTTGAAATCCATAAATTCTGTAAATCTTTCTCGAAGCAATTTAAGGATGAAGGGATTTGTATAGAACACTATATAAAACTGGACTGTTTAAGGTCGACTTAAAACTTTTTGGATTTTTTAAAAAAAAGAGCCATTTACTGGCTCTTTTTTTGATGTTTGAGTCTTATTTTAGGAAACGCTGATAACCCAGGTTATTGGTAATTTCTGCATATGGATAAGTAATACTTTCCAGTGTTTCGATTAAACCATCTGGATTCTGTTTCGCATCGCTTGCTTCCAAGCCAACCAGTACACGACCTTCCGCTGCGCCGTGATTACGGTAGTGGAATAGGGTGATGTTATGCGTTGGACCCAGGCGTTCCAGGAAAGTCAGTAATGCACCTGGACGTTCCGGGAACTCGACACGGAATAAACGCTCATTTTCGATGTCCGCATGACCACCGACCAAATAACGGATATGCAGTTTTGCAACTTCATCATCAGACAAGTCATCAACATCATATTGCGTTGCCAAGGTGTCATAAATGTCGTGACGTTCTTTTTCACCACTTTTTAAGCTGATGCCGACAAATACTTGAGCAGCACTGGAAGTGCTGGCACGATAGTTGAATTCAGTGATGTTACGACCTTGCAAGGCACGGCAGAAGTTCAGAAATGAACCTTTTTCTTCAGGAATGGTCACTGCAAAAATGGCTTCTTTACGTTCACCGAGTTCAGTACGTTCGGCAATATAACGCAGACGGTCGAAGTTCATGTTGGCACCACAAACAATCGACACCATGTTTTTATTTTCTAAGCCATATTCTGCTACATATTTTTTAATCCCTGCAAGTGCCATGGCACCAGAAGGTTCAACAATACTGCGGCATTCATCGTAGGTATCTTTAATGGCTGCACAGATTTCGTCAGTGTTGACCAAGATCACATCGCGCTCAACAATTGGACCTGAGTTGTCTGATTTTTGCAGGCGAATCACATCAAAGGGTTTTGCACCAATTTGAGCTACAGCCGTACCATCTGCAAATAGTCCAACAGATGGCAGAATCACACGTTCATTGGCTTCAAAGGCTGCTTTTAAACATGCTGATTCATCATATTCAACAGGGATGACTTTCACGTGTGGGGCAACATCACCCAAGTAAGCCGCAACACCAGCGATTAAACCGCCACCGCCTACAGCAACGAATACATATTCCACATCACGCCATTGACGCAAAATTTCATTGGCGATGGTGCCTTGACCTGCCATAACGAGTTCATCATCGTATGGCGGAATAAAAGTCATGCCTTCATCTTGCGCACACTGAATGGCATATTTATTGGCAACATCAAAAGAATCGCCGTGTAATACCACTTCACCACCTAGGCGTTTTACCGCTTGGACTTTAATGTCAGGTGTAGTTTTAGGCATCACAATAATGGCGCGAATTCCCAGTTTTTGACCAGATAGAGCCACACCTTGCGCATGGTTACCTGCTGAAGCCGTAATAACGCCACGTTCCAACTGAGATTTCGGTAATTGACTAATACGGTTATAAGCACCGCGTAGTTTAAAGGAAAAGACAGGTTGTAAATCTTCGCGTTTAAAGCGAATGTTATTGTTTAGCTTTTCACTAATTCGTGGCGCTGCTTCGAGTGGAGTTTCGATTGCAACGTCATACACCGTTGCTTGTAATATTTGTCGAACCAAACGAGACAGCATGTTAATTTTCCATCTAACAGTTTAAAATAGGCCTTTATTGTAACAAACCCCTGTACATTTGGGCTGTTTAATCAGCAACAAATGTCAAAAAATAGTTGAGCCAAGTTATGAGTCTGTATGCGACCCAAGATGAAAAGAAACAAGCTGCTGCGAAAGCTGCTTTAAAGCACTTGCCTAAAGGCGGGATTTTGGGTGTAGGTACAGGAAGTACTGTGAACTTCCTCATTGAATTATTACCAGAATTGCAATTGGAAGCTGCGGTGGCAAGTTCTGAAGCGACAGCACAACGCCTTAAAAAATTAGGTATTGAAGTGGTCGACATGAATTCTGTTGGCGGCTTAGATGCTTATGTTGATGGCGCTGATGAAATTGACCGTCACATGCATATGATTAAAGGTGGTGGTGCTGCGCTGACTCGTGAAAAAATTGTCGCTTCAATTGCGAAAAAATTCGTGTGTATCGTCGATGACTCTAAATGGGTTGAGCAATTGGGTCATGACTTTCCATTACCTGTAGAAGTCATTCCAATGGCGCGTTCTGCGGTAGCCCGTAAAATTGTGTCTCTAGGTGGTGATCCAGTTTATCGTGAAGGTGTAGTCACTGATAACGGTAACGTGATTTTAGATGTTCATAACTTCAATATCTTGAATGCGCTTGAGCTAGAAAAAACCCTCAATAATATTCCGGGTGTGGTGTGTAACGGTATTTTCGCAATTAATAAAGCGGATATTGCTGTTGTTGCAACTGATAATGGTATTGAAGAACGTACTGCAGTTTAAACTTAACCCTCCTAAAAATAATCCCTCTAAATCTCCCTTTCATAAAGGGAGACTTCGAAGCCTAACTGTATAAAAGCACGGTTTTCTCCCTCCTTTGAAAAAGGAGGGTTGGGAAGGATTCTAAGAATAAAAGAAAAATGACTTTAAACAACCTACCAGAAATCAAAATTGTCCGTCATGCGCGAGCGAAGAATTTACGCTTACGTGTTGAGCCGACTCAGATCCGTTTAACTGCACCAGTATTGTGCTCTAAACGACAAATTCAAAATTTTATAGATCAGTCTGAGCAATGGCTCATTCAAACTTGGCAGAAACAACAAGAAAAAATTATTCAAATAGACAAAACTTTACCGAATGAATTGCAGCTGTTTAATTTAGATCAATCTGTTGAAATTACCTATCAAAACCAAAAGCATTGCTTTATTTTTGATGATGAAAATTTACAGCTATTCATTAGTAATCGTCAGCCTGAGCAGTATTTAAAAGCCTTCATCATTAATTACGCAAAAGAACATTTACCTATTTATTTAGAGTATGTAAGCCAAGAAAGTAATTTAAGTTTTGGAAAATGTGCAATTCGCCAGCCAAAAACTAGATGGGGCAGTTGTACTTCTAAGCATGACATTATGTTGAATAGTGGTTTGGTGTTATTTCCGAAGCATATCGCCCGTTATGTGTGCGTACATGAATTGGCACATACCAAGCATTTTGATCATAGCCCGCATTTTTGGGCGGAAGTTCACAAGCATGATGCCAATTTTCAACAGCATCGTAAAATTCTAAAAAGTAGTCCAATGCCATATTGGTGGTATTCATCATAGAATAATATTTTAATTATTAAATTTAATGAGTTGTGTTAGGTATATAAATATAAAGTTAAATCTTAACTTTTAAAATACTGTCTGAATGTTACCGCATAGAGGTAAAAATTAGTATTAAAATTTAATTTATTTGCTGGAATTTATAATGTGGAACTTAATAAAAAATGATTTATGAAAGAGTCTATTCTTTTTAGTTATCGGCCCAGTACAATGCAGTTATCATAATTATGTGAACTGGCAGGTTGCCAAAGTCGCTGTGGAGATTGAATTGGAAATTTGTATTGAAACACCAGACAAAGAGACTTGGGATAAAGCTCAGCAGGCATGCTTTAAGCGTGGATGGGACTGGGAGAGAGAAGAATGGCCTGAGTGGGATGAAGAAACGGGCAAGGATGTATGGAAAGAAGATCCTGAATTTACATTAAATAATGATAGCTGGGATGAAACTGTGACTCATCTTTGTGTGGTAGAAGGAATCTTGTGCACCAATAATATTGAAGATGGTGATCCGACGGAAGATGGCTATAAATTAATGAGTATTAAAGATTTAGAAAATCTAGACGTTAAATAATATCCCAAAAGCCTCAACTCATCATATTTAATACAAGCCCTATTCATTAATGAACTGGGCTTTTTTAATGTCTGGGAAAAGTTATGAAAGAGGTCTGATTTTAAAATTACAAAAGATAGAAAGATTTCAGTTGGTGAGAGTAAACTTGATTTACTTCCTTTTTTGGAGGCGGATATAAAAAATACGGAGCGATTTATAAATGATCTATATCAATTGTTGTGATGCATATTCATAAGTGCGATATAAATACGTATATTGGGTTTTAAGGTTAAAAACTTTAATCAGCTATCCAAAACAGTTTAGAAAACCAAAACTTCCTGTCATACTACGCAGTTACGAAATGAACACTTTAAATTTGAGGTAGTGATCGTGATTACTGTTGGTATTGTCGGTGGTACAGGTTATACAGGCGTTGAATTGTTGCGTCTTTTACTACGACACCCAAATGTGCAAGTCAATGTACTGACATCACGTACCGAAAAAGGTCGCCGTGTAGATGACATGTTCCCAAGCTTGCGTGGTCATACCGATCTTGAATATTCAGATTTAAACGTTGATGAACTAAAAAAATGCGATGTGGTTTTCTTTGCTACCCCTCATGGTGTGGCAATGAAACATGCAGCAGAACTTGTGGCAGCAAATACTAAAGTCATCGATTTGGCAGCAGATTTCCGTTTACAAGACTTAGAACAATTTGAAAAATGGTATGGTCTTGAACATGCCTGCCCAGATATTTTAAAAGATTCCGTTTACGGTTTGTCAGAACTGAATCGTGAAAAAATCAAACAAGCCAACGTGATTGGTAACCCGGGTTGCTATCCAACCACGGTACAACTGGGTCTTGCGCCATTATTTAAACAAGCTGAAGCTTTGGTAAAACCTGAAAGCATTATTATTGATGCAAAATCAGGTGTTTCTGGTGCAGGTCGTAAAGCAAGTTTAGGCATGATTTATTCTGAAAATGCCGACAACTTTAAGGCCTATGGCGTTGCAGGTCACCGTCATCACCCTGAAATTGTGGAAGCATTGGAAAATATTTCAGGTCAAAAAGGCGTGTTTGATCATATTCTTTTTGTACCGCATTTGGTTCCCATGATTCGTGGCATGCTCAGCACAATCTATGTCGATTTAACAGATGCAGGTGATGCAGCAGATTTGCAAACCTTGTATGAACAATTCTATGCCAATGAACAATTTGTTGATGTAATGCCAGCAAACAGTTCACCTGAAACACGTTCTGTGCGCGGTGCAAACCAGCTTCGTATTGCTTTGTATAAACCACAGCCGAAAAGATTGGTGGTTTTATCCGTACAAGACAATTTAGTGAAAGGCGCTGCGGGTCAAGCTGTACAAAATATGAACCTGGTGTTTGGTTTTGCTGAAAATGCAGGACTGGCAGGGATTGGTTTATTACCATAAAAAACGTTTTTCAGCTTCACACACATTTGGATTTGGATTTAAATGTGTGTTTTGAATGAATCAAAATAAGAGATGACGATGCCGAACACTGAATCAAATACTCCGTCACAACAGACAGCACTGAGTAAAAAGCTTTTTGCTAAGGGGAATTTACCTTTAGCCGTTGGGGCTGCAATTCTGGTTGCGGGTAGTGGCTTACTGGGCTATTCAGTTGGGCATCGCCAAGGTTTGACTGTTGTCGGCTATGAAGCGGATGCTGAACAACTGGTTGAAGTTGTGCAAAAGCAAAAGACTAGCCTGGAAACACTGAACAAAAATTTGAATCTGGCAGTGCAAGAGCGTGATGTTGCAGTGAGTAATTCGAATGATTTGTTTACTGCGCTGAATCAAGCCCGTGAAGATAAAGTCCAGTCTGAAGGTTTAGGGGCGATTTATCGTGAAGTGTTGCGCCAGCGTGGCGGTCTGAGCCTGACGATCCAGAATATCGGGATTAAACCTTTACCTGACAATGCTTATGAATACCAACTTGATTTGGTTCAAGTGAGTCCGAGCAAACGTAGCACCTCTGGAACTGTGGAAATACGCTTGATTCAGGGTACAGAGGTTCTGGTTGTTCCCATGGAAGACAAGAACTTTAATTTTCAAGATTCAGAGCGTTTAACTGGCCGCTGGACCATGCCTAAAGGTTTTACGCCACAATTCATTGAAGTCCGTTTAACGGGTGGAACAAGTACGCCAGTGACTAAACGTTTTAGTTGGGGCCGTGGTAAACCGATTGAGAGTCAATCTGCATTTATTTCTGAAATTCCTCAAGCAGAAGCAAATGCACAATAAATGTGAATTTTAAATCCTATGCGAATGAATAAGCGTCAAAATTGTTTAAATGCCATCAAAAGTTCTTTTCATCAATCAGGGTATGTCGATTGGCATATTAGTCCACGCTTAAGCAATGACTCGCAAGATGAATCTGAGGGTGAGATCGCGGTACAGACTGCGCCACCCGAATTAAAACGTCCACCCATGTATGCGGTTGTTTTGATGAACGACGATTACACCCCAATGGACTTTGTAATTGAAATTTTACAACAATACTTTGCTTTGAATCTTGACCAAGCCACCCAAGTAATGCTAACTGTACATTATGAAGGGAAAGGTGTTGCAGGCGTTTATCCACGAGACATTGCGGAAACGAAAGCGAACCAAGTCAATAATTATGCTCGGTCACAAGGTCATCCATTGCTTTGTCAGATTGAGCCAAAAGATTAGGGGGATTACATGCTCAGTCGTCAATTAGAAGTATCTTTACGTTTGGCTGTTAGCATGGCTCGTCAAAAGAGACATGAGTTTCTCACGGTTGAACATTTATTGTTGGCTTTACTTGATAATGACTCTGCTGTAAATGCGCTTAAAGCGTGTGGTGCGGACATTATCGTTCTTCGTAAAGAACTAGAAGAATACGTTGAACAACACACCCCTAAATTAGGCGAACATAGCGATCAGGCGCCACATCCGACTGAAAGTTTTGATCGTATTCTGCAGCGTGCGATTTTCCATGTGCAATCCAGCGGTGGTGATCGAACTGTTGAAGGTGCAGACATTCTTGTTGCAATGTACTCTGAACGTGATTCTTTTGCGGTTTACTTGCTTAAACGTCATCAAATTAATCGTTTAACTTTAACTCAATATTTATCTCACGGTACGCGCAAAGAAGAAGTGCAAGCCGAAGAAGAAGTTGAAGAGTTAGATGGTGAAACATCGGGTTCTTCAAATGCAGGACCTCTCGATTTATATACCACTAATTTGAATACCGAAGCTCAAAAAGGAAAAACAGATCCTTTAATTGGGCGTGAAAAAGAAATTGAACGTGCCGCGCAAATTTTATGTCGCCGTCGTAAAAACAATCCTTTGCTGGTGGGTGATCCGGGTGTGGGTAAAACCTCGATTGCTGAAGGGTTGGCTTGGCTGATTGTGAACGGTAAAGCGCCTAAACCCCTGGCTCATGCAGAAGTGTATAGCCTGGATATTGGTGCACTGGTTGCAGGTACAAAATACCGTGGTGACTTTGAAAAACGCTTGAAACAATTGTTGAATGCGTTGAAAAAGAAACCAGAAGCGATTCTGTTTATTGATGAAATTCACATGATTATTGGTGCAGGCTCAAGTATGGGTAGCACTATGGATGCATCAAACTTAATTAAACCTGCTTTGTCGAATGGTTCATTACGTTGCATCGGTTCAACCACTTTCCAGGAATATCGTCAAGTCTTTGAAAAAGATCATGCTTTGTCGCGTCGTTTCCAGAAAATCGATGTCAATGAGCCCTCTATTTCTGAAACGATTGATATTTTACGTGGCTTAAAATCTAAATTTGAAGATTTTCATCATGTTCAATATGACGATAAATCCTTGGTCGCAGCCGTGGAGCTTTCATCGAAATTTATTAATGATCGCTTCTTGCCGGATAAAGCCATTGATGTGATTGATGAGGCGGGTGCACAGCGCCGTTTGAAAGCAGAGGAAGATGATACTGTAATCACGGTTGAAAATATCGAAGATATCATCTCTAAAATTGCGCGCATTCCCCCGAAAACTGTATCGAAAGATGACAAGACTGTATTAAGTAATCTTGAACGTGATCTTAAACGCGTGGTATTCGGTCAGGATGATGCAATTGAAGCACTTGCTTCTGCTATTAAATTGTCGCGTGCAGGTTTGAAATCACCCGATAAGCCAGTGGGTAGCTTTGTATTTGCAGGCCCAACTGGGGTGGGTAAAACCGAAGTGACTAAACAGTTGGCTAAACTGTTAGGTGTGGAACTGGTTCGTTTCGATATGTCTGAATATATGGAACGTCATGCGGTTTCACGTTTAATTGGTGCGCCTCCGGGTTATGTTGGTTTTGACCAAGGTGGTTTGCTGACCGATGCGATTCATAAAAATCCACATTGCGTATTGCTACTGGATGAAATTGAAAAAGCGCATCCAGATGTGTTTAATTTGTTATTGCAAATTATGGATCATGGCGCATTGACCGATAACAATGGTCGCAAGTCTGATTTCCGTAATGTGATTCTTGTTTTAACCACCAATATTGGTGCGGAAAGTATTTCTCGCGCGAGTATTGGATTTATGGAACAAGACAACAGTAATGACAATAAGGATGCAATGAAGAAAGCGTTCTCGCCTGAATTCCGCAACCGTCTAGATGGTGTGATTCAATTCAATGCATTGCCAACTACGGTTATCGAAAATGTAGTGGATAAATTCTTGACTGAACTTCAAGCACAACTTGATGATAAGAAAGTGATTCTTGAAGTGGATCAAAGTGCGCGTGAATGGATGGCTGAACATGGCTATGACCGTTTAATGGGTGCTCGTCCAATGCAACGTTTGATTCAGGAACATTTGAAAAAACCGCTTGCTGAGATGATTCTGTTTGGTGAGCTTGCAGAACACGGTGGTAATGTCGCTGTTTCTGTGAAGAAAGAAAATGGCAAAGCAGTGGGCTTGAAACTTGAAGTGTTTGAAGATCAAACTGCTGAACCTGCATAATCACCTGAATGGATAAAATAACCCGTGTTCGCACGGGTTTTTTTTTTTTCTTTACTCTCATCTATCCCGACCTTCTTTCAAAAAGAGAAGGAACGAATCAAACGATATAAGAATTCATGGATATTCAAATCACCAAGGTAGTAACCACTTTTTGCCTTTTTTTTGTCACAGCAATAGCAGAAATTTTGGGCTGCTATTTTCCATATTTAATTTTAAACCAAGGGAAATCACATTGGTTATGGCTTCCAACAGCTTTAAGCCTTGCAGTATTTGTATGGTTACTGACATTGCATCCAGCAGCTTCTGGTCGGATTTATGCGGCTTATGGCGGAATTTATATTTTTAGCGCTTTAATGTGGCTGCGCTATGTTGATCAGGTGATCTTGACGCGCTGGGATATGTTGGGTGGATTGGTGGTCATACTGGGTGCGATGATGATTATTTTACAGCCCCAAGGTTTGATACGTTAGAGAACTAACGTATCAAATAGGCATGTTAAAACTGACACTCAGTGTTTTTAATGTTCATATGATAGTTTTTATTATCTGAACTGAGTTTGATTGCAACATGATATGGATTTATACGCTGGAATTCATGCTCAAAAAATAAATGACAATTTTGAATTAAATTTTGTTTAATCAGAAGTTTTACTTCTTTATCGCCAATATCTTCAGCAAATTGAGTGAAATCTGGTGTAGTGATAATGCCTTGAATATCAATATGGTCGGCATATAAACGCAATTGTTCAATCACTGTGTTTTGATCAACTTGAAAGGGCATGGTGCGAGAATCTTCATCACTGATGACATCTAAAAGTTCATTCAGCGCTTTGGTGTCTTTAATTTTATAAGTTTGATCGAGGATTTGCTTTTTAAGCAAATACTGGTCGAGTTCTGTAGCTTTGGCTTGTGCTGTGTTGACTAAAAGCAAACTGCTTAGGCATAAAACGATTATTTTTAAAGACATGGTTATAATCACTTATAAAAGTTATGTATTTATTATAGTCATTCGAGTATAAAAAAAGCACCCGAAGGTGCTTAATTTTTTAAGATTTTTCTAATCAATTAGTCTTTCTTTAAATTTTCATTCAGTAAAAATTCAACCAAAGCTTTTTGAGCATGTAAACGGTTTTCTGCTTCATCCCAAACTACTGCATTTTTATGGTCAAGCATATTTTCAGAAATTTCTTCACCACGGTGAGCAGGCAGGCAGTGCATGAACAGGCAATTTGGATGCGCTAAATCCATGAGTTTTTCATTGACCTGAAAATCAGCAAATGCTTTTTCACGAATTTTCTGTTCTTCTTCTTGGCCCATGCTTGCCCAAACGTCAGTTACGATCAAGTCGGCATTCACAGCTGCATCTTCAGAGGAATCAACAAGTTCTACGCAGTGCGCAAATTCAGACAAGAATCTCTCTTGTGGTTCATAACCTTTAGGTGCAGCAACTTTTAATTTAAAGCCCCACATATGTGCTGCTTCAATATAAGAGTTACACATATTGTTGCCGTCACCAATCCATGCAACGGTTTTACCTTCAATAGAACCACGGTGTTCTAAATAAGTTTGCATGTCAGCAAGCAACTGGCAAGGGTGATGATCATCAGTCAAGGCATTGATGATGGGTACTTTGGAATAAGAAGCAAAGCGTTCTACGATGTCATGACCAAAAGTACGGATCATAATAATATCAAGCATGCTTGAAATCACACGTGCAGAATCTTCAATCGGCTCGCCACGACCCAATTGAGTGTCGCGAGAAGAGAGGAAAATTGCACTACCACCGAATTGACTCATACCTGCTTCAAACGAAACACGTGTGCGGGTACTCGATTTTTCAAAAATCATGCCCATAACTTTACCGACAAAAGGTTGGAACACCTCATTGCTATGTTGCTTGCGTTTAAGTTCAATCGCGCGCTGCAAAATTTGGTTAAGTTCTAAAGTCGATAAATCGCGTAAGGTCAGAAAGTGACGTAGAGCCATGGTTACTCCACAATAATTGCTGAATAGAAAACAAAACAACAATTAGTTGTTGGTTGGTTAAGTGAAAGGGAATCGATTAATATACTATAAGCGAGCTGAATTGCAAAAAAACTAGACTTTTTGATGACCTTCCAAGAAGCGATCGACGCAATATTCGATGTATTCGAACGTTTCTTGATCATTTTCTTGAATTGGAAGACCCATTAAAATCCGCCATTCAATATTCCGGATAATTCCAAAATACAGTTCAGCAGAGTAAATGGGTTGTTTACAGTTAATAATACCGAGTTCATCGGCTTTTGTGAGTGCACAGGCTATTGCCATTTGAATATGTTTTGGACCTTGTTCATTAATATAAAGGGCCAGTTTTGGGCTGCGCTGAGTCTGTTCTATAATTAAACGAAAAAAAGCTGCATTTTCTGGAAGCACTAAGTGATTTTTAAGATTTATGAGGGTCTGAATTAAATAGGATCGCAGGTCATCTTCACTTTGTTCAAAGGGTACACAGATATCTTTAAAAAATTGCTCACGGCGATAATCACAAATTGCAGTGAATAAACCTTCTTTATTGCCAAAAAATTTGTAAATGGATGCTTTAGAGCCACCTGCATGATTGACGATATCATCTAAAGACACCGCATCATAACCACGTTCTAGAAATAGCTCATTTGCGCTAAGCAAAAGCGCCAGGCATCGTTCATGGCCACGTTTTGTTTGCGGTATGTCACGAGCTAAAGGTTCTAATTGAGCGAGTTCTTGCATATGGTGTATAGAGTCAATAATCAAAGAAATGAAAACATTTGCAATGATAGCAAAAATATGCACACATTTCTTAAAATAAAGGTGTTGTCTTGTTAAGTCACAATTATGAAAAATAAAAATAACACTATGTGTTTGATGAATATTTGACTAAAGTTTTAGAGTATAAGTTCTAAATAGTCATAGATATGAAGATGTTTATGGATATACTCGGAATTCGATAAGTAAAGTGAAAACTGTGGAAAGGAATATGACACAACAAATGTCTGCAGGCTTAAGATTTAGACAAGCACTGGAAGTGGAAAAACCATTACAAATTATCGGCACAGTAAATGCCTACGCAGCCATGATGGCGAAGGAAGTGGGTTATAAAGCCATTTATGTATCTGGTGCAGGTGTTGCCAATTATTCTTATGGTTTACCTGATTTAGGAATGACCAGTTTAGACAATGTTCTTGAAGATGTTCGTCGTATTACTGAACGTGTAGATACGCCATTGTTGGTGGATATTGATACAGGTTGGGGCGGTGCATTTAATATCGCTCGTACTGTTAAACAAATGATTGCTGCAGGTGCTGCTGCAGTTCATATTGAAGATCAGGTTGCGCAAAAGCGTTGCGGTCACCGTCCAAATAAGGAAATTGTGACCCAACAGGAAATGGTCGATCGTATTAAAGCTGCGGTAGATGCCAAAACTGATTCGAACTTTGTAGTCATGGCGCGTACAGATGCCTTGCAGAAAGAAGGTTTGCAAGCGGTCATTGATCGTGCCTGTGCCTGTGTTGAAGCGGGTGCAGATGCCATTTTTGCTGAAGCGATGACTGACATTACCATGTATCGTACGGTGTGTGATGCGGTAGGTGTTCCAGTATTGGCAAACATTACCGAATTTGGTGATACGCCTTATTACACGGTCGATGAGTTGGGTGAACAAGGGATCAGCATGGTGCTTTATCCACTTTCTGCAACGCGTGCAATGCAAAAAGCGGCATTGGAAGTGATGCGTTCTATCCGTGAAAATGGTACGCAAGTTAACGTATTGGACAAGATGCAACAACGTAAAGAGCTTTACGAATTCCTTGATTATCATACCTTTGAAAATACTTTAGATAAATTGTTTAAATAATTGATTCAAAATGGAGAATTAAAAAAATGGCTGAAGGAAAAGTACTCACCGGCGCGGGATTGCGCGGACAAGTGGCAGGTAAAACAGCGCTATCAACAGTAGGTAAGAGTGGTGCAGGCTTAACCTATCGTGGTTATGATGTGCAAGATCTTGCTGAAAACTGTCAATTTGAAGAAGTGGCTTACCTGATTTTCTTTGGTGAATTACCAACTGCAGAACAGCTTGCTGCTTATAAAGCCAAATTAAAATCACTTCGCCATTTGCCGCAGGCATTGAAAGAAGTATTGGAGCGTATTCCTGCGGATTCGCATCCAATGGATGTGATGCGTACCGGTGTTTCTATGCTCGGTAACCTGGAAACAGAACAATCTTTCGATATACAGCAAGATGTTGCAGATCGTATTTTGGCGACTTTACCTGCAATCATCTGCTACTGGTATCGTTATAGCCATGATGGCGTACGTATCGAAGAAAATACTGATGACGATTCAATTGGTGCTCAATTCCTGCATTTACTTCGTGGTGAAAAGCCAAATGAATTGCATGAACAAGTGATGAATGTGTCGCTGATTCTTTATGCAGAGCATGAATTTAACGCTTCAACATTTACTGCACGTGTATGCGCTTCAACATTGTCTGATATGCATTCGTGTATCACGGGTGCAATTGGTTCACTTCGTGGTCCATTACACGGCGGTGCCAATGAAGCTGCTATGGAAATGATTGAAAACTGGACATCAGCCGATGAAGCTGAACGTGAAATGCTAGGCAAGCTTGAGCGTAAAGAAAAGATCATGGGCTTTGGTCATGCAATCTACAAAGACAATGACCCGCGTAATGGCATCATTAAAATCTGGTCTGAGCGTTTAGCGAAAGATGTAGGTGATACGGTACTTTATCCTGTATCTGTACGCTGTGAAGAAGTGATGTGGCGTGAGAAGAAATTGTTCTGTAATGCAGACTTCTTCCATGCATCTGCATATCATTTCATGGGTATTCCAACCAAATTGTTCACGCCAATCTTTGTGATGAGTCGTGTAACAGGTTGGGCAGCGCATGTGATGGAACAACGTGCGGACAACCGTATTATTCGCCCAAGTGCGGATTATACCGGTCCAGAATTGCGTAAAGTGGTGCCGATTGCAGAGCGTACTGCAGCGTAAATTATAAAAGTTGTAATAAAGCCTCTTTGGAGGCTTTATTTTTTAGCTCTTTATTTTTTTAGTGTGAGTAAAACAGGATCTTCAATGCTATAGCCCGTTTCAAAAGGAATACCGAGGTATTTAACCGCGACAACGATTTTGTTGTGTTGCGGAATTTTAAATGCTTGGGAAATATTTAAATAGGGTTTATAGGCTACGGCTTTATGTTGCAGACTGCTTAATTGTGGAGTGGTGACTTTATAACGATACTGATATTCAGTGATTAAATCATCAAATCCAGAGTTTACAGATTTTTGTACGCGTGTTTTTTTCACGATTTGAACTTTAGCTGATGCTTTATTTACAGCAATTAAGGGAGTTAATCTTTTTTTAATTTTTAAAATGTCTTTATTAAATTGCGTGCTGTCTTGATCGTAATCAATTTTCTTGGTTTTAGGATTGATATAAAGCGAATTGACCTGAATGAGTTTTTCAGGCTGCTTGTTGTTTTTAAATTGATAATAGTAGAGTTGTGGCAGACGACCACGACCATCTTCATAGTGTTTGAGTAGATAGACTTTTTGGTCTTTGACATCATAACCCAAGAATTCTACATTATGAGGTCCTCCCACAGTTGCAAAACTGGCGCAGGGGAGCAGGATTAAACCGAATATAAAAGTTTTGAATTTCAACATAACTAAACTCCATCAATGAGTTTGATAATTTCTGCTGCAATATGCTGGGTTAAGACAGAAAGCCTGTGTAAAGGTGTTCCATCAATAAAATAATGAAAGTTGTGGGTTTTATTTAAGTATAAAATTGAGATAAAAAAAGTGCCTTCGGGTTTTGTTTTTGTTGCACTACCACCAGGTTTGAGTAAGCCGGTACAAGCCACAACAATATCTGCGTGAGTAAATAGTTTTTTGCCATGGATCGCCATGGCTTCTGTGACTTCGGCAGATTCGGCCGTGTATTTTTCTATAAGCTCGGCATCAATATTCAGGAGATCAATCTTGATGGAAGGATCATAACTAACCACACCACCCAGCAAAATCTCTGCACCACTGTTCTTGCAAATAGAAAATTGACTGGAAAGGTAGCCAGAGCTGGCACTTTCAATAAAGGCAATCTTTAATTGATGTTGTTCAAGTAGGTCACAACATTTTTTTAACATGATTAAAAACCCTAAAAGTTATCTCTATTTTAACTCAAATATCACTCGGCTCTGGTATTGCAGTAGAGTAGGAGAGATCAAGTTTTAAATTTTTCTACTTAATTTTTTCATTTCAAAGAATAACGTGGATTATATTTTTAGTAGTACTATTTTTGGGATTAAACTTGGATTGTTATCCATAGTGATCAAATATGGATTAATCATCCAATAAAAAACCCAGTAAAATCACTGGGTTTTTTGCATTTAAACTAAAGTTTAACTTAGTTTTCAAGCGCAGGCGTTGCAGCAGCAATTGCAGCAGCAACCGCATCATCTTCAGACTGAGTAGCAGAATTTGATTTTGATGGCGTTGCTTGAGTCGGTTTTTCTTCGGCTTTAGGCGCTTCAGCCTTCGGTGCTGCAGTTTTAGGCGTTTCAGCTTTTGGAGCTTCCGTGGTTGCTGGTTGAGTTACTTCACGACGAATTACAGTCGTTGTATTCGCAGTTTCCTGGCGTTCTATTTCAACATTTGTAGGAGTTTCAGCTTGTGTATTTTCAGTTGCATCTAATGGTTGTAATTGAACAGGTTCATTCACTTGTTCAGTTTGTTGAGTGGTCTCAACTTTTTCTTGTTCGTCTTCCTTCGGTGCTTCTTTTTTTACACACGCTGTCAATAATAAAGCTGCTGCAATAGCGCCACAAATCAAAAATTTTTTATTCATAATTGCACAAAACAAAGCATTAATAGGATGCAAGCATTATAACAGCAAATACCAAGATGAAAATCCTATAAAGTCCCTCTAATTTTTTATCGGAAATGCTGATAGAATAACCAATTGTTTGTTGTTCTTTGAATTGATGCGGAATGACTTTGCTTTATAGGTACAGAGTAAAGTAAAATTGCGCAACATTGCAGGCCGATTTAGGCTCGATTGTACGAGAAACCCAATGACCCATTTTATTTTCGTGACTGGTGGTGTAGTTTCATCACTAGGTAAAGGTATTTCAGCTGCTTCAGTTGCTGCACTTTTAGAAGCCCGTGGTTTAAAAGTAACCATGGTCAAAATGGATCCATACATTAATGTCGATCCAGGGACAATGAGTCCTTTCCAACATGGTGAAGTTTTTGTCACAGAGGATGGTGCTGAAACTGACCTAGATTTGGGTTATTACGAACGTTTCTTGCGTCGTGCGAAAATGACCAAACTGAATAACTTCACTTCAGGTCGTGTTTATCAAGACGTACTTAATAAAGAACGTCGTGGTGACTACCTTGGTGGTACTGTTCAGGTTATTCCACACATTACGGATAATATTAAAGAACGTGTTCTTCGCGCAGGTGAAGGCTATGACGTTGCGATTGTTGAAATTGGCGGCACAGTAGGTGACATTGAATCTCTCCCATTCATGGAATCTGTACGTCAGTTGATGGTTGAGCTTGGTCACAATCGTACCATGCTCATGCATTTAACTTTATTGCCATACATCAAATCTGCTGCTGAACTTAAAACCAAACCAACACAACACTCTGTAAAAGAGCTTTTGTCGATTGGTATTCAGCCAGATATTTTGATCTGCCGTACCGAATACGATGTCGATGCTGACACAACACGTAAAATTGCGTTATTTACCAACGTTCAAGCACGTGCAGTTGTGGTGTGTAAAGATGCTCGCTCAATTTACCAAATTCCACGCACCTTCTATGAACAAAATGTTGACGATTTAATCTGTGAACGTTTTGGTTATAACGATTTGCCAGAAGCTGATCTTTCAGATTGGGATAATGTAGTTGAAGCATTATTTAATCCTGAATATACAGTTCGTGTAGCAATGGTCGGTAAATACGTTGAACTTCCAGATGCATATAAATCTGTAAATGAAGCACTTTTACATGCTGGTGTTAAAAACCGCGTTAAAGTTCAAATTGATTATGTCAATGCGGAAGAACTTGAAAGCCAAGATGTGAATGAAGTGTTGAAAGATGCTGATGCAATCTTGGTTCCAGGTGGTTTCGGTGAACGTGGTACTGAAGGCAAAATGAAAGCAATTCAATTTGCTCGCGAAAATAAAGTACCATTCTTGGGTATTTGCCTGGGTATGCAACTTGCGGTGATTGAATATGCACGTAACGTTGCCGGTATTGCTGATGCGACTTCTACCGAATTTAACCGTTCAACCAAATCACCATTGATTGGTTTAATTACTGAATGGTTAGATGAACGTGGTGAAGTTCAACAACGCAGTGTTGAATCTGATCTTGGTGGAACCATGCGTTTGGGTGCCCAAAAATCAGAACTGGTTGAAGGTACTAAAACTCGTGAAGTGTATGGTAGTGCGGACATTATTGAACGTCACCGTCACCGTTACGAAATGAACAACCGTTATATTCCTGTGCTTGAAGAAAATGGCATGAAAATTTCAGGTTATTCACCAGTACAACATTTGGTAGAAACTGTTGAAATTCCTCAACATCCTTGGTTTATTGCTGTACAATTCCACCCGGAATTTACAAGTTCTCCACGTGATGGACATCCATTATTTGCTAGCTTTATTGACGCTGCTAAAAAACAGTATCAAAAAACCAAATAATGTTGCTCTAGGAATAAACTAGGAAAGTTTAAATAATGTCGCAATTAAAACCACAAGAAATTGTACGTTTAGGCGATATACAAATGGCAAACCACTTGCCATTTGTATTATTCGGCGGAATGAACGTACTTGAATCTAAAGACTTAGCTTTTGAAATTGCTGAAACTTATGTTGATATCTGCACACGTTTAGATATCCCATATGTATTTAAGGCAAGTTTTGATAAAGCCAATCGCTCTAGTTTGCACTCTTTCCGTGGCCCAGGTCTGGAAAAAGGTCTTGAGTGGTTAGCGGACATTAAAAAACATTTCAATGTACCGATCATTACCGATGTACATGAGCCTTACCAAGCTGCGCCTGTTGCGGAAGTTGCCGATATTATCCAACTTCCTGCATTTTTGAGTCGCCAGACTGACCTGGTTGAAGCAATGGCAAAAACTGATGCCATCATCAACATCAAAAAAGCACAATTCCTTGCTCCACATGAAATGCGCCATATTTTGCATAAGTGTTTAGAAGCAGGAAACGACAAACTGATTATTTGTGAACGCGGTTCGGCATTTGGTTACAACAATTTGGTTGTAGATATGCTGGGCTTCGACATCATGAAAGAAATGGATGTTCCTGTGTTCTTTGATGTAACGCATGCGCTTCAAACCCCAGGTGGTCGTGCAGATTCAGCAGGTGGACGCCGTGCGCAAATCACCACGCTTGCGCGCGCAGGTATGGCAACTGGTTTGGCTGGTTTATTCCTGGAAGCACATCCAGATCCAGAACATGCCAAATGTGACGGTCCATGCGCGTTGCGTATGTCACAGCTTGAGCCGTTCTTGGGGCAATTAAAAGAATTGGATACTTTGGTTAAAGGATTCAAAAAGTTAGATACTCATTGATGCTTTAAATAGCATCTAGTTATTCAATCAACTGAGGAATTGTTCATGAGTCAAATCGTTGACATCCGTGCACGTGAAATTTTAGACTCTCGTGGTAACCCAACCATCGAAGCAGACGTAATCTTAGAATCTGGCGTAGTTGGCCGTGCATGTGCACCATCTGGTGCTTCAACTGGTTCTCGTGAAGCTTTAGAACTTCGTGACGGTGATAAATCACGTTACTTAGGTAAAGGTGTTCGCACTGCTGTTAATAACGTAAATACGTTAATTCGTGATGCTTTAGTTGGTAAATCAGTATTCGAGCAAAAAGACATCGACAATACGATGATCGCGTTGGACGGTACTGAAAATAAAGAAAAATTAGGCGCAAATGCAACTTTGGCAGTTTCTTTGGCTGCTGCTCGCGCTGCTGCTGAAGAACAAAAAATTCCATTGTTCCAATATATTGCTAACCTTCGCAATAACTCAATTTTGACTATGCCTGTACCAATGATGAACATCATCAACGGTGGTTCACATGCAGACAATAATGTTGATATTCAAGAGTTTATGATTGAGCCTATTGGCTTTACTTCATTCTCTGAAGCGCTTCGTGCGGGTGCTGAAATTTTCCATTCTTTAAAATCAGTTTTAAAGAAACAAGGTTTAAATACAGCAGTTGGTGATGAAGGTGGTTTCGCGCCAAACTTACGCTCAAACGAAGAAGCAATTACGGTTATTCTTGAAGCGATTGGTCAAACGGGTTACAAAGCTGGTTCTGACATCATGCTTGCGCTTGACTGTGCATCTTCAGAATTCTATAAAAATGGTCAATACATTCTTGCGGGCGAAGGCAACAAAGCATTCACAAGCAATGAATTCTCTGATTATTTAGCTGGTTTGGTAAAACAATACCCAATTATCTCTATTGAGGATGGTTTGGACGAGTCTGACTGGGAAGGTTGGTCTTACTTGACTTCAATCCTTGGCGACAAAATCCAGTTGGTGGGTGACGACTTGTTCGTTACAAATCCTAAGATTTTACAACGCGGTATCAATGAGAAAGTCGGTAACTCGATCTTAATCAAATACAACCAGATTGGTACCCTGACTGAAACTTTAGATGCAATCTATCTTGCTAAAGCAAATGGTTACTCTACTGTTATTTCACACCGTTCAGGTGAAACTGAAGATTCTACAATTGCGGATCTTGCAGTAGGTACAGCAGCGGGTCAAATCAAGACCGGTTCACTTTGCCGTTCTGACCGTGTGGCTAAATATAACCAATTGCTTCGTATTGAAGAATTGACTCATGCTGCATATCGCGGTAAAGCTGAATTCAAAGGTTTGAACTAAGCGACTAATGCGATTTATGTTAAGTATATTTAACTCCGCTGCGAGTAAAGTATTATTGGGCCTTGCGATCATTTTGATCGCAGGGTTTCAGTACTTATTCTGGTTTGGTGAAGGTGGTTATCATGACCATCAAAAACTGGCCCAAAAAATTCAACAACAAACAGAAATAAATACGGAATTAAAAGAACGTAACCGTGTTTTAGCTGCTGAAGTCTATGATTTAAAAAATGGTATTGAAGCCATTGAAGAACATGCACGTTTAGATTTAGGTCTTGTTAAGCCGCGTGAAACTTTTGTACAAATGAGCATGATTGGTACGCACTATAAACCGATTTATATCGACCCAAATGCTAAAGTCGATTTAAGAACAAATGAAGACGACACTGGAGCATCAACAGCAAATGCGCCATAAAATTTGGGTGGTTATTCCTGCTGCGGGTTCTGGAAGTCGTTTTTCTAAAACTGAACTTAAACAGTATCAAATGATTCAAGGTCAGACTGTATTAGAACATACGGTGAACCGTTTGAATGATTTGCCACTTTCAGGTTATGTCTTGGCAATCAGTGCAGATGATTCGGTTGCAAAAACATTGAATTTTACTCAGCCTGATAAAGCTCATTTTTGTGTCGGTGGGGCAGAACGGGTTCATTCTGTTCTGAATGCGTTGACTTATTTAAGCCAGATTGCTTCACCTGATGATTTGGTCTTTGTGCATGATGCTGCACGTCCTTGTGTTACCCAAGATTGTTTGAATCGTTTAGTGAATACTGCAATACAACAGCACTGTAGTGCGATTCTGGCAATTCCTGTGCGTGATACTTTAAAATTTGTTGAACAAGAAAATAATATTGATAAAACTGTAAGCCGTGATTATTTATGGCAAGCACAAACACCGCAAATTTCAAAGTTAGGCATATTGAAGTATGCGATTGAAAAAGCGTTGCAGGATGGCATCACGATTACGGATGAAGCCAGTGCTTTGGAGTATGTGGGTGAGCCAGTAAAAGTGGTGCAGGGTCGTTCAGATAATATTAAAATCACCTATTCTGATGATTTGGAACTGGCCAAATTGATTTTATCCTCACAAAAATAAAATAAAAAATGGCTTCAGATGTATTATCTCTAGAGCTTTAAATTTATACTTTGCCATCGCATTTAAACACTCAAATATTTCAAATGATACCATCATCTCAGTATCGTTTTTTACGTCACTCTTTACGTGATGGTAGAAGCATTAAACATGATTCATCCAGATGGACTAGATTGCATTTAGATCCATGGTTACTTTGTTTTCTTTTATTGAATTCAGTGCTGGGATTGATGGTGGTCTATAGTGCAACCATGCAAGATAGCAGCATGGTCATCCGCCAAGCCACAAGTTTCGGTGTCGGCTTTATCATCATGTTTCTCTGTGCACAAGTTCCGCCAAAAGTCTATCAGGCAGCAAGCCCTTATTTTTATATACTGGGCATTGTGCTGTTGGTACTGGTGCTGATCATTGGTGATACCCGTTTGGGTGCCAAGCGTTGGCTAACCATCCCGGGTATAGGTAGTATGCAGCCCAGTGAGATTATGAAATTTGCCATGCCGTTAATGATGGCTTGGTTTTTTTCTCGTCGTGCTTTTCCTCCTACATTCATGCAGATTGCCATTGGACTCATGTTAATGATGTTTCCTTTCGTATTGGTGGCTTTGCAACCTGACCTGAATATTGGACTCATTATTCCCGGTATTTTTGCTTTATTTCTTTGTGGGATGTCGTGGCGCCTCATTTTGGGTGCATTGACGGCACTGGCGGTGGCAGCACCTCTTATTTGGATGTTTTTATTACAGACCTACCAAAAGAAACGGGTTTTAACTTTGTTTGATCCAGAGTCAGATGCGTTGGGCGCAGGTTGGAATATTATTCAGTCCAAAATTGCCATTGGTTCTGGCGGCTTAACCGGTAAAGGGTATTTGACCGGGACGCAGTCGCATTTGGGTTACTTGCCTGAACATCATACTGACTTTATTATGTCGGCCTATGCTGAAGAATATGGCTTTATCGGGGTGTTTTTATTATTCAGTCTTTTTGCGGCCATTATTATTCGTTGCTTAATGATTGGGTTGAATAGCTTCCATAATTTTGGTCGTTTATTTGCCGGCACCATTGGATTGACATTCTTCTTCTTTGTATTTTTAAACTCGGGCATGGCGAGCGGTATTTTACCCGTCACTGGAGATCCATTGCCGCTGATGAGTTATGGTGGTTCAGCTGTTATTTCATTGCTGGCAAGTATGGGTATTGTGATGTCGATTCATACCCATCGTTGATGAGTTGAAAATATTATAAATCCAGCTATAGATCTGATCGTTATTTTCTAATAAATGATAGTGTTAAAAAAACCCTCAATCGAGGGCTTTTTTGTTTAGGTGAAGAGCCAGGTGTAGTAACCCCAAAACATCAGTGGCCATGCCAAAAATGGACTAAATAACCATTTCCATAACCAAAACTTTGGAATAAAACCTACACCGTGAATAAAGCCACCTGAAATACCGATCATGATATACATCATGGTACGGTGACTATATTCACCATTTGCATCTAGCATCATAGCTGGATGAATCAATAAAACGGCTGCAAGCGGCAATGCCAACAAAAATGAAATGGCCATTGCAAACTTGTTCGGCTTTTTGGTCTCTGTTGTTATTGCAGCTTCAGTCATTTTCTATTCCTCATCCAGATCTTGATGGTGTTCAATGTAAAGGGCGCTGAGTACACCTGCAAAACACGCCATTAAAATTCCAAGAATCCAAGCGAAATACCACATATTTATTCTCCTGACACACAAGCCTAGTAAAGGCTGTGTGAATTATCCTGAACGTGTTTATTGGTGATTACACCCCACATTTTGTAGTAACACCAAGTGGTGTAACACAAGATTAGTGGTACAAAAATACAAGCTGCCACAGTCATTACAGTAAGTGTGTTTTTACTAGAAACCGCATCCCACATGGTCAAGCTGATGGCTGGATTGAGGCTTGATGGCATTAAGAATGGGAACAATGCAAAACCAGCAGTTAAGATTGAACCGATGACAGCAAGACTCGAACCGAGGAAACTGAAGCCAGCTTTGTTTTTACCTGCAGCAAGCACCACGATGATGCCGCCAAGAATACCCATGATTGGCGCAATCATAGTAATTGGATAAGTAGAGTAGTTGTTCATCCAGCCGTGGTTGCCATTGGTAAGCACTTCTTTGGCTAATGGATTGGCAGCCGCATTGGTATCAAATGGTTGTACCAAGGTATAACCTTCAATACCTCCGAAGTATAACCATGCACCTGCACCCAAGAAGCATGCCAAAAACACCATGCCCATGATTTGAGTTGCTTTGGCAGAACGTGCACGTAAATCACCATCGGTACGAAGCATCAGCCATGCACCACCATGTGCACACAGCATTGATAAGCTGACTAAACCGCAAATCACTGCAAATGGATTAAGCAGGGCAAAGAAGCTACCTGTGTAGGTTGATCGCACAGTTTCATCTAGGGTAAATGGAACACCTAAGAACATGTTGCCGAACGCGACACCAAACACTAACGCTGGCACAGCACCACCGACAGCTAAACCCCAATCCCAAGATGTACGCCATTTTGTATTTTCTAATTTGGAGCGATAGTCGAAACCGACTGGTCGTAAGAACAAGGCGAACAAAACTAGAAGCAGTGCCCAATACATACCAGAGAAGGCGGTTGCATAAACCATTGGCCATGCAGCAAACAGTGCGCCGCCGGCAGTAATAAACCAAACTTGGTTGCCGTCCCAGTGTGGGGCAATCGTATTGATTGCCGCACGACGTTCATCATCATTTTTACCTACGAATGGCATAATTGCCATTGAGCCCATGTCGAAACCATCGGTGAGGGCGAAGCCAATTAGCAATACGCCAACCAATACCCACCAGATAATTTTGAGAAGTTCATATTCGATCATGATTGAGCCTCCGCAGCAGCGTGGTTTTGAGCATCATCTTTTTCAAAATGGTATTTACCAGTATGTAAAGAACTTGGACCCAAGCGAGCAAACTTGATCATTAAGTACATTTCGATAATCAGAAGTACTGTATAGAATGCTGCAAGTGCAATGATTGAACCCCAAATGTCACCAGTGCTTAAGCTTGAAGCAGATAGGTGTGTAGGTAAAACCTCACCAATCGTCCACGGCTGACGACCACCTTCTGCCACATACCAGCCAGTTTGTGTAGCGATCCAAGGCAATGGAAGCCCGTAAAGCGCAAATTTAAGTAGCCAAGGTTTGTTCTCTGCATTGCGTTTAGCCACTGCATAAGTTGCAAGGATAAACAGAAGCAGCATCAAGAAACCGGAAGCAACCATGGCACGGAACGAGAAGAACAGGGCAGTTACGTTAGGAATAGTATCTTTGGTTGCTGCTTTGATGTGCGCTTCAGAAGCATCTACGACATTTGGTGTATATTTTTTAAGAAGTAAGCCATAGCCAAGGTCTTTCTGATTTTCTTTGAAAGAAGCCATAAGCGCTGGAGAACGGTCGCCTGCACGAAGTTTTTCAAGTTCACCATAAGCAGTCATACCATTGCGGATACGGAGTTCATGTTGAACCATTAGGTCTTTAAGACCGGTCACTTCTTTATCAAGAGAACGTGTCGCAATAATACCCATTACATATGGAATTTTGATGGCGTAGTCAGTGCGTTGTTCTTCCTGATTAGGAATACCAAACAATGTGAATGGTGCTGGAGCAGGGTGTGTATCCCATTCTGCTTCAATTGCAGCAAGTTTGGTTTTTTGCACATCACCTAACTCATAACCCGATTCATCACCCAATAAAATTACAGATAATGTAGAGGCTAAACCGAAGATGGCAGCGATGGCGAAAGAACGACGTGCAAATGGAACATCGCGTTTTTTCAACAAGTAGAAACTTGAAATTGCCAGAACAAAGATTGCACCAGTGACATAACCTGAAGATACAGTGTGTACAAATTTAACCTGAGCTACCGGGTTGAAAATCAAGGCACCGAAGTCAACTAACTCCATACGCATGGTTTCAAAGTTAAACTCTGCACCTACAGGGTTTTGCATCCAGCCATTCGCAACCAGAATCCAGAGTGCTGACATATTGGAACCGAGAGCAACCAGCCAAGTCACACCTAAATGCTGGACTTTAGAAAGTCGATCCCATCCGAAGAAGAATAAACCAATAAAAGTTGATTCCAAGAAGAATGCCATCAGGCCTTCAATCGCCAGTGGAGCGCCGAAAATGTCACCTACATAGTGAGAATAGTAGGCCCAGTTTGTACCAAACTGGAATTCCATGGTTAAACCAGTGGTCACCCCTAAAGCGAAGTTAATACCGAAGAGTTTGCCCCAAAATTTAGTCATGTCTTTATAGATTTCTTTACCGGAAATCACATAGGTGGTTTCCATAATGGCAAGAATAAAAGCCAGACCAAGAGTAAGAGGTACAAAAATAAAGTGATACAACGCGGTCATTGCAAATTGGAACCGCGAAAGATCGACCACGCTTTCAGAAATCATCAACGTGTCTCCTTGATTTGGGAAGGACTGCCGGCGATACGCTCGGCAACTTGAGAGTCAAAATTTTTGGGAATAGTGGGGGCGTCGAACCAGATATGTTTAATCGTCAACAAGAGAGCAATCTTAATTATTAATATGATTGTTATCTCGCGAACTAATCGTTGATTAAAATCTTTGGGTATTAAGCTCATACAAATAAGCCTATTTTTAAAACATAATGGATATTATTAAACAAAAAGTAACTAAAAATAAATAGATTAAACAGTTAAAATAAAAATATATTATTTAAATTAATAAAAACAATAACTTGTTTGTTTTATATGTTAAAAAATAAACTAATATTTATTTGCTTTAAAGTAGACTAAAAAGCTTTGTATTAATGTTTTTAATCCCAACTAAAATGGTCGTGTATTATATTTGAAGTTGACTAAAGCAGTTAAGTATTGTATTTAAATCCGACCAAAACAGTCGTATATAATTAAAAAAATATTTATTAAATGAGATTGATTCATATTTTAATTAAAATTAAAGAACTTTTAAAAAAGAGAATAATAGGGTTGTGGAATTAAATATTCTATTCATCAAAGCTGTTATGAAAATTTAGTTTAAATAAAAAGACCGCCCTCAGGCAGTCTCATGTTGGAGATTTTGAATTTTAGAATTTGATTTCCATACCTAAACCGTAAACACTTTCATCAGCGTTACCTTTTTTAGGTGAGTTATCCCATTCACGCTGAATTGCGTTAGCAAACAATTTGGTTTGGCTGTTTAATTTGTAATCTGCTCCAATACCCCATTGGTCTACAGAGCTATCACCCGAGGCACCACCCAGTACTGCATAGTCAGTATCAGCTTGTTGATATTGGGCTTTAAAAGTCCACGGTGTATTTGCAAGTTTGTAAGTTGCAGAGATTAACCATGCATCTTCTTCTACTTTGTTATAGTCACCTGCATAAGCTTCATTAACTGCTGGTGTAGCCGGATTATCGAGAGTTAATCCTTTAAGATTGGTATAATCTGAAATCTCAGCAGTTTGCCACATTGCACCTACAGATAAACCGGTAGCACCAATTTTACCTAGGTCGAAAGAACCACCTACACGGATTGCATCAGCAGGAGCATTTGAGATACCGACAGCAGCGAAGTCGCCTACAGATTTGAAGTTTCCTGCAATCACGCCTTCGAAGCCTAAATCTTTATTGGCATATGAAAGTGAAGTAGAGATACCATCACCAATGCTGTCACGTGCTCCATCAGTATATTTAGTTGTTTCAGTGGTAGACTCACCTTGTTGAGCTTGAAGTGCAAATACTAAACCACCCATCAGTTTAGGATCGGTTTCAATCCCAATGACATTTTCTACACGCTCTTCACCATACATCATTTCTTTGATGTCAGCATGTGCGTAGTCATTAAATACGTCACGGTATCCACCAGCAGCGTCTTTAAATGGGGTATCTATAATACCTGCTTTTAATGTACCTACATCAGCCCACTTTAAACCAGCGAAGATATTACGTTTTTTAAATACGTCATCACCACCATCTACATCTACTTCCCATTCGGCTTGGTAAATAGCAGCAAGTTTATCAGTCAGTTTTTCTTCACCTTTAACACCAAGACGTGAAGCATTGGAGTTTAATTCAGTGACTGAATCTGTACCATTATCATAGCTGTCAACACTTACATTCAATTTACCATATACAGTTGGTGCTGCTTGTGCTGCACTCATCCCCATAGCCGCTACTACAGTAGCGAGAAGCAATTTTTTCATTGAGATTTCTCCAAAACACGGTTCTAAATGGCATTCGCCTTACTTAACACTTCTTTTTAGTTTGCTTAAGTACAAAAAGTTACAGAAGCTCACCAACTTGCTATGCAGTATCTGTAATCTTTGTGACAAAAAAGTGAATGACAAATGACAGTTTGATGACGCGTTTAGATTGATCTTTAAACTAAATATTTCTTTTTTATTCTGTATTTATAAAAAAATGGAGCCAAAGCTCCATTTTTTGAATTCATTTTAAATCAAAGTGCGGCTTTAATTCTTTCCGCCAAGGCTTGAATTTTTTCTTGATCACCCATGTGTAAAGCATGTTTGCCTAATTCATGAACCGAACTTGGAATGAGGTGGAAATGTACATGCGGAACAGTCTGACCAGCAGATGCCCCTGAAAGTTGCATCAGTACAATACCTTTTACTTCAAGTGCTATTTCCATCGCTTGCGCAACTTTTTGCACAATTTGAATGGTGTAAGCAGCAGCGTCAGGAGGTAGATCAAGCAATGTTATAGCAGGTGTTTTAGGGATGACCAGCGTGTGACCTTCAGCTTGAGGCATGATGTCCATAAAAGCGAGAACTTGATCATCTTCATACACTTTAATTGCAGGAATTTCGTTGCGGATAATTCGTGCAAAAATATTTTGATCATCGTAAAGCATGTCTAATCCTTGAAAGTGATTGTGTACTGTAATTATTTACAGTTCAATTCTTTCTGACGATCTTTGATGGCGTCAAGTCGTTGTTGCTCTTTTTCTGAAAATTTTGGTTTAGTTGTATAGCAATTATCATTGCCAAACTTCGCCTTTGCATCCGGGTCTTTAAAGCAAAAACCTTTAGATGCGTAAATGACATCATGGTCATTTTTCAATTTTTGACATTCTTGCTCTGGCGTTGCTGCAAAAGCACTTGCCCCAATAAAAGTTGCAACACTAGCAAAAATTGCAACACTTAACTTAGTCATGAGAGTTTCCTCTGTAAGAACATTGTGTATAACACATAATCACAATATTAGGTTTCGTTATCATTATTCAATGGCGAGTTATTACTCAAGTGTAATTTTACTCCATGATTCGTACATTTTTACAGCGCTGGAAAAGTCACTGTCTTTTTCAGCTAAATTACTGGAAGCCTGAATTAAACTTTGGGTCAGGGCAATGACTGGCGCAGAAAGTTTGGCTTCACGAACCAGGTCTAAAGCAATGCCGGTATCTTTGGCTAATAACGGTAGGGCAAAGGTCAGAGGAAAACTACGGTTTAAAATACGCTGCGGTAAAACCGTTTCCGTTACACCGCTTTTACCACTGGATGCATTAATACAATCTAGGGCTTCGTTCAGGTTTACACCATGCGCTTTAAGGGCAGTAAACCCTTCAGCCACTGAGCAAAGATTTACAGCTAATAACATGTTATTAACCGCTTTAACCGCAAATCCTGCACCCGGACCACCGACATGTTTAATCAGTTTGCCAAAGGCTTGAATTGCAGGCAGGGCTTTTTCAAAAGCAGCAACTTCTCCGCCAATCATCACAGTCAAAGTACCTGTTTCTGCACCAATGGTTTGACCGCTGACAGGAGCATCCAGGAAATCTACATTTTGTAGTTTGAGTTGCTTTGCCAGATTTTTTGCAGATTCAGGAACACCACTGGTGCAATCTATCCATATCGCGCCAGATTTAATTTTAACAGTGCCAATCAGTTCTTCCACTTCTTTACTGGTCGGCAGGCAAGAGAAGATGATGTCTGCCTGAACCGCTTGTTTCAATTCGACTGCCTGAGTGCCAAATTCAGTTGCATGTTGTTTGGCTTTTTCGAAATTACGATTCCAGACATAGACCGTGTCGAAATGTTGAGGTAAATGGGCTGCCATGCGGTAACCCATAGCCCCTAAGCCGATGAATGCAACTGACTGAATCATGATGTGTCCTTTATATTTTGCTTGATCTGTGTTTTAGCCAAGTGGTCATAAATGGCCAGAACTCATTGGCACTGGCTCGGCTCGACATCAGCCCTAAATGACCACCGGGAATAAGAGTAAACGTGACATCTGGACTATTTGTCAATTCAATTAAAGGCTTAACCGCTTCTATAGAGACAATCTGATCGCTACGACCCGCACCCACCAATACAGAGCACTCGATATTTTTTAATTCGATATTCTTATCTTGTAATTGGATAATGCCATTTTTTAGCGGATTTTGTAGCCAGACATTAAAAATCATGTCCTGATTGATCCCCCCGGGATAATCAATCATGCGGTTGAGGAAGCGTCCCATCGTGGCGTGTTCGTATAAGGCTTGCGTGTTATCCAGATTAAGCAGCAGCTGCTTTTGACTTTGAATCCATCCAATAGGATCAATAATTTTAAACCCGAATGAATTTAATACTCCCGGAGTATGGAGCAAGGATTTAGGTAAAGTTTCAGAATAGATTTTGTTTTGCAGCGCTTTATTTTTGGCAATGAGTTGATTGACCTTTTGAAAAAGTTTACCGGTACGACCTGAAGCATGACTGTCTACCGGACTACCCAATACAATTAAATTTTTAACGTAGTTCGGTTTATGCAGTGCGCAATACAGCATGACAAATACGCCGGCCATACTCCAGCCATGTAATGAAATTTCATCGCTGTTTGAATGCTGACGAATTTTGGCAATGCAATGCGGAATTGCATCATCAATAAATGACATGAAATTGAGGAAACGGTCTTTATAGTTGTATTGTCCCCACTCGACTAAATAGACATCAAAACCACTATTTTGAAAATGCTTTACCAATGAACGGTAAGGGTACAAGTCATAAATGGCCATGCTGATTGCAAGGGGCGCAACAAAGACCAAGGGTTCTTTATATTGTCTATCCGGCGAGGCGTAATAACGAATACGGGTTTGTTTGTACTCTGCAATGACTTCATAGGGCGTCGTTTGCGATAAAACCAGCGATTTTGAATTAAACAAACGGGTCGACAGGTTTTTAAGCTTGCTTTTCTGTTTGGCAATTTTATTTTTAACTTGAATCATTGCTGCAGGTACTAACATATGAGTGGATTGATCGAAGTGTAGGCGATAATTATGGATTATACCTTGACCTTAAATACCATAGGCGCTCAAAATGTTGGCAATTATTAGCAACGGCAGTCCAAGGACTGGGTAGGAAAGATGAGCCAACAAGACGACATTGAATACCAATTAGATACTTTAGCCATTCGTACAGGTCATACACGTAGTTTTGAAGGTGAACACAGCGAGCCAATTTTCCTGACATCTTCTTTTGTTTATGAAAATGCAGCAGAAGCAGCCGCTAAATTTTCGGGTCAAGAACCGGGAAATATTTATTCACGTTTTACCAATCCGACTGTAGCAATGTTCGAAAAGCGTTTAGCTGCGCTGGAAGGTGCTGAACGTGCGGTGGCAACCAGTTCTGGTATGGCAGCAATTATGGCTGTTGCAATGTCGTATTTGAAAATGGGCGATCATGTCATCTGTTCACGTGCCGTGTTTGGTTCGACTGTATCTTTGTTTGAAAAATACGTGGCTAAATTTGGCGTAAGCGTTGATTTTGTTGATTTGACAGATTTGCAGGCATGGAAAAATGCCATCAAGCCTGAAACCAAACTCTTGTTTGTAGAATCTCCATCCAATCCGCTTGCTGAAGTTGCTGATGTTCAAGCCTTGGCGGATCTTGCCCATGCCAATGGTGCTTTGCTTGCAATTGATAACAGCTTCTGTACCCCAGTGTTGCAACAACCGATTAAATTTGGTGCGGACTTGGTGGTTTACTCGGCAACTAAATATCTTGATGGTCAAGGCCGTGCTTTAGGTGGCGCCGTGGTCGGTAACCACAAACTGCTTGAAGAAGTATTTGGTTATGTACGTACCACCGGTCCATCAATGAGCCCATTTAACGCTTGGGTATTCTTGAAAGGTCTGGAAACTTTACGTTTACGTATGCGTGAACATTCAGCAAGTGCACAGAAACTGGCTGAATTCTTGGATAACCATGAAAAAATTGAAAAAGTGTATTACGCCGGTTTAACTTCACATGTGGGTCATGAACTTGCAGCGAAACAACAAACTGGTTTTGGCGGTATTGTTTCGTTTGAAGTAAAAGGTGGTCGTAAAGGGGCTTGGAAAGTCATCGACAATACCCAATTTATATCTATCACCGGTAATTTAGGTGATGCGAAATCGACAATTACTCACCCAGCGACGACAACTCACGGTAAACTCTCAGCGGAAGCGAAAGAAGCTGCAGGTATTCGTGAAGGTTTAATTCGTGTATCTGTTGGTTTAGAAGATATTGATGATATTATTCGCGACATTCGTCGTGGTTTAGATTTAATCTAATTTTTTATAAACATTGATTTAGAAATTGATTGTTCGGAGAATTTTATGAACATTAATATGTTGATGCAGCAAGCGCAGCGCATGCAGAAAGATGTTGAAAGCAACATGAAAAAAGCCAAAGAAGAGCTCGCTCAAACTGAAGTTCATGCTGAAGCAGGCGGTGGCTTGGTGAAAGTGACCATGACTTGCCGTAACGTGGTAAAACGTATCGAAATCAATCCTGAACTTCTTCAAGAAGATGCAGATATGATTGAAGACTTGATCGCTGCTGCCATGAATGATGCTGCGCGTCAGGCTGAAGCGGTTTCTGAAGAACGAATGAAAGCGGCTAACTCGGGTATGGGCTTGCCACCAGGCCTTGCTGGTTTATTCTAAGGAATATATTGAGTGTTTAGTGATCGATTTGATCAGCTGGTACAAGCTTTACGTATTTTGCCAAGTGTTGGGCCGAAATCGGCTCAGCGCATGGCATTACACCTGATCATGAAGAATAGAGAAGGTGCAGTCGGCTTGGCGCATGCCTTAAATGAAGCAACGACCTATATCCATGAATGTAGCGTTTGTCATTCACTGACTGAAAATGAGGTGTGTGATATTTGCCTGTCACATGAACGCGATGATCAGCTGTTATGTGTGGTGGAATCGCCGGCAGATGTGATGGCGATTGAGCAAAGTGGCAGTTTTCGTGGCAAGTACCATGTACTGGGTGGGCATTTATCCCCGCTGGATGGTATTGGCCCTGAAGAAATCGGTATTCCGTATTTGATTCAGCGCTTGAGTCAAGGCAATGTTTCTGAAGTGATCTTGGCAACCAATGCCACAGTAGAAGGTCAGGCAACTGCACATTACTTGGTTGAAGCCACCAAGCATTTACCTCTGAAAATGACCCGTATTGCTCAAGGTGTTCCTCAAGGGGGAGAGCTTGAATATGTAGATAGTCATACTTTAAGTCAGGCAGTGCATAACCGGATGCGTATGAAATAAGTGCCATGCTACTTATTTCATCACTTTTGTTTAGCTTGAAATTTGAGTTTTCCTAGTTTCAATTAAGCTTAAACTTATACAAAAAATATATAAAAGCTGATTGTGTTTTGATTTAAACCCTAAAATAGAGTGAATATGCGTGCTAGATGTAAAATTTGTTATATCTAAATGTTATATATCGGTTAATATGTTTTTAAAGAGAATCTGATTTTAGACTCGGTAATATGTTTCAGTTCATTCAGCAACAAAAAGACTTAGATAATATTTTGCATTTGATGGGTCAGACATCCATTTATGGATTAGACACAGAATTCATCAAAGTGGATACCCTGTGGCCTAAATTAGGTGTATTTCAAATCAATGTTGCAGGTCAGGTCTTTTTGCTCGATGGGACAAGTTTGGATTTGTCTGCATTTTGGCAAAAATTATTTCAAGCACATCAGAATATCTTCCATGCCTGTAGTGAAGATATCGATCTAATCTATCACTATGCACAGCAAAAAAGCTTAAGCAATGTTTTTGATACTCAAGTGGGATTGTCTTTTCTGGGACACGGACTGCAAGTCAGTTATCAAAATGCATTGAAACAGATGCTTGATGTCGATATTGATAAAGGTCAAACGCGATCTGACTGGTTGGCACGTCCGCTTAGTCCTGAACAGCTGACTTATGCTGCAAATGATGTGTTTTATTTGATGAATTTATCCAATAAAATTCAGCATGAATTAACTGAAAAATATTTGCTCGATTTTGCACTCGAAGATTGTCGTCATCTGACCCATGAAATTGGTCAGGAAACTCCATTAGATTTGCTCTACCATGATATTGGTAATTATCGTCATTCGCGCCGTCAACTGATGCAGTTACAACAACTGGCTGTGTGGCGTGAACAGATGGTTAAAGCGCTGAATTATCCACGCAGCTTTATTCTAAAAAGTTCAACCATGATTGATTTGGTGGAAAAAAACCCACGTAATCCTTTCCAGTTATCCGGCATTAAGGATATTCGTCAAAATATCGTGCGCGATCACGGTAAGACCCTTCTAGATTTATTAAAATTCTTGCCAGAGCAGGCGGAATGGCCCCTTCGTATGGCACGTCCAATTCGTCATTCATCAAAAGATATTGGTGAAAAAGTCGATAAAGTCATTCAGGCGGTAGTAGAAGAAACCACCGTACCGAAAGAAGTGCTGATGCGTAAAAAATGGCTCAATGCACTGTATCAACATGTGGTATTTCATAATGATGAGCAGGATTTACCGGCTTATCTTTTAGGTTGGCGCTATGACCTGTTAACTAAGCCACTGATTGATGTTTTGCATGCTGACGAACAATACCTGTCTACCCAGATGAAGGTGGTGGAGTAATTTTTAAACAGGTTGATTAAAGAATTATCGTTTATACAAAATCAAGACTGATGCGTTAATAATCACTAATGTATCCGTCTTTTTTTTGCTGTATGCTTGAGCTAAGTTTTATGAGTACTGTTTCACCTATGCATTGTTCAATTTTCAAATCTAGCAAAAAAGATGAAATGTATCTTTACATTGCCCGTCCTGAGCCAACTGAAAACGAAGCTGAAGCAGCGAGTCCACTTGAAATTTTGCCAGAACCGATGCGTATTGCATTTGGTCGTGCAACTTTTGTAATGGATTTAGAGCTATCTGAAAGCCGTAAATTGGCACGTGTAAATGTGTTGCATGTGATTGACTCAATTCAAACCAAAGGCTTCTTTATTCAAGTGCCGCCAGAAGGTTTAATTAATCCTAATCAACCTGCCCCAGAAGGGTTGCGCGGTGCCTAAAGTCGATTCAGGAGTTGCACGATGAATAGTTTTCTTTCACTACTAGATTCAATTCCTGAAGACAGCATCGCTGTCACGGTTTATGTATTAGGCAGCATTATTATTCTTTGGGCGTGGTATGCGATTGCAAAACGCTTGCCTAAACCTTTGGGTGGAATCACGTGGATCATTGGATTTGCGATTTTACTCACGCCTACGGTATCTGAAGGAAATAATGCTTCCATCGCCCCAGCAATTTTTGGGTTGTTATTTGGCGTTTTAACCAAAGAAACTGTATTGGTGTGGTCAAATGCTTCTCTCATTTTATTTGTGATCGGGCTTGGTTTAGTGGTTGGCTATTTATGGTCAAGATACACAGCCAACAAAGCAAAATTTGTAGTACGCAAAAATAGTTCACCGCTTTAAGTAAAACAATAAGGTTAAATCATGTCTGTGGATACTCAACAATTTTCTGGTACAGATCAGTACATTGCGACTGATAGTTTAAAACTTGCTGTTAAAGCTGCACGTGCATTGCAAAAACCACTTTTGGTTAAAGGTGAGCCGGGTACAGGTAAAACTTTACTTGCAGAACAAGTCGCTGAAAGTTTAGGGCTTGAACTGATTACCTGGCATATCAAGTCAACCACCAAGGCGCAGCAAGGTTTGTATGAATACGATGCTGTATCGCGTTTACGTGATAGCCAACTCGGTGATGATCGTGTTTATGACATTAAAAACTACATTAAACCTGGAAAATTGTGGGAAGCATTCACCCGTGAACAACGCTGTGTATTGTTGATTGATGAAATTGACAAGGCAGACATTGAATTTCCAAACGACTTGTTGCATGAACTGGACAAAATGTCGTTCTTTGTTTATGAAACCGGGGAAACCATCACGGCGACACAACGTCCGATTGTGATCATTACTTCAAATAATGAAAAAGAATTACCGGATGCATTCTTGCGCCGTTGTTTCTTCCATTATATTGAATTCCCGGATGAAGCGACCATGCGCGAGATTATTGATGTGCATTTTCCGCAGGTTTCATCAGCTTTGGTCAATGAAGCTTTGCAAGTTTTCTTTAAACTTCGTCAAATTCCGGGTTTGAAAAAACCGCCTTCAACCTCTGAATTGATTGACTGGTTAAGCTTGCTGATGGCAGATGACATGCCGGAAGACATATTGCGTAACCATGATAAATCGAAAGCTATTCCACCGCTGTATGGTGCGCTGATTAAAAACGAGCAAGATGTCCAGTTGCTTGAACGTTTAGCCTTTATGTCGCGTCGTTAAGGAGAAACACGCATGTTTGTGCGATTGTTTTATACCTTGCGACGTTACGGCGTACCAGTATCAACACGTGAACTGATTGATCTGAATGAGGCGGTTGCTTCTGGTCTGGTTTTTGCCGATCAGGACGAGTTTTATCAACTCGCTAAAACCGTCATGGTCAAAGATGAACGTTTCTTTGACAAGTTTGACCGTGCCATGAAAGATTACTTTGATGGCATCTCGACTTTTGATCTGGATGATTTACTCAATCAAGTGCATAAATTGCCGAAAGACTGGTTCGATCTTGAACTGATCGAAAAGCATCTGACACCCGAACAGCGCGAAGAGCTTAAAAAAGCCGGTTCACTTGAAGAGCTGATGAAGATGCTGGAAGAGCGTCTTCGTGAGCAGCACAAGAAGCATCAAGGCGGTAACAAGATGATCGGTACGGGTGGCACATCGCCATTCGGTGCTTATGGGGATCATCCTGAAGGTGTGCGTATTGGCGGGCCGGGACGAAAGCGTTCTGCCGTCAAAGTCTGGGAACAGCGTAAATATCAAAACCTCGATGACGAACAGATTTTAGGGACACGCCAAATGCAAATGGCACTCCGCCGTTTGCGTAAATTTGCCCGTCAAGGTGCTGCTGAAGAACTGGATATTAATGGTACGATTCGTGAAACAGCGAAGCAGGGCATTTTAGATGTGCAACTGGTGCCTGAACGTCGTAACCGTATTAAAGTTTTGATGTTGTTCGATGTCGGTGGATCAATGGATTCACACATCGCCCAATGTGAAAAACTGTTTAGTGCTGCCAAAACGGAATTTAAAACTTTAGAGTATTTCTATTTTCATAATTGTCTATACGATTATGTGTGGAAGGACAATATCCGTCGCTCTAACACGCGTATGAACACATGGGATTTGTTCAATACCTATGGTCGAGACTATCGTGTAATTGTCGTTGGCGATGCCAGTATGGCACCTTATGAGCTAAGCTCGGTGGGTGGTTCGGTTGAATATATGAATGATGAAGCGGGCAATGTCTGGTTGCAGCGTTTACGTCAGCATTTTGAAAAAACCGCATGGCTCAATCCTGAAGAAGACCGTTATTGGCATTACACCTATACCATTGGTCAAATTAAGCAGATTTTTGAAGATCATATGTATCCCATGACCTTGAAAGGTGTGGAAGATATGACAAAATATTTAGCTCGTTAAGCAGAATAAAACTCAACGCGATCATTTTAAATGAAGGAATTCAAAAATGACTCATCAAATTAATGGTATCCCATTGCCAAATGAAGAAGGTTTCTTTGGACAATACGGCGGTCAATTTATTCCACCTCATTTAAAAGAAGCGATGGATGAAATTAATGTGGCGTATGAGCAAATTCGCCATACTGCAGAATTTCAAAATGAATTGGCAGATTTGTTTGCCAACTATGTCGGTCGTCCAAGTCCACTATTTCATGCCAAGCGTTTGTCCGATCAATTGGGTGGAGCACAAATCTACCTGAAACGTGAAGATTTAAACCACACTGGGGCACACAAAATTAACCATTGCCTAGGCGAAGCTTTACTTGCTAAATACATGGGTAAAACTAAAGTGATTGCAGAAACCGGTGCAGGGCAGCATGGTGTGGCATTAGCAACCGCATGTGCCTTAGTCGGTATTCCGTGTGAAATTCACATGGGTCAAGTGGATATTGAAAAAGAACATCCAAACGTTGTGAAAATGAAAATTTTGGGTGCAACCCTGATTTCGGTGACACGCGGTACAGCAACTTTGAAAGATGCCGTAGACAGCGCGTTTGATGAGTATCTAAAAGATCCGAAAAACTTTATCTATGCCATTGGTTCAGTGGTTGGACCTCATCCATTTCCGAAAATGGTGCGTGATTTCCAATCGATTATTGGTGATGAAATTAAAGTTCAGACCCATGACCGTTTCGGTTCGAATCCAGATTACATCGTGGCATGTGTCGGTGGTGGTTCAAATGCAATCGGTGCTTTCACTGCATTCTTAAATGAGTCTGATGTGAAACTTGTGGGTGTTGAACCTGCAGGACATGGTTTGGATACCAATATGCATTCAGCAACATTGACTTTGGGCAAACCAAGCCAATTGCATGGTATGGCTTGTTATGTACTTGAAGATGAGCAGGGTGAACCTTTGCCGGTACATTCAATTGCTTCTGGTCTGGATTATCCGGGTGTAGGTCCACAGCACAGCTTCTTGAAAGACTTGGGTCGTGTGCAATACTCAACCGCAACAGATCAGGAATGCTTGGATGCCTTTATGACATTGTCGCGTGTAGAAGGTATTGTTCCGGCGCTTGAAAGTTCACATGCAGTGGCATGGGCGATACGTGAAGCACCAAAAATGGCCAAAGATGTAAAAATTGTGGTGAACTTATCCGGTCGTGGCGATAAAGACTCTGATTATGTTGCGGAAAAATTAGGTTTGAACTAAATATAAATCTCTCTCTTGCACCATACACGGCTCATCTTTTAAAAAAAGGGACTTCCTCTTCCATTTTTATAAAGGGATATGTAAAAGTCTCCCTTTATTAAAGAAGGATTTAGAAGGATAAAAAAACCTCTCGAAATGAGAGGTTTTTTTATTGGATTTAAAAGCTTAACTGGCAATATATTGTTGCAGTTGATCAATCAGTTTACGTTGATCCTCCATGACGGCTTTGACCAAGTCACCAATTGAGATCAAGCCTATGAGTTTGTCATTTTCAACAACAGGAAGATGACGTAAATGGCGATCTGTCATAAGACCTAAGCAATCTTCAACACTGGTTGATTTGGTCACAGTTAATACTTTTGCGGTCATAATTTCACTGACCGAGGTTTCTTTAGAGGTACGTTCCATCAACATAATCTTGCGCGTGTAATCACGCTCAGAAAGAATACCGACTACTTTATCTTGGTCAGTGACCACAACTGCGCCAATGCCTTTATTTGCCATAAGGGAAATTGCTTCAAGTACAGTTGCTTCTGGACTAATGGTAAAGATGGTTTGTTCAATTTTGTCCTGAAGAACTTGTGCTACATTGGTCATTTATTATCATCCTTTGTTGTTTATTCTTTGACATTAAACTTAGCGCGAAATCAGAAAAATGCAAACACTTTTCAATTCAGAAACTTATATTTTACATTTCTCTGTATTTGGCTTTAACGATTTGCACAACTGCCTAAGCATGTTGTAAAGATTCAGAGAAAAAGAAATGACGCATTTGTTGAGTGGTCAATTTAAATTTTCGACTAGAAGAATTACATAAAGCAGGCGTGACTTTTAAGCGCGTTAATGTCGGTAGTAAGGATTCTTGAAAATCCTTGGGTGTGATTTTACGGGGGGTGTAATCTGGCCAATGTAACTGGGCATAGTTATGCGCTTGAGCACTGTTGAGCCAAAATGGAAAAATGAAGTCCTCATGGTCAGACATCATTGCCCAGCCTTGTTGGTGATATAAACCCCAGAGTACACCGCAGTACGTCATCGACTTTAAAAGTGTGATTTTAAAGAACAAGTCTTTAGGAATAAGGTGTAAAGATTTAATTTGATTCATACCAAAAGCATCTAGTGACTTCAGGAGCTATTGTAGGAAATTTAGATTAAAGTTCAGTGTAAGCTTTGAGAAACAATGTAAGAAAATATGTATTTAAAAACAATAGGCATTAAAAAACGCCACCTTAGTGACGTTTGGTTAAGCTTGCATGGTGGCTAAGTTCTGCCAATATTGTGCTTTTAGCGAGTCTCGTTCTACACGGAAACCTTGATAATAGAGTTCTGCTAGGAACAATGCTGCTTTACCATGCCCAGCACGAGCGACTTCTTCCAATTTTTGAACCGCATCTGCAAAATTCATTTGAGATTGAATAGTGTTTACTGCATCTGCATATGCATGTTCTAAGTCTTGATGAGAGAGTTGTTGAATCATATTAAACTCCTTATTGTAATTATGATTGCTAGTGTAAGACTTTTAAGTTCGTCTTGATACTAATTTAACTTGGTATTATTAAATTAATATTACATTAAACCTAAATTGTCAAACAATATATCTGGGTAGGTGTTAATAATTCAAGTTTACATGATTAAACAATGCACAAAATGATTTTTTATTAATATAGATATACGGAAATTGTTAAGTATAAGGAGAATAACATGACAAAAACATTAGATGGTTTGAATTTTGATTTGCCTCCAACAGAAGCTCAAATTATTGAGCTCGCTCATCAACATCGCAAAAATTTAGACGAAGCAATTTTTCATCAGGAAATTCATCTGGGTAATTTTTGTTTGGCTCAACGCAAAAGAGTTTATGATTTTACCCGTCAGTTGGATCCACAACAACGTGAACAATTTTATGATGTTTATAATGGCGAGTTAAAGCGTGTTGCGGATGATGACGAACTACATCCAGTTGATTCAGAAAGAGGTGTCGGGGTTTTTGCAATTGCGCTGGTATTGGGGATTATTGCGTTGGTACTTTACTTTGCAGTGATCAGAAACGTAATAGGATAAGCAATTGAGGATTGCTCAATTTCTGCTACAAGTGCTTGGAAATTGAGCAAATCTGCTTGTACTTATTTTTACCTCACCATACACTACCTTGAGTTCGAGGTAGGTTATGCATATCGCTATACAAAAAATTGTTCAATTAAAATCTGAAATAAAGCTTGAAAATGTTTATAACGTGCTCATTGTTACGATTATCGCAATTATATTAACCCTTGCTTTAATTGCCCTGCATCGACCAATTTCAGTGACACAATTTGAAAATATTGTGAAACTTTCATCCCAAGCCAATTATCCCGATACCCAAGAAATGGCCTTGCTACTGATGCAGCAGCATCAGGTTCCTTATGGTCAATACTTTAAATTGATGCAGGCGCATCAGTTGGAAATGACGCTGGCACATCAATTACCTCCTTTGCAGGCGGAGCAATAATTGTTTTAGGTGTCTGTTTTATTGAGGGTGAAGGAAGCGTAGGGACATGTGGAAGCAGATTTTGATTGAGTGTTGTTTGCAAAGCCTGTTTATCTAATTTGTCATTGACCACAATGAGTGTTAAGCGTTCAGGATGCAGATGTTTCCGGATCGCATTTTGTATATCTTGCGCAGTTATTTTCTCTAATAATTGTGGGTACTCATTCAAATAATCGGCAGTTTGGTTGTAAAAACCCATTGAGCCTAACTGGGCATTAATATTGGCATTGCTACTATAATTATTTGGAAAAGCCCGTAACATTCCAGCTTTGGTTTCTTCCAGCTGTTTTTGGTCAATCGGTTGCTGTACAAAATTGACCAAAGCCTGATGAGCAACTTGTATGCTGTCGAGTAGTTGGTCTTGTCGGGTTGAGTAACTAAAACTAAAAGTGCCGGGAACCTGGCTAAATGAAAACGAACTATAAGCCCCATAGGTATAACCTCGTTTAACCCGCAGCTCTTTCATCAAGATAGAATTAAAACCACTCCCACCAAACATTTGATTGGCAACTTCTAAGGCTAAACGATCTGGATCAAATCGTGTGGTGCCTAAATGCCCCATAATCACATGCGCTTGGCTAGAGTTGAAGGTCATGTGGCGAATATCGAAAGCCGATTTGTCGAGTGGTTGAGCCAGCGGCTTGGCTTTTTCGCCCTGTTTTAAATTGCCAGCAATGCGTTCAGAAAGTTGTAGTGCTTGTTTGGCATTGAGTTGACCGGTAATGGCGATATTCAGATTTTGTGCCACCAGAAATTGATCACTAAATTGTTTCAGTTGTACCGGGGTTATTTTACTGATACTACGTTGTGTTCCGGTAATGGGTTCTGCATAGGGATGCTTTCCATACAAAGCGCGATAAAACTGAACATTCATCATCCGGCTTGGGCTTTCCTGGATCTGCTTTTGACCCACCTGAGTATTGCTTAATACCAAATTAATACTCGATTTTTTGAAACTCGAATGATTTAAAACTTCCATCATCATGCCTAAAGCCGGCTCAAGTTTTTTAGGGTCAGAGAGCACCCTTAATTTTACAACGAACATATCCCGGTAAGCTTGGGCACTAAATTGAGCACCAACCCGTTCAAAAGCACGGGCAATGTCGTTGGCGGTATATTTTTCTGTGCCTTCATCAATCAGCTTTGCCGCCATATTGGCAATACCATACAAACCTGGAGCGATCTCTTCATCCCGTGCTGCACCTGCATTAAATGTCAGTTGAATATCGACCATGGGGAGATCTTGTGATTCTACAAACAGGGTACGGACTTTATAGCGATTTTTCAGCTCATGAACATAAGGAGCGCGTAATTGAAGCTGCTTATTATTGATTTTTAAACTTTGTAAAAGGGGGATCGAAATCAAATGGGTCGGATTGTCATCGCTAACGTTATTTAAGTCCACATCGGCAATTGCAAATTGAGCAGCAACAATAGAACTGAGTAAAACAATATGGCGTAGCTTCAACATGTAAAATTCCGTTATTGTGCTTTATTTTCGGGAGAAAGATATAAAGTACTGAGATTGTCACGGGTAAAATAAATATTCGCCACGCGTTGAATATCTTGAGGTGTTACAGTTTCAAAATGTTTTGGAAGTTCATCCATTAAGCGAAAACTTAAACCATTGATTTCTAAGTTGCCGATCATTTTGGCTTGGCCAGCAATGTCATCTTGGCTATAGACTAAATTAGAAACGAATTTAGCAGTCACACGTTCAACTTCTTCGGGTTTAATCAGTTCGGTTTTTAATAAATCAATTTCAGTTTGAATGGCTTTTTCAGCCTCTTGCAAACTCACGCCATCAGCAGGTAATGCGGAAATACTGAGTAAGCTGTCTCCACGACTATAGGGATCATACGAAACACTGATTGCGGTCAAAATTTTCTGGTCACGGATGAGTCGATTTTGCAGTCGTGAAGAAATACCACTATCCAGCAAACTTTTGATAATCGTTAGTGCATAGGCATCTTGTGGATTTTTGGCGGTCACTAGTGAACGGACATTCCAAGCCATATATAAATTTGGCACTTGTACAGGTAAGTTGAGTTCCATGTGGCGGTAACCAATGCGGTCAAACTCTAATACGTCATTTCTGGGTGGTGTTTTTCTGGCGGGAATGTCGCCAAAATACTTTTGTACTTGCAGCAAGGTACTCTCAGAATCGACATCACCAACAATAATCAATATGGCATTATTTGGGGTATACCAGTCGCGATACCATTTTTTGACATCTTCAAGCTGAATGTTTTGAAGATTTTTCATGTGCCCAATCACGGGTTGTCGATAATGACTGGTGGGGTAAGCAATCCATTTAAATCGTTCAAATGCAAGCGATCTCGGATTGTCATCTGTGCGTAAGCGCCGTTCTTCCATTACTACTTTGATTTCTGGATCGAAATCTTGCTGACGTAACAGCAAGTTGCTCATGCGATCCGCTTCAAGCTCTAAAGCCATCGGTAAATAGGTTTTCGGATAAAGCTGATAATAATTGGTGTAATTGGTAAAAGTTGAAGCATTGATACTGCCGCCATAAATACGGCTTAAACGGGTAAATTCGTCATTGGGAACTTTATTGGTGCCTTTAAACATCATATGTTCTAGAACGTGGGAAATTCCCAATAAGTTACCTGATTCATCACTACTGCCCACACCGTACCAAATTTGCGTCATGACCATGGGTGAGCGATGGTCTTCGCGAATAATCACTTTTAAGCCATTTTTAAGCGTGGTTTCAAAGGTGGTGCGTGCTAACTCACTCCGTGTCTCGGCATGAACCCATGGGATTTGCATTGAGAGCAAGGCAAAGCCCATGGGTAAAATATGTTTTTTAAAAAAAGACAGCTTTGGAAAAAGTGAGACGTAAATTTTGAGCACAATATTTACCAAAGTGATTAATTGTATTTATGATTATTTTTAAGAAATTCCTGTTTGAAAGCAAGGCGGAGTTGTTCGTTTTTGGTGTGTTGTACGTCTACTGGGGATTGCAAAGGAAATCTATGCTAGAATCCTTGTTTTTCAACGCAATGCTTTTCAAGGATTCGGCATGCAACAGCAATCTAATGGGCAAAATAAATTTTTGATTGATGCTGATATCGGGGATGACGATGTCACTTTACCGAATTTACCTGCGGTAAATGTACCTATTGTTGAAGCTCCAAAACAAGAACAAGCAAGTGTTTCTGCGCCTGTAGCCACAGAAACTGAGCAAGATGATGCATCTAAGAGTGGCTTTTTTAGCCGCATGAAAGTGGGCTTAACCAAAACCCGTAAAAACCTTGCTGATGGCATGGTGAATATTCTGATCGGTGGTAAAGAAATCGATGATGAATTATTAGAGGAAGTTGAAGAGCAATTACTGGTTGCGGATATCGGTGTAGAGGCAACGAAAACCATTATTGCCAATTTAACTGAACGTACCACACGTGGCGATTTGATCTATTCACATTCGTTGTATAAAGCTTTACAAGAAGAGCTGGTGGCGATCCTTGCTCCACGTGTCAAGCCTTTACACATTGATCCAAATAAAGCGCCGTTTGTTATTTTGGTGGTGGGCGTTAATGGTGTGGGGAAAACCACAACCATTGGCAAGCTGGCAAAACGCTTACAAGGTGAAGGTAAGAAAGTGATGCTGGCAGCGGGTGATACATTCCGTGCCGCAGCAACAGAACAGCTTCAAATTTGGGGTGATCGTAATAATATTGCAGTGGTTGCACAAGGTCATGGTGCGGATAGTGCGTCAGTGATTTTTGATGCCTTTGAAAGTGCGCGTGCTAAAGGTGTTGATGTTTTGATTGCCGATACTGCGGGACGTTTACATAATAAAAGTCACTTGATGCAAGAGCTCACCAAAGTTAAACGTGTGATGCAAAAAATTGATGCAACAGCACCGCATGAAATTATGTTGGTGGTCGATGCGGGTACAGGTCAAAATGCCATTAATCAAGTCGAAATGTTTGATGAGGCAGTTGGCCTAACCGGACTTACCATTACTAAACTTGATGGTACGGCTAAGGGGGGTGTGCTGTTTAATATTGCCAGTCGTACCCATGTGCCGATTCGTTTTATTGGTGTGGGTGAAAAAATCGACGATTTACGTCCGTTTTCGGCAAAATCGTTTGTTGCAGCATTATTTGAAACAGAAAAGTAAAATGCTTGATGTTTCACATAAACTCCGCCAAGTGCGGAGTTTGTTGTTTTTAAGCTAATTGTTTGATTTAAAAAACAACATCTAAAAATAACTTATTCAAAGAAGTCCTCTGGAAACGATTAGAATCAAAGGATATTAAAAGCTTGGGCATTCGTATTGGGGAGTACTGCTGTGGCATTGTTAGAAAAAATTGGTCATGTCCTGACGGCAGATATCACCAAAGATTTTAAGCTTAAAAAACGGGCTGCTGAAGAAATACACGAACTTACTTTTGTTGATCATTTGAAAAAACGTCGTAGCATCTATGTGCTGGGTAAAAAGGTTCATTATAGTCAAGCCTACTTGGCAGAACTTATTCAGGAAGCGGTACGAAGTTGTCCATCTGCCTTAAATTCTCAAAGTTCACGAATCGTGGTGCTATTTGGGGAGTCTCATGAAAAATTTTGGGACATTGTCAAACAAGTACAACGAAAATTGGTTGCGGTGCATGTTTTTGCCGGTACAGAGATGAAGATAAACCAATGTGCCGCAGGTTTTGGTACGGTTCTTTTTTATGAGGATCAGCAAACCATTCAGCGATTACAAAAGAAAATCCCTTTCAATGCGGGTGATTTTCCGGTTTGGTCAGAACAGACTTCAGGCATGGCGCAATATGCGGTATGGACGGCCTTAGCTGATTCAGGTATCGGCGCTTGCCTGCAACACTATAATCCGAGTATAGATTCAACAGTTGCTGACTATTTTAATATAGACGCATCGTGGTTGCTTCGAGCGCAACTGGTTTTTGGTTCAATTGAGCAAGACGCTGAGCTTAAACATGATCCGCAAGATGGCGATCGATTTAGAATATTGGTCTAATCGATGCTATGAACAAATAAAGCACTTTTTACAGGTGCTTTATTTGTTTTTAAATAAGCATAAAATTCAAAAAATACTTTATCAAATTGTTCTATAAATAAAACACAATGTCACTTTTTTAGTCATGCACTCATCATAGAATTAACCTAAGATTAATCTATCCTAATAATGTTTAACAAAAATCAGAAGAGGGTTATGTAATGTCATTTTTAGATCAGATGAAACAACGCCGTACGATTTACGCAATTGGTAAAAATGTTCTATTAACACAAGATAAAATTGAAGAAATCATTAAAGAGGCGGTTCGTAATAGCCCATCCGCTTTTAATTCACAAACGTCGCGAGTGGTTACGCTATATGGTGATTCGCATACCAAATTCTGGAATATCGTACGTGAAACACTACGTAAAATGGTGCCAGAAGATGCCTTTGAAAAGACCGATGCAAAAATTAATAGTTTTGCAGCTGGTTATGGCACCGTTTTATTTTTCGAAGATCAAGATGTTGTAAAGTCGTTGCAAGAACAATTTGCTTTATATGCGGATCATTTCCCAGCATGGTCAGAACATTCAAGCGCTATTGCACAGTTTGCCGTATGGACGGCATTGGCAGAGCAACATGTCGGGGCTTCATTGCAGCATTATCATCCTGTAATTGATGAGGAAGTTGCAGAGACTTTTGATATTCCTAAAAACTGGAGATTACGTGCTCAATTGGTGTTTGGCTCAATCGAAGCACCTGCGGGAGAAAAAACATTTATGGATGATAAAGAGCGCTTTAAGAAATTTGACTAAATTTTTCTTAATTTAAAATTATAGAGAGCGTTATTTCACGCTCTTTTTTATGGCTAAAAAAGACTTCAATATTTATATCTACGAAGTTGCAAAGCTTATCTCAACAAAGTCTTGAAAATGCTCGTGTATTGAAAATGGCTTTGTCATAAAATCGTCATTTATACATTGCATAGTGCAATTCAATTTTAACAATGAAAGAAGAGAAAGCAGAATGGCTTTAAGATTAACTTTTGCTGCAGCTGCATTAATGATAAGTAGTGCTACATTTTCGGCGGTCACGATTACAGCACCTGAAGAAATCAAAATTGTTGCGGTAAATGATCAGGAAGTTAATACTGGATTATTCCGTTCTGCGAATAATCAATATAAAGTCGATGCAGGTGAAAGTAATATTAGTGTGCGTTACACCCAATATTTTGAGCACCTGAATGGTGAGCACGACATTGTGAAGTCTGGTGTGGTAACGATAAAGACTCCATCATTAAAAGATGGTGAAAATTACCGATTAGATTTAATTAATGCACCAGCAAGCTTTGAAGCTGCAAAAAAATATGCTGAACAACCTGTCGTTGCTTTGGTTGATAAAAATAAACAAATCCTGGTTCAGCAAACTGGTGCAAACACAGAGCAAAAACCTTGGCTGGGACAAGGCATTTTTGCAAAAGCCACAGATTTAACGCAAAAGAAATCAACACCAGTGAATCAGCCAGCACCAGTTTATACACAAGCAGCAGTTATTTCAGGTGCTGCTTTACCAGCGAGCTTAAATTCTAGCGTATCAACTCATTCTGCAAATACCGCAGATCAGCAACTGATTCAGCTGTGGAAAAATTCGAATAAAGCCGAACGTCAAAAATTTATGGCTTGGTTGGCTGAACAAGCAAACTGATTCATGGGTTCATTCATTTAAAGAAAAAACTAGCCAAAGCTGGTTTTTTCTTTTTATAGATGCAGTTGTGAAATAGGAATTAGTGTTTTAGAGATAAGAAATGGCAGTAAAAAGACTTAAAAAGTGAGAAAAACAGCATTTTAGTTTAAAAAATAAACAGTCGATTCTGTTTTTAGGTTATTTTGATAAATAGGGGTTGCACCCATTTAGAAACTGTATAGAATACGCGGCATACCAACGAGATATGTTGAAACGAACGAAGCGCGAAGCGTTGAGTTGTTGAGATTATCTTGTTGCTTCTTGTCTCTGATGAAGAGCAAGATAGATCATTAAGAGATTATGAAGAACAACTTGTGTGGATTTTTACCGGTTGATCGATCGAAATTATTTTCATTGATTGATGGTAGAAATTACTCGAAGT
>NZ_JABERI010000008.1 GCF_013004375.1 Acinetobacter terrae | reverse complement strand
AAATAGACCTCTTGCGAAAGTAAAAACCACCTCAATATAAATTTCATGAGATATCAGAAATTAAATCGTTTTTCAGATTCTGAATTCAAACGCTTGGTTGGCGTACCTCGACATGTTTTTACTGAAATGGTAGAGGTTTTAGAAAAAGCAGAATCACTCAAAAAGAAATCAGGTCGTCCTCATACTTTAGATATAGAGGATCAGTTGTTATTAACTCTCAATTACTTACGGAGCTACAGCACTCAACTGGAATTAGCGGCAAATTACCATATCGCTGAAAGTAATGTGAATCGAACCATTAAAAAGGTTGAAGATGCATTGATGAAATCAAGACGTTTTACTCTGCCAAAACGAAGCATTACGACGGCAGACGAACACTTTAACTGGGTAATTATTGATGCGACAGAATGTTCAATAGAACGTCCGAAAAAAAAATCAGAGTAAATTCTACAGTGGTAAAAAGAAGAAATATACGCTAAAAGTACAAGTGATCTATCATCCGAACAGCAAACAAATCATAGGGCTAGATATATCGAATGGCAGTCAGCATGACATTAAATTGGCAAGAAAAACGGTTAAGAAATTCAAACATTGTGAATATGTTATGACTGATCTAGGGTACTACGGATTAGAGCAAGATGGCTTTAAATTATTGATGCCAATAAAGAAAAAGAAGAATTTACCTTTATTTGATGTTGAGAAAAAGTACAATAAAATGATTGGAAAAATACGAGTTGTGATCGAACACATTAATAGTCAATTGAAAACATTTAGAATATTAAGTGAACGCTATCGAAATAGACGGAAAAGATTCGGCTTACGCATTAACTTAATTGCTGCACTCGTAAACCGGATAAACTTGCAATAATGACTTTCGCAAGAGATCTAAT
>NZ_JABERI010000007.1 GCF_013004375.1 Acinetobacter terrae | reverse complement strand
CAGTGATGTGCTGAAAAGACTGCCGACACAGAAAATGAGCCAGATTGAAGAATTGTTGCCGCATAAGTGGAAGCCTGCCTGACTGAAGTAGGCTTCACCGGATGCTTACCGACATCTATGTCGCCTGATGTATAGAAGATTAAGAGTTTAAATTTTCTAGATACTGATTATTAAACCTTCTGAATAAACAAATCACGCTCAAAACGGTATTGCGGGAAGAACACACCATCAACAGCGCGTTCACCAGCCCCAATCACCATTACCGGATATTGCTGGTCATTCAAGTTTAGAATTTTATGCACCATAGGTTCGTCAAAACCTTCCATCATACAGCTGTCAAAACCATAAGCGCGTAAAGCCAAAACCAGATTTTCACAAGCCAGTGCTGTGGTCTTAGTTGCCCATAGTTTCGCATCTGCAGGGTTAAAAGCCGTGACAGGCAGTTGCTTATCTAAAGTACGTGCAACTTTAAAAGCCACTTTTTTAAAATTGCCAATAGCATTGAAGTAACCGGTTTTATAATTATATGGAATAAAACGGTAGTACTGCTTCACTGCTTTTGGCGCTTCAGGGAAAGGAAAATCACTGATGTTCTTTTTCGCCATTTCATCAATACGGTCAGTACGCGCGATACAAACAATCAGCTCCGAAGCCGTTTTTGCCGCCAATTGACTTAAACAGGCTTTGACCAGCTGTTTCTTTTTGGCTGGGTTCTGCACCACATAAAAAGTCCATGGCTGCAAATTGGATGAGTTTGGCGCAAGCAAGGCAAGGTCTAAACAATCATCCAGTACTTCGGCAGGAATGGGTTTTTTCGTGAATTTACGTACCGAACGACGGCTTTGTACAACTTTCTTAAAGTTTTCGACATCAATATCTGTTGGAGCAGGCTCAAAATAACGTTTCTTTTCAGTTTTAGTTTCGTTTGAATCGGTCATCTTTATTCACTCAAATTTTAAAGCTTGAAATTTAGATCTATTAAAACGCATAAAACCACTGAACAATGTCACTATTCAGTGGTTTTTTCATTTAACGATAAAAAAAATTAATTAAATTGTGCAAAATCTGGCTTACGCTTTTGCATAAATGCCGCCACAGCTTCAGCCATTTCAGGTGAAGATACGCGCTTCATAAAGATTTCAGCTTCATCATCCACACAGTCTAAAATTTCTTGCAGATTATGTTTCATTAAAGCTTTGGTTTGCTTAATTGAAGCCAATGGCAGTGCTGCCAAAGTTTGCGCCTGTTTCAGCGCAGTCGCATAAACATCTTCTTCAATGCTATTGACCAAACCTGCACTCAGGGCTTTTTCACTGTTAAATTTCTGTGCCGTGAAGAGTAGCTCAGCAGCTTTGTGATAACCCGCTTGTTGAATAAGTAACTTGCTAGAAGCACCTTCAGGTGAAAGGCCAAGGCTTACAAACGGAATCTGGAATAGGGCAGTGTGATCACTATAGACAAGGTCGGCATGAAGTAAAAGCGTAACTCCAATACCAATGGCTACACCACGAACCGCTGCAATTAAAGGTTTAGAAAATTTCGCAGCAGATTTTAATACTATAAATGGAGGTGCATCCCCAGCTTTGCCTGCAAGTGGTGTTTGAATAAACTTCATGAAGTCCTGCATATCGTTACCGGCACTGAAGTCAGCGTCAGCACCACGTAAAATCACCACACGGACATCTTTATTTTGATCAGCTTCATCCAAAGCTTTGGCAATCCAGAGGTATAATTCGCCATATAATGCATTTTTTGCTTTTGGTCGATTAATGGCTAAGGTCAGTACGCCATTTTCTAAATTCGCATCCAAATGTTCATGAGGTTGTTGAATACAGCTCAGTGTCATCGTACTATCCTTGCTTTAAAACTTAATTTAATTTTATGGCGTTTATTATGTCGCATATTTATTTGGGCGGCACAACTCACGAGTCATAAAAAATATGATCTGTTATGAACTATACATTTGATTATCTGGTTTTCATTGGTCGCTTTCAGCCTTTTCATCTGGCACATATGCAAACGATTAAAATTGCTTTAAAGCAAAGTCAAAATGTGATTTTGGCATTGGGTTCTGCACAAAATGAACGCAATATTAAAAATCCGTTTAGTGCTTCTGAGCGTGAACAGATGATTTTGTCCAACTTTTCAGCAGCAGACCAAAAGCGAATTAAGTTTGTTCATGTTGTTGATGTGTATGACGATGAAAAATGGCAAAAACTGGTGAAATCCCTTGTGTCAGAAGTGGTAGAGCCAGAAGCTAAAGTGGGGTTAATTGGTCATTTTAAGGATGAATCTTCATACTATTTGCAGCTTTTTCCAGAATGGGAGATGGTTGAGCTTGCCAGTCTGGTTGGGGCAATTTCAGCGACTCCATTACGTGAAGCCTATTATCGTGGCGAAATCATCGAATCTGCTTTTCCATGGGGAACCAGCGAGTTTTTACAAAAATTTCAGAACACGTCTACTTATCAACAATTGCAGCACAAATACCTGACACAAGATAAAACCAATCTTGAAGAATCTTAAGTAAGCTTTTAAGTCGGAGCAAGCAATTGCAACGACCTAGGAGTGGATAAGATGAATATCCAAACCATGTTGAAAAGTGTCTTTATTGCCGCTGCAATCAATTTGAGTATCGTTGCGCATGTAAATGCACAGGAATGGACACTTACTCCACAAACTTATGTGGGATTTGATGTGAAGTCGATGGGTTTTTCTATCGTAAAAGGGAAGTTTGAGCAGGTTCAGTCTAGTATGAGCTTTGATCCAGCGATCCCACAAAATGCCTCAGCCCAGTTTACCATGGACGTAAACAGCGTGAGCTTGAGCATGCCTTCACTGAGAAATATGATTATGGGGGAGGATTTGTTTTATGTAGAAAAATACCCAACTGCGACTTTTAACAGTCATGAATTTATAGCTTTAGGCGATAATCACTACAGTATAAAAGGTGATCTGACCTTGCGCGGTGTGACCCAGCCTGTAACCCTAGATACGATTTTAAAACCCGATACAGCCAATCCACAACTTTTGGATGTTGAATCTAAAGCAGTGGTGAATCGCAGTGATTTTGGTATGAAAAAAGCATTCGGTGGGATCGGGGAAAAAGTGAATATTGAGGTAGATGGACAATGGGAAACAAGATAATTCATGTATTTAAGAAACCGGCTTAAGATGCTTTTGAATACCCGAATTTTTTACGTTTTTGCGTAATTTTCTTATTTTTATAACGATAAATGCTAATACACTATCAAACACTTGATAGGTTTTAGGCTCCTTATTCAGCTTAAAATGAACGTTCATTTTTTAGCATGGAAGTTTTAAAAAATAAAATCTTATAAACTCCAACTATGTTAACAATACGATCTCAAACCAATTGTTACAGAAAAATTATGTTAAATATTTCTCCATTAGTCATTAATGATTTTACAAAAACTTCAATAAACTGATATAAAAATAAATAAAATGCAAATTCGAAAACTTAAAACAAATTTAATCTGAGGTTGGACTGTGAATCTAAACCTGATCAATAAGCAATCAAAAAAGGTGGATTTAAATTTGAAAGCAACAATAAAAAATGGACTTATTATCGTCGCAATCGGTTTAGCTGTAAGCAGTCAGTCCTTTGCGCAAACATGGATTTTAACACCCCAAAGTGATGTTGGTTTTGAGATCAAGTCTATGGGGCTTACGGTGGTCAAAGCTAAATTTAATCAAGTTCAATCGAGTATGGAATTTGATATGAAAGCACCGCAAAATGCATCGACACATCTTGTTATGGAGGTCGATAGTTTGAGCTTCAATAAACCATTGCTGAAACATATGATTCTGGGTGAAGACCTGTTTTATGCAGCAAAATACAAAACGGTGAGATTTAAAAGTATCCAGTTTAAAGACTTGGGAAATGGTAAATATAATGTTTTAGGAAATTTAACCTTACGTGGTGTGACCAAGCCAGTAACTTTTGTAACGACATTTAAACCTAATCTCTCTGATGTCAACTTACTTGATGTCCAAGCTTCAGCAGTGATTAACCGTAGCGATTTTGGTATGAGAAAAGGTATTGGAGGCGTGGGGGAAAAAGTGAATCTTCAGCTTTCAGGCCAATGTGCAGCTAACTGAAATTGCATTTGCTAGTGTTTAAAAAAATCTTTTTATAGGCCTTTTTGATTCGTATATCGTGATCCACGCTTATTATTGCCCACAATTAAAAATCTAAGGGCAGGGTAAATATAAGAATCTTGATTGCACAAAAGACCTCATAAAAAAGCAGGATAAAAGCCCGAACCTTTGGGCTTTTATAAATCCATAACAATGCCATTAAGCTGCTTGCAGGGCTTTTAAATCTTCTAGTACTTGTTCTGCATGACCGGCAGCTTTCACTTTACGGTATTCTTTGACTAATTTGCCATTATGGAAAATGAAGGTTGAGCGTTCAATACCCATAACTTTTTTGCCATACATATTTTTTTCTTTAATCACGTCAAAGAGATTACACAATACTTCTTCTTTATCACTGATGAGATTAATGCTCAGATTTTGCTTTTCGGTGAAGTTTTGGTGTGCTTTAACCGAATCACGTGAAACACCCAGAATCGTGGTATTTAAAGCATCAAACTGATCTTTCAAACAAGAAAAGCCTATCGCTTGTGTCGTACAACCCGGGGTAGAATCCTTCGGATAAAAATACACAATCAGCCATTCAGTCGGGATTTCAGTTAGGTTGATTTCACCGGTTGTAGTCGGGAAGCTTTGATTGAGCAGGCGAATATCAGACATGCATTGATCCTTATAAAGTCGAATTTGTGATATTGATCTTGAATTTATGCTGACATGATAGCGAATTTAGCCCTGTTTATGCTGAACTCAGGATGTAAATTTTTAACAATAAAAAAGCCTGCAAAAATGCAGGCTTTTATTCAAGCTAAATCAGCTTATTTTTTAGGTTGTTGAGCAGATTTCATTGCTTCTTCAGTTAAGCTTTTAAGCTTGCCGGTAAGTTGTGGACCAAAACAAGCTTGAAGATCTTTATTCTGTTTTTGAACAAAAGCTAAAGTTGCAGGGCTTTTCTTTTGGTTAACGGTACTTTGAATTTCCCATTTTTGAGCATTGGTTAATTTACCGTCAGCTTCAACCGCACAAGTACAGTATTTGCTTACTTCTGCAGCTGATAATTTTTTGCTTTTGCCTGTTTCTTCTTTACAAACATTAATTAAAGCAGATTTTACATTAGTGCTTTTATAAGCTTCTTGGAGCTTGTTTGTTTCTGCAGCATTTGAAGCAGTCGCCATGAATGCTACAGCCGAAACTAATGTAGAAAGAATAATGTTTGATTTCAAATTTTTCATGTACTGTTACCCTGTTATGACGGTATATAACGTGTTGGATCTGCAATACCAGCGTCAGCAAAACCCTGTTTACGTAAACGGCAGCTATCACATTTGCCACAAGCACGTCCTTGGTCGTCTGCTTGGTAGCAAGACACCGTTTGACTGTAGTCTACGCCATGTTCTATACCTAAGCGAATGATATTTGCTTTGGATAAATGTAACAGAGGTGTTTCAAATTTAAGAGGTTTGCCTTCCACACCATCTTTAGTTGCCAGGCGAGCCATGCTTGCAAAAGCATCAATAAATTCAGGGCGACAGTCAGGATATCCTGAATAATCAACGGCATTGATCCCAATCACAATGGCTTCTGCGCCAAAAACTTCTGCTGCCGCGAGGGCATAAGACAGAAATATTGTGTTACGTGCTGGAACATAAGTTACAGGAATACCTTCTTGTTCATGTTCTGGTACATCAATGCTGTGGTCTGTTAACGCCGAGCCACCGAGGTTGCCTAAATCGATATTAATGACACGATGTTCTACACCAGCGCGTTGTGTTAATGCTCTAGCCGCATCCAGTTCAGTGGTCGAACGCTGACCATACATGAAACTTAAAGCAATACATTCATAACGTGCTTGCGCCCAAGCCAAACAAGTTGTTGAGTCTAAGCCGCCAGATAACAAAACTATGGCACGAGGGCGCATATTCAAATCTCCAAACAAATATAGGTATTCAAGAACAGAAATAAATTAACGACCAGTTTCGTCGTTCCAGAGCAATTTATGCAATTGTAACTGGAAACGAACAGGGAGATGGTCTTCTAAAATCCATTGCGCTAAATCACGCGCAAGTTGAGGCAAACGAACTACACCTTTTTCTACCGCAAATGCAGGTGAGAACCAAACGGTACTGACTTTGTCGGCAAGTTGGTATTGTTCAACCTGCTGTTTTGACCATTCATAATCTTCACGATTACAAATCACAAACTTGATTTGGTCATGCTCAGTTAAATAATCAAGATTACTCAGCAAGTTTCGTGCAACTTCACCAGAAGTTGGGGTTTTTAAATCGAGTACTTTCGAAACACGAGGGTCAACTTTAGACACATCTAAGGCACCACTGGTCTCGAGCGATACTTCACAGCCCAGATCGGCTAAACGTTGCATCAGAGGCAATGCATTGGGTTGAGCAAGCGGCTCACCGCCAGTCACGCAAATATACGGTGTTTTAAAATCGAGTGTTGTTTTAATAATGTCGTCTAATGATTGACGCTCGCCACCTTCAAAGGAATAGGTGGTATCACAATAGGTACAACGTAAAGGGCAGCCGGTTAAACGAATAAAAACCGTCGGTAAACCCGCGGCATTGGCTTCACCTTGTAATGAATAGAAAATCTCCGTGATGCGTAAACCCGCAGACGGATCAGAAACAGGAATAGCGGAAGATCGAAGTGTATTCATAACAAAAATTTACCACACCAAAAAACATGAGAGTACAAAAACAAAAATCTCTACGATCATGTCTGACCGTAGAGATGAGGAACGATTAAAGTTCCGCAAGAGACTTAAGACATATTAGTCTTCGCGTAATAAATCGTTCAAGCTGGTTTTAGCACGAGTTTTCGCATCAACTTTTTTCACGATAATCGCAGCATATAAGTTGCAAGTACCATCTTTAGAAGGAAGGCTACCTGAAACAACGACTGAACCTGCAGGCACACGGCCGTAATGGATTTCGCCAGTTGCACGGTCATAAATCTTGGTTGATTGACCAATGAATACGCCCATTGAAATCACAGAACCTTCTTCAACGATCACGCCTTCAACGATTTCAGAACGTGCACCAATGAAGCAGTTGTCTTCAATAATCGTTGGGTTCGCTTGTAATGGTTCAAGAACACCACCAATACCTACACCGCCAGACAAGTGAACGTTTTTACCAATTTGCGCACATGAACCCACAGTTGCCCATGTATCAACCATTGTACCTTCGTCAACGTAAGCACCAATGTTGACATAAGATGGCATCAATACAACATTTTTAGCCTGGAAACTGCCTTTACGTGCAACTGCCGGCGGAACAACACGAACACCCGCTGCTTTAAACTGTTCTTCAGTCCAATCAGCGAATTTAGTCTCTACTTTGTCATAGAAACGAAGATCACCAGACTCAATGGTTTTGTTATCGTTTAATTTAAAAGATAATAAAACTGCTTTTTTAAGCCATTGGTGAACAATCCATTCACCAGCAATTTTTTCAGCTACACGAAGTGTGCCGTTATCTAAGCCAGCAATAACTTCTTCTACAGCACTACGAACTTCAGCAGGGCAATCAGCCGCTGTGAAATTTGCACGGTCTTCAAAAGCCTGTTCAATGATTGTTGAAAGCTGAGACATGATCTTCCATTTCCAAAAAAATTTTCCAAGATTTTACACTATATTGAGACAAGAATAGATGAAAAAGTGACTTTAGATCGGAATTAATTATTAAAGATCTATGAATGGCCTGCTAAACAAAAAGTAAGGAATTTATTGGAGATGTTTGTAAAGCATCTGTGCGTTAACACAACGCAAACAATACAGTGAATAATGCAATATCCTATTAAGCTAGATAGATCGATTTAGACGAATAATAGAAAATTTTCTATAAAAATAATTATTATTAATCAATGTTAAAAAGCATTTGTATCAAAATTTAACAAAAAGTAAGCAAATTTTGAATAAAACAAATGCTACTAATATTTTATAGTTTAAATACGAAAAAAACATTAATGATGAAATAAGCCCTTTTGAGGAGAGACACGATGAAAACTTTAAGTACGATTTTAGCAGCAACTGTATTGACTGCTATTGCCGGTACAGCGATGGCTGACGATGCAGTAGTACAAGATGGTTATGCATTTGATCGCAATCAACTTATCCCAACAGGCGTTCGTGCTGAAGTAGGTACAACTGGTTATGGTGGTGCATTACTTTGGACTGCAAACCCATTCGTAGGTTTAGCCCTTGGTTATAATGGTGGTGACATTTCTTGGTCTGATGATTTATCTGTAGACGGCGTAAAATATGACGTTGATATGGATAACAAACTTGCATACTTAAATGCAGAGATTCGTCCTTGGGGTGCCAGTGAAAATCGCTGGGCACAAGCTTTATATATGGCTGCGGGTGTAGGTTATCTAGATAATGAATACGAGCTAAACTCTAGAACTGGCTCAGGTACAATTGAAATCGATGGCACGCCAACAAGCTTTACTTCAGTAAATGGTAAAGTGGCATATGAAAATGATATTGCTCCATATCTAGGTTTAGGTTTTGCTCCAAAAATTAATAAAAACTGGGGTGTGTTCGGTGAAGTTGGTGCTTACTACGCTGGTAACCCAAAAGCGACCTTAACGGGTGTCGGTGGTACAGCTGCAGATCAAACTTTATTAGCTGAGCATGAACGTAATATTGAAAATGATGATGAATACCAATGGTTACCAGTGGGTAAAGTGGGCGTAAGCTACCATTGGTAATTTAAAAATTATCATTCTTTAAAAAACGAGCTCCGGCTCGTTTTTTTTGAAGATTAAGTTTTGAAAATTAAGTACTTTTAGTTAAAAACGATAACCTACTTTGCCCCCAAAAGCGACAGCGTTATTATTGTTTACCGAAGATAAAGGTCCAAATAAACTGCCTGGACCATTTTGATCTTGCTGAATTTTTGCTTTATTAAACTTTAGGTATTTTATGCCACCGGCAATAAATAAATCAGAGTGAATATTATAAAAACCACCTACACCAAAACTATAAAAACCATCTGAAGGACTTAAGGTAGAAGCCGGATTACCACTACCCGAATCTAGTCCTATATCCACCGTGGAGGTGAATTTGTCATTAAATACATGGGCGAGACCTAAAGTTGTAGTCCACTGATCTGTTTGATAATCCACTAAAGGGACAGGTGTATCGCCACCTGAACTCATAAAGGGAGAAACAATTTTAAAATTCTGCCAATTGACCCAACGCACTGATCCATAAATTAAATTATTGGCTGTTATAGCAGATTGAAATTCAAAATTGACTGATTGAGGTGTTTCTATAGTCGTGTTTTGGTCGGACACTAAATTGAGTAAAGGAATAGCTGGAACTGTGCTTACTTGTTCCTGAAAGTGTTGTGTATGTCGGATTTTAGAGCGGTAAGTCAGTGAGCTTTGAAGGGCATATTCAGGCCGTTGATAGCTAACACCTGTAAGCCAACCACTCGCGGAATCCTTCTTTATATCCCCGATATAATCAATCAGCAAGCCCATTGATTGACCTGAAATTTTTAAATGCGTTTTTAAGCTTTGATAACTTAAGCCTGTATACACGTTCCAGTATTGATTTGGCTGGTAGCCGACAAGAGCCGTGAGATTGTTGCTATCCACTTTAAAGCGTACAGCATTGACTAAATCATCCGGACTTGTGGTAACGGGATCGAGTGCATAACCGATATCTGTACCAAAAGGTTGGTCGTAAATCAGACCTACAGACCAATTGGGATCGAGTTGTAATTTTAAGGCCGCGCTAGATAGATAAAAGTGATTAACAAAATCTTGTGTAGAGGTTTCTGTATATATCGATGGATTAGTAGCTTCAGGGCGGTAAGTATTCCCAGAAATATTCGCATCAATAAATGCGGTTGAAAATTCAGCGTAATGGTTAGGTTGTAAAAATATAGCAATGCTTTGGTTTGAAGTTTCAAGTGCTGCGGAAAATACTGGCGTAGGCAAAAAAATGCACACACTTATGCCAAATGCCGTAGCTTTCATAAATAACCCCAAATTAAATAATGACTTCGCTTATATATTTTGTGTGTAAAACCTGATGACACACCATGTAATTGAATTTTTTTTATTCAGCGTGTGTACTTTATGTTGTTTTATTTAGAAGGAGCAAGCCTAATTTTAAGATTATTTATACTTTGATTTTTGAATGGATAAATTTTTTTATATTGCTGATAAGTAAAACAATAGAAACGGTTAGTTAAAATTAAAAAAAGGGATATTCTGATATCCCTAATCTAAATAATTATGTGATTTTTAATCTTCTGGGTAAGCCACTCGTTTCAGTGCTTTGATGTCAGCTTCAGGCGAGCAGAGTGAAATAAACTCATAACCATAGCCGCGTAGTAAATGACCTTTACGTACCGCAATCCAGGTGGTATTCACACCAAAAATATCGGTTGGGATCTGCTTTAAACGGTAATCACGTTCTGCATCGTAAGCGACATTATTGACAATACCGACCCCCATATTCAGTTCAACATAGGTCTTGATGACATCGGCATCGAGTGCTGACATCACAATATCCACATCAAGTCCTGCCTCATCAAAGGCTTTATCAATTTTTGAACGGCCGGTGAAACCACCATGATACGTAATCAGCGGATATTGCGCCAAGTCTTCTAAAGTAATATCGGTTTTGCTTGCCAGAGGATGGTTTTGTGGGGTGATAATACTGTGTTGCCAAGTATAAAAAGGCACACTTGCAAGGTTATCTTCAGTGGTTAAAGATTCGGTTGCAATACCGATATCAGCTTCGCCCTGAAGCAGCATTTCAGTAATTTCAACCGGACTTGCCTGTTGCAAAATCAAATGTACTTTCGGAAATTCTTTTTTAAATTGATTCACAATCGGCGGTAACACATAACGTGCTTGCGTATGTGTAGTTGCAATCGTAAGCGTGCCTTCATCAACGCGGTTAAAGTCATCAGCAAGACGTTTAATATTGTCTGCATCGACCAGCATACGCTCAACAATTCCAAGTAAGGACTGACCCGGCTCAGTTAAACCCAATAAACGTTTACCTTTGCGGATAAACAGCTGTACACCCAGTTCATCTTCTAAATCTTTAATGTGTTTACTCACACCCGATTGGGATGTGTAAAGTGCTGCTGAAGCTTCAGTTAAATTAAAGTTTTGTCTAACGGTTTCTCGAATAATTCTTAATTGTTGAAAATTCATAATTCTTTGTACCTTAACCCTAAAAGAGGATGGGGCTGTTTTTGCCCCATCTATTTGTTATTAAGCGACGTCATTGGCAAATAAATGCAATGCAGTTGGGCTTAACCACACAGTTTGATTCGGTTTGAATTGATGTAATTTCGCTTCTTCAGAGTTAAGCGAAATTTCAATTAAATTACCTTGACGATCCTGAAGTTCTGCAAGCACTTTACCGGCAATCCAGATTTCGCGTAAGAAAGTGGCTTGAATGGCATTTTCTTGTGGAGCAGCATGAATGCTGAGTTCATTTGGACGCGCAAATGCAATAATTTCACCTTGTGGTGCATCTTTCACTTGTGGCAATTGAATACGGTCTTCACCAAGATGAATAATGCCTTGCTGATTTTGACCTTCAAAACGATTGGCCTGACCCAGGAAGTCGAAAACAAACGGTGTTGCCGGTTTTTCATAAACTTCACGCGGTGAGCCAATTTGCTCTACATTACCTTTGTTCATCACGACAATTTGATCCGCCACTTCCAAGGCTTCTTCCTGATCGTGCGTTACAAAAATAGAAGTGATATGTAATTCATCATGCAAGGTACGTAACCAGCGACGCAGTTCTTTACGTACCTTGGCATCGAGTGCACCAAACGGTTCATCCAGTAACAGTACACGAGGTTCAACAGCGAGTGCACGCGCCAAGGCAATACGTTGACGTTGACCACCCGATAACTGAGCAGGGAAACGATCTGCCAAGAAACCCAATTGAACCAAATCAAGTAAACGGGTAACACGTTTTTTGATTTCCGCTTCAGAAGGGCGAGTCGAGCGAGGGCGAACACGCAAACCGAAAGCAATGTTTTCAAATACGGTCATGTGACGGAACAGGGCATAGTGCTGGAATACAAAACCAACTTGACGTTCACGAACGTGTACATCAGTTGCATCTTCACCTTCAAGAATCACTTGACCACCATCAGCCGATTCTAAGCCTGCAATGATGCGGAGCAGAGTGGTTTTACCACAGCCTGATGGGCCCAATAATGCCACCAACTGACCATCTGGAAAATCTAGTGAGATATTTTTAAGTGCATGGAATGCACCAAAGTGTTTTTCAATATTTTTAACTTGAATACTCATGATGTCATTCCTTAAGAAACTTGTGAATCTTCATTACGTTTGTTTTGCTTTTCTTGGCGTATTTCAACCCATGTTTTTAAAATCAGGGTCACAATCGCAAGTAAAGCCAACAGCGAGGACACCGCAAACGCAGCACTAAAGGTATATTCGTTGTATAGAATTTCGACGTGTAACGGCAAGGTATTGGTTTCACCACGAATGTGACCAGACACCACCGATACCGCACCAAATTCACCCATCGCACGGGCATTACACAGAATCACCCCGTAAATCAGACCCCATTTAATATTCGGCAAGGTCACTTTACAGAAGGTTTGCCAGCCAGAAGCACCGAGTACAATTGCAGCTTCTTCTTCTTCAGTTCCTTGCGCTTCCATTAAAGGAATCAATTCACGAGCCACAAAAGGAACGGTAATAAAGATAGTCGCAAGCACAATGGCAGGTACGGCATAGAGCACTTTGATGTCGTGATCCATCAGCCAGCTGCCCATCCAGCCTTGAGTACCAAAAATCAGTACCAGCATCATACCTGCAATAACAGGTGATACAGAGAAAGGGATGTCAATAATGGTGGTTAAAATAGATTTACCACGGAAGTTGAATTTTGCAACAGACCAGGCAGCAGCGACACCAAACACCACGTTTAATGGCACGGCAATGGCAGCTGTCAATAAAGTCAGTTTTACTGCAGATAAAGTATCTGGATTGATCAAGGCTTGGAAATAAACCGCAACACCTTGTTTAAAGGCTTCAACAAAGACCAGAATTAAAGGCAGAATCAGGCAGCTTAAAAAAAAGATCAGCGCAATGGTAATCAGAAGATTACGGACCCATGTCGGTTCACGGGTTGCATCACGAGATTGCAGTTTTTCTGCTAAAGCATTGCTATTGGTGATTAAGCTCATGGTGCAGTTCTCCCTGTACGACGGCTTGCCCACGCTTGTAGCAAGTTAATCAGGAATAAAATCGCAAATGACAGCACCAACATCACAACCGCAATCGTGGTTGCACCTGCATAATCATATTCTTCTAAACGAGAAATAATCATCAGTGGTGCGATTTCAGTTTCATAAGGCTGGTTACCGGCAATAAAGATGACTGAACCGTATTCACCGACACCACGTGCAAACGCCAAGGCAAAACCTGTCAATAATGCTGGAAATAGAATCGGCATAATGATTTTGGTAATAACCTGAAAACGGTTGGCACCGAGTGCAGATGCAGCTTCTTCCAGTTCGGTTTCCAGGTCACTTAAAACAGGTTGTACTGTACGAACCACGAAAGGTAAGCCAATAAAAATCAGCGCAAGCGTGATCCCGATCGGGGTGTAGGCTACTTTAATGCCAATCGGTTCCAGGTACTGACCAATCCAGCCTGTAGGTGCATATAAAGAAGTCAGTGCAATACCGGCAACTGCGGTTGGCAGGGCAAAGGGTAAATCCACCAAAGCATCAATAATTCGTTTGCCAGGGAAGCTGTAACGAACCAAACACCATGCCAGTAATAAGCCAAATACCACATTGACTAAGGCTGCAATGAGTGCGGCACTAAAACTTAACTGCAAAGATTTTAGGATACGTTCTGAACTTAAAATTTCCCATAAACCATCCCAGCCAATTCCCAGTGATTTAATAAACACCGCAGAGAGTGGAATAAGAACAATTAATGACAAATACGCTAGGGTAAAGCCTAGAGAAAGACCAAATCCTGGCAGCACTCGGGATCGCTGCGACATGATTACTCCTCAAAAGAGAAAATGCTGACCAATAAAGTCAGCAAAAATAAAAATTTAATTCGGCACAAGCATAATTTGCAGACTTCAAATTGCAAATTTAAAATAACACTTGCTCTCATCAGAAAAATTGATATGTTGCAGTACATTTTCTGAAATCAAATAATCATAAATTTCAGGAAACGGACCAAAACCGGAAGCAACATTAATATGTCCGACTTGACCCAGGTTAATCGGGTTGAGTTTCCATGTTTTGGCTAAGCATTGGGCATCTTCGAAATTTAACCAAGGGTCGTTTTCACTGATCAGTAAAGTGGTCGGAACGGCAATTTTAAGTTGGTGAAAATAATCTTGATAATCTTGCTGGCTATCACGTGCAAAGCCAGCTTCACCAAAACGTGCAGGATTCGCCGGTGCAACCAAAATCAAATTTTTAATTTTTTGATTTAATTCCGGGTGCTGAGCTAGTGCTGCAACAGTGGTTAGGCAACCAAAGCTATGCGCAACAATCTGGATATTGCCCTGAATTGGTGTCACGGTATTTACAAATTCGCTAATCCAATCTTGTAAGACAGGTTTGTTCCAATCCTTTTGTTGCACACGCGAGCATGACATGAGTTGTCGTTGTAACCAAGATTGCCAGTGCGCATGTTCACTGCCACCTACGCCTGGAACAATTACGGTATGAATCATGTCGGTGCTCCTTTATCTTTCCAACACTTATTTCGCGCTATTGGCTTTTACGATTTGGTCAAAGATGCCACCATTTTCAAAGTGGGCTTTTTGAACTTTATCCCAACCACCAAATTCCTGGTCAATGGTCACAAGTTTAAGTGGCTTGAATACATTACTGTATTTTGCCAAGACAGCAGCATTGCGTGGACGGTAGAAGTTACGTGCTGAAATCTCTTGACCCAATGGAGAGTACAAGAAGTTCAAGTAACCTTGCGCCAAGTATTTGTTGCCTTTTTTCTCGGCATTTTTTTCTACGATTGCAACGGGTGGCTCGGCCAGAATAGACAAGCTTGGTGTTACTATTTCGAATTTACCGGGTTGTTCACGAATCGCTAAATGAGCTTCGTTTTCCCAAGCCAGTAATACGTCACCAATACCACGCTCAGCAAATGTTGTGGTTGCGCCACGTGCGCCAGAGTCGAGTACTTTGGTGTTTTTATAAATTTTGCGAACGAATTCTTGAGCTATTTTGTCGTTACCACCGGCTTGGTGTTTTGCCCAAGCCCAAGCTGCTAAATAGTTCCAGCGTGCACCGCCAGACGTTTTAGGGTTAGGGGTGATAATGCCGACATCGGTTTTAACCAAATCACCCCAATCTTTAATGCCTTTCGGGTTGCCTTTATGTACTAAAAATACGATGGTTGATGTATATGGTGTAGAGTTATTTGGAAACTTTTTCTGCCAGTCTTTTGGCAGCAGATTTGAGTTTTCTGCAATGGCATCAATGTCTGCGGCAAGGGCTAAAGTCACGACGTCTGCATCTAAACCATCAATCACTGCACGCGCTTGTTTACCAGAACCACCATGCGATTGCTTGAAGTTGATTTTTTGACCGGTACGGCTTTCCCAGTATTTGCCGAACTGTTTATTAACGTCTTCATAAAGTTCACGGGTTGGGTCATAAGAGACATTTAAAAAGTCTTTTGCCAGAGCGCTAAAAGATGTTGCAGAAATAACTGCTGCTAAAACCCCTAACTTTAATTTTGCTGAAATGCTCATGCCAACCTCAATATTCTTAACTGTTTTGTAACATGAATGCAGAATAGCGCCATTCTTTATGCATAAAAAATAATAAAAAATGAATTTTATATGAATAAAAGAGATAAATAAAACCTGTTCTGTATCCAAAGCATTGGCCTTATGAATAAAGCCAATGCTGCTTTTTGATCTTCCAAGATTATTTGGTGCTATTGGCTTTCACGATCTGGTCAAAAATGCCGCCATTATCGAAGTGAGCTTTTTGCACTTTAGTCCAGCCACCGAATTCCTTGTCAATCGTCACCAGTTTCAAAGGTTTGAATACGGATTTGTATTTTGCCAAGACAGCGGCATTGCGCGGACGATAGAAGTTATTGGCTGCAACGGTTTGACCTGCAGGTGAATAGAGGTAGTTTAAGTAAGCTTTAGCGACAGTGAGATTGCCATCTTTTTGTGCATTCTTTTCAACAATCGCCACTGGCGGTTCTGCCAAAATAGACAATGATGGTGTGATAATTTCAAACTTGCCCGGCTGTTCACGAATCGCTAAGTGAGCTTCGTTTTCCCAAGCCAGTAATACGTCACCGATACCGCGCTCAGCAAATGTTGTGGTTGCACCACGTGCACCTGAGTCGAGTACTTTGGTGTTTTTATAGATTTTACGTACAAATTCCTGCGCTTTAGCATCGTTACCGCCCGGTTGGTGTTTCGCCCAAGCCCAAGCTGCTAAATAGTTCCAGCGTGCACCGCCAGACGTTTTAGGATTTGGAGTAATGATGCCGACATCGGTTTTAACCAAATCACCCCAATCTTTAATGCCTTTCGGGTTGCCTTTATGTACTAAAAATACGATGGTTGATGTATATGGTGTAGAGTTATTTGGAAACTTTTTCTGCCAGTCTTTTGGCAGCAGATTTGAGTTTTCTGCAATGGCATCAATGTCTGCGGCAAGGGCTAAAGTCACGACGTCTGCATCAAGGCCATCAATGACTGAACGTGCTTGTTTGCCGGAACCGCCGTGTGATTGTTTGAAGGTGAGATCTTGGCCTGTGCTTTTCTTCCAATACGCACCAAACTCTTTATTATAGTTTTCATACAATTCACGGGTTGGATCGTAAGAAACGTTTAAAAAGTCTTTTGCAAGCGCACTAAAAGATGTTGCTGAAATAAGTGCTGCTAAAACCCCGATTTTTAATGAGCGCATTTTTGCTATCCTTTACATTTAAATTATTTATGTTTTGTACAAGGCGGAGAATAGCGTCATCTTTTTTATTAAAAAAATAATAAGAAACGAATTTGATATGAATAAAACAGCTATCAATTCAGCGTCGCTATTTTTAAACTAAGTCATCATTCACAGGATGTTTGCATATGCCATGTTTTAAAAATGCACAGGAAATAAACGAAATTTCATTATTGGATCGTGCTTTCCATTATGGTGATGGCTGTTTTACGACTGCGCGTGTTCGGCATGGCAAAATTGAGCTTGAAGCATTACATACGGCACGTCTGCATTTAAGTTGTGAACGACTGCTGTTAAAAGCAGATTTGAGTTTGATTCAAAAAAGCTTAGGTTTATTGCGACAGCAATTTCTGGAAGTGAATGGCACACTTAAAGTCATCATTAGTCGTGGTGAAGGGCAGCGCGGATACAGATTGCCTGATCATCCGGCAGATGTATGGGTGTTTTTTTATCCCAAAGTGGTGGATGATTTTCAAATTGAAAAAATTAAATCGGGTGTGCTACAACAGGCGTTGGGACTCACCATGCCAAGCTTGGTCGGTTTAAAAAGCCTGAATCGCTTGGAACAGGTATTATTAAAAAATGAAGCCGATCAACATGGCTGGGCGGAAGCATTGGTGACTGATGTGCAAGGCACTGTTGTTGAAGGAGTAAGCAGTAATTGTTTCATTCGTTTAAACAATACATGGATTACCCCGGAACTTCGTTATAATGGCGTCCATGGTGTAATGCGGGCAGAAATTTTGGCGCGTATGCAGCAGCAAGGTATTCATTGCGAACAGCGTTTTATTGATATGGAAGAAATTTCAAAATTTGAAAGTCTGTTTTTCTGTAATGCCTTAAGTCCAATGAAAGTTGTGACTGAACTTAATCAGCAAGCTTTGAATGTTCAAGCGTGTATTGAACTGTTTAATATCCTTCAATTGACTCAGATTCGTTAATATGTCCAGCACAAACAAAAACTCAAAAAAGAAAGCCACAAAAGTATTTCCATTGAAAGGTTTCGTCGTTCTATTCATAGGTTTCGTGGTCATGGCTTCAGTCATCTTATGGTCAAGCTTGTTTAAGGCTTATCCTGTCGAAGGTGAAAAGCAGCTGCTGGCCATTGGAACAGGTGATACCTATTCAGGCTTTATTAATCGTTTAGCCAAAGAAGATAAAGTCAGTTTCCCGATTATATTAAAGCTTTATCAAAAGTTTATCATTCATGACAGCATGAAAGCCGGTGTGTATGAAGTGCGTCAGGGCATGACTATTCGTCAAGTGATGGATATGGTTGCGAATTCTGAAAATGCACAAATGAATCGCATTCTGGTGATTGAAGGTACGACCTTTAAGCAGTTAATTGAACTTCTAAAGAAAGATGATTTAGTCACGAAAGAAGTGCTGAATCTTCCTCAAGATCAAATGCTGCAAGCATTAAATATTCCGTTTAATCATCCAGAAGGTCTGTTTGCACCGGATACCTATTTCTTTGCCAAAGGTGAAACAGATAAAAAGATTCTGACGGATTTGTATAACCGTCAAATGAAATCTTTAGATGCTGCATGGGCAAATCGCGCCTCTGACCTACCTTATAAAGATAAATATGAAGCTTTGATTATGGCTTCAATTGTTGAGAAAGAAACCAGTCTCGATCGTGAATTGGAACAAGTTGCTGGTGTATTTGTGCGCCGTTTAAAAATGGGGATGCGTCTGCAAACAGATCCAACTGTGATTTATGGTATGGGAGATAACTATAAAGGTAATATCACCCGTACAGATTTGCGTACACCGACTGCTTATAACACTTATACCAACAGTGGTTTGCCGCCAACACCCATTGCTTTACCAAGTCAAAAAGCAATTGAGGCAGCGATGCATCCGGATGCATCAAACAATATTTATTTTGTCGCAACCGGCAATGGTGGACATAAATTTACCGCAAGTTTAGATGAGCATAATCGTGCAGTGCAGGATTACTTGTCAGTTTTAAAATCGAAGAAGGAGTGATGGATGTTTATTAGTTTTGAAGGCACTGAAGGTGTCGGGAAAACCACACTCATTCGTAAAATTTATGACTATTTAGAACAACAAGGACAGCAAGTAGTGCTTACTCGTGAGCCAGGCGGCACACCGATGGCGGAACAAATCCGTTCGCTACTGCTGTCGGTCAATCATGAAGAAAGCATGTCCAATGATACTGAGTTGCTTTTAATGTATGCTGCACGTGCGCAACACTTACAACAAGTGATTGTGCCGGCATTGGCTACAAGTAAAACTGTACTCTGTGATCGTTTTACCGATGCCAGTTTTGCCTATCAATGTGCGGGGCGTGGTTTAAGTAAAGAAAAATTACAGCTATTGAATTCTAATTTTGTCTCGCATATGCCGAATATCACTTTTTGGCTAGATGCACCGACTGAACTGGGGATGTCACGCGCGCGTGAACGTGGCGCACTGGATCGCTTTGAACAGGAGAAAGCCACTTTCTTTGAGAAAGTACGTTCGGGTTATCAAGAGCTGTGGGAACAACAAGGTGAACGGATTAAGCGTTTAGATGCCACTCAGACACCAGATCAGGTATTTGAACAGGCAGTGGCTTATCTGAAATAACTTTTTCAGATTGAAACAAAGATCAAAAAGATCAGTGCTTAAGGCGGGTTATTCTTTTATATTCAGCATCATCAGGGATGAAGATGAAATATAAATGAAAAGTACCAAGGCAGAAATCATTGCTTTTTTACAGGCTGAATTTCCACAAAGTCTGGAAAAATGCGAAATAGAAACAGTGACTGAAAAAGCTGCATCCATTATTTATCATGTGGGTGCTGCTGATTTAAGACCCGGCGGAACAGTATCAGGACCGACCATGATGACTGCTGCCGATTATGCACTCTATATTGCAATTCTGGGAGAGATTGGTATTGTTGCTTTGGCAGTGACCACCAATCTATCCACTAATTTTTTAAGAAAGCCATCCGCAGAACAGGATATTCGTGCAGTTTGCCGATTGATGAAAGTGGGCAAGGCACTGATTGTCGGTGATGTTTGGTTATATTCCCTTGATTCGGATGAACCGATCGCTCATGTTGTGGGTACTTATTCTATTCCACCCCAGCGATAATTCTAGTCTATGGTCGAGTTAAAAAGCCGAACATTTCTGTTCGGCTTTTTATGGGTTTTGCCTGTGCTTAAATTTAACTTTCTGCATTCACCAACGGTGTTTCCACTTTAAAGTTGGGTGGAGTCAGTACAGTTTTACGCAATTCATCCGCCAATTCAGGATAGTCTAAGGTGAAGTGCAGACCTCGTGATTCTTTACGCTCCATGGCACAGCGCACAATCATCTCGGACACGAGCACTAAATTACGCAGTTCGATCAGGTTCTTGCTGACTTGATAATCTTGATAGTACTCGGTGATTTCCCGTTTCAGCATTTCAATCCGGTGTAGCGCACGTTCTAAACGTTTCGTGGTCCGTACAATGCCGACATAATTCCACATGGTCTGACGCAGTTCATCCCAGTTTTGCAAAATCACCACATCTTCATCCGGATTCATGACCTGAGAGTCATCCCAAGCCGGTACATCTGGGGAGATATAACTGGTGTTGAACTGATTTTCGATATGTTTTGCAGCACTCATTCCATACACAAAACATTCTAAAAGTGAGTTACTGGCCATTCGGTTAGCACCATGCAAGCCGGTATAAGAGGTTTCACCAATCGCATAGAGTCCTTCAATGTCGGTCTGGCTATTTTCATCGACCATCACTCCGCCACAAGTATAGTGCGCAGCAGGAACCACCGGAATCATTTCCGTAGTGATGTCGATGCCCAGTTCTAACAAACGGGAATACAGGGTAGGGAAATGTTCCTTTACAAATTCAGCAGGTTTATGGCTAATGTCGAGCCAGACATGGCGAATACCCAAACGCTTAATTTCATAGTCGATGGCACGGGCCACAATGTCGCGTGGTGCAAGTTCAGCACGTTCGTCAAAACGCAGCATGAAGCGTTCACCATCGGGTAAACGTAAATACGCACCTTCTCCACGCATGGCTTCAGTAATTAAAAATGAACGCGCTTGAGGGTGGTAAAGACAGGTTGGATGGAACTGATTAAATTCCATATTGGCAACGCGACAACCGGCACGATAGGCCATGGCAATGCCATCACCGGTGGCAATATCGGGATTGGATGTATACAGATAGGCTTTCATTGCCCCGCCACATGCCAGAGCGGTAGAAGGTGCTAAGAAGGTATGTACTTTTTCAGTTTTTTCATCGAGCGCGTATAAACCCAACGCACGATTGCCTTGATCTTTCAGCCCTAATTTTTGCGAAGTAATTAAATCAATCGCAATATAATTTTCAAAAATAGTGATGTTCTGTTTTTCTTGGGCACGTTCAACCAAAGTGGTTGAAATAGCACGACCAGTCGCATCAGCCGCATGGATGATACGGCGCTGTGAATGCCCACCTTCACGGGTTAAATGGAGTTGTTCTTGTTCATCTAAGGTGAATTGCACACCATGCTTTAAAAGGAAATCAACCGAAGGTTTGCCACCTTCAACCGTCTGTTTTACCGCATCAATCTCACATAGCTGTGCACCTGCAATCATGGTGTCATCAATGTGCTGTTCAATTGAATCGGTTTCATCCAGAACAGCTGCGACACCGCCTTGCGCATAAAAAGTACTGGCATCTGTCAAGGTCGATTTTGCCAAAACTGCAATATTGAAATGATCGGGTAGCGATAAAGCCAGACTTAAACCTGCACCGCCACTTCCCACAATGATCACATCAAAATGATGCGTTGTGTTTAAATTAGACATGTCCATCAGCTAATTCGAAAAAAGTTCGCTAATGACACCGCTTTTTTGATCAAAAAACAAGAGCAAATATGCTAATGTATGATGAGAAAAAGTAATAAACCAACAAACTTTTAAGAAAACTTTAAGCTGTTGTTTATACAAATATAATCAAACATATTATTACCCAAGATAGACAAAGTTTATGCTAGAAACTGTCTACACATATTTATAATGAAATGGAGCGAATGCTTGATATGAAAAATCGCTATGTACAAAAAGGAATTTATGCTGCGGTATTTACGATAGCTGCAGCGCAAACACAAGCAGCATCGTCAGTAGACTTTTCCAATCTGGTAGAACAAGTCAGTCCGGCAGTTGTCAGTGTAAATGTCGTTAAAAAAATGACAGAACAAGAATTGCTGCAGCAGCAAGTTCCTGAAATATTAAAACGTTTCTTTGGTAATCGAGTAATTATTCCTCAGCAACAAGTACCACAAGAAAAAACCGGTTATGGCAGCGCATTCTTTATCAGTAAAGATGGTTACCTTTTAACGAATCATCATGTGGTAGAAGATGCTTCTAAAGTCACAATCATGCTGAACGATCGCCGTGAAATTGATGCGACTGTGATTGGAAGTGATGAGCGTACCGATGTTGCGCTTCTAAAAGTCAATGGCTCGAATTTCCCTGAATTACGTACCGGTAATGTCGATCGACTCCGAGTGGGAGAGCCGGTACTGGCGATTGGTTCACCGTTTGGCTTTGACTATTCTGCATCAGCCGGTATTGTCAGCGCGAAAATGCGCAACATGATGGGTGAAACTTCAGTTCCATTTATTCAAACCGATGTGGCTTTGAATCCCGGGAATTCGGGTGGTCCACTGTTTAATCAAAATGGTGAAGTGGTTGGGGTGAACTCACGGATCTTTAGTGGTACTGGCGGATATATGGGCTTGTCATTCTCTATTCCGATTGATGTGGCAATGGATGTGGCAGATCAGTTGAAAAAGAATGGTAAGGTGACGCGTTCATACTTAGGCATAATGCTGCAAGATATTGATCGTACCCTTGCAGAATCTTATCACCTGTCCAAACCTGAAGGTGCACTGGTGACGCAGGTGGCGCCAAATTCACCTGCAGCCAAAGCCGGCTTTAAGTCGGGCGATGTAATCTTGAAATATAATGGCTCACCCATTTCAAGAACTTCTGATTTGTTGAATTATTTAAACCGGACTACGCCTAATCAAGTGATTCAGCTGCAAGTTTTACGCGATGATAAAACCCGTAATATCTCGGCGACCGTGACGACGGCTCCAGATGACACCCCGGCAAAAGTGGAACAAACTGCTGAGCAAAAAGGTCCTGTTATAGGCGTTAGCATTCGTAACCTAACCGCTGCTGAACAAGCACAGCTGGATATTAAAGGCGGTATTTTGGTAGAGGAAGTGAAGCGAGGCGGTATTGCTGCACAGGCACGTATGGCTGCAGGCGATATCATTACTCAAATCAATAATAAAACCATTTTGAATAGTAATGATTTTATTAAATCTGTGTCTGAGTTGAAAAAAGGTTCAATTGCACGTGTTTCGGTTATTCGTCAAGATCAACGCGCAATTTTGGGCATGCGTATTGAATAAGCTTGATAAATGAACAGCAAAACCACTCTGAAAATGAGTGGTTTTTTTATATTTTGCAATTTTACTCGATCTTAAAATTACGTAGACTGTGTTTCCTTGAACGAAATTTTTGCAAAGAGTAAGGGTTTAAACAATATATGAACACAGTTTTTGATTTAGAAATGACCGTTCAAGCAGATCATATTGACAGTTTGGGACATGTGAATAATGTGGTGTATATGCAATGGATACAGGAAGTTGCTACTGCACATATTGAAGCCTTGGGTTTGGGACTTAAGGAGTATCTTGAACTGAAACATGCGATGGTGGCGATTGAGCATCATGTGCAATATCGTAAAGCTGCATTTGAGGGCGAAAAAATTATCTTGCGTACCTGGTTGAATGATCTCAATGCACTCTATTCTTTCCGTCAATACGTCTTCTATCGTCCTCAAGATCAAAGTATTTTATTTACAGGAAATACCAAATGGGCATGTATCGAAATTGCAACAGGTCGACCAAAACGCATGTCACCAACGTTTACCCAGGCTTATCAACCGATAGCAGCAGATATTAATCCGCTGGATTTCACTAATATTATTTCAAAGGGTTAATATTGATACATATCTACCTGTCGACTATGGCTTAAAAGATCTTATTTAATTGCTGTCATTACATTCATATATCAATACTTGAGTGAGGAAGATTTATAGCAAAGTTTTGCAGAAGAAACCGACTATTTTTAAAAGCTCTCTGTATTTTTAACTATCTACTGCTTATACTGTGCAACATCTTCGGAATATCCTTTTTTGCACGTCATAAATACTTTGTTTGTTCGAGTATGTGATTGTGTGTTTTGATTTAGAGTAGTTTATGGCAGTTGCTAAAAAGTCAGTTAATATCAATAATATACGAAATTTTTCGATTATTGCACATATCGATCATGGTAAGTCGACGCTTGCCGATCGATTCATTCAAACCTGTGGTGGTCTGCAAGCTCGCGAAATGCAAGCACAAGTCCTTGACTCTATGGACATTGAGCGCGAACGCGGAATTACCATTAAAGCTACGTCAGTAACCTTGTATTACACCCATCCAAATGGTCAAGAATATCAACTTAACTTTATTGATACTCCAGGACACGTTGACTTTTCCTATGAAGTATCACGCTCGCTAGCAGCCTGTGAAGGAGCTTTATTGGTTGTGGATGCGGCACAAGGTGTAGAAGCTCAATCGGTAGCGAACTGTTATACCGCCCTTGAACAAGGTCTTGAAGTTCTTCCTGTTTTAAACAAGATTGATTTACCTCAAGCTGAACCTGAGCGTGTCGTTCAAGAAATTGAAGATATTATCGGAATTGAGGCGACAGAAGCACCCACATGTTCTGCAAAAACTGGCTTAGGCGTTGAAGGTGTTTTAGAAACACTGGTCAATGTGATTCCACCGCCAGTGGGTGATCGGGATGCTGCTTTACAAGCCTTGATTGTCGATTCTTGGTTCGATAACTATTTAGGCGTTGTCTCGCTGGTTCGTATCAAACATGGTCGTATCCGTAAGGGCGACAAGATGCTGGTGAAATCCACAGGTCAAACCCACATCGTGACCTCAGTGGGTATTTTTAACCCTAAACACACTGAAACAGGTGAATTAGAAGCCGGTGAAGTGGGCTTTGTGATTGCCGGGATTAAAGATATTTTTGGCGCGCCAGTGGGCGATACCATTACTTTAGCGGCTACACCAGATGTTGCTGTATTGCCGGGCTTTAAAAAGGTTAAACCGCAGGTCTATGCAGGTCTGTTCCCAATTGATGCCAGTGATTTTGAACCGTTCCGTGAAGCGCTACATAAATTACAAATTAATGATTCAGCATTGTTCTTTGAACCAGAAAGCTCCGATGCCTTAGGTTTTGGTTTCCGTTGTGGCTTCTTGGGTATGCTGCACATGGAAATTGTGCAAGAGCGTTTAGAGCGTGAATATGATTTAGATCTCATCAGCTCCGCACCGACTGTAGTTTATGAATCGCTAATGAAAAATGGCGAAACCATTTACATCGACAGTCCGTCGAAAATGCCGGATGGTTCAACGGTCGAAGATTTACGTGAACCGATTGCTGAATGTCATATCTTGGTTCCTCAAGAATACTTGGGTAACGTCATGACATTATGTGTTGAACGCCGTGGTGTTCAAAAAGAAATGAAGTTCTTGGGTAAGCAAGTTTCATTGACTTTTGAAATTCCTCTAGCTGAAGTGGTGATGGATTTCTTTGATAAATTGAAATCATGTTCACGTGGTTTTGCCTCGCTCGATTACAACTTTGTCCGTTTTGAAAGTTCGTCGCTTGTGAAAGTTGATGTCCTGATCAATGGTGAAAAAGTTGATGCATTGGCGATGATTGTTCATCGTAATGATGCGCGTCACCGTGGTATTGCATTGGTTGAGAAAATGAAAGAGCTGATTCCACGTCAGATGTTTGATGTGGCCATTCAAGCTGCAATTGGTGCACAAATTATTGCGCGCTCAACTGTAAAAGCAATGCGTAAAAACGTATTGGCTAAATGTTATGGTGGTGACGTTTCACGTAAGAAGAAACTTCTATCCAAGCAAAAAGAAGGTAAGAAACGCATGAAGCAAGTGGGTAGTGTTGAAATCCCGCAAGAAGCGTTCCTGGCTGTATTGAAAGTAGAAAGATAATAAGATTGAGGATATAAGCCCATGGATTTTGATTTTAATTTAATCCTTGTACCAGCCACATTAATTTTCTTTTTGGTGTGGTTGTTGGATAAGTTTGTCTTTAAACAAAGACAAACTCTAGGCAAGGATAATGAAAATTTCATTATTACATGGGCTTATGACTTTTGGCCGGTGTTGGCAGTTGTCCTGGTCCTGCGTTCATTTTTATATGAGCCTTTTAATATTCCATCAGATTCGATGGTGCCGACATTAGAAACCGGTGATTTTATTCTGGTGAATAAATTTAACTATGGAATACGTTTACCTATAGTAAATACTAAAGTGATTGACGTGGGTGAACCAGAACGCGGTGATGTAATTGTATTCCGTTATCCACCCCAACCGACCATTAGTTATATTAAACGTGTAGTTGGTTTGCCGGGTGATCATATTGTTTATGATCATGGTCAGCTTTCGATTAACGGGAATAAGGTCGCTAAGGTTCCAGTTGAATTTAGCCGTGAAAAAGACATTTTAGATACACCAACGTCAATTTATCATCAAGAAACATTGGGTAAACATAGCTTTAAAATGCGTGAGCTTGACGGTGTAAATGTTGCACGCCAAGCACCGTTTATTAATTATGTTGAAAATGGTAAATACTCGGCTGAAAATGGTTTATATTGGGAAGTCAAAGTTCCACAAGGTCATTACTTCGCGATGGGGGATAATCGTGATCAAAGTGCTGACAGTCGTTTTTGGGGCTTTGTACCAGAGGAAAACTTAACAGGTCGTGCGTTCTATATCTGGATGCATAAAGAGCCTGGTTTTAAATTGCCGTCATTTAATCGTAACGGTAAAATTGATTAAGCATGATTGGAAAAATAAAAAATGCGTAAAAATCAACAAGGGGCATCCTATATTGCAATTTTAATTGCAATCATTGGTTTTGCTTTTTTAGTGAAAATTGTTATTGCTGTTTGGGGACCGTATGTAGATGATCGACTGATCGATAATCAGATTACGGAGTTAATGCAAAGTAGTCCAAAAAACATTGCACCTTCTGAATTTGAGAAACAGATGGGGCAGCGTTTCGATATGAATGGTATACGTGACATCAAGTTTAAAGATGTTGCTCAAGTCATCAATACCGATGGTCTGCAAGTGAAAAAAGATTATGAGATAAGAAAGCCGTTCTTACTCAATATAGATTTAGTGTTAAAGTTCGAGAAAAGTTTTGATCAAAGGTCAGTCCAAACTAAGTGATATGCACTTAGTCAGCCGTATCGGTTATCAGTTCAAACAGCCTGAATTATTGCAGCTTGCACTGACACACCGCTCGGTAAGTCATAAATCTAACTATGAGCGTCTAGAGTTTTTAGGCGATTCATTGTTAGGGATGATCATTGCCCATTATTTGTATCAAGCCTACCCTCATGAAAATGAAGGGCGTTTAACGCGTATGCGTGCCACATTGGTTCGTCAAGAAGCATTAGGCAAAATTGCAAACGATTTGAAACTTGGTCCGTGTTTAATCTTAAGCACAGGTGAGTTGAAATCAGGTGGACATCATCGAGAATCTATTCTTGCTGATACTGTAGAAGCGATTATTGGTGCAATTTATGTCGACTGCAATGATTTAAAAGTCTTGCAAGAAATCGTACTGAAATGGTATTTACCATATTTAGACCATATTGAGCCTACAGACCAACTCAAAGATCCTAAATCACGCTTACAGGAATATTTACAAGCCCGTAAAAAGCCTCTCCCTATTTACGATGTTGTGGATATTCAAGGCGATGCCCCGAATCAGCATTTCAAAGTGGAATGTATTATCGAGGGTTTGCCTGTATTGTATGGTGAAGGATCCAGCCGTCGCTTTGCTGAGCAAGCAGTAGCGGCAGATATTTTAAAACAATTGGAGCAGTAATCTGCATGACTACACATTCTGATCACATCGATGCTGATCACGAGCCGCAAAGCAACGGCAACGACCTGATTAATGATTTTTTCAGTTCACAAGGCACAACTATTCCTGCAGATTTTAAAAGTGGATTTGTAGCCATTGTTGGGCGTCCAAACGTGGGTAAATCTACGTTAATGAACCATATTTTAGGTCAAAAACTTTCCATTACTTCACGTAAGCCGCAAACGACTCGTCATAAGATTGTCGGTATTGATACGCGTGAAAAGTCTCAGGCAGTCTTTGTAGATACGCCAGGGATGCACAAAAAAGAAGTCCGTGCCATCAATAAAATGATGAACCGTGCGGCATCTTCTGCACTACGTGATGTGAACTTGGTGCTATTTGTGGTTGATGCTCAAAAGTGGACTCAAAACGATGAACTGGTTTTGGAGAAACTTAAAAATGCAGAAATGCCCGTGATTTTAGTGATCAATAAAATTGATACTTTTGAAAATAAAAACAGTGCCTTGCCATTGATTCAAGAGCGAGCGAAGTTGATGAATTTCGCAGAAATTGTTCCTGTTTCGGCTTTGCGTGCCTCAAATCTTGATCATTTGCGTGACACGATTGAAAACTATTTACCATTTCAGCCACCTTTGTATGCATTGGATCAAATTACCGACCGTTCAGAGCGCTTCCTTGCATCTGAAGTGATTCGTGAAAAGATCATGCGTCAGTTAGGTGAGGAACTGCCGTATGATTTAACAGTGCAGATTGAGTCGTTCAAGACTGAAGAAGCGACTGTTCATGAAAAAACTGGTCGTCCAAAACCAGCATGTACCTATATCGATGCGACTATTTTTGTTGATCGCCAAGGCCAAAAAGCCATTGTGATTGGTGAAAAAGGCGCGAAGCTGAAAAAAATCGGTATGGATGCGCGTGCTGATATGGAAAAAATGTTTGAACAAAAGATCATGCTGACACTTTGGGTTAAAGTGAAAGGCGGTTGGTCGGATGACGAACGTGCATTGAAAAGTTTAGGTTATAGCGATATCTAAACCATTTTCATAAGTAACTCTTTTATAGGGAATAGTGATGATCAAAGTATTGGCAGTTGTAGCATGTGTTTTATTTCTGCAAGGCTGTATTCATAAACTTGTCACTGTCCCTGTAAAAGTGGCTTATAAAACCACGAAGGGCGTGGTTAAAGGCACTGCTGCCGTCGTGGGTGCGGTCATTCCTGATGGGGATGATGAAGAAACAGACTCTAAAAAGAAAAAAGACTAGATTCATTATTCATGCGAAATGAAGAATTGCATGGCTATTTAATCCATCATCGTAAATACCGTGAGCGCAGTCATATCGTGTATCTGTTTACGCAGGAGCATGGTCGCGTTGATGGAATCTTAAGACAAACGCCACCTCCGCAATACCAACCGATTTGCTTACAAGCTTCTGGAAAATCGGATCTTAAAAATTTTACTAAACTGGAAATCGTCAATCAGCCGGTTTTTTTCTTTGGCGATGCCTTCTTTTCCGGCTTTTATTTAAATGAACTTATTCTTCGTTTGTGCCCAGTTGAAGTCGAAATGCCACAGACCTTTGTGCAATATCATCAGACCTTACAACAACTGCAACAATTGGCACAACACGAAAATCCTCATCTTTTTCTAAGACAAATTTTGCGTCAGTTTGAACATGCACTTTTAGAAGAGCTTGGCTATGCACTCGACTTTAGTACTGATGCTCAGCAGCACGAGATTCAAGCAATACAACACTATTTTTTTCAGCTCAATGAAGGTTTTATTCCCACCGCACAACAGTCACGCTCAACTTTATCGGGACAGCACATTCTGGCAATGCGTGATTATGAAAAGGGTAGGGATTTTAACCCGGAGCAGTTACAATTGTTGGCGCAACTGTATCGGCAGATGATCACCTCTCTGTTGGGAGAGCGACCGCTTAAAAGCCGTCAATTGTGGGTTCAAAATACTCAATCTAAATCTTAATTTTTAATCATGGTTAGGAAATTGTTATGGCTGCATTGCTTGGTGTAAATATTGACCATGTGGCGACATTGCGACAGGCGCGCGGAACCACATATCCAGATCCAGTCAATGCTGCATTGATTTGTGAACAAGCCGGTGCAGAAGGGATTACCCTGCATTTACGTGAAGACCGTCGCCATATTCAGGATGATGATGTACGGCGTATGCGTCCGTTATTGAAAACGCATATGAATCTGGAAATGGCTGTGACCGCTGAAATGGTTGAATTCGCCAAAGAAATCAAGCCGCAGCATGTTTGCTTCGTTCCAGAAAAACGTCAGGAAGTGACCACTGAAGGTGGTCTGGATGTTTTAGGACATTTTGAAGAGGTTAAAGCAGCCACTCAAGCCTTAACTGCGATTGGTTGTGAAGTGTCTTTGTTTATTGATGCTGATATCGCACAAATTGATGCCGCAATTGCCTGTGGTGCTCCGACCATTGAAATTCATACTGGTGCCTATGCAGATGCAAAAACAGCAGAAGCACAACAGCACGAACTTGAGCGTATTGTTCAAGGTGCAGAATATGCAGCCGCTAAAGGTTTGTTGGTGAATGCAGGACATGGTTTAAACCTTGAAAATGTCACGCCAATTGCTCAAATTCCGCAAATTCATGAACTCAATATTGGTCATTCCATTATTGCCGATGCTGTGTTTGTGGGTTTAGCTCAAGCCGTTCAACAAATGAAAGCTGTCATTAAATCAGCAAGATAAGTTTTTAGAATTATGTCGTTAATAAATTATGATGATCTGATGAAGCCAGTTCTTGGCTTCTTGGGATGTGAAACGCCGAAAGCATGGTTGGATGAAGCAATGAATAACTTAGAGTTACTCATGCAAGATCATGCCAATTGTGAAAAGAAAGCAGCAGGTACGGCCATGAACCTGATGTTTCGCTACACGTTCTTTACAGATTTACAGGTTAAACTGGCACAGTTGGTGCGTGAAGAAATGTTGCACTATGAACAAGTGCTTGAACTGATGACCAAACGTGGGCAGGAATGGCAATCGATTAGTGCAGGTCGTTATGCAGGTGGATTGCGTAAAGAAGTCCGTACTTATGAGCCTGAAGCTTTAATCGACATTATGGTGATTGGTGCTTTTGTAGAAGCGCGTTCATGTGAGCGTTTCTATGCGCTCGCACCGCTTGTAGATGAAGACTTGGGTCGATACTACCGTTATCTTCTCAAGTCTGAATCTCGTCACTTTGAGGATTATTTGGCATTGGCATTGGATGTCGCTCAAACGTCAAAGTTAAAAAATCCTAAAGAAGATATTCAGCAGCGTATTGCGCACTTTCGTGAAGTTGAAAAAAACCTGATTTTAACTCCGGATGATTTATTCCGTTTCCATAGCGGTGTGCCGAGTAAAGCGGCTTAATCTATAGCTTTTTATCTATAATTCTTTAAAAAATCCTCTATTTGAATAGGGGATTTTTTATATCGGATTATTTTTGAAATCTTAAAAAAATGCCAACCTAAATGGATTAGATTGGCATCATTAAATCAGGCTGATTTTTATTTAGAATAAATTAAGCTTCAATGGTTTGTACGGCAATTTTCTTGGCAGGATCGGCTTTACGACGTACTGCTGGAACAGGTTCGCCATAATATTGACGGTCAGCAAAGTAGCTTGAACGAACCATCGGTGCAGCCCAAATGTTTCTGAAACCGAGCTTTTGACCATGTGCAGTGTAGCGTTCAAATTCTTCCGGTGTTACGAAGCGGTCAATCGGTGCGTGCTGCTTAGAAGGCTGTAAATACTGACCGATGGTGATGTAATCCACGTCATGTGCGCGAAGATCATCAAGCAATGCCAGTACTTCTTCTTCAGTTTCACCCAAACCAACCATCAATCCACATTTGGTCGGAATGTCAGGGCAGTACTCTTTAAACATTTTAAGCAGGTCTAATGAGTGCTGATAATCAGAACCCGGACGCATTGCTTTATACAAGCGCGGCACTGTTTCAATGTTGTGGTTGAATACGTCTGGCGGGCATTCCGTCATAATACGTAAAGCCACATCCATACGACCACGGAAATCTGGAACTAGAATTTCAAGTAATGTTTTTGGACTTAAATCACGTGCTTCTTTAATACAGTCTACAAAGTGCTGCGCACCACCATCTCGAAGGTCATCACGGTCAACCGAGGTGATGACTGCATATTTCAAACCAAGATTGGCAATGGTTTCTGCCATATGACGGGGTTCATCTGGATCAAGTGCATTTGGGCGACCATGTGCAACATCACAGAATGGGCAGCGACGGGTACAGATATCGCCCATAATCATAAAGGTTGCTGTACCGCCACCGAAACATTCCGGCAGGTTAGGACAAGCTGCTTCTTCACAAACTGTATGTAATTTTTGTGCGCGTAATGTGGTTTTAATCCGTTGAACTTCATCAGGAGCCGCCATTTTGACGCGAATCCAATCCGGTTTGCGTGGCGTTTCAACCGTAGGTACAACTTTTACAGGAATACGAGCGACCTTCTCTGCGCCACGAAGTTTGACACCCTGTTCTGGTTTACGGTTTTCAGACATATTCAACTTTTCCACTGTTTTTGACGGGGGAGATGCGAGACATAATAGCCCCTGTATTATAGCGAATTTAGGCTCAAATAGGGCAAAAACGATATTCATTTAAAAAATGTTGTTATCACTCAATATATGTCAGCTAAATACACCAAATGCATGGGAATTACGTCATAATATAACTTAGATTGATTAAAGATAGATTTTGATTAAAGGAGCGTTGAATGCCACGTAAAAAAGAGGTCGTTAGTGGAACTTTCGTTAAATACGACGCGGTAGTTCTCGGTTCAGGCCCAGCTGGTGAAGGCGCAGCAATGAAACTTGCCAAATCAGGCAAGCGTGTTGCAATCATTGATATGCGTGAGCAGTTAGGCGGTAACTGTACTCATGTAGGTACTATTCCAAGTAAAGCATTACGTCAAACAGTATCGAGCATTTTACGTTACCAACGTGACCCAATGTTCCAGAAAGTGGGCGACTGGAAACAGTTCACCATGAAACAAGTATTGCGTAATGCACATAAAGTGATTCAGCAACAGGTTGAAACGCATTCGCGTTTTTACGATCGCAATAAAATTGATATTTATCATGGTCGTGCATACATCCAGGATAAAAATACAGTACTGATTTTCAGTGATGATGGGATTAAAGAAACTATTGTTTTCCAACAGTTGGTGATTGCGACAGGTTCGCGTCCGTACCGTCCAGCAGCGCTTGATTTTAATCATCCACGTGTATTTGATTCAGACAAAATTTTGGATCTTGATTTTTCAATCCAGAAAATCATCATTTATGGTGCAGGTGTCATTGGTTGTGAATATGCGTCAATCTTCATTGGTCTGGACCATAAAGTTGATTTGATCAATACACAGCACAAATTACTCAGCTATTTAGATGACGAAATTTCTGATGCCTTGTCTTACCGTTTGCGTGAACAGGGGGTATTGATCCGTCATAACGAACAACTGGATCATCTTGAAACCTTCGATGATCACGTGGTGATGCATTTACAAAGTGGTAAGAAAATTAAAGCGGATGCCATTTTATGGTGTAACGGCCGTTCGGGTAATACTGATGGTTTAGGCCTTGAGAATGTGGGTATTCAACCCAACAGTCGTGGTCAGTTAACCGTAAATGATCAATACCAGACTGAAGTAGAAAACATCTACGCTGCCGGTGACGTGATTGGCTGGCCATCACTTGCTTCTGCTGCTTATGACCAAGGTCGTTGTGCAGGTTCAAACATGAGCGGTGAACATGTTGCACCGGTTAAGGATATTCCGACAGGTATTTATACCATTCCGGAAATTTCATCGATTGGTAAGACTGAACAAGAATTGACTGAAGATAAAATTCCTTACGAAGTAGGGCAAGCATCTTTCCGTCATTTGGCGCGTGCACAAATTACCGGTGACACCGTGGGTGAATTGAAGATTCTATTCCATCGTGACACGCTGGAAATTTTGGGTGTCCATTGTTTCGGTAACAATGCTTCAGAAATTATTCACATTGGTCAAGCGGTGATGAATAGTGGTCACAACACGATTAAATACTTTGTTGAAACCACCTTTAACTATCCGACCATGGCGGAAGCGTACCGCGTAGCAACATTGAATGGTATGAACCGTTTATTCTAAGCTTGATTTAAGTCTTAGATTGAAAAACCCGTAAGCGAAGGCTTACGGGTTTTTTATGCACAGAATAATGTGAAATTTTGACAAGGATAAAATGAGCATTCTGAAGTAGAGTTCATCTTTAGATTTCATCAAATCTGTAGGCTGTATTTTTTGCGATAACCATTTGGGCAATTAACTCATTCCAGTTTTCTGAGTTGTTGAATGTGAATGAGAACATCCATAAATTTTTAATGTTTTTTACTCATTTCAGAGAGTAACTCGAGTTGTATTTCTTGTATTTCAGCCAGTCTATCCCACTGATGCATTAAAAGATGATCTAATTTTTCATGCAAATGTTGAATTTCCAGCTCGGCTTTTAAGTTAATTTGATAATCATTTTGTGAACGCAATCTATCTTTTGCTTCTTGTCTATTTTGGCTCATCATAATCACCGGTGCTTGAATAGCCGCTATACAGGACAGGATTAAATTTAACAGGATAAAAGGATAAGGATCAGCAGGATGTGAGATCATAACCACAGTATTCACAATAATCCAGATGGCTAAAAAAATAGCAAAACAAATCAGAAAGGCCCAACTTCCACCAAAAGATGCAATTTTATCTGCCAGTCTTTCGCCAAAAGTCCAGTTTTGGTCTAGTTTGGTTTCAACATTTTTTGTGATGAGTTCATGCTGTTGCATGCTGTTAATCACTTCATACTCAAGATCAGTCACTTCACCTTTTTCAGACTTTAACAATGAATGAACATACTGAATTCGATACTTGGTTAAATCTGCCTGACAAATATAACTATGAGGTGACCATTCTGGAAAATCCTGTGAAATGGCTTCTGTAATGACTTTGCGTACTGTACCCATCGGGATGAGACTTTTTATCGGGAAATGTTTTCCACAAACTATACATTTATAAGATGCATTTTTTTCATTCATGATCGTGCTCTTTTCTAATAATTCTGAAATTATTGGATAAATACCATCGACTATATTTTAACCGTATTTGGGGTTTTTCACTGCTTATATTATTAATTTTCTTTACGCTTAATATTGGATTCAGCAAGTTGCCGATAAGACGGTTTAGTCATTTTTGCAGCAGGGAGATAAATTCATTCAAAAATGAAATCATATCCAGTGAAGCTTTAATTTTGGCAAAATTTTTGGAATGATGTTTTTATGTAAAATATCTCTAATAGCAGTCATTTATTGCACTTCATTTTCACCAATTTTTATCGTGATTACCTTTGGACTGATTGTGGTCTAACTCACCATCCATAAATAATGGTTACAGTTTCAAAACTAAGGTATAGATGCACCACTAAGCAACCAGACAAGTGAGAGTTACGATGCGAAGTTTGCTGGAATATTGAATTGAGCAATTTAAATTGTGAGATGGGCAGAACAAAAAATTTGAACATCTTGAATCTTAGTTATTGTTATTTCAAGATGTTCAAAACTGGGTATTTTTATTATTTTTTTATTGTTTTTATTTAAGCAATCCTTAGAAAGGACGACCTCCTGCAAGACTGATGCGTTTCAATAAACGGCGTTGATCGGAAGGGAAAGGGCGTCGTGAATGTAGCGTGACTTGATTGTCCCAGAATACGATATCACCTTGTTCCCATTGATGTTCATAGCGGAATTCAGGTTTTAAGATATGTTCACGTAATGAAGCGATTAATTCACTCCCTGCTTGATCATCATAATTCACCAATTCCACTTCACTTCGTGTATTCAGCCAAAGTGCTTTGCGACCACTTTCCGGATGCGTGCGTACCAAAGGATGTGGATAAGCATGCCCAATAATCGGTTGATCTTTAAAACGGTATAAAGGACTTGTGCCATAGCCATTGGTGTCATTGTCTTGAACCTGTTGTCGACGGACAAATGGGTTGTAGGTGATCAGTTGCAACTCATCAATATGTTTTTGAGTATCACGGTCTAAAGCCTCATAAGCCTTAATGGTATTGAACCATGAGGTTTGACCGCCACCTTCCGGAAGTTCAATGGCATAGAGTAATGAACCGAAAGAGGGTTGCGGTGTCCATTGGTGATCGGCATGTGGTGAAAGTTCACCATGACCGGTGTAATCACCTTGACCGACGGCATTAGATACAGGAACGACATCGGGTGGCGTGCCAGTATCCGATTGTGTTGCAAGTACTGGATTGTCTGCACTTGGGCGGAAAATAGAGCCAAAATAACTGGTGAAAGCCAAGTACTGTAAATCATCTAAACTTTGTTTTTTGAAAATTAAAATCAAGTGTTCAGCCAAAGCTTGTTTTAAACGATAAATCGTTTCACCGGCTTGCGCTTTACGGGCATCTAAACCAAAAACGACTGCACCTAATGCTTCACCTTGTAAGGGGATAATGCTGATTTCTTCTGGATTTTGAAATTGTTCTGCTTGATGCCAACGCGGTGCATCATGAATGGCTTGTGATAGTTGGGTGAGGCTGGTCATTTTGTTCTCAAATTATTTTGCTGTGAGAAAAATTTAATCAAAAATGACCAGAATACAAAATCAAAAGAAATGCTAAACTTATGAAATAACAACGAAAAATTATTAAATTTATGATTATTAAACTTTTAATATAAACAGCAAAATAAAGCAGTTTTTTTGCTGTTTAAGTGCTGATTTTTAAGCATTAATGTGGGCAGAACGCTTGATTGAAATATTCAAACAGTTGCGGTGTTTTGAACCACAATAGAATCGCTAAACTAAGTAATCCAATCACAGCCAAGGCAATCATGGTTTTTAATCCAAGTAGAGAATCAGTCATGAATCACAGCCTCCTCATTGACGAAGAAATGCACCACGATACCCAATAGACTCAGTAGGATCGAAAACATCCACACCATATTGTAGTTGCCAGTCATGTCGTGATTGACACCACCGAGCCATCCGCCAAAAAATGAACCGACTTGATGGGTAAAAAATACGATGCCACTGAGCATGGAGAGGTATTTAACCCCAAACATGTTGGCCACAATGCCATTGGTGAGTGGCACGGTAGAGAGCCAGAGTAATCCCATAATCACACCAAAGGCATAAATTGTCCATGTGGTTAAAGGCAGTGCTAAAAAGCCAATAATCGCTATACCACGCAGGCCATATAAACCCATCAATAATCGGGGCTTGGAATATTTTCCACCCAGCCAGCCTGCGCTATAGGTTCCGACAATATTAAATAAACCGACTAAAGCGAGGAAAATGGTGCCTGTGGTGGCATTGAATCCGTGATCAATCAGATAACCCGGTAAATGAATCCCAATAAATACCACTTGGAAGCCACAGACAAGAAAGCCTAAGGCTAAGAACCAAAACGGGGTATGGTTTTTGGCAATCACCAATATTTGCATAAAGCTTAAAGCCGGTTTGTTTGTAAGGTTGGTATTAGGAGCAATATACATTGGTGCTTTTAACATCCATGCCAAAGGAATAATCAGTGCAATGAAAATGGCACTCACCACCAAGGCTGCTGACCAACCAATATTTTGTAAAAGCAGCAAGGTAGATGGCAACATGATAAATTGCCCAAAAGAACCTGCGGCACTGGCAATCCCCATCGCAAGGCTACGCTTTTCAGGATGTGCTGCACGTCCCACAGCCGAAAGTAATACCGGGAAAGATGTTGCGGATAGAGCCAAGCCCAAGATTAAACCGACGCTTAAATTTAGCATTAAGCCTGTGGAGCTGACTGCCATAAGCAACAAACCGATGCTGTATAAAGCTCCGCCCACAGCAACCACAATTTTACTGCCATATTTATCTGCAAAAGCACCAGTTATGGGTTGTACGGCACCCCAGATTAAGTTCTGCATCGCAATGGCAAGACTAAAGACATTATGTCCCCAACCAAACTCATGACTCATGGGCACCAGATATAAACCAAAGGCATGCCGTACACCGAGGGATAACGCCAGAATCAGCGCACTTCCAATTAACATGTAAATAAGAGGTTTGGAAAAACGTGTGTCTGACATAATTCATTCATGCTGCAATTGCGAAGTCGCTATGTTATTCGATTTTGAAAAGGGAAACGATTCAATAAAACTTAAACAAACGATAAAATTAAGTTATAAAAAGTTTTATGAAATCAAAAAAAGACGACTTTAAGCCGTCATTTTTTCTCACTAAAAACTTAGAAGCGAATACCCACACCTGCATAAGCCAATAATGGGTTGATTTCAATATCGGCTTTAGAGCGGATTAATTCACCGTGGGTCGCGTCAGTCACGGTAATCGTAGTTTTATTTTTCATGTGAGCATAGGAGACTGAACCGACCGCAAACCACTTGGCATTAAAGTCATAAGTAAAACCAAGCGTTGCGATAGGGGCAATGGCATCAGTTGCCTTTAGGTCGACTTGAGGATTGGCTTCACTTTTTTTACCTTCCAATGACGCGCCTGCATTGCCTTCTTTAATATTGGCAATCATATGACCCGCCGCAATTAAATCTTGTTCGGTGCGTGGATTGATTTCCAACTCGTTAAAATAAGCATACATGACACCTAAGCCTACATAAGGGCGGAATTTATTGACCCCAGTTTTACCAAAGTGATATTGGAATTCAAAGGCAGGTGTCCAGGCACGTGCTGTGGCGGCAGGCCCATTGGCTTCTAAATCAGTAATAAAAATATCGTTTTGTAGATCAATATTCAGGAATTCCAAGGGCAAATTTCCAATTTGTGGTGTAGCAATGGCAGAAAAGGGCGCGTAAATTTTACCTTTACCTTGCAAATCGACGTTAGGGGGAATGCCCGCTTTCATTTCAAAGGAAACATGATCGGTAAAGAAATAATTGGTCATTATGCCCAGTGTGGTGACATCATCGGCTTCTAAACCTGTCCCCGGATTATTCCATTCTTTCAACCCTTGGATCTTTGAACTGCCACTGAGTCCACTGCCTAGTTCACCGCCTGTAAAAAAACCTAATCCTTCCAATGCTACTGCAAGAGCTTTTTGATTCACATTCGGATTGAGATTGTTCAATACGGTATCGACTTGAATATCACCATTTTTGGAAACTTCACCATTTTTAACAGCAGTATTGACTTGGAAGGGTTGAGCTTTACCTTGAGGCATGACATGTAGTGCACCAACAGAAACAGAAAAGCGTTTAAATCCATCACCATCTTTTAGACTAAAATAGGGTGAATCGGCATGACTGATTGCAGGTAGAGCAGCAAGAGACGACATAATACAAAGTAGCGACTTTTTCATTCAGGGACTCCATGTCCATTTTACGTTTATAAGTTTTTTTCTAATTTTAATTATATGGTTGAAAAATCACCTGACTGTTACTTAAAAATATAAATCTAGTTGTGTTCCTGTAATAATTTTGATTATTTGTTATCAATAACATAGAGAAAAATAATTTTTTGTAAGTTGGTTTTTTTTGCTCATTGGGAAAGTTGTTAGGAGTTTATATGAAAAATAATGAAGCAAATATTTATATATTTTTAACGTATTTTGATCCGTTGTTTAAATCTGATGTAGTGATATAAACCACGATACAGGTGCTATTGAAGTGTTGGGCATACACTGAATAGAAGCGATGATATGAACGATCTGAAATCCGATCTCGCACTCGAGTGCATTTTTCCGTACAATATGTCTCAGAAATCCTTGAGTGAATCACATGAGCACCCAAAATACTCCCAAGAAAAAACCATTGGTTAATTTGCCGTTCCCGATTAAAAAAGAGAATGAGCAAAATGCGGATGAAGTGTTAGAAGAGCTGCGTCCACGTCCACAGCGTTATGCTGATCGTACCTGGATGCCACCTCGCGGTACACGCCGTTCGATGGGAAAGCGCTAAGCTTGCAAAGAAAAAACCATGGTCATACCATGGTTTTTTTTATTTAAGTAATGCGATACATGTTGCTTGATTAAATATTATTAAACGTTGGTTTTCTTCTATTGTGGTTCAGATAATAATTTCTTTTATCCTGATACATGGCCATGTCAGCCCGTTTTAGCATGTCTTCCATGCGTTCATCGAGATGATTGGTTGCATAACCAATGGACAGGCTAATCGGTTGATTGGAATAAAACTGATTATCTACTAATAAAAGTTCTTGCAGACTTTGTAAACAGTTTTGTAGCGCTGCTTCATCAGCACCCGGCAACAATATGACAAACTCGTCGCCACCAATCCGGCAGGCAGAATACAGGGTTTGCTGAACCACCTGGTTTAATACATTGCCCATACGTTGTAATAAACTATCACCTGCATCATGACCTAACTGATCATTGAGTTCTTTTAATCCATTTATATCGATAAAAATACAGGACACAGGACGCTGTCTATTGCGTTGTAAGCGATTTAATTCAGTTGTATAAAAAGAACGGTTATATAGTTTGGTCAGCACATCGTGCTTGCCTAAATATTCCAGATACTTTTCAGCTTTTTTACGCGCGGTGATATCGGTGAGTGCAACCTGAACCATTCCCCAATTATCCAGGTAATCGGGGAATACTGTAAATTGCAGCAGTACGTGGCGGATGCTGCCATCGAGGGCATAATTTACGGCTTCACGTTGATGATGAATATTGCCATTCCAAAGCTCGATTAATTGCTCCCGAAAGGTTTGAGTTATTTCCTGAGCAAAAACTTTATGCATATTTTTAAATAAAACGTCTTTATTGGGTGCCCCAAATAATTCCAGTGTTGCCTGATTGACATCAATAATCAAAATCTCTTTGATACACTCATACACGAAATCATTATGCACATCTAAAAAGGTGCTGAAATCTTCAATACCTAAATCACGTAATTGATCTAATTTGATTTTGATCCGGCTAAAATCTTCCACCCAAAGTGAAGTTGGTGAATAAATAAAGCGGGCTTCCGCGAGATGTCGGCTTCTTTCTTCAAGACGGCAGGCTTCGGTATAAGAAGTAATATCTTCAGTCGTAATTAACAGCAATGATAAATCGTGTTCATGTTGCGGCAGTACAATGCCTTTGAGCTGGATATCCAGACGTTTACCCGTCAGGGTATAGTTTACCGCGGAATTGGAAAACTGGGTTTCGCCATTCCATAAGGCGAGCAGTTCCTTGACATGAGTTTTGCTCATGTCTTCTTTAAAGACTAAATCAAGATTTTGATATAAATGTTCAAAGTCCTTGGCTTGATACAGTTCCAGAGTTTTGGAATTTACTTTTAATAATTTAATTTTTCTTGCACATTCAAGTATTCGAGCTTCATCTTGTTGTAGAAAATCTAATAGATCTTGGACACCCTGTTCACGCCAAATATCAAATTGTTTTTTGACTTCACTATAGTCTTCAAGCCACATTGCAATGGGAGATAGTTCAAAAAAGGGAGAATCCAACATTTCCATTCCAGAAGCTCAGCATTTTTATTTAAATTTAAGAACGCAGTATAGAATGAAAAAAATGATTTTAAAATAACGTGATAGGTAAAATAATATTTTTTATTAATAACGATTGAATCACAAAAATATAAAATCCTAGTATTAAAAAAGCCAATTCAAGAATTGGCTTTTTTTAGCTGGAATTAAAAATTAGCGATTTTTTCTGCGGGCTTTATTTTCAGGCTTGGGTGCAGGAATTTCCCGTTCGCCTAGCCAAACGTCAATAAAATCTTTTTCATTAATATTGTACAGTTCAAGTAAAGCTAAAATCACGCCGCCAAACATCATCGGGCCTTCAGAGTTACTTTGCCATTCAAATATTTTGCCATTTAGAACATGTAAAATATCTGAAATTTCAAAACTACGATCACGGCCATTGCTATCGGTTGGATATATTTGCGTATTTAAAATAATTCTTGCGGCACTTTTTTCATTTTCAGATAAATCTAGGCTGGTAACAACCTCATCATCACGTGTTGAAAAAATCACATCATCATTAAAAACGGTTCTTAAGAAATGACGGGTCAGCTTTGGTAAGGCTCTTTCTACAAAAGGACGGAACGAACTTGGGAAAATCACATTATGTGAAATGCCCTTAAACATGGGCGCAATTTCTTCGGTTTTATAGCCTGCAATACCGCAACCAATTGAGGTGATGAAATAGGTCATCTTGGGATGATTTTTGGTGTAAATCTTGAAATCATCAATATAGTGCTGAATCTGCGACAGGGGCATTTGTTGCAAATGCTCATTCATGGTCGGAATGGCATAGCTTTGACCTGACCAACCGCGACCGACACCTGTCATCGCACCAAAGTGCTCAAGCGCAGTACGTGCAGCTCCACCTGCATGCTGTCCTGCCATATTGCTGCCAAAAACAAACACAGTATCTTCAGGTAAGCTTTTTATAATATTTTCATCGTGATAGTGATATGACATAGGCGAATACAATCGTGATGGTCTTTCATTCATGTTGCAATTGAAATAGCAGATGGTCAAGTGAAAGATCAGTATTTTTAAATTTAGAATAAAAGATAGCGTCTTTACTGAGTACAAAGATGATTTTGCAAGAAAAGAGGCTTTGCAAAAATTTTATCTAAACTGATGTGATTTGATAAATGCATTTAAATAAGAAGATCAACCTATAGGAAATTTACTGAATTAGCAAAATATAGAAATATAGGGCTGCTGATGTTGCATGTTGGTTTTTAGCCCTCATACTATGAATGTTATGTCGTTGAAGATGGATACTATGCAGGATAGTCAGCAACCTTTTGAATTAGTGACCAGCTATCAACCCGCTGGTGATCAGCCACAAGCCATTGAAAAACTGGTCAGTGGGATTGAAAAAGGCTATCACGATCAGTTGCTATTAGGGGTAACAGGTTCGGGGAAAACCTATACCATGGCCAATGTGATTGCTCGGACACAACGTCCAACGATTGTCATGGCGCACAACAAAACCTTGGCTGCACAGCTGTATGGCGAATTTAAGTCATTTTTCCCGAATAATGCGGTTGAATATTTTGTCAGTTATTACGACTACTATCAGCCTGAAGCGTATGTTCCATCTTCTGATACTTTTATCGAAAAAGATTCTGCCATTAATGATCACATCGATCAGATGCGCCTTTCAGCAACGCGCTCATTATTAGAACGTCGCGATGCCATTATTGTGGCTTCCGTTTCTGCGATTTATGGTCTGGGTGATCCAAACGCCTATATGAGCATGCTGCTGCATATTGTTCAGGGTGATCGAATCAGTCGCGATGACATTATCCGTCGTTTGGTCGAGATGCAATATAGCCGCAATGAACTCGAATTCTTGCGCGGGACCTATCGTATTCGCGGTGAAATTATGGATATTTTTCCGGCCGAATCCGATCAAGATGCAATTCGTATCGAACTGTTTGACGATGAAGTCGATTCCATTCGCTGGTTTGATCCATTAACAGGGAAGATGGTGCGCAAAGTACCGCGTGTCACGATTTATCCAAAAAGTCACTATGTCACCCCAAAAGACAACTTGCAGCGTGCCATCGGCACCATTCGTGAAGAACTGAAAGAGCGTTTAGTTTTCTTTCGCGAGCATGACAAATTGCTTGAAGCGCAACGTATCGAACAGCGTACCCGTTATGACTTGGAAATGATGCAGCAGTTGGGTTATACCAACGGTATTGAAAACTATTCACGTCATTTGTCAGGTCGTCCATCGGGTGAAGCACCGCCGACATTATTCGACTATATTCCTGATGATGCTTTACTGATTATTGATGAATCGCATGTTACCGTTCCGCAAATTGGTGCGATGTATAAAGGTGACCGTTCGCGTAAAGAAAACCTGGTCAATTATGGTTTCCGTTTACCGAGTGCATTGGATAACCGTCCAATGCAATTTGAAGAATGGCAGCGCATTGTTCCGACCACCATTTATGTCAGTGCAACCCCTGCAAAATATGAGCTGGAAAGATCAGAGCAAATTGCCGAGCAGGTAGTTCGTCCAACTGGTCTGATCGATCCCGAAATTGAAGTTCGTCCAGTATTAACGCAAGTTGATGATGTGCTTTCAGAAATCAATCTGCGTAAAGATTTGGATGAGCGTGTCTTGGTCACCACACTCACCAAGCGTATGGCGGAAGATTTAACTTCATATTTAAAAGAATACGGGGTGAAAGTCGCTTATTTACATTCAGATATCGATACAGTAGAACGGGTCAAGATTATTCATGACTTGCGTTCCGGTGTGCATGACGTGCTTGTCGGCATTAACCTGTTACGTGAAGGTCTGGATATGCCAGAAGTATCTTTGGTGGCGATTTTAGATGCTGACAAAGAGGGCTTCTTGCGTTCTGAACGCTCGCTGATTCAGACTATTGGTCGTGCCGCACGTAATGTTAAAGGTAAAGCAATTCTTTATGCAGACCGCATCACCGATTCGATGCGAAAAGCGATTGATGAAACTGACCGACGTCGTGCCAAACAAATCGAGTTTAATACACTACATGGCATTACACCGCGCAGTACCAAACGTCAAAACAATAAAGATATTGATACCGGCGAAGTACTGACTGATGATCAAATTGATGAAAATATCTCGGATCAAGCACGTGCTTTAAGTGCAGATGAACGCCATATTCTGGCCGATCCTAAGTTGCTGGCCAAGCACATGTCCAAACTGGAAAAAGAGATGTTGAAAGCATCGAAAGAATTACAGTTTGAACAAGCGGCACGACTGCGTGATGAGATTGTTCGTTTAAAAGCACAGCTGTTAAGTTAGCTGTATAAGTAATTTTTTACTGCAAAATCATTACATAACACTACAGTATCACTCAGTTGGAATGGTTATTTTTAAATGGATGTTCATTTTATAACTCTTAAATTTTGACTGTAAAGGTAGCTTTATGACAACGAATGATCTTCCTAAAGCCGGCTTTAAACTGGCTAAGATTGCTGTCGGTGGAGCCGTGCTCATTGGCTTGGGTATGGCCACCATGGCTTATGCAAAAAACAAGCCCTTACACACCGTTGAAAAAGTTGAATTGGATAAATATCTCGGTGTCTGGTATGAAGTTGCCCGTAAGCCGATGTACTTCCAAAATAAGTGTGATCGTGATGTCTCTGCCACTTATACCTTAAATGAAAATGGCAATATTGGGGTGGATAACCGTTGCTATACTAAAGATGGACAATTAAACCAGTCTATTGGTGAGGCGTTTATTAAAAATGCGCCATTTAATACCAAGTTAAAAGTCAGCTTTTTGCCGGAATCTGTTCGCTGGTTACCGGTAGGACGTGGAGATTATTGGATTCTAAAAATTGACGATGCATATCAAACGGTATTGGTCGGTGAGCCACGTCGCAGATATCTTTGGGTGCTGTCTCGTTCAGCACAGCCGGATCAAGCTGTAGTAAAAGAATATCTGGATTATGCCCAATCGATAGGTTATGACATTGGTGATGTGATTCATACCAAACAAACCCAAAAATAATCTTAAAAGATTGAGTGATCAAACCATGCTTCGGCATGGTTTTTTTATTGGATGGTCAATTTGAAGGATGAATAATCAAGTTTTATGGGCGTGTCATGTTTATAATGCAGGCGAGATCAATCCAGAGATGAAAGATGTATAAAGGCGTAGCTTTGTCTGTATTGGCATCGGTCACTTTTGGGGTTTTGTATTTCTACACCCAATTCTTAAAACCTTTAGATAGCGAACAGACGTTTGCTTGGCGTATGTTAGCCACACTGCCATTTCTCACTTTATTTATGTGGTGGACCGGTGATTTAAAACATATTGCAGAAATTTTTAAACGCATTTTCAAGCAACCGACTTTTGTAATCTGGCTGATCATTAGTTCACTTTTATGTACGACTCAGCTTTGGTTGTTCTTGTGGGGACCGATTAATGGGCGTGGTTTGGAAGTCTCTTTGGGGTATTTCTTGTTACCGTTGGTGATGGTGCTCATCGGTTGCGTACTTTACAAAGAAAAACTGTCCAAATGGCAAATTGCTGCGGTGATTTTTGCCAGCATCGGTGTTGGGCATGAACTATGGCGCATTGGCAGTATTGCCTGGGAAACAGTATATGTTGCCGTTGCCTATCCTATTTATTTCTTTTTAAGACGTGCTTTTAAAACCGACCACTTGGGTGGTTTTTGGTGGGATTTATTTTTAATCCTTCCGGTCGCTATTTATTTAGCGACTGTGTATAGCGATTCTTTTACTTTAATTGGACAATTTCCCCATTTAATCGGGGCTGTTTTAGGATTGGGCTTTTTAAGTGCCTTGGGACTGGGAAGTTATATTCTGGCAAGCCGTTATTTGCCTTTTGTGATTTTCGGATTACTCAGTTATTTAGAACCGGTATTACTTGCCTTTGCATCCATTGCTTTAGGCGAAAGGGTGGAAGCAGCAGAATGGTTTACGTATATTCCAATTTGGGTTGCAGTGTTACTTCTGGTTGTCGAAGGTTCAATTCATTTGGTCAAGCAACAGCGGAAGCAAAAGGCTTTAGCTCAAAATCTGGAAAATTATCAAGATCGTTTAAAGTAAGCGGTCTCTACTTTTGTAGTGTTGTTTGATTAAACAACATTTAACAATTTTTTTTTAAAGCCGCTGAAATAGCGGTTTTAAAATTTTAAAAGCAAAATCATTATAATAATTACAACTATTTTGCCTATTTATAATGAATATAGAGCAAAATATTGCAGTCTGAATCAGCTTTTGATTCAAACTTCCCGACAATTCCTTTACAATTGCGGGGTTTTGAAATTTATGCCTAGATATACAATTAATTAGAGGACGTATCTGTGAGCAAAGACACTATCATCGCCCTACATGCAGAGCACCAAGGTCGCTGGAAAAACCGTGAAGAAATCGCGGAGCATATGATTGCCTTAATTGGTCAGTTGTATCGTGAAAAAAACATCGTGACTTCTGTATTCGGTCGTTCTTTAGTTAACCGTTCAGTAATCCAAATTTTAAAAGCGCATCGTCGTACTCGTGTGATGGACGTTGAACTTTCTGTGGTTAACACATTCCCAATTTTAGAAGCATTGGCTAAAATTGAGAAAATCGGTTCTGCTGAAATCGATCTAGGTAAACTAGCTGTTGAATTTAAAGAAAAAGGCGGCGACATCGATGCATTTGTTGCAAATGCAGTAGCATCTTTAAAAGGCAATGCTGAAGTTGTTGCACCTAAAGATGTTGTTCTTTACGGTTTCGGTCGTATCGGTCGTATCCTTGCACGTTTGATCATTGGTCAATCAGGTCTTGGTCGTGGTTTAAGCCTTAAAGCAATCGTTGTTCGTAAATCATCTGACGGTGATTTGGAAAAACGTGCATCTTTACTTCGTCGTGACTCAATTCACGGCCCATTTGCAGGCACAATTTCTGTAGATGAAGAAAACGAAGCAATCATTGCCAACGGTAACTTCATTAAAGTGATTTATGCTTCAAGCCCAAGCGAAGTGGATTACACTGCTTTTGGTATCAATAACGCTTTAGTCATTGATAACACAGGTAAATGGCGTGATGCTGAAGGTCTTGCTGAACATTTGAAATGCCCAGGCGTTGCTCGTGTGGTATTGACTGCTCCAAGTAAAGGCGAAATGAAAAATGTGGTGTATGGCGTAAACCATACTGACATTTTAGATGAAGATAAAATCATTTCTGCTGCTAGCTGCACCACAAATGCAATTACGCCAGTATTAAAAGTGTTAGATGACAAATACAAAGTGCTTAATGGGCACGTTGAAACTGTTCACTCTTTCACAAATGACCAAAACTTGATCGATAACTACCACAAGGCAGATCGCCGTGGTCGTGCTGCGACTTTGAACATGGTGATTACTGAAACTGGTGCTGCGAAAGCAGTTGCTAAAGCTCTTCCTGCGCTTAAAGGCAAGTTGACTGGTAACTCTGTACGTGTTCCAACGCCTAACGTATCACTTGCTATTCTTAACTTAACACTTGAGAAAGAAGTTGATCGTGAAGAAGTGAACGAATATATTCGTCAAATCTCAATCAATTCAAGCCTTCAAGGTCAAATCGGTTATACAAATTCGACTGAAGTTGTATCTTCTGACTTTATCGGTTCACGTACTGCAGGTGTATTTGATGCGCAAGCAACAATCACTTCAGGTACTCGCTTAACAGCTTATGTTTGGTACGATAACGAAGTGGGTTATAGCTGCCAAGTATTGCGTATCGCTGAACAAATGTGTGGCGTAAGCTATCCAAAAGTTCCTGCTGAAACAAATGCATAATTTGTAAAGTAGTAAAAAAGAGCTTCATTTGAAGCTCTTTTTTTGCGCGTATAAAATGAAAAGTTTGCACTGTAAATGCACTTCTTTAATATTTAAATTGAACTGATCAGCGTGCAAATGGGTATAAAGATAGACTTTATCTATTAAGTTAAGATTGCTTTCACTTGATCTTTAATGGGTGTGGTTTTGTGGCCAATGAGATGTTCTAAATCTTTGCTCTCACTATACATCGCACCTTTTTCCGTCTGTATATCTGCATCGACAATCACATCCACTAAACCGGCAGGCACACCAGCTTGTAATAAAGCATGCCTGTAATCTTCAGCAGTTAGGTTTTGATAAGTCACAGCTTTGCCAGAAACTTCAGCAATGTCCCTTGCTAGATCCGCCAGGGTAAAACTGGTAGAGCCTGCGAGTTCATACGTTTTATGGTCATGACCTTCAGAGGTTAAAACTTTAGCTGCGGCTTCTGCATAATCTTGACGTGAAGCTGAGCTGATTTTTCCCGAACCTGCAGCACCATATAAAGTGCCGATTTCAACAGTATGAGCCACTGCACCTAAATAGTTTTCGCTGTACCAGTTGTTACGTAAGATTGTGTATTTCAATCCACTGTCTTTAATCAAGCGTTCTGTTTCACGATGCTCTTGAGCTAAACCTAAAGGTGATGTGTCTGCATTGAGTAAGCTGGTATAAGCAATATAAGGAACGCCTGCCTGTTTAGCGGCATCGATCACGGCTTTATGCTGTGGTGTGCGACTGCCGACTTCATTGGCTGAAATAAGTAACAGTTTATCAATACCAGACAATGCTGAAGCTAGAGTTTCTGGGGCATCATAATCAAAATGACGCAGTTCAATGCCTTTTGTTTTTAAATCGGCTGCTTTAGATTCATTTCGAACCAATGCCACTATATTTTCTGCAGCCGTATTTTTTAATAGTGAATGAATGACCAGCTGACCAAGTTGACCTGTTGCACCTGTGATTGCAATTTTCATTCTAAGAACCTCTCAATTGTTGGTTTTTTATACTTGATGTTCTGATCTTATTATAGTAGCTTACTTAATGTAAGTACGTACCTAAAAGTAAGTTAATTGCGGTTTGGAGAGAATTGATGAGTAATTATGCAACGAATCATTTGCTTGGACAGGTTTTATCCAATGAATGTCCTTCTCGTGAAATATTGGAACACTTGACCACCAAATGGTCTGTTTTAGTTTTACGCTGTTTAAGTGATGGTGTACATCGTTTCAGCGAGTTAAAACAGCGCATAGAAGGGGTGAGTGAAAAAATGCTGGCGCAAACCTTAAAAGTATTGGAAAAAGATGGTTTTCTTATTCGTACTGTTTATCCCGTCGTGCCACCTAAAGTGGAATATCAGCTGACTATTCTGGGTGCTCAGGCCGCTGAAAAAATGACAATGCTCATTGGTTGGATTGAACGAAATTTACCTGAGATTTTAGAAAATAAACAACGTGTTGCTAAATAATAAGAGTGAGTCATTTAAATGCTTTATGAAATATTTAAGTGATTAGGCTTTTATTTAGAATTACTTGTGTATTCAGATAAGTCCAAAAAATGAATTTTTACAAAATGAGAAAAAGGGCACTATTTTTAATTTAACCTTTTGAAAGCTTAAACTGTAATTTGATATTTCATAAAATGTCAAAATGGAATCTTAGAAGAAGAGAGAATACATTTAAGGAAATCATTTAAGTGAAAATATCCCTGCATTATTTTTATCAATTTTTTGGAATCTTTAAGTGTAAATTTTGGATTGAAGTTTATTTGAATGATTAAAATATAAAGTAAGTGAAATTTAACCAAAAAGTAGATTTACATAGCTAAGCGGATGGTTCTTCTTAATTTTTTGATTAGATTATTGAACTAAGCCAAGCAATATCAGCTCAGTTCAAGCCAAATTCATCTTAACAATACTAAAAATCATGTAATGCTTAATAATTCTATTCGAGAAATTTTGTAAAATATGGCAGAATATGCGGTTTTAAAGTATTTAGAGGATTGGCAATATGCGCTTTGTTGATGAAGCAGTCATTACCGTAGAGGCTGGCGACGGTGGCAATGGCGTAGCCAGTTTTCGCCGTGAAAAATTTGTACCATTTGGTGGTCCAGATGGTGGTGATGGTGGTCGTGGCGGTAACATCTATGTAGAAGCTGGTAACGACACCACCACTCTTGTAGATTATCGTTATACACGTAAATTCCGTGCAGAACGTGCTAAAAACGGTCGTGGTGCGAACTGCTCAGGCCGTGGCGGTGAAGACACCGTATTAAAAGTTCCAGTAGGAACAACAATTGTCGATACAGAATCAGGCGATATCATCGGCGATTTAGTGGCTGATGGTCAGCGTGTATTGGTGGCAGCAGGCGGTGAAGGTGGTTTGGGTAATACTCACTTTAAATCATCTACAAATCGCTCGCCACGTAAATGCACAACGGGTACCAAAGGCGAATACCGTGAAATTCGTCTAGAGCTTAAAGTTCTTGCGGATGTTGGCTTGCTCGGTATGCCAAATGCAGGTAAATCGACCTTTATTCGTGCAGTATCGGCAGCGAAACCTAAAGTTGCAGATTATCCATTTACCACTATGGTTCCAAACCTTGGTGTGGTAGATGCGGACAGTCATCGTTCATTTGTGATGGCAGATATTCCAGGATTAATCGAAGGTGCGTCAGAAGGTGCGGGACTTGGTATTCGTTTCCTTAAACATTTGGCACGTACCCGTATTTTGTTGCACATTGTTGATGTTCAACCGATTGATGGTTCAGATCCTGTTCATAATGCACATGCAATTTTACAAGAGTTGAAGAACTTCTCTCCAACTTTGGCAAAATTGCCAGTCGTGTTAGTGCTGAATAAAGTTGACCAACTCGATCAGGACACCAAAGAAGAATGGTGTAAACATCTTCTGGAAGAAATGAAGTGGGAAGGTCCGGTATTCCAAACTTCTGGCTTAATGTCGGAAGGAACGAAAGAAGTTGTTTATTACCTGATGGATCAAATTGAACAACAACGTGAACGCGAAGTTGAAGATCCTGAATACGCAGCAGAAATGAAAGCATTCCGTGATCAGCTTGAAGCTGAAACACGTGAACAGACCATCGCAGCGAAAGAAGCTTATCGTGAAATGCGTCGTCAACAACGTCTTGCTGGTCTATTGGCTGAAGAAGAAGACGATGAAGATGATGAAGACGACGATAACGATGTGGAAGTGTTTTACGTACGTTAAGCTCTTGGGATAGAGTACTGAGGACAAGATGATAGAAGTGGTAGATGGGCAACGTCAGCTCAAGGGTTGTAAACGAATCGTTGTTAAAATCGGATCATCTTTACTCACGGCAAATGGGCAAGGTTTAGATTTGGATGCAATTTCGCATTGGGCGGAACAAATTGCAGATCTACACAATGCAGGACACGAGATCATACTCGTGTCTTCAGGTGCTGTGGCTGAAGGGATGGTTCGGATGAAATTGTCGAATCGACCCACTGATTTACCGAGTCTTCAGGCATGTGCTGCTATTGGTCAAATGGGCTTGATTCAAACTTGGTCCAGTGTATTAGAAAATCATTCTATTCAAACGGCTCAAGTTTTATTGACTCATGATGACCTGGCAGACCGTCGTCGTTATTTGAATTCTTGCGATGCTTTGCAGCATTTAATTGACTGGCATGTGATTCCTGTCATTAATGAAAATGACACGGTATCGACTGACGAAATTCGCTTTGGTGATAACGACACCTTGGCCGCTATGGTCGCAGGTCAGGTTCATGCCGATTTGTTGATTATCTTAACCGATCAGCAAGGCATGTTTGATTCTGACCCGCGTTCTAATCCAAATGCAAAACTGTTCCATACGGTTCGTGCATTGGATGAAAGCCTGTTTGATATGGCCGGTGGCGGTGGGAAATTTGGTCGTGGCGGTATGCTAACCAAAGTTCGTGCGGCACGCTTGGCGGCGAAATCAGGTTGTCCAACACTGATCGCCAGTGGTGAAAGTGACAATGTGCTTGCGCGCTTAATGTCTGGTGAATTGCTCGGAACATTGTTTATTACCGACAATGACCGTATTACCGCACATCAGCAATGGTTAGCTGCGCATCTGCAAACTGCAGGCCGTTTAGTCTTGGATGATGGCGCAGTGAAAGCGATTAAAGAAAACCATCGCAGTTTATTGCCTGTTGGGGTAAAAGCGGTGGAAGGTCATTTTGAGCGTGGCGATGTGGTTGAATGTGTTGATTCACAGGGTGGCCGTGTTGCTGTTGGTCGTGTCAACTTTAGTTCTCGTTCAGCTGAAATTGTGAAGGGTTTATCTTCAGATAAAGTGCATCAGGTTTTAGGTGAAGCGCGTTCTTTAGAAATGATTCATCGCAATCATATGGCGATTTATTAGGAAAAACATGCAATAACGGGCAATGAGAAATTCGTTATAAAAGCATTGAAGTATATGGGTTTTTATTGTTTTGAGAGTGTTTTTTAATAACTCGGAAAGACATTGAAGCACCATGCAGAGAGAGGTTAGACTAGAGGTTAATGGTCTAACCTCTTTTTTATTGTCAGGTACTAACCTCTATGCTTACCAAACAACAGATTGATGCTTTAAAGTCGAAGGATAGGCTGTTCAAAACTAGTGACGGCGATATGCTTTATATTTTTACGTCACCGGCCGGTCGTAAGTCTTGGAAGGTGCTTTATACCTTTGAGGGAAAGAAAGGCACTATAACTTTGGGTGAGTACCCGATTGTTTCAATTAAAGACGCGCGGTTGAAGCGGGATGCGATTAAGGCACAGCTTGCCAATGGAATTAACCCCAATCAAGAAAAGAAACTTGCCAAGCAGAAACGACTTGTCAGCATGAGCTTCGGGGAGTTACTTGGGCGATACCTTGAAGTAGTTACACCTACTCACAAAGGCGCAAAACAGGAAAAGAGTGTCATCAATAGTTACATTCGTGATTTTCCCAAGCTGATGCTTAAACCAGTAAGTGAGCTTGATCAATTGGATATGATCGAATTCAGGGATGAAAGGCTAAGGAAGGTTAGTGAATCAACCGTAGCAAGGGATTTAGGGGTTTTAGGTGGAGTATTCCGTTACGCACGACAGGAACTTAGGATCATGTCTAAATCACCATTGACGGATGTAGCCAAACCTCGGCAGGCAGAGAGTAGAGAGAGACGTATTTCTGATGCGGAAATAAATAGAATTTTAGAAGCATTTAGCTATCATCCGACATTTCAGCCAATCAATAAAAAGCAGCAGACCGCGTGGGCATTTTTATTTGCCATCGAAACAGCTATGAGGGCAAGTGAAATAACGGGACTGACTTGGGCCAATGTCTTTGATGACTATGTACTGCTACCGGATACAAAAAACGGCACTTCGAGAAAGGTGCCTCTTTCGACCAAAGCAAAAGAAATGCTAGAGCTAATGCGGGGACTTGATAGCAATACTGTTTGCACCATGACAAGCGCAAATACACTGTCACAGTATTTTTGGCAGGTCGTAACCGAAAAATTAAAAATAGAGAACTTAACTTTTCATGATACACGACACGAAGCTACTACACGTTTGGCGCAAAAGTTACAGTCTCAAGACTTGGCTAAGGTTACAGGACACAAGGACTTAAAAACACTTATGCGGTATTACAACCCGACAGCAACAGAACTGGCAGATAGAATCAACCAAGCCGATGAACCAAACGTAATTAGATTCAAGAAGGCGCAATAAAGCATGACGCACCTTACAATTAAAGAGGCGATTAAAATAATCGAGAGAAAAACTGATCAGACTTTAACGCGCCGTGAAATAGCACAATTATGGACAATGGGGGAGTTGCAAGTATGTTTTAAGCCTAGGACGCACAATTGTTATTTAGGTGTAATTAGCAATCATGAGCGACTGGACTTAATCTCAGAAGCGAAACTGATTGGAATAAGAGATGTGGACTTTAAAAGTGAGCTATACTTGACTCCCTCATATCATCACAAACGTGCCGTATTCGATGCGATTGAAAACAACTACAAAGACCCGATAGAAATGCAGGTTGTGCACAAATTAAGCCACAAACGCAATCAGCTGCTTTTGATGCAAGGAGTCAGCGATCAGTACCTTTATGAGATTGACTCAGAGTATAAGAACGGTTGGCAGATGTTTGATTCGCCTAAATACTTCCTTGAGTTCGAGAGAGAGGAGGGCGCATCGGCATCTTACACAATCACGGCAGATGAGCTGCTAATTACCAGAGATTCGCTGAACGCATACATCGCTAAAACAAAAGCAAAGCCAAAAAAAGAAATAGATAAATATAGCCCCGGGAAAACAAGGGAGCGTGTCGAAGGCTTGGCAAATTATGTCCTTTCGAAAAAAGGTAGTGGGGTGGTGACTAAGGCAAGACTGGCTGCTGCAATCTTTGAGGTGATTAAAGACACAGACCATATTACTAATTTGAAGGGTGACGGAGAAAGAAAAATTAGAGACTGGGTAACAGATTTGAAGGAATGGGGCAAACCTAAGCGACCAACAAATGAGGAAGCAAAACAGACAAAAGCTTTTATTGAGGCTTCCTTTGATCAATGGAAAATAGACGAAATTAATAGGCGAAATTAGATACGAGCGATTTAAGATTCCGTCTAGAAGCGCAATTAAAGCATGTTCATAATCGGAGCATACAAGCCATAGAGACACGATTATGAACATCGCGCAACAACTGCCAAGCCTCCTGCAGGTAAAGCACTTAACATCATCCAAAGCATTGCCACAAAGAACATACACAACTAAAACAGGCGAAAACGCGGGTAAGGTTTGCATTAAGCGTGAGCAGCCCGCACGTAATGGTTTATTGCCAATCACTTCTAAGACTCTATGGACTTGGGTTAGAGAGGGAAAATTCCCAAAGCCAATAAAGATGAACGGGGTGACTGTTTGGAATTCTGCCGATGTTGAGAAATGGCTCGAGCAGCAGGGAGTGAAATGAAATACTTAACACAATGGCAGGCGGCCGAACTTCTCGCAAGCCTTCTAAACGGGGATGCTAAAAAATGGTATGGGTTTTTAGCCAAAAATAGCCGTCACCATGCAGACCAAAGCAACGGCTACAAGATCACAACCCATGTTGTAAATGGAAAATTGACATATACAGAATCAGCCTTGCTTGAGTTCATACGCGTAACCCTGACACCGCATAAGGAAACTATCGAAGTGAACCAACTGCCAAGCCTAAGTGATGAATCCATCAGCGAAATTGCATTAAATATCATTGATGAAAATGATGGCGATTTTGATTTGAAGACAGAGGCGGGTATTGATGAAGCGTGCCGCTTTGCCGTTTATTACTACAAAGTTGCGGGCTTCGAGCTTAAGTGTGTGGATATTAAGCGCGAATTAAACCGAAAAATAAGAGCATTAAAAGAACTTGAATTGATGTAATCGCGGATGAGCACATTAAAAAAGGGGGCACTAAAAATGCTCCCTTTAATTTAGGAGTCAATCAAATTGAAACTAACCCCTAAGCAAGTTGAAATACTAAAAAGAATCGAAAGGGGCAACCTAGACGGCTCATTGATCGACCAGACGCAACTCAGACAATCATTGACCTATACCGCAACGAAGCAAGCTGTCTTGTGTAGTGTTAACCACCTTGCTAAACGCGACTTGATAGAGCGTACGGGGCGCGAATCAAGAAACGGCTCCCTATGTACCACGCTTACTCTTACAAGCAATGGCAAGGCGCTCTTAAACACCTATGCCCCTTCTTTAAAATCAGTTTTGATCGAAGCGGACGAGCAAGACTTCGAACTTGATGAGATATTCATATAAATAAAAACGGCGCTGTGGGCACAAGTCACAACGCCGTCGTACGTCATACAGAGCTTAAAATATGAACGCAATTTACACCCCTAATTATACGACTTCATCCCATCACGTCAATTCGATTTATGAAAGCGAAGCAGAGACATTAAGTAAGCTAGACAGTCTCTATGCTGGGCGCGATTTAGTCGAATCATCTATGAGCAGAGGTTTGTCACTTGGCGGTAATGCTCAAGAAGTATTAGCAGCAAGACTTGATGATGAACTCGACCAATTGCTATTAGAATCATTAGCAGACGAAGGCAACATCATCACCGTATCATCCAAAATATCAGATGAAGACCTAGAGCAACAATTGCAGGGTATGCGCCAACGCTATGTCGACAATGCCAAGCGTGCGGATGAATGGGAAACCGAGATTTATAGCGACATACACAGCTATGACTTTAAAGCGATGGGCATTGAGATCAAGCCAGTCATTGACTTCATGACTTTACAGTTTGAAGTAAACAAACCAACTACGCGCCACTGCATCAAAAAACACTTAACCGAAAAGACTGGCACGCGGTACTACATCGAAAGCGATAAGAGCGGCATTGAGCAATCAGGCAATGTATTCACCATTAAGCAGGTGCATGATGTAAGGTCGAGAAAGGACTTAAAAGCCATCATCCAATGTTTGGAGCGTTACGGCGTGACATACAGCGACATCAAAGTAACTCGCATAGAAGTCTCACTTGATTTCTACAATGCTAAAAGTAAAGCATTGCTGACGGCACTTCATAAGTCACTGGCCTACTTTGAGAACTCGATCAATGAGCGCACATACAAGACTGAAAAGACTTTTACGCCAATTCCCAAGACTCCCATTGACCTCCTAAGGAAGCTTGAGGATGGTTATTGTATCGGGGTGAATCCTGACGGCTCCCTTGCATATCATACCTCGTACCACAAGATGACAGACAGAGGCTTAAACCTTCATGAGAGCGAGCACCGGTCTAGAACAGAAGTGAATTGCGCCGTTTCAGAATTTGGAGTGAATAACAGCCTAAGCAATCTCCCTGAGATCATTCAATGCGCCTTTAATCATTTGAAGTTTACACGGCTCAGTAAGAACGCAACGGCAGACGACAAAAAACTTTATCGGGAATCCGTGGATACATTTGGCAAGCAAACGAAAGAGCACTACAGCAAAAGCAGACACAAGCGCAGCTTTAATCAAACGATCACTAAAAATGGCGAATTAAACAAAGTAATCAGCCGAAAAGTGAGTGACCTCAAGCGGAACTTTAAAGGGTGACTTCGCAAAAAGTACGCACTTTTTAAGATACCCATTTTCGCAATAAGTACGCACTTTTTAGAATGTTGATCTTCGCAATAAGTACGCACTTTTTTTTAGAAGCAAAAACGCCGTAAGGCTTGGCGTGTCATTCCTAGAGGGCAATATTGACGCCGTTGTCTGCCTATTAACTTATATAGCTCTATATACCCATATGGGACTGTGTAATAACAGAGGTAACAACAGTGGTATTGTTTAATCATATTTCGAGAGGGAGAGGAAGTGAGCGAAGCGAACTGACGAACCAATAACAGGATTGATTGATAAAAAATAGGCGAAATTTCTTTAATTCACACCTTTTACTTTTTTGATCGACATAATCAATCAGAATACCATCCCAATTGGTCAATAAATCAAAATGTTAAGTCACCGCTTAACAAACTTTTATTGATAGCATTGATTACAAGACAACCAATGCTCACTTAAACACAAAATTGGAAGCAATCATGACTGTAACGCAATTAACCGAAGAACAATTTATTACCCTAACAGAAGCAGCGGTTAAAGATAACTCTATCAACTCAACTTCAATGACCGTTCTCAACTCAACACAGGGAACAATCATTCAAAGTGCAAGCGGTGAGTATTTGCTAATCAGCGAATAAGCTTTAATCACAAAAGGCGAAGTCCTAGAAAATTCGCCTTTTGCCCAAGGTATAGCGTGTGTAGTGCATGAGCTTATTTTCAACTAACCTTGTCTCACTGGGTATAAGCCGTATCACACTCTCATTTGCGCTGTATTTGATTTTAATTTAAAAGTGTAGTTGGATGTCGGTTTTTGAATTTAAGTGGCGTACGAAGCAAACCAGAATGTAGGAGGTAGCGTTAGATGTTGACTTACACCGAATATCATTCAAATAAAAAAAGTATAGTTCTTATTGTCGGAATGACCTTTATAGTCCGTATTTTGCTAATTTTATAAAAATCTAGAAAGTAAGGTTGAAAATTATTTTTAAATGATAATTTATTGAATATGATACATTACATTAGTTTTTTTGTTTGTGAGCTCCTATGGAAATCCAAAGTATTCATATACAAGGATTTAAAAGCCTCGAAGATGTAATTTTTGAGCCATCTACAGGGTTTTCCTGTCTAGTTGGTTCAAATGGTGCAGGTAAAAGTAATTTTTGTGATGCCTTGTTATTTTTTAAAAATATCATTTTAAATGGGGTATCAAATGCAATTGAAGAGTTTGGTGATAAATCTTTAATTACAGATAAAGATATAACTAGTTTTTCTTTAAAAGTTAAAAATGATCATGATGTTGAATACCGGTATAATTTATCTGTAAATGTTCAAGACGGTAAAATTATAAAAGAAGAACTATCAACAGATCTTATGACAATGTATTCAAGAAAAGTTGATAAAGCAGAAAAAATTAATTTTAGCAAATTTCAAGATATTGTTGCTGAAATGTCTAAATATATGGTCGATGTCGAAGAACTTAAAAAACAAGATTTAAAAAATCTTAAAAAAACAGAACTTAAAAAATATCGGAAAAGTATCACATCTTTAATGGATATGACTCAGAAAATCCAAGAGATTAAAGATGAAGTACCAGATATTTTAAAAGATAATAATTTAGATGAATTGAGCTCAGATAAAACAGGTTTGAGTTCTTATTTTGAAGGTGAGCCAGTATATAGCTTTATTGAAAGCCTTAATGTATATCGAATAAATCCCTTAAGTCCTAAAATCCCTAACAAAATTTTTAATAAATCTAATCTTTTAATTCATGCACAAAATTTATCAACTATTCTTTTAGAAATTCAAAAGGATGAAGATAAATGGGCAGATCTTCATGAACTATTATCTTTAATAGTTCCTAGTATCGATGAAATTGAAGTAAAAAAAGGAGAATTTGAAGACTCTTTAAGCCTTTATTTTAAAGAGAATAATAGACCTCTACCAGCTATCTCTATTTCAGATGGGACTATCTATACATTAGCTATCTTAACTACATTACTTTGGAATGAAGATAAAGCTACTTTAATTATTATTGAAGAGCCAGAAAGAGGTATTCATCCACAGGCAATAGTAGAACTCATCTCATTCATGAAACAAATTATTAGTGAAAAAAGTTTACAAGTAATTGTTACTACACACAGTGAAACTGTTGTTAGAAATTGTGCATTAGAAGAGTTATGGTTAGTTGATAAGATTAATGGAAAAACTCAGTTGAAAAATGCAAAGACAGCGAATCCTCATTTAGAAGAAACATCTTTAGACCAGGCTTGGTTAATGAATTTATTAAATGGTGGTTTACCTTGGTAAAAGTTGGATTTATTGTAGAGGGTGATACAGAAAAAGTTTTAGTTTCATCATTACCTTTTAAAAACTGGATTTCACAATTTAATATAGAAATTATTGACCATATCATTAACGCAAAAGGAGGGGGGAATTTACTGCCTCATAAAATTAACGACATGATTGAAACTTTAAATAATAAAGGTGCTGATCATATTTTTATATTAACAGACTTAGAGGACTATCCATCGATCTCACATGTGAAAGAGCGGATCTCTCACCCTCAAATTAAAGACAGTTTTATAACTATAGTTGCAACAGAATCATGGTTTCTTGCATGTTCTACTGCTCTAGGTTTTTGGTTGGAAAAAGATACTCAATACTATGTAGAAGATCCAGAGAGCAAAGGTATAGAAAAACCTTTTGAAAGGATTAAAGCTCTAGGATTACAAGAAAAAAAGCGCGGCTGTAGAAATAAAATAACCTTAGCAAAAGATATGGTGCAACGCTGTGGGTTTTCTTTTGAGGAAATACTCGCACATCCTAATTGCTCATCTATAAAATATATAGAATCTATTTTAAAAACTTTACATCCATAATCACTGCACTTGTATTTATTAAGACACCTTCTTGGTGTCTTTTTATTAAAAACTATCATATTTAGTTTTATATTAAAACAAGAATACGCACCTTTAACCGCCTCTACAGGCCTTCCAGTAAGTATAAGAAAACAAGCGTATAATCATTTGTTTATCAGCCTTGCTTTTCTCAACTGGTGTATTAAATGCAGTATCAATCATTGATACTGCCACTTTAAAGTTTTGAGTATTCTTTTTCTCATCTAAAATGACCCGCTTTGAAACGTCCATTAATTGCTGCTTTGTCTTGGTCTGATACTGCCTAGCTGCCATAACCGACTCTGCAAAATCCCCGTAAGTGTCGCAATCATCAGCGAAGCTTAAAGTTGGCAGTACACAATATAAAAAAACTAGTGCTTTTAACTTCATATTTTAACGTCCATGTCATTATCGTTAGTATAAATTTTCTTGAGCTATCGCCGAGTCTATACAAAAATTATTTGAATATCTTTAGGAAAATAAAATTATGAACTAAGCCGATCATAAGTTTTAGTTTTAATACAAAATGAAACGGCAATAAAATTAAGGCGTAGAGGTTATTAGGGAGGTTAGGTGGGATTTTATAAATTTTATAATTTAAAAAACAATTACTTATTCCAATGTTTAACCGCAATCATATGGCGATCTATTAAGAGCTTACGTATTAAAAAAATCCCGCTTAAGAGCGGGATTTTTTTATGTGTTAATTTTCTGAAATTTAAAAAGGGAAGTCTTTTCCCTTGCGAACTCAGTATATATTCTGAGGATTCTTATCTCCTGGAAGGAGAGGGAACTTCCCTCAAGAAAATAAATACTTCTTAGAAAAACTGTTCTCTTGTTGAAAAGGAGAGGAAGCTATAAAGTCTTATTTAAACTGAATCGTACCATTGGCGTTCACGGTAATTTTAGATTCACCCGCTGCTACATCTTGAGCATCGACAGCTTCAGCACCTGAAAATTTTGCCATGTTGGCACGCATCATGACCGGTTGAGGGTACTGACCGCTGGTATTCAAATTAAGATTCACCAGGTTATAACCCGATTTACTCCATGCCTGACTCAGTATTTGTGCACGTTGCTGGAAGTTTTTTGAAGCTTCAACCATCAGCTCATTCTCAACTTTTTTACGTTGCGCATCTGAAACGTTAAAGTTAATCGATTGAGTCTGGAAGTTTTGTTGAAGTTCACCGATCAATTGGCTCGCGGCTTTAAAGTCAGTACTTTCAATTTGAATTTCTGCACGACCACGCCATTCTTTTAACTTGCGGCTATCATTGTCATAAATGGGATAAGTGGTCTGTGAACCTGTTTCTACTTTAACCTGTGGATATTTCTTGGCTAAAGCCATGGCTTGATTCATTAATTGCGTGATTTGTGACGCAAGTTCAGCAGGTTGTTTATTGCTCTTTTCAATGTATAAAACAGCATGCATTTCATCATTCGACACTTGGCGTGCAGCTTCTGCTTGTACATTAACGACGTTGTAATTAAGTTGTTCATTTTGTTGAGCAAAGGCAGTTGCACTGAAAGCAGAGGCTAAAACCAGAGTGGAGAGAGTTAAATAACGCATTTTTTTGACCTATTTTTGTAAGTGAAATTTGAATCTATACTGATGATATTAAAGTGTGTTTATGGTGAATTTTAGTAGAGTTTGTGGTGGGATTGTAAAAACAAGCTCAAAAAACAACCTCTATTTTTATTTATGAAATTTAAGAAAAATTATGCACTTATAACTTAATTTGCAAGCAGTTTTACTTTATTACACGACTTTACCAATAAAAGCATAAGAAATTGAGGTTTTCTTTCCCCTGTCACAATGTAAGATGATAATTCAACCTCTAGATTAGCTTGATATTTTTTTTGATGAATTAGGACGGATAAAGTGCCGAAAGTTGTTTATTTTTTATAAAAATTCGGTATCATCCGCCCTCTAGTTATGACAAATAAATTGAAGTCTAACTAGAACTATAAAGCACCGAGTCAAAAGACCGCAAGTCACCCGACTTATTTCTTTTAACCCATATCAGAGATGGTAATTCGATATGAGCGTTTCTTCTGTAAATCCTGCCCCTAAGTCTACTAACGAATACTATTTGACTCGCCAAAGCCAGATGGAATCCAATGTTCGTAGCTATCCACGTAAATTACCGTTAGCGATAGCAAAAGCCTTAGGCTGCTGGGTTACTGATGTTGAAGGTACAGAGTACCTCGATTGTTTAGCTGGGGCAGGGACATTGGCTTTAGGCCATAATCACCCTGCGGTCATCCAAAGTATTCAAGACACTTTAGCAAGTGGCTTGCCATTACATACTTTAGATTTAACAACGCCTTTAAAAGATGCTTTTACTGAAGCACTACTTGAGCAATTACCTGGTGGTAAAGCTGAGTATTGTCTACAGTTCTGTGGTCCGTCTGGTGCAGATGGTACAGAAGCAGCAATTAAATTAGCAAAAACCTACACAGGTCGTAGTACTGTGATCAGCTTCTCCGGTGGCTATCATGGGATGACGCATGGCGCTTTAGCCATGACAGGTAACTTGTCTGCTAAAAATGCGGTGAATGGCTTAATGCCAGGCGTACAGTTTATGCCATATCCGCATGAATATCGTTGCCCATTGGGTCTTGGCGGTGAAGCAGGTGTAGATGCTTTGACTTACTTCTTCGAAAACTTTATTGAAGATGTAGAAAGTGGTGTAACAAAACCTGCTGCAGTCATTCTTGAAGCGATTCAAGGTGAAGGTGGTGTTGTTACCGCGCCAACCAAATGGTTGAAGAAAATCCGTGAAGTGACTGAAAAACACAACATCGTGCTTATTCTTGATGAAGTTCAAGCCGGTTTTGCCCGTTCAGGCAAAATGTTTGCTTTTGAGCATGCAGGGATCGAGCCAGATGTCATCGTGATGTCAAAAGCAGTAGGTGGTAGCTTGCCGCTTGCAGTGCTTGGTATTAAACGTAAGTTTGATGCTTGGCAGCCTGCTGGTCACACCGGTACTTTCCGTGGTAACCAATTGGCGATGGGTACTGGTCTTGCAACAATCAAAACCATTAAAGAACAAAATCTTGCGCAAAATGCACAAGAACGTGGTGATTTCCTGCAAGCTGAATTGAAAAAACTGGCAGTTGAATTCCCATGTATCGGTAACGTACGTGGCCGTGGTTTGATGATTGGTGTTGAAATCGTAGATGAACGCCAAAAAGCAGATCACATGGGTTCATTACCAGGTGATTCTCAATTGGCTGCTGCGATTCAAACTGCATGTTTCGACAACAAATTGTTGTTAGAAAAAGGTGGTCGTAACGGTACAGTGATTCGTTTACTTTGCCCACTCATCATCACGCATGACGAATGTGTTGAAGCGATTGCTCGCTTTAAGAAAGCAATTGCTGAAGCGCTTATTGCTACTCGAGGCGCATAATACATGGTAGATTTTGCAGAACACCGTAAAGCGTTATTCTGCAATGATGCAGGTTCCATTGCTGACTATCAGTCAGCAATGGACGAAGCGGTAAAAGCCGTTTCAGCATGGTTGCAAAACGACAAAATGTACACTGGCGGCAGCATTAAAGAGCTACGCAGTGCAATTGCATTTCATCCTTCAAAAGAAGGCATGGGCTTACATAAATCTCTTGAGCGTATGGTTGAGCTTTTCTTAAATAAAAGCTTGAAAGTACATCATCCGAATTCACTTGCGCATTTGCATTGCCCGACTATGGTCGCTAGCCAAATTGCAGAAGTGTTGATTAATGCAACCAACCAGTCTATGGACTCATGGGATCAAAGTCCTGCAGGTTCATTGATGGAAGTTCAGCTTATTGACTGGCTACGTCAAAAAGTCGGTTATGGTGCAGGTCAGGCAGGTGTATTCACCTCTGGCGGTACGCAATCGAACTTGATGGGTGTATTGCTTGCGCGTGATGCTTGCATCTCGAAAAACTGGAAAGACGAAAACGGTAATCCGTGGTCTGTACAGCGTGATGGGATTCCTGCGGATGCTATGCGTAATGTCAAAGTGATTTGTTCTGAAAATGCACATTTCTCTGTGCAAAAGAACATGGCGATGATGGGCATGGGTTTCCAGTCTGTGGTGACTGTTCCAGTGAACAAAAACGCACGGATGGATGTTGTTGCTCTCGAGCAAACCATGGCACAGCTACAAGCGGAAGGCAAAATTGTTGCATGTGTGGTTGCGACCGCAGGTACAACTGATGCCGGTGCGATCGATCCATTAAAAGCGATTCGTGACATCACTAACAAGTATGGCGCGTGGATGCACATCGACGCAGCATGGGGTGGGGCACTGATTCTTTCGAATGAGTTTCGTTCAATGCTCGATGGTATCGAGTTGTCTGATTCAGTAACTTTGGACTTCCATAAGCATTATTTCCAAACCATTTCTTGTGGCGCATTCTTGTTGAAAGACGAAGCGAACTACCGTTTCATGCATTATGAAGCTGAGTACTTAAACTCTGCTTATGATGAAGAGCATGGTGTTCCAAACTTGGTGTCTAAATCATTACAAACAACCCGTCGTTTTGATGCGTTGAAATTGTGGATGACGGTTGAGGCACTCGGTGAAGAGCTTTATGGTTCGATGATCGACCATGGTGTGAAGTTGACCCGCGAAGTGGCTGACTACATCAATGCAACTGCTGGTTTAGAGATGCTGGTTGATCCGCAATTTGCTTCTGTATTGTTCCGTGTGATTCCTGAAGGCTACCCAACAGAATTTCTTGATACACTCAACCAGAACGTTGCAGATGAATTGTTTGCACGTGGTGAAGCGAATATTGGGGTAACTAAAGTGGGTGATCTTCAATCATTGAAGATGACTACACTTAGCCCTATTGCAACTTTAGATAACGTGAAGAATCTTTTACGCTTAGTGCTAGAAGAAGCTGATCGTATCAAAGGTCCAATTCAAGCCGGTACATATAAACCTGCCATCGACTAATCGATGTAGTAGTTTATTGTATTAAAGAAAAGGAGATCAATTGATCTCCTTTTCTTATATTTAGATGATTTAACCGTAAATCTTATGGTTGAAGTTTGATTAGCAAAGTTGAAGATCATTTACTTTTCAGGGATGAGGAATATATTACCGCAAGGTAACAAAAATCCTTTGTTGGGTGGGAGGTTCGTCCTTAAAACCTCCACCCAACAGCGGCATCCATGCCGCCTGCTTCGATTGCAGACATCGAGGAGGAATTCATTTTTTGAAAACAAGGAATCTATTTTTAGATAAATATTATGCTGCAAATAGCGGACTAAACCCCATCTTTCTTAGCAATTTTCGATACATACTTGAACTGCGATCTGCTGGAAAGTGAGCTTCTAATGATAAATCCAGTGGCAAATATTCAGGCTTTTGATTTTCTACAATCAAGCGATCTTCCTCAAAAATTTTTAAATTAAACTCGTAAGCATCTTCAACCGGTAAGTCTTTGTCATAATTACGGCAAATCGGTGCAAATAGCCGCGTAGAACGCGCTGTCATCGGAGATGCAGCATTCATAATGACTTGTCGTGCATCGTTGGGAAAATGAATGGTTAAAGTTGCGGTAAATGGCAAACTAATTTCAAAATGTCTAAGCCATTTGAAATCTTGCTGACCACGTTGATCTAGTCCAATCGGATAACGTCCAACACCACTGATATAATCTGCAGAAAAGCCATAACCGGTTTCAGTCGTTGTATAGTCAGGTACTTCTACATTCTCCGGATCGCCAAAAGTATCCGGATGCACCCAGGCAAAATGAGCCACGTCAATAAAGCCTTCGAGCTGTCTTCCTGCAAAGCAGTTAATGTCTACTTTAGGGCAGACCAGTTGTTGGTATTCAGCATCATCCCAAAAGGGCATGACTGGAATATTGGGTTCAGCATCTTTTGCCGTAGTCAGCGAACACCAAATCAAACCATAGCGTTCCACCGCAGCATACGTTTTTAGATTAAAGCGATCTGAAATCTTATGCTGCGGATGTGCGGGAATGCGGTTACATTTGCCTTGCTCACCAAATCGTAAACCATGATAACGACAGACTACGCCTTGACCATCATTTTTTCCCAAGCTTAAAGGGATACCCCGATGAGGACAGGCATCTTTAGCCACAATTAGATTTTCACCCATTTTATAAATCACAAGGGGCATATCTAGCAGCATTGTGCCTGTTGGCTGATCGGTAATATCACGGGCAAGGGCAATCGGATACCAATGTTGCGCTAATAAATGCCAGTCATGTTCCTCAAATGTCATATGTACGGGTAAATCAGGATTAAAAGTGGCAATATTTATACTATTCATAACTGAATCTTTTTTCTTGATCTTGAGTTTGAATATAAAACAGCGCCACATTCTATGAAATTTCAATTAACTTGATCGTTGATTGCAAAAATTAGAACAGTAAGGCGATGGTGAAAATAAAATGAGTGAAATGAACATACGTCATCCTGCTTTATTGGGATAGGTATATATACATTTGCAACTGAATAAGGTCATTCTAGTATCATTAAAAGAGCTTTTTTTAGACCATTCTTTTGTCAGTAAAAAATTGAATTAGATGCCAGTTTTGAGTTCAAAAAATAAAATAGATATGAAGTAAATCGATCAAAATGATGAGACACATAAATCGATGATGAAATAATAAGCAATGATTTTTAATGACAGTAAATGAATTATTACAATTGTAATGCTGCAAAAATAAAAATTTTATCAGATTAAATCTAATGTTATTTATTGATTTATATGAATTTATAATTATAAAAAAACAGCTGTTTTAATTATCATTAAAACGTCACATAGCTGTAACTTCTTTGTCATATTATAAAATCAAAATGCAACTATCGAAAAAGTACAAAACTTTATAAAAAAGTAGCGTACTTCAAAATTGCATCTAATGAAGAGAGAAAAGAATGCGCTTAAATCACATCGCACTTGCTTTAGCAGTTTCAGGGGCAGCTGTAGCAACAACAGCAAATGCAGCTCGTGACACCATCCAGATCGCTGGTTCTTCAACTGTTCTACCTTATGCAAGTATTGTAGCAGAAGAATTTGGTAACACTTTTCCACAGTTTAAAACACCTGTTGTAGGTTCTGGTGGTACATCGGGCGGTTTGAAGCAATTCTGTCAAGGCGTGGGTGATAACACCATCGACATCGCCAATGCATCTCGTAAAATTAAAGATTCTGAATTAGCTGCATGTAAAAAAGCAGGCGTGAATCAAGTGATTGAAATTAAAGTGGGTTATGACGGTATTGTATTTGCGTCTAATTCAAAGAAAGCCTCTTATAAATTACGTCCACAACATGTATTTGCAGCGCTTGCAGCAGAATTACCTTCGAATGGTAAATTGGTTGCAAACCCGTATACACGTTGGAACCAAATTGACAAATCACTTCCAAATGAACCAATTACATTGGTGATTCCAGCATCTAACCATGGTACACGTGAAGTGTTCCAGGAAAAAATGGTTGAAGCAGGTTGTGAATCTTACGCATATTTCAAAAATTTAGATAAAGATGCACAGAAGAAAGCATGTTCTACTTTCCGTAAAGACGGCAAAGTGATTGAAATTGCAGGCGACTATACAGAAACACTGGCACGTTTAAAAACTTCACCAAGTGCAGTTGGCGTATTTGGTCTAGGTTTCTATGATCAAAACCGTGACAAATTACGCGTAGCGACAGTAAACAACGTTGTGCCATCAGAAAAAACGATTCTGAATGGTTCTTACCCAGTATCACGTCCATTGTACTTCTACGTGAAAGGTGAGCACCTTAAATCAATCAAAGGCTTACAACAATATTCTGAATACTTCTTAAGTAAGAAAGTTTCAGGTAAAGGTTCTAAGCTGGAAAAAGCGGGTTTGATTTCAATGTCTGATAAAGAACGCGCAAACACTCTTGCAGCTTTGAAAGCTGGTAAAGCGGTTAAGTAATTAGGATGAACGAGCTGGTGCTAGATAATTTCTAGCATCAGCTTTTTTGCAAAGACAAGGTTTTTTCAAAGCATGAAAATTGAAAAAATGCCGGAGAATACATGAATCTGCTACTCATAGGTGTGTTATTGGCATTGATTGCCGTAGCCTATCAAATCGGGTTATCTAAAAGCCGTAGCCTGGCAGGTAAGGGAAATAACTCTGCGAAGTTGCACTCTCGTCCTGGATATTACGGTGCGTTGGTGGCTTTATGGTGTGGGATCCCTGCTTTTTTAATTTTACTGGTTTGGAATATTGTCGAACCGAATATTTTACGACATGTGATTTTAGATAATGTACCTGCAAATATTGCGGCAACATTAGATCGATCTGGCATGGAAGTTGTGATTGACCGTGTTCAGGCGATTGCCTCTGGCTTTGGCGTGAGTGATCAAGCAGCAGCCTATGAAATTGCGGCAGCACAACAATTATCCAGAATTGAAACGATTAGTTCTTTTGCTAAATTGGCAGTGGTGATCTGTGCCGCTTTAGCGGGTCTGGTTTTGGCAAAAAAACGTGTAGCGCAACAATATCGTGCACGTAACCAGGTCGAAAAAACCATTAATATCGCTTTAGCCTTATGTTCTGGCGTGGCTATTTTAACCACCATTGGTATTGTGATGTCGATGTTTAGTGAAGCCATGCGCTTCTTTAACTTCGTCAGTCCACTCGATTTCTTCTTTGGTACAGAATGGAATCCAGGTTTTAGTACATCAGGAAATGCTGAAGGAAGTTATGGCCTGTTGCCGCTGCTGTGGGGCACGCTGATGGTCAGTGGTATCGCTTTATTAGTCGCAGTACCAGTCGGTTTGATGATTGCGATCTATTTGGCTGAATATGCATCCTCTGGCTTTCGCTCTTGGGCTAAACCGGCGATTGAAGTTTTAGCCGGCATTCCGACCATTGTGTACGGTGTGTTTGCACTGATGATTATTGGCCCATTCTTTAAAATGCTTGGAGCAAGCATTGGGCTAGAAATTAATGCCACCAGTGCCTTAACCGCAGGTTTCGTAATGGGGATTATGATTATCCCGTTTGTATCTTCACTTTCAGATGACATTATTACCCAGGTGCCTCGCGCGCTACGTGATGGCTCTTTAGGACTCGGTGCAACCAAGTCTGAAACCATTCGTCAGGTGGTGTTACCTGCAGCCTTGCCGGGCATTATTGGCGCATTTTTACTTGCAGCATCTCGTGCGATTGGTGAAACCATGATCGTGGTCTTGGCCGCAGGGAATAGTCCGTTACTGCATGCTAATCCGCTGGAAGCGATTTCAACCGTGACCATTACTATCGTCAATCAACTTACAGGTGATACCGACTTTGCCAGCCCACAAGCATTGGTGGCATTTGCATTGGGTTTAACCTTGTTTGTGATTACTTTAGGTTTGAACATCGTTGCACTGTTTATCGTGCGTAAATATCGCGAGCAATACGAATGAGTACTTCTAATACATCTTCCATGGATCAGGCACGTGATCCACGCATTTCTGCTGAATTGCGCGAAAAACGTAAACAAAGAATTAGTAATTCTTTGGCAAAGCGTCATCGCAAAGAAAAAATGTTTCGCATATTCGGCTTCTCTGCAGTCATTACCGGTCTGTTCTTTGTGGTACTGCTATTCGGAAGTATTCTGGCAAAGGGCTTACCGGCATTTTGGCAAACCAGTATGACGGTTCCAGTCTATTTTGACCCGACGGTAATTACTGCTGGCGCGAAGCCGATTAAAAAAGCAGGCGAATCTCCTGCCCATTTTCAAGAGCGCTTTATCGCTTGGCAAACTGAAATGGGGATGGTTGATTGGGATGCTTTAATCGTGAATGGATTAATTGCAAAAGATCCAAGTATTGCGTCTAAACGCGATGAGCTTGGAAGTCTGTATACCAGTTCAGAAGCTTACCGTGTACGTGATCTGGTACTTGCAGATCCAGCATTGATTGGTCAAAAGAAAGATTTAAATATTTTGGCCGATGCCAATGTTGATGTATGGTTAGCAGGAAATATTGATCGCTCATTACCTGATGATCAGCAGCAATTAAGCCCAGAAGTTCGCCAGCTTGCTGATGATTTAAAAGCCAAAGGTGTGCTTGAAAATACCTTTAATACCAATATTTTCACCAATCCAGACTCGCGTAGTTCTCCAGCAACTTCTGGTTTAGCCGGTGCATTCATGGGCTCATTGTTCATGATGTTGATCGTGATTTTTATCTCGATTCCAATCGGGGTGGCATCTGCCATTTATCTTGAAGAGTTTGCACCGAAAAATTTCATTACTGATGTCGTGGAAGTGAATATTAATAACCTTGCAGCCGTACCATCCATCGTGTTTGGTCTGTTGGGTGCTGCCATTTTTATTGGCTGGATGCAGTTACCTATTTCTGCGCCTTTGGTCGGTGGTTTGGTACTCAGTTTGATGACACTTCCAACCGTGATTATTACCACGCGTGCATCGCTTAAAGCTGTACCGCCATCAATTCGTCAGGCGGCATTGGGTTTGGGTGCTTCTCGTGTGCAAACGGTATTTCACCATGTATTGCCACTTGCGATACCGGGTATTTTAACTGGTGCGATTATTGGTGTAGCACAAGCCTTAGGTGAAACAGCACCGCTGCTGCTGATTGGTATGAGTGCCTTTGTTGCGAGTGTTCCAGCTTCACCACTCGATCAATCAACAGCATTACCGGTACAAATTTTCTTATGGCAGGGCAATGAATTACGTAACTTCTTCGAAGGACGCACCGCTGCCGCAATTATTGTCTTACTTGCAATGATGGTGGGCTTAAATAGTCTGGCAATCTGGTTACGTAAGAAATTTGAAGTGCGCTGGTAAGAAAGGGCAATATATGAATACTGTAACAGCGATGTCAAAAACAAATTCCTTAGAGCAGGATGAATCCGTGAATCAAGATCAGAAACAATTTACTTCACCCGAAGTAGATAAAAAACGTCAAGGGACTTCATTTGTTTCGCAATTTGATACCCATCCTTCGGCTAAAAAAGAAAATGAAACATCCAATGTTAAAATAAGCACTACGGATGTACATGTTTACTATGGTGAAGCAGAAGCAATTAAAGGTATTGATATCAATATCTACGAAAATGAAGTGATTGCTTTTATTGGTCCATCTGGTTGTGGTAAATCGACTTTTCTACGTACTTTAAACCGTATGAATGACACCATTGATTCGTGTCGTGTAACGGGTAAAGTAATGCTGGATAACCAAGATATCTATGATCCAAACCTGGACGTGGTATTACTTCGTGCGCAAGTCGGCATGGTGTTCCAGAAACCAAATCCTTTCCCGAAATCAATTTTCGATAACGTGGCTTATGGTCCAAAACTTCACGGTTTGGCACGTGATAAATATGACCTTGAAGAAATTGTTGAAAACAGCCTGCATAAAGCTGGTCTTTGGGATGAAGTGAAAGATCGTTTAAACCAACCGGGTACAGGTCTTTCAGGTGGTCAGCAACAGCGCTTGTGTATTGCACGTACTATTGCAGTTAGCCCGGAAGTGATTTTGATGGACGAACCATGTTCAGCACTGGATCCAATTGCAACGGCAAAAATTGAAGAACTGATTTCAGAGCTTTCAACGCAATACACCATTGCCATTGTGACACACTCAATGCAACAGGCTGCGCGTGTTTCTGACCGTACTGCTTACTTCCATTTGGGTGATTTGATTGAAGTGAATGCGACTGAAAAAGTATTTACTCAGCCAGATCATCAATTGACTGAAGCTTATATTACTGGTCGTTTTGGTTAATGAAATGACAGTATTGAAAAAGAGCCGAAAGGCTCTTTTTTTATTTAAATATCAATTTTTTTATCAAATATTTTTGTCTGAAAACGAAATGCAACGTGTTCAGCTAGCGATCATTTAACCTTTATTTTTTATCCGATTATTATCTTTAGACATGTGGTTTTATGCTGAGAAAATGACTCAATGTATGAAGCGCTTAAATGAAAAGAATCTCTGCAATTGGATGATTTATAAAATTCATATTGAATTTTCAATGTTTTGACCTCATGTTAAAGGTAACTGCACATACAATTAGAGAAATCATTTTATATGTTATTCCATAACCCTAAATTACCGGCTGAAATTCGAATTAGCCATTTAAATGCGCGCGTAAATGAACAACGTAAAAAAATTGCGCAAGCCACAGCATCTAGATTTGAACTCTTGCAACTCACTCAACAGCTTTCAAAAGAAGCCAAGTTACGTAAAAAGAATAATCAAAAAATTTATGTGCTCGATTTTAAGGGCGATACCGCTGCATCTGCTGTAGAAAGTTTACGTGAAGAAATTACGCTTATTTTGGCGACAGCAAAAGCAGGACGTGACCGTGTGGTTGTTCGCCTGGAAAGCCCGGGTGGTATGGTGCATGGCTACGGTCTAGCGTCTGCACAACTGGTGCGTCTGCGTGATGCCGGTTTTAACCTGACAATTTGTGTCGATAAGGTTGCAGCAAGTGGCGGTTATATGATGGCGTGTATTGCCAACGAAATTGTTTCTGCGCCATTTGCCGTTGTGGGTTCAATTGGTGTGGTTGCTCAAGTGCCCAACTTTAATCGTCTGTTAAAAGACAAGCATATCGATTTTGAGCTTTATACCGCAGGTGAGTTTAAACGTACCGTAACCATGTTTGGCGAAAATACCGCTGAAGGTAAAGCCAAATTTGAAGAAGAATTGCAACAAACCCATGAGTTATTCAAGCACTTTGTTGAAAAATACCGTCCACAACTGAATGTTGAAAAAGTCGCAACAGGCGAGCACTGGTATGGAAAAGATGCGCTTGAATTAAACCTGGTCGACAAACTGCAAACTTCAGATGAATATCTACTCGGTTTATTGACACAGCATGATGTGTATGTGCTTGATATGCGTCGTAAACCAACTTTAGGTGAAAAGCTGGGCTTGCAAGCTGCACAAATGGCAGATGGTTTGGTGCCTGCAGTGATGAATAAAGTCATGGAAACGTTGTCAAAAGCGAGTGCGAATGTTATTCAACTGCGTGATCCTAAGCTTTAATTTAAAGTGATCTTCTGATTTTAAAATGGCGCTCTAATGAGCGCCATTTTTTTGACTATATCTTAATATTCAACTCAGCTTGAGCTGCTATGTTGCAATTAAATTAATACAGTTAACAAAGCTTTTCTATGGCTCAGAACGCAACAACATCTTCTACAGATTTACTGATTCGATTTCTGCATATCGTCATCATCTTGAGCTTTAGTGGGGCTTATCTCACGGGGGATGCAGAAGGATGGCATCAAGTGCATATGGCATTTGGCTATACACTCGGTATTGGCCTGATCTTAAGAATTTTATGGCAATTTTTTGCTGCTCGACTTGCCCATACTCAGCCTTCAGGGGTAAGCAGACGATTTTATGTGATCAAGCCATTTGTACAGCGCTATTGGGCACAGCCGCAGCAATGGCTTTCCCCAACATTTTTAAAAGCAGCCAGTTCCAGCCTGTTTCAGCTGAGCATATTGGGTATTTTTTGCTTGCTGCCCTTAACTGTGCTGGCAGGATTTTTAACCGACTATACGCATAGCCACAGTTTAAAAGAAGTGCATGAGCTATTCGCCAATCTGTGTTTAGCGAGTGTATTGCTACACTTGGCAGCACTGACACTGAATAGTGTTCTGCTTAAAAAATGGCTGGCAAAGCGTGTGTTTTGGGGGGCAGAATCGCATTCATGGTTCACCCTGTTTACTTTAGTTCTGTCACTGGGCGTGTTGGTCGCTTTCTGGTTGTGGTACTTTAGCTAGGCTTTTATACTGACACCAGCACAGATGAAGCAGACCGTAGCTTGCAGCCCCAAGTGTTGCAAGCAGCATATCCATATGTGCATCCCAGACATCGCCCTGCTGGCCGTTGTAGTTTTCAGCATCTTCAGGCGATAAACCAATTGCAATCAGCCATTCAAGCCATTCATAAATTAAACTGGTGGCCATGATAAACTGAACCACCAATAAAAATAGCGTGAAGGGTTTAGCCTCAGGCAGCCATACATGAAACAGTCGCAGTAGCACGGGGTAGAGTAGTACACCACAGGCAAGATGTACTAAACGGTCATACATATTGCGTGACCAGCCCATCGATTGATTGAGGTCAAAACTGAACAGCTGAATTAGCCATTCGTTATAGGGCACATAGGAATACAGGTAATGTGCTCCCACAATATGAATCAGTAAAAAAATAAGATAGAGCGAAAAACTGTAAAAACTCAAGCCGATTTTCTTCTGGGTAAACAACAAGGCAGCGAGCATAAATATTGTGCCGAGCTGATGCAGTATATATGCTTCAAATTCTAAAGGACGAATACTTGCGATCACTATGGCAATGGTTATAAAACCTAAACCAAGCCAGTGTTTTAAGGTGAGTTGGTATTCAATCATCTTATTGTTTTCGACTATAAAGTAGTGGAATTATAATAAAAAAGCGAAGCCGAAGCTTCGCTTTTTCTGACTAAAATTTAATTAGATTTTAGCAATTAACTCTTTAATTTGTTTTGCTTGCTCAGCTGCATTACCAGTATACGTTGCAGGGGTCATTTCAGCTAAACGTGCACGATCCGCAGCAGGAACAGCTGCAAGTTCATTACCATTTACGAAGTTCACCATCATTTCGCGAGTCATTGCTTGACCACGAGTCAGGGCTTTTAATTTTTCGTATGGTTTTTCTACGTTGTAACGACGCATAACTGTTTGAATTGGTTCAGCCAATACTTCTTGAGCATGGTCTAAATCTTCAGCAATACGCGCAGCGTTAAGCTCTAATTTGCCAATACCTTTTAAGCAAGCTTCAAAAGCAATCAAGCTTTGCGCAAAACCAACACCCATGTTACGAAGAACAGTAGAGTCAGTTAAGTCACGCTGCCAGCGAGAAATCGGAAGTTTTTCACCCAAGTGAGCCAATACAGCATTGGCCAAGCCCAAGTTACCTTCAGAGTTTTCGAAGTCAATCGGGTTGACTTTGTGCGGCATAGTCGAAGAACCAACTTCACCTTCTTTCAAACGTTGTTTGAAGAAACCTAAAGAGATATAACCCCAAACGTCACGGTTAAAGTCGATCAAAATTGTATTGAAACGACGAAGCGCATCAAAAAGTTCCGCCATGTAATCATGTGGTTCAATTTGAGTGGTGTACGGGTTGAAAGCTAAACCTAAAGATTCAACAAAAGCTTGCGAATGAGCAGGCCAGTTAATTTCTGGATACGCTGAATAATGTGCATTGTAGTTACCTACAGCGCCATTGATTTTACCAAGTAATTCAACATGGTTAAATTGTTTGATTTGGCGTGCAAGGCGGTAAGCCACGTTTGCCATTTCTTTACCCAAAGTGGTTGGGCTAGCAGTTTGACCATGCGTACGAGACAGCATTGGTTGTTCAGCGTGAGTTTCAGCCAAAGTCGCAATTGAGTCGATGATGCTTTGCATAGAAGCAACCAGAACATCACGACCATTTTTAAGCATTAAAGCGTGAGACAAGTTGTTGATGTCTTCAGAAGTACATGCAAAGTGAATGAATTCACCAGCATCTTTCAATTCATCAATGTGTGCAATTTTTTCTTTAAGAAAGTATTCAACCGCTTTCACATCGTGGTTAGTAGTACGTTCAATATCTTTAATGCGGTTTGCATCATCTTCAGAGAAATCAGCCACAATAGCATCTAAAGCAGCGTTGGTTGCTGCTGAAAAAGCCGGAACTTCAGTGATTTCAGGACGGTTTGCAAGCGCTTGTAACCAGCGCACTTCAACAGTCACACGAGCATGGATTAAACCAAACTCAGAGAGGAAAGGACGTAGAGCATCACATTTGCTCGCGTAGCGTCCATCTAATGGAGAAAGTGCGGTTAAAGCGTTCATAGCGATTCCTTAAACATTGGAATTAAACGTAAAACAAAGCCCGCACAGCATCAGTTAAACTACCTGATACTGTAAACGGGCAAGATCTTGAATATCTTGGAGCAGCTTGCGCTTACTGAAAATCATACCCCATGAACTGCCGCCCATCTGACGCCATAAGTGCGCCAATTGCAGGCCAGTAAACAGGGAAGCGCGAATACGATTGGTATGAGAAGTATCTTTAAACGCTTGGGCATTACCTTTGACCATAATGCGCGGATTAATTTGTCCCGCGGTTTCAATATAGGCTTGGGCAAGGTTGGCAATAATGCTGGGATGCAGATAATTATTATCGAAGAACGACAGTTGTTTCAGAATTTTCTGTTGAGACTGTTGGATAATTTCAACGAATTTTGGATTGCTATAAACTTTTTTCTCTAACTGTAACAAGGCCATGGCATAGCTCATCGGCAACTTGGCGCTAGAGAGTTTGGGTAAACGAGATTTGGGAGAGGTGTTAAACGGTTGGTTAATACTACTTTCTAACGTTTTTAAACCGAGAGAAATATCGGCAAGTTGATTAAAAAAATCTAAGGTTTGGCAGGATTCATTGGCGGTTGGACGAATATTCAGGCTGGCTTTGATGAGTTGTTCTAAATAGAAACTACCGCTTTCACCAATACTCTGCTGTCCTGACATGGCGGTCATATGGGTCAGCTGTGTCGATTGAAACACAGCTGCCAACGCCAAAGCTCGGTTTTGGCGTATATTCAAAGTTTGAGGCTGTTGAAAGGGTAACTCAGCCATGCCTATCGCTTCCTTTTAAATAAAATCAGGTTTTGGCGCATTGGTATGATGAATCACACCGCCACCTAAACAAACTTCATCTGCGTAGAACACTACACTTTGTCCTGGAGTCACCGCACGTTGCGGTTCGTCAAATTCAACACGTACGCCATTTGGCATATCGGTATCTTTATAAATCACACAGCCTTGATCGGGTTGGCGATAACGCGTTTTCGCAGTACAGCGGAAACCAGTCTCTAGAATCTCTTGCTCACCCGCTACCCAGTCAATCGCTTCACTCCAAAGTATAGTACTTTGCATCAGTGGATGTTCATGACCCTGACCAATGACGAGGCGATTATTTTCAATATCTTTATAAAGAACAAACCATGCACCTTCAGATTCGCCTTTAAGACCACCCAAGCCGATGCCACCACGTTGACCGAGCGTATAGTACATTAAGCCGTGATGTTCACCAACCTCTTTACCTGTATCTAGGTAAATTTTTCCCGCTTGGGCAGGTAAGTACTGTTTTAAGAAGTCATTAAAACGGCGTTCGCCAATAAAACAAATACCGGTTGAATCTTTTTTCTTCGCTGTTGCAAGCCCCAGTTCTTCAGCAATACGACGAACTTCTGGTTTTTCAATTTCACCCACAGGGAACAAAGTCTTGTTAATTTCACGACCATGTACGGCATGTAAGAAATAAGTTTGATCTTTATTTTGGTCAAAGCCGCGTAATAAAGGTGCGTATTCTTCACCACGCGAGTTGGTCATGGTTTCACCGCGACGGCAGTAATGACCTGTTGCAATAAAGTCTGCACCCAGGTTAATCGCATGATCCAGAAAGGCACGGAATTTGATTTCTTTATTACATAAGATATCTGGGTTTGGGGTACGACCTGCAGCGTATTCTGCTAAAAAATGCTCGAATACACGATCCCAATATTCCATGGCAAAGTTGGCTGTATGCAGTTTGATGCCAATTTTGTCGCAAACGGCTTGCGCATCGGCAAGGTCTTCCATCGCCGTGCAATATTCCGTGCCGTCATCTTCTTCCCAGTTTTTCATGAAAAGTCCTTCAACTTGATATCCTTGTTGAAGAAGAAGTGCTGCAGAAACAGAAGAATCTACACCACCAGACATACCGACGATGACACGTTGTTGCATAGGATTAAGCATCCAAAGTTGAAATTAAGGGAGAATTTTTGTGCTCATAAACGAGCGATAAAGGATATTTTTGACCAGATAAAGCATCTTCCACGGCTTTAATCACTAAGGGACTACGTGCTCGTGCAGATTCTTTTAACTCATCCAAGGTCATCCAAACTGTGCCCACTATATCTGTATCGAGCTTGGCATCTGGATGATATTGAACATCACGTGCCAAGAAGCAAAAACGATAGTAAGTACGGTCAGGGAACATTGGAGGAGTATAGGTATACATGCCAAGCAATGATTCGATTTCGACATCATGCCCAGTTTCTTCCATGGTTTCACGAACTGCCGCTTGAATGAGGGTTTCGCCACATTCGACATGACCTGCAGGCTGGTTGAATACGGTGTGTGTGACACCTTCCGTATGTTCTTCAACAAACAGAAATTTTCCGTCTTTTTCAACAACAGTCGCAACAGTAACGTGAGCAGTCCAAGCGGTCATTGAAAAGCACCAAGGAATAAAAGGGCTATTCTACAAAATTTAGGGCGCGGTGGCTATGCTGATCTGAATTGAAACTTCAGTTGGTTAATTGATTTTAAATTTAGCTGCTAGTTTTTGTACTTTCTTAAACAAGAATAAATTGCGTGATTTATTTTGAATTAAAGCCAGATATTCATTTCGAGCTTTGTCCAGTTATCCATATTCTGCATAAGTAATTAATTTAGCAAAAGGAATGCCTAAAATTATTTTGTTATTATCAAGAAAATAAATAAGTTTTTGTTTAGAATTGGTCTTTTCAAAAAAAGATAAATATTACCATCTAAATTTTCGACCCTTTCATTACTCAAGTCATTAAAATGTGTATTTTCATTTAAGCTATACCGAATCTCAGCGTTATTCGGTCATGCAGCAATTTGGTAACGACAAGTATTCAGATTCAGTTGAAAAAGTAGAGATATTAGTATTTGAAAAGTTGTAGTCAGATAGCCAATATTCAGGTGAAAAAATACCAATATCTATCGTAAAATTAATTTCATCTTTAATATTTCATTAAATTTAACTTTTATTAGGTACTAAACCTAGTTTTTTTGGCATCTAAACTTTAATTCAGTAGAACCTAGTCTTGCAGGAATAGCGGGTATAGTTTTTTCGTCCAGAATTATCATCGTTTGATTGTTTTTTTTACAAAAGTCATTAGCTTCTCTATATACAGAAGCTTTGTTTTCTAAAGATACTCCTAGCCCAGGTGTGCCATCTTTTTTGCCAATAAAATAAGAATCTGTACCAATAGGGATGACTCCTGTACTTGCACAGCCAGTAATTAATAGTAACCCGACACAGAGAAAATGCTTCATATATTTCCTAAAATTAATCAACTGTAATAGTTATTTTGCACCTGTTTAAATATTAAATGGTATGCAATGTAACCTGCTGTTTATCATATCTTTAATTTTTTTGCATTTAAGACGAATAAATATTCATTTAGAGATACCTTATTTTTAATGCTTATTAATTCTATCGGCTTATATAGCTTAATAATTAATGCGTTTCATCTAAATAATTATTCGCCACCTTCACATAATGTCGTGCTGAATAAGGCAAAAATTCTTTTTCTTTATCGGTTAAAGGACGCACTTTTTGTACTGGACTGCCCACATATAAATAACCACTTTCAAGACGTTTACGTGGTGGAACTAAAGAGCCTGCACCAATCATCACGTCATCTTCAATGATGACATCGTCTAAAACAATGCTGCTGATGCCAACTAATACGCGATTGCCAATGGTACAGCCATGTAGTTTTACGTGATGACCAATGGTGACATCTTCGCCAATAATCAGTGGTGAACCTTCAGGCTTGTCGGCTTTTTTATGACTCACATGCAACATGGCATGATCTTGCACATTAGAGTTTTTACCAATATGAATATGATTCACATCACCACGAATCACTGCAAAAGGCCACACCGAAACATTTTCAGCCAAAGTCACGTCACCAATCACCACGGACATTTCATCAATGTAGCAACTGGCATCAATTTTAGGATGGTGATCCAAATAAGGGCGAATATTCTTTTTCATCATGCGTATTCAGTGGCAATGGTATGTAGTCATTATAAAATAAAAAAGCACCCATGCCGAAGTACGAGTGCTTTATCTTTAGTTTAAGGCTTAATTAAAACTTAAAGTTTAATTAGAACAAGTTGCTAAAGAATTGTTTAATGTGATCCATCATTTTTGCAAAGAAACCTGCTTCTTCAACATCTTGAAGGGCAACAAGTGGTTTTTCTGAAATGACTTTACCATCAATGCTGGCTACCAATTTACCAATCACTTGACCTTTTTTAAGCGGCGCAGTGAGTTTTGGTTGAACAACCAATTGGGTTTTGATCGCATTTGCCTGACCTTTCTGCATGGTCACATTGAAGTTTTCAGCTAAGCCAATTTGTACGTCATTGTCTTTACCGTACCAAACTTTCGCTTTCGCTAAAACTTGATTCGCAGGTTGTACTTTAACGGTTTCAAAGTTTGCATAACCCCAAGCCAAGATTTCACGTGTTTGAGATGCGCGCTCGTTCATGCTTGGCGCACCAAAAATCACTGAAATTAAACGCAGTGGACCACGTTTGGCAGAAGTGGTTAAACAGTAACCGGCTTCGTCAGTATGACCGGTTTTTAAGCCATCTACACTTGGGTCGGTATAAAGCAAGGCGTTACGGTTACCTTGTTTAATGCCGTTAAAAGCAAATTCTTTTTCAGAGTAGATCGGGTAATACTTTGAACTGTCATGAATGATATGTTGCGCAAGCGTCGCCATATCTTTTGCAGTCGAGTAGTGACCTTCAGCTGGCATACCTGTTGAATTGATAAAGCTGGTATTGGTCATGCCGATACGTTTTGCTTCTTCATTCATCATGTGAGCAAAAGTGCCTTCATTCCCGGCAATATGTTCTGCCATGGCTTTAGAAGCATCATTACCTGACTGGATGATAATCCCGCGCAGCATTTCCAATGCTGTTGCAGTACCGTTAAGCGGTACATACATACATGATTCCGTGCTACTGCCACGACACCATGCCGATTCGTTCATACGAACTTTTTCATCTTCCGTGAGATCACCGCTCAACAACTTCTGTTCGATGATGTAACTGGTCATCATCTTGGTCATTGAAGCAGGGGCTAATTTTTCATTTTCATTTTTTGCTGCGAGGATTTGCCCCGTCTCATAGTCCATCAAAACATAAGATTTATTATTGAGTTCTGGTGGTGCAGATAAGACAGTTGCTGCGTATGTGAAACTAGGTAAAAGTAATAAGGCAGCAAGGGCGCTTTTTCTGGTCATTCTAGGTGGTTCCAATACGTGAATAAGGCACAAAGAGCCTAGCATTCTAGGATAAAGCTAGGCCGACTTCTATGGGGAAATCGGCTTATTTCAAAAGTATTGTAACCAATTTGTGTTAATTATTATAAGTCGTCAGTTCTTGGCAAATTTCTTTGTTTTTCGAGTTACCGGCTTTTTTCGCATCAGTACGAGCTTCAGCTAAAATGGATTTAAATTTTTTCTCTTTACTCAGCTTGGATAAAGCGGAAACAGCATCTTTTTCCTGAGGTAAATATTCTTGTGCAAGTTTAGAATATCCTCTCGAAAACTGCGCATCATCTTTCACCAGACTTGGGCAGACTTCTGACAGCACATAAATAGCTGCAAGTTCTTGTTGGGTCACTTTTTGAATCGGTGTGACTTCAATATTTTCGTCTTGTTGTTTCGCTGCGTGAGTCACTGAAAGTGACATTACAGCAGTGGTTAAAAGACCTAAAGAAAGAGATTTGAACATGGATGATTTCATTTAAGCAGACCTAAATTATTTAAAAACATAACAATATAAATAAGCTTAACGATATTTTTAATAATTGTAAGTACACAAATGTATTGAAGCTGTTGAAAATTGAAGAGTCAATGAGTGGACTTTGAAAATGAAATTTGACTTATATTTATTTTATAAAAACAGGACATGAAGGTGGATAATCTGCATGCCCATTTATAGAATGCTCAATAAGTTGAGTATTCTAGATAGATGATCTGTTGTGAATTATGCGTCGTAATTTACCACGTCATCACAAACTGATTTTTGTTCATCTTTACTGGTTTCTTTTGCAGCTTGACGCGCTTCATCAAGAACAGACTTATATTCTGTATCTGCTTGAATTTTATCGTAAGTCATAGATTTATCTGAATAGTCTTGCAGGTAAGACTGAATGAGCTGATGAATATTGTGATCAAATTTTGCATTTTTACCAACAATTGCAGGGCATACTTCAGCCATAACTTGAGTCGAAGCAATGTCTTCTTTAATAATAGTATTGGCTTCTGCCTGAGTTAAGCCTTCATCGGCTAAAACAGCTTGTGATAATAATGCTGCAAAACCTAAACCCAAGAAGCTACGAAATGAGATCGTTGTAATCATTTTTTAGTCACACATTTTGAATGGATGTCGAGGGTTAAATATATATAATTCCTTATATTATTCAATCAAATGTTCTGACCAGTCATTTTCCAAACCGTTACGAGATTTTTAAGTGAATATATTAATTGCCAATGATGATGGTGTTTTTGCTCCCGGTATTCAAGCGCTTGCGCATGCTTTAGCTCCTTTGGGGCGCGTTGTTGTTGTTGCGCCAGAAAGTGAACGCAGTGGTTTTTCCAGTGCCTTAACTTTAGATCGACCCTTACGTCCGATTCAAATTTCACCCGATGTTTGGGCTGTGAATGGCACACCGGCAGATTGCGTGTATCTGTCTATGAATGGCTTATTTGATTTTGAATTTGATCTGGTGGTCAGTGGCATTAATAGTGGTGCCAATTTAGGCGATGATGTTCTGTATTCTGGAACCGTTGGAGCAGCTTTTGAAGGGCGTCTAATGAAACAGCCTGCAATAGCAGTCTCTATGGCAGGACAAAATGTTCGCTCTTATGAGCACCCGAAAGATTATGCGGTTGCTGCACAATGGGTGCATGATTTTATTGCTTCAGGTTTGCCTGTTTTACCTCCACGTCACATCTTTAATGTCAATATTCCTGATATAGCTGAATTACAAGGTTCAAAAATTACCTATCAGGGTAAACGCAGTCAATCCAAACCGATCACCAGTCATGTAGATCCACGCGGTCGTCAAGTCTATTGGATTGGTCTTTCTGGCGAGGCAGTCGCGGAGCCTAAAAAAGGCCTGACTGAAATAGAGTCCGATTTTTTTGCCGTAGCAAATGGCTATGTCAGCATCACGCCGATTCAAATGGACGCTACAAATTATGACATTTTAAGCACATTGCATGCACAGTTTTCCAAATAGTTGCAAGTAGTGTTATAACTTTGTGAAAATGTAGAATTGAAATAATTTTTTTTATATTTTTTTGCTAATCTTGGCGCAAATCAATAAATACATTTGTATGTAGAGAGGAAGATTAATGCACGTGGTGTCACAATATCGCTTATTTGCTGTGCCTTCAGCCTTGCTGAAAACCATTGTGTTGTCTACAGCTGTTATTTCCACTGTCATTTTGAGTGGCTGTGCTTCAAAACCACAAATTCATAATGCAACCCGTTATGCAGCTGCACCAGACTACTATACCGTTCGATCTGGAGATACTTTAAGTGGGATTGCCGCACGTTATGGCTTAGCTTATACCAGCGTTGCTGATATGAATGACATAACACCGCCGTATCGCATTTATGTTGGACAGTCTTTACGTTTAAAAGATTCTGGTTCACGTCGTACCACCACGACGCAAGCTGTGACACAAGCTGCACCGATTCAACGTCAAACCGTTCAACTTCCAACTACTCAAGCAAAAACCACTGCACCAGTTGTAGCCAATGTTCCAACTGCGCCTGTGGCATCTTCAAAAGCATCTGCGTTACGTTGGGTCAAGCCAAGCAATGGGTCTGTGCTGCAAAACTTTAATTTAGCCAATAATATTAAAGGGATTCGCTATACAGGCAATGTGGGTGATGCCATTTATGCAGCAGCAGATGGACAAGTGGTTTATGCAGCAGATGGCTTAAAAGAATATGGTAATTTGATTCTGATTAAGCATATTAATGGTTACATTTCAGCGTATGCACATAACAGTAAAATGAACGTGAAAAGTGGAGAAAATGTGACGGCAGGGCAAAAAATTGCAGAAATGGGTTCATCAGGTACAACGCGTACTATGCTTGAATTCCAGGTTCGTCTGGACGGTAAGCCTATTGATCCGACTAAGGTATTACCGATTAATTAAATAAAATAATGCATTACTTAAATTTCACCGTATAATACAATGAGTTGCTTTTATCGAAAGATAAAGCATCTCATAAGTTCAGAGGGAAATTTATGTTAGATCAACTTCGGGCAATGGGTGTTTTTGCTTGCGTTGTCGAAAAAAACTCGTTCAGTGGTGCAGCCCGCAATTTAGGGATCACCACCAGTGCTGTAAGTCAGCAAATTCGTTCTTTAGAACATGAGATGGAAGTTACACTTTTACATCGTTCTACCAGAAAGTTGAGTTTAACTGAAGCGGGACAAGCTTTTTTCCACAGCTGTCAAGAGATGCTCGCTGCTGCAGAGCGCGGAAAAATACGAATTAATGAGCTGCGTGATGATCTTGTTGGCGATTTACGTATTGCAACTACGCCAGAATTAGCTGCAAATCATGTCATTCCAGCATTGTCACATTGGATGTCTGCTCATCGAGGTTTGGCAGTTCATGTAGAAGCTGACAATCAATATATTGACCTGATTGAAGGTCGTATTGATATTGCGCTACGCATAAGTTCAAAAATTGAAGATAGTAATTTGCATGTGGTACCGCTTGCTCGAGTTGAGCAGGTTCTGGTGGCTTCACCGAGTTATTTGAATCAGTCGACACCTATTTCACGTCCTGAGGATTTAAAGCATCATGATTTAATTCCAATGAATGTGATCAAAAATTATCAATATTTGTCATTCCAGCATGGTGTGACAAATGAAGACATTAGTTTAGAGATGCGTTCGAGATTGACCTCAAATAATGTCTTGGTTGCCAAAGCATTATGTCAGCAAGGACATGGGATCGCTCGAATTTTATATTTAGATGCACAAAAAGATTTAGTAAATGGCGCTTTGGTTGAGGTTTTACCGGAGTGGAAGTTACCAAGTTTTACCTTGTATGCCATTATTTCAAAACATGAACAACAGCCGATGAAAATTCATCGTTGTTTAGAGGCACTAAAACAATATTTCTGCCAATTACCCGGTGGCAGAATTTATCAAGAAGCTTCATAAAAGCCGATGAGTATGAAAAAAAGCCGCTATCAGCGGCTTTTCGTTTTTGAACGATTAAAGGATTAAGCTAAAAAGGCTTTAATCATTTTTACAAGACGAGAAATCAATTGATCGGCTTGTTCTTGAGTAATGTTTAAAGTAGGAAGTAGGCGAACAACAGAACCTGCAGTCACGTTAATAATCAAATGATATTCATCACGGGCAATATTCACCAGTTCACCACATTCTTTCGGTAATTCAATACCAATCATTAGACCGAATCCACGGACTGTCACGTTTTGCTCGCTCAGCTGTTGAGCCAGTTGATCAACGATATAGCTGCCCATTTTCGCAGCATTTTCAACCAGATTTTCTTTCTGAATAAGATCAATCACAGTATAAACAACACGTGAACCCAATGCTGTACCGCTATATGTTGAACCATGGCTGCCAGCAGTCAGTACACCTACACCGCGACCTTGAGTCATCACGGCACCAATTGGGAAGCCGTTACCCAAACCTTTTGCAGTGGTTAAAACATCTGGAACAATGTTGGTATGCTGGTAAGCAAAGTATTTACCGGTACGACCATTACCGGTTTGAACTTCATCAAGCATCATCAACCAGTTATGTTGATTACAGATGTGACGAATTTCTTCAAGGTAGCTAAAACCTTGAGGTGCGGTATTTACACCGCCTTCACCTTGAATCGGTTCAACAAAAATAGCCACGATGTCCGGGTGGTTAATTGCTGCTTCTTCAATGGCTTCAATATCACCAAAAGGTACGCGAATAAAACCTTCAACCAGTGGCCCAAAACCTTCTTGAACTTTTTTGTTGCCGGTTGCAGCAAGGGTCGCCATGGTACGACCATGGAAAGAACGATCCGCAACAATGATTTTTGGACTGGCAATACCTTGCATTGATCCAAATTTGCGCGCAATTTTAATTGCACCTTCATTGGATTCTGCACCACTGTTCGAGAAGAAAATTTCTTCCATGCCTGAAACTTCAGCAAGTTTTTGTGCTGCAGCAGTTTGCCAAGGCACTTCAAACAAGTTGCTGGTGTGAATGAGGGTTGCCGCTTGATCAGCAATGGCTTCAGCAATAACAGGATGAGCATGACCTAGACCACATACAGCAATACCTGTAAGTGCATCAAAATATTCAGTGCCATCTTCTGTATAAAGATAAGAACCTCGACCGCGAACAAAGCTGATCGGCTGACGGCCAAATACTGGCATCAAGTGTGAAGGTTGATCAGATTGCACCGGAGCAAGGGTAATGTTATTCATGACTAACTCTTATCTGTTAGGTGGGAAAATAAAAGTTTATATAAGCAAAAACTGCTACAGAATAAAAGCCCAAATGGAAATAAAAATGGAAATATTGCTTTAGTCATACTGTTTTGTTAAGTTTTGGGTATAATGCGAGGCAGATTAGTTGAGGATTTATCAATGACTGAACAAGCACGCGACACTGAAGCGTTAATTCGTGACCAAATTGCTAAACATGCAGTACTTCTTTATATGAAAGGTACGCCGCAATTCCCACAATGTGGTTTCTCTGCACGTGCGGTAGAAGCACTCAGTCAAATTGGTCGTCCATTTGCTTATGTAAACATTTTGGAAAACCAAGACATTCGCGCAACTTTACCGCAAATTGCAAATTGGCCTACATTTCCACAATTGTGGATCAATGGCGAATTAATTGGTGGCAGCGACATCATGCTTGATATGTTCCAAAAAGGTGAATTAAAATCTTTGGTAGAACAGCACAGCCCAGCACCTGAAGCTTAATTCAGTTGTGAAGTGATTAAAAAAGCGCCTTGTGGCGCTTTTTTAATGCTTGTTTTTAATTAAGGATTTTTAAAGAAGCAGATTACTCTACTTCTGCCTTATTCTTTTCGGCGTTTTTAGATTCGACTACATCAGCAGGAACAGGTTGTTTTTCCGCTTCTTCTTTCAGCTTTTTCTTGGACTTTTTTTTCTTTTTTTTCTTTTTCTTGGTCTCTTCCTCAAACGCTGCACCATCTTCGATGGCTTGCCAATATTCAAGTTGCTCCATAACAGCAGCATAAATTGAATTTTTGCTATAGCGACCTTTCTTATTTAGAGTGCCGACAGGGCGAGCCATGAGAATTTCTAAAGCCTGGTCGATGGTTTGAATGGCATGAATATGAAATTGACCTTTTTCAACCGCTTCAATGACATCGTGTCGCAACATCAAATGTTGCATGTTTTGGCGTGGAATAATCACACCTTGTTTGCCGGTTAAGCCTTGTAATTTACAAGCATCGAAGAAGCCTTCAATTTTTGCATTTACACCGCCAATCGGTTGTACTTGACCGAGCTGATTCATTGAACCGGTGATTGCCCAAGACTGGTCAATCGGCAGTTGGCTAATCGCAGACAATAATGCAGAAAGTTCAGCTACGGTTGCACTGTCACCATCCACCTGACCATAGCTTTGTTCAAAGGCGAGGGCAGCAGAGAAATGCAGAATCTGTTCACGACCAAAATGCGCCTTTAAGAAACTCGACATCAATAACACACCTTTGGCATGTAATGAACCACCGAGTTCTACACTACGCTCAATATCCAGAATATCACCGCCACCTTGATAAACTGAAGCAGTTAAACGTGAAGGCAAACCAAATTCAACATCTGCATACTGAATCACAGAGAGGGCATTGATCTGTCCTAAACGATGACCTTTGGTTTCAATGAGCTGTGTGCCACGAGATAAATCTTCCCAATACAATTCACGTAAATAACCGAGGCGGTACTTACGATGGTCGAGTGCGGTATTGATATGTTTATCGCTAACGATTTTGTCACCCGATTTCTCAGCATGATGATGTGCTTCGCGAATCAAATCACCCAAAGTCAAAGCATGTAATGACAATGAACTTTGGTCTTCAGCTTGACGACTTGAATCGGTCAGTAATGCAGCTAAAGCAGAACGGTCAAAAGGTAGTAATTTGTCTGCTTGCACATAATCGGCAATCAGCTGCATATACGCCTGCTCATTACTGTCATTACGTTGTAATGTATCGGTAAAGTCAGCGCGAATTTTAAATACACTACCCAGTTCTGGTTCAACTTCTAGTATTTCATAATAAACTTCAGGTTCTGCAAGTAAAACTACTTTTAAATTCAATGGAATAGCTTGAGGTTCAATCGAAATGCTGCCTGTTAAAGTCAGCATGTGTTCCAGTGAAGATAATTTCAGTTGCCCTGATTTTAAGGCGCGTTTTAAACCTTGCCATGCATAAGGCTGTTCGAGCAGTTGCTCCGCTTCGAGCATTAAAAAGCCGCCATTGGCTTTATGTAACGTGCCTGGGCGAATCAGGGTGAAGTCTGTGGTGATGGTGCCATTTTGAGTCAGCTGTTCGACATGACCCAATAAATTGTAATGTGTTGGGAAGTCTTCAAAAATCACCGGTGCGCCAGAATTCGGCTTATATGACACAATGATATTGGCTTGATAACGCGCAGGCACACGACTGAACAGACCTGGAGTAAAGTCATCTTCTTCTTGTTCAAGCACGATTTCGACATTGTTAATAATGTCTTCGGCATAATATTTGAGATAGTCTTTTAAGCCTTCGACTTCACCAAATTTATTCAGGATTTGCTCAATACGCGGCATCACCACTTGTTTTGCAATATCACGATTTAAGCTTTGCACTTTGTCGCGTGCATCATCTTCCAAATCGCCTAAATGCAAGCCTAAGCGTTCCAGTTTTTTGTCCATGTAACGCATGTTGGTTGAAATTTCAGCACGTTCTTTACTGTTTAGCGCATTAATTTCCTCTGAGGTCATTTCTTGAGGGGAATCATCAATGAAATGAACCGGAACAAAACAATGTTCTTCATGACGTGTAATTAGTTTCAAATCCAGCGCTTCACCTTCTTTGGTGAGTTCAATTAACGCTTGCTGTTGCTCATCCCCGATTTGCTGGCGAATAAGCTCAATTCGATTGTGATAAATTTCTGCGGTAAAACGGCGTTCTAATTGCTTTAAGATGGTTTGCCAAGTTTGATGCAACAGCGTTTGAAACTTAGCTGCTTGACCCGATGGAAGCTCTAGCGCAATCGGTTGACGCGGCAATTTGAAATTATTGACATAGACCCAGTCGTTTGGTGTCGGCATGGTTTTGGCGTGTTGTTGCAATAAACGCTTGATCATGGTGCGTTTGCCGAGGCCCGCCGTACCCACAGCAAAAATGTTATAGCCTGAATAAGGTAAAGCAATACCTGCTTCTACAGAGGCACGCGCGCGATCTTGCCCCAGGAAATTATTCAGAGGTTTCAGTCGACGTGTTGACGCAGGAATTTTATCGTAATTAGGAATATGCGTCAGTTGTTCAGATTTCAGTTTGGTTTTTTCTAAAGTGCTTTGTATTTCTGGTTGTTCAAATGCTGAAGTTAAAATGTTTTGGCTCGGTTGTTCAATGGTGCTGATAATATTGGCGGATAAAGAAGAGTTCATTTGCTCGAGTCTTTGGGTCACTGTGAAAATCCAAAACGAAATATTGCGGTAGAGATTTAAAGGTATACAGGTTTGTTTGAAAAATTCAAGCGGACATGATGCTTTAATCGATAAAATAAAATAATCATTTCGTAAATATTGTTGAAACCTATCGCATTACGCGTTTGAATAGCGACATTGAGTTTTTGCAGAACATAATAAATCAATGACAACACAATCTACTGGATGGAAATCGGCCTTTACGGCATTTCTTGATCGCCGTGCCCTTATTATGCTGTTTTTGGGTTTCTCCGCAGGTATTCCGATATTACTGATTTTTTCAAGCCTGTCTTTATGGCTTGGAGAGGCCGGAATTGATAAAAGTGCAGTGACTTTTTTTAGCTGGGCAGCATTAGGCTATTCCTTCAAGTTTGTTTGGGCACCGTTAATCGATGAGTTACCGGTTCCGGTACTGACAAAAATACTCGGTCGTCGTCGGGCATGGTTGCTGATTGCTCAAGTGCTGATTATCTGTGCCATTTGTATTATGGCATTTTCAAACCCTGCATTAGGGCAAAGTTATTTGTACCAAATGGCGGTGGGTGCAGTGTTACTGGGCTTTTCTGCGGCTACCCAAGATATTGTCATTGATGCTTATCGTATTGAACTGGCTGAAACACAAATGCAGACCGTTCTGGCTTCGACTTATAATGCCGGTTATCGCATCGGGATGATTGTGGCGGGTGCAGGAGCATTATTTTTAGCGGCCTCATTGGGTACAGCGAAAGGCAACTATATTTATAGTGCATGGAAAATCACTTATTTAGCCATGGCTGCAGTGATGGTGGTGGGGATTATCACAACGTTGGTCATTCGTGAACCGCAAGTGAATCGGATCTATAAGGATTATAAACGTACAGATTACTACCGTTTGGTCGCGGTGTTCTTTGTAGCAGTGATCAGTTTTGTACTGAGCTACATTTTCTCGGGTACTTTAACTGAAGCAGTTAAATCACAATTTGAAATTTCAGATTCTTTCTTGCTGTTTTGCTTTGAAGCTTTACGTTTTATTGGCTCTGCCGCTGTTGCCGTATTGGTCGGTACATTGCTGGTGAAAATGGGTGCCGTAAATAAGCAAATGGCATTTGAAACCTGGGTCAATCCGATTGCAGATTTCTTTAAACGCTATGGCGTGAAACTGGCCTTAGTGTTGTTGCTGTTAATTGGTTTTTACCGTATTTCCGACATTATTGCCGGTGTCATTTCCAATGTGTTCTATCAAGATCTGAATTTCACCAAAGAGCAAATTGCCGAAGCGGTGAAAATTTATGGGGTGATTTTTAGCTTGGTTGGTGGTTTCTTAGGCGGTTTGCTGGCACAGCGCATGAACATTATGAAGTTAATGTTTGTTGGTGCAGTATTGGCCAGTTCAACCAATTTGATATTCGTTGGCTTGGTGAAATCAGGACAGCAAATCAATGATGTTAATGTCACAGTTGGGCAGCAGAATTATAAAGTTCAGTCCGATGAAGTGGGATACTGGAAACTCAAAGTACCCAGTCAGGTTTTGGCACAAGCAGATGAACTGCAAGTTGCTGCCCAATATCAGGACGGTTCTCAAGATACCGCAGTTACGACATTGCCGTATTTAAAGCAGGATGCAAAACAATCCAGCATGCAGATATTGCCTGTGACCAGTGACAATACCATTGCTTTATATGAGAAAAATAACAGTTTGGTGATTCGTGGGCAGTATTTTGGGCAACCTTTATCTGAATCTCAAAAAATTGTCTTAAGTTTAGATGGTCAAACTTTTGATGCAAATCTCGATAAAATAGGCATTTTTAGTGCGGCAATTCCGGCAAAGGTTTTAATCAATTCAACATCTAAGAACCTTGTTGCTGAAGTTGTTGAAAATAATCAAGTCTTGTCAACGGCTCAACGTCGCTATACTGCCAATATGAATTTGAGCACCGCTAAAGATTTAGATGTTGATGTTCAGCCTTTACCCGTCGTAAATGCCCAATCCACTGACGAAGTTGAAATTACAGGCAAGGTGATTAAACCTTATAGTTCTCTTTGGTTATATTTCGCCATTATTGTGGATAATTTGGCATCAGGTTTAGCGGGCGCTGCGTTTATTGCTTTCTTGTCGAGCTTGACCAGTGTGTCATTTACCGCAGTGCAATACGCGATTTTTAGCTCGCTCATGACTTTAACCCCCAAGATTTTAGGCGGTTATTCGGGTACTATAGTCAGCAATATTGGTTATCCGAATTTCTTCCTCATGACCACACTGATTGGTATTCCAATTTTAATTTTAGTGGTGTGGGTGGCGAAGTTATTACGTGAACATCAAGATACAAAGACTCAATAAGGATGAATCATATGCGCATGCTGCATACCATGTTACGTGTAGGCAATTTGGAACAATCTTTAAAGTTCTATACTGAAGTGCTCGGTATGACTTTGCTTCGTAAACGTGATTATGAAGAAGGTCGTTTTACTTTAGCCTTTGTGGGTTATGGCGATGAAGAAAATCATACAGTTTTAGAACTGACGCATAACTGGGATACTGCAAGTTATGAGTTGGGCAATGCTTATGGTCACATCGCCATTGCGGTAGATGATGCTTATAAAGCCTGTGAAGAAATTAAGGCACGTGGTGGTAAAGTGGTGCGTGAAGCGGGTCCAATGAAAGGCGGCGTAACAGTCATCGCTTTTGTTGAAGATCCAGACGGTTATAAAATCGAGCTGATTCAGCAAGATAAAGATGCACGCAATAATTAATGAATAATGCGGTATAGATAAACTAAATATTCAACATTGCGTTGAAAAGCTGGCTTTATTTATTCAGCCCAGTAAGATGAAACTTTACCATCAGGTAAATTCACTTATTGGGCTTTTTTATATTTTTCAATAAATACAGGACGTAGCAATGTTAAAATTGTTGGCATTGGACCGCTTTACTATTTTGCTGATTGTCATGGTGATCTTGGCAACGATAGTCCCAGTATCAGGTCTTGCTGCAAATATCTTTGGGGTGATTACTTCTGGCGCAATTGCGATTTTATTCTTTTTACATGGCACAAAACTGTCCAGAGAAGCAGTCGTTCAAGGCATCATGCATTGGAAATTTCATCTGGTGGTGTTTGCTTTTACATTTGCCCTCTTTCCGCTTTTAGGTCTGTTGGCAAAGCCGCTTTTATTGCCTGTTTTGGGGCAGGAGTTGTACTGGGGCTTTTTGTTCATGTGCTTCTTGCCATCGACAGTACAATCTTCTATTGCTTTTACCTCGGTTGCAAAAGGCAATGTGGCCAGTGCTGTATGTAGTGCTTCATTTTCCAATATAATTGGGATGTTTATTACCCCAGTATTGGTCAGTTTTTTTATTTTAGGTCAGTCAAAACATGGCTTTGACCCTACATCTTCGATTGTTCAAATTACCTTATTGTTGCTGGTGCCATTTATATTGGGGCAGATATTACGTCCTTATGTTTATCCTTACATGTTGAAATTACCGGGTATCGTTAAAGCATTCGATCAGGGCACTATTTTGATGGTGGTCTATGGTGCTTTTAGCGGGGCAGTCGTTGCGGGACTGTGGGAAGTGGTGAGTTGGGAAACGTTGTTGGTTTTGACTCTGGCTTGTTCAGTGTTTTTAACCCTCATCATGCTGCTGGCTTTATACATTCCGAAATGGATGGGTTTTAATCGGGAAGATCAAATTGCAATGTTTTTTTGCAGTTCTAAAAAAACTTTAGCCAGTGGTGTGCCGATGGCACAAATCCTATTTATCGGACAGCCTTTAGGCATGATTATTTTACCGATTATGATTTTTCACCAAATTCAGCTTATGGTATGTGGTGTGATTGCCAATTATTGGTCGAAGCACCCTGTGGATGAATTTAAAGCTGTGGATGAGTTAAAAGAATAATTCGCTATCTGGTATTTTTTGCCGTATAATTGCGCCCACTTGTTGTGCTTAGCCCTGGCGGTATCCGTCTCGGTGGGCCAAAAGAATGGTCTGTTATGGTGTTGGTCTCGCTTTTTTTGAAGAAGCTTTTTTCCTCATGAATCATGAGAGTGATCAATTGCGATGACAGCATAAGCCTTTCTTAACTTAGGAGTAATCGACGATGCGCGCCGATATTCACCCAAAATATGAAACATTAGTTGCTACTTGTTCATGTGGTAACGTAATCGAAACTCGTTCAGCAATTGGTAAAGAAACTCTTTACCTTGACGTATGTTCAGCTTGCCACCCATTCTATACTGGTAAACAGAAGAATGTTGACCAAGGTGGTCGTATCGACAAGTTCAAACAACGTTTTGCAGGTATGTCACGTTCTATCAAACGTCCTGACTAATATCGTCAAATGTAAAAAACGGGCAGTATGCCCGTTTTTTATGCCTGAAATTTATGTATTTCGCAGCAAGAAAATGTGTACAAGACTCATTGGTCTTGTACATCAATTAGGTGATCCAGTTTTTTCTGGAAATAATCACCTTGAATAAAGCGTGCATCCACATTCCAGGCATTGGCAAAGAGCGTCATATCATTTAATTCACGCAGCATGATTTCAACGGGTTTAATTTCATGGAAAGTTTTAATTTTTTCCTGTAATTCCTCAGTAGATTGTTCTGTATTTAACATTTGAGTCAGTGAGCGGTGTAATGTTAAGCAGTTGACATCTAGTTGACGTAAAGCAGATTCACTGTAAATGGTATTACCAAAGTCTCTTAAGGAGATTTTAGCGCCAAACTGATGGAGTTGAGTAATATGCTTTTGTGCATCTGAAATATTCTGGGTAAGGTCTTCTTCTGAAAATTGTAAAATCAGCGGATGTGTTAATTTACTGCGTACAATCGTGATCAGTTTAGAAATAAATTCAGGGAATGTTCGATCGTGAAATAATATTTCTTTATTCAAATTCACAATCAATTTTGCTTCAGGATATTGCGTAATAAAATTATGTAATTGTTTACATGATTCAACTAATATCCAGCGATCCAGTTTAATCGATAATTCAGGATCTTCTGCCAATTCTCTCAAGCTGGATAAATCTTTCCAGGTATTTTCAAAAATAAAGCCACTGGTGACTTCATAAGTATATAGATTAGTATCTTGCTTATCATAAAGTTGTTGATATTTAAGATGAATCTCTCCGCGCTCTAAGCTTTTTTCCAAAGCCCTGATTAATGAAGATTCAGGCAAAGAATTTAACGGCTTAATTTCTTTAGGGCGAATTTCCATCGTTGGGATATCTAAATGCGTTTCTAACTCAAGCCCTGCAGTCGGTGCATTTTGTGGTAAAGCCGTGTTGTAAGCTGAAGTAATAAATTGTTCAAAATGGCTTTCGTCACGAATTTCACTATCTAAGATCACATAACCAATTCTTAAATTAAGTGGGTAACTCGATTGATTCACGGTCAACAATTGCGGCTTGGTGAGTGAGCTTAAACCAATAAGCTTGGATTCTAATTTTGCTTTAGATTCTGCCTGGAATAAAGCAGCAAAAATACCGGGTGAAACTTTAAATAAGGGAACATGGGTTTGTTCTTTTAAAAATGCTTCTATTTCACTGAAATAGTTTTTTGAAGTGACCCAGTTACCTTCGAAAATAGTTTCAGGACAAGAGGCTAAAGAGAAGAGTACTAATGCATTAATATCAGAAGGCTGTTTAGTAATAGTTCGGTTAATTAACTGATATGTATTTGGTTTCTGTACATTCTTATCAGCTGTTCCGGATGCTGCATTACTCGCTTCTGAAGTTTCGATATCAATAGTAATTTGTAATGCATCTTCATCCGTAGCGGGTAAAAATTCGATTTTAAGCGGATTCGGAATAGAAAGATGGTCATTTAAGGTAGCGATTTCTAATCGACCTAAATCAAACTGACCTTGAGTAATTTTTTTAAAGCGTAACTTGAAGTCGTTTAAATCTTTCGGTTGTAACAGATCAAGCAAAGGAAGACCTACGATATCGTCTTCATTTTTAATCCCAAACAGTTGTAAATATTCAGGATTAGCCTGAATATGAATGCCTTCTTGAATAAGCGCAACCGCCTTGTTGCTATCATGTACTAAAGATTGTGCATGCGTTTGTGCAGATTCTAACTCGTCCATTAAATGTTGTTGAGTAAGCATTAAACGACTGAATAAAAGTGCACGGAGAAGGCCAAGATAAAAACGATCTGGATAGTCCAGATTTAAAATGTCATAAATGCCTTTACGGATATAACCTGCATATTGCTCTGCCTGATAATCCTCTGGTTTTAGAAGGATAATCGGTAAGTTCGGTTGTTTTGATAATTGGATTAAACTTAAGGCTTGTTCGTATTTTAAGTCGTAGGCACGGCCAAAAATGACCAGATCCCAATTTTGATGTAATTGTTTTTCAAAAGTTTGTAAATCATCCAGCAATGTTGCCTGTACAACATGCCCACTCGACGTTAAAAGCTCACGAATCTGGTTAAAACGTATTTGATTATCATCGATAATGAGTAAACGTGTCTCGGTACGTTTTAACTTTTTAGACAATAATGGATTTCTCACTTCAATGCTTCCCATAAATCGTGATTCTTGATTTCATTCATTTGTTTGTTGATGAAGTTGTTGATCAGGCTTTCTTGCTGATCATTCAGCAACTCAAATTCAAAACGAATAAAACTTTGAGTAATAAGCTGTGCTTTGGTCAGGTAAATTTTGAGTTCTTCTTTTCCTAATCGCAAATGAATGGTTTGTTTTTCTCTAAACATGTGCGAGCCCGATACAATTAAACTGGTCGAAACATTATCGAGTTGAGAAGTTTGAACGATAAGAGCCGGTTGGTAGTTACTGCTGTTACGCTCAGTTTTCACCATGACTGAGCAGGGGAATAAATCTTGAGCCAATACTTCAAGCCCGAGTTCCAAACTTTTTTCTGTCGACTGTTTAATCCAGCGAACCACACCGCCACGCCAAGGGCTATGAGTATTTTCCTGAATTAAAATAAATTCCCCGGTTTTTAAATTTGAGGGTGTAGCACCTGTCCATTTAATCCGGTAACCATTGACACTGATATCCAGCACATCAGCCGGATAGATTTGTTTTGCTTCCCGATCCAAAACTTTAGCTGTGTTGATTTCAGCAGGAATATTGGAATTCATGGAATTGATAAAGCTACTTTCATTTTGGAACTGATAATTATTTTCTAAATCCAAAGTTTCGTGAAAGTTTTTACCTTTAGATAAGTAAAAGTGCGCCACAGAAAGACTAAAACAGATCTGCAATTGCGCTGAATATTCGTAGCGCTCATGGCGACGTTCAATATTGGTGGTAAGCAGGTTATGAATATGAAAGTGTAATGCTGGTGTCAGGAATAACTTTTCATTACGCGACAAATAACCCGCCTTTTTAGTTTGGGTCTCCGACAGATGATCTAATAAATGTTGCGTTGAAATATAGATAGTCGGTTTATATAAACTGGATTGATTGACATTGAAAACCGGTGGATGATCTTTATTGGTATCAACAATATAGCGAGAAAGCGTAGTTTCTTTAGGTAAAATGTGAACCAATTTTGCCCAGTCAAAACTACATAAATATAAGCCTTGCATTTCTGATGGGCGAATTTGATGAGTATTGAAAATATCCAATAAAATGAGCTGTGAATAAGCATTAGCAATCGTTTGTAATTGATGCTGCGTATCTAAAATTTGATTAATATTGGTTTGATAAAAATTATTATTAATCGCACATTCAAGCAATTGATGCGCGACCAGCCATTGACCAAATAATGGTGTGCTATACAACAAATGTTGTTGGTAAAGTAGTAACGCGAGTTGCTGTAATGCGTAATAAGTCGAAACAATTCTGGCAGTCTGTAAACTTTTCTTTTGATTAAAGGCAAAGATAGAAAACTTTTGCAGACTTAATTGGGTGTTACAGCGTTTTGAAATGTCGATATAAATTTTGGCGAAATGACTCCGCAAAAGCATAGCCAATTCAATGATTTGATCACTACGATCGCTTGTAATAAGACTTTGGTTGAAAAAATGCTTTTCCAGGCTGATCAATACATTATCAATCGTTGGGTGCAAGATTTGAATTAAATCAAAACGCAGCATTTCTGGGCATTTAAGTTCTGATATTTCCAGTAACGCATTGAAAAGTTCTTTTGAAGAATTTCCGAGTTGCAGAATGGATAAATTAGACACCCATTCTTGTAGCCCTTTTGCATTAGATGGACAAAAGCTCAGTTGTTCCAACTTTAATTCTGTTGGCGTCTGGAAGATATCTGAAGTACTCATAAGCATCGTTATTATTTAACTCAAAAAGTTGAAACCCCAAAAAGCGGTGTTTTATTTTTTTCGCCCGCTATTTCCCTAACGAGTTTAGGAACCAAATATCCAGGAAGGTTCTCTAAAACATCTTTATATATAAGATTAATCTGCTCAGGACTCAAGTCAAAATGATGCGCACCTTTTACTTTATCTAACACATGTAAATAGTATGGCATCACGCCTGCATCAAACAAGCGGTAACTTAAATCCACTAAAACCTGCGCAGAATTATTGACCCCATTTAATAAAACTGCCTGATTGAGTACGGTGATTTGTTGTTGAACCAATAGTGAAAGTTTAGCGCAAGTAAAATCATCAAGCTCAGCCGCATGATTTGAGTGTACCACTAGAATAATTCGTAGCCTACTGTTTTTTAATAGAGAAACCAGCTCTTCATCGACACGGTTGGGGATTACGATAGGAACTCGTGAATGAATTCTCAAAAATTTAATTTGCGGTAGCGATTCTAAGCGATCGATCCAGAGTTTTAATTTTCGATTGGATAGCGTAAGCGGGTCTCCACCACTAAAAATGACTTCATTAATATCGGGTTGGCTTTCGATATAGCTTTTAATATTAAGCCAGTCTTCATTTTTTGGCAGGTTTTCTTGATAAGGAAAATGACGACGAAAACAATAACGACAATGCACCGCACAAGCACCAGTTAGGGTGAGTAAAAAGCGCGATTTGTATTTATGTAATACACCTGGTTGTTGGTTGGCTTGTTCTTCACCCAAAGGGTCGGTGACATAACCAGGATGATCTTCAAGTTCTAAATGATGCGGTAAGACTTGTAATAGAAGAGGATCTAGAGGATCGCCAACGTTCATTTTTCCGACAAATGCACGTGGAACACGCAATTTAAACTGTTCAGAAGCAAGGATTGCCCCTGATAATAATTGATCAGGCGAGAGCTGAAGGGTTGCAAGTAACTCTAAAGGATCAGTAATCAGGTCACTGAGTTGAGATTGCCAGTTTTGCTCTTGATATAAATAGTTTATCATGCCACATGTAAAAAATAATGCTAGTCTAGCATTAATAGATTTAAGTTAGTAAGTTTGGAGTGAGCCTTTCATGGCCAATTATTCTACAAATGACTTTAAGCAAGGCCTAAAGGTTATGCTTGATGGTAACCCATGTTCAATCATGGAAAATGAATATGTAAAACCTGGTAAAGGTCAAGCATTCAACCGCGTAAAATTGCGTAATCTTAAAACTGGTAAAGTTTTAGAAAAAACATTCAAATCCAATGAAACACTTGAGGGTGCTGACATTGTTGAAGTTGAAATGGATTACCTTTATAACGATGGCGAACTTTGGAACTTTATGGATCCAGAAAGCTTCGAACAAATCACAGCTGACAAAACTGCGATGGGCGATGCTGCCAAATGGTTGAAAGACGATTCAAACGAAAAATGTACAATTATGCTTTTCAATGGTGTTCCATTGTCAGTAAGTGCACCAAACTTCGTTGTATTGAAAATCGTTGAAACTGATCCAGGCGTACGTGGTGATACTTCGGGCGGTGGCGGTAAGCCTGCCAAACTCGAAACGGGTGCTGTAGTACGTGTACCATTATTCGTACAGCAAGAAGAAAGCGTTCGTGTAGATACCCGTACTGGTGACTATTTAGAACGTGCATAATGGTTTTAAAATAGACTATTATCGAAAGGGATGATTCAAATCATCCCTTTTTTTATGCCAAAGTATTAGATGAAAAGTAAGTCATGAGGAGTAGAGTCGCAAAGGAAGAAACAGCTGTATACCGAACAATAAAAATGATCGCTGATTTATGCATTAGATATGAGGGATTTACATGGAAACGATTGAACCGAAGTTAACCATAACTTCAAAAATAGTGTGGCTTCTAGTCGCGATTTTAGGTGCAGTGTCATTCGGGATACTCGCAATTAGCAGAGGTGAGCATGTTAATGCAGTCTGGCTCGTTTTAGCTGCCATCTGTGTATATAGCATCGCTTATCGCTTCTATAGTTTATTTATTGCCAATAAAGTTTTTGAACTCAATGCAAGACGCTTAACACCAGCGCATCGTTTAGCTGATGGTCTGGATTATGTTCCAACCAATAAATATGTTCTGTTTGGTCACCACTTTGCCGCCATTGCAGGTGCAGGTCCATTAGTAGGACCTATTCTTGCGGCACAAATGGGTTATTTACCGGGTACCATTTGGCTATTGGTGGGTGTGGTGCTCGCGGGTGCTGTTCAAGACTTTTTAGTTCTCTTTATTTCTACCCGTCGTGACGGCCGTTCACTCGGTGAAATGGCGAAGCAAGAGCTAGGTTCTTTTGCTGGTGTGATTGTGATGCTGGGTGCATTAGGCGTCATGATCATCATCCTTGCAGTACTTGCATTGGTAGTCGTGAAAGCCTTGACCAACAGTCCATGGGGTGTGTTCAGTATTGCTGCAACCATTCCAATTGCATTGTTCATGGGCGTATATATGCGTTATCTCCGTCCAGGGAAAATTGCCGAAGTTTCAATCATTGGTTTTGTGCTGATGATGCTGGCGATTGTTTATGGTGGAAATGTCGCAGCTGATCCTTATTGGGGACCGATCTTTACACTTTCTGGTACGCAACTGACTTGGTGTTTAATTGTTTACGGTTTTGTTGCTTCAGTCTTGCCGGTTTGGTTGCTGCTTGCGCCACGTGACTACCTTTCTACCTTCTTGAAGATTGGTGTCATTGCCGGTCTTGCAGTCGGAATTATGGTGGCATTACCTGAACTGAAGATGCCTGCGGTAACGCATTTCATTGATGGTACTGGTCCTGTATTTGCAGGCTCAATGTTCCCATTCTTATTCATTACCATTGCCTGTGGTGCAATTTCTGGCTTCCATGCCTTGGTTTCTTCAGGAACGACACCGAAACTCATTGAAAATGAAGTCGATATTCGTGTAATTGGTTATGGTGGGATGTTGATGGAATCTTTCGTTGCTGTCATGGCGATGATTTGTGCCACCATTCTTGAGCCAGGGGTCTATTTCGCCATTAATGCACCCGCTGCCGTATTAGGTACAACTGTTGAAAGTGCTGCTGAAGCGGTGCGTACTTTAGGCTTTGTGGTGACTCCGGAAGCATTAACCTTGCTTGCGCAAGAAGTGGGTGAAAGCACGATTCTTTCGCGTACCGGTGGTGCACCAACATTTGCGATTGGTATGGCTCACATTATTACGGAAATTTTTAACAACCGTTCCATGATGGCGTTCTGGTATCACTTCGCGATTCTGTTTGAAGCCTTATTCATTTTAACTGCGGTAGATGCGGGTACACGTGCTTGCCGTTTCATGGTTCAGGATACTGTCGGTATCGTGATCCCTGCGTTGAAACAATCGCACAATTTCTTTGGTAACCTGGTTGGAACCGCCGTGGCTGTTGCAGGCTGGGGGTTCTTTGTCTATCAAGGTGTGATTGACCCACTCGGTGGGATTAACAGCTTATGGCCGCTATTTGGTATTGGTAACCAAATGCTTGCTGCAATGGCATTGATTTTAGGTACTGTCATCTTGTTCAAAATGAAGAAAGAGAAATATGTTTGGATCACTATTTTTCCAACCATTTTCTTATTTATTACCTGTATGACAGCAGGTTGGCAAAAAATCTTCCATGAAAATCCAAAAATTGGTTTCCTGGCACAAGCCAACCGTTTTTCTGATGCAATTGCGCGTAATGAAATTTTAAAACCAGCCAAAGACGTTGCTGAAATGCAAACGATTGTATTCTCAAATCAAATCAATGCAATTCTGTGCGGTTTCTTTATGATTGTGGCGGTTGTGATGTTGTTTGCTGCCATTGGTGTGATTCGTCGTGCATTGGCAGATCCTAATCCAAGCACGCATGAGTCAGAAGCCATTTATAGTGACGAAGTCCCGGCGGGAGAGGTGAAATGAGTCTAAAAGATCAAATTCGCCAAAAACTGGCTTTGGGTAAAATCATTAAATTTACAGTGCTTGCGCAGCCGAAAAAGTTTTTGATGTTGAATGGTATTAAAACCATTCAGATGATTTGGCAACGTCTACAGCAAAGCTTTCGCTTGATGGTGGGTGTACCTGATTATCAGACTTATCTCGAGCATATGAAAAGGAATCATCCAGACTTGGTCGCAATGGATGCCAAAACATTTTACCGTCACTGTGTGGATGCACGTTATCCAAGCGCAGGGGGGGGGATGAAAAAATGCCCTTGTTAATCTAAGCAGGCATTTGTCAGAAATCTTTTGATTTGTTTGGAAAAATGACAAAACGGTGTATGTTAATCATGCACCGTTTTTTATTGGGAAATAAGCTGTGATTTGGGGTACAAATAAGGTTCAAAAACAAGAACTCACACATGAGCAACAACAACTGAATGATCGAGTTGAATCGTATGCTGTCAAAATTCAGGCATTCTTGAATCAAATCAATAGTATCATTTTAGATAAAGAAAATCAGACCAAACTGGCTTTAAGTAGTTTATTAGCCGGCGGCCATGTGTTGTTTGAAGATTTACCCGGGTTAGGTAAAACAACCCTATCCAGTGCCTTATCTCATATTGCAGGGCTGAAATTTCAGCGCATTCAATTTACTAATGACATGCTTGCCAGTGACGTGATTGGCGTGAATATGTTTAACCAAAAAGAACATCAGTTTGAGTTCAAGCAAGGTCCAATCTTTACCCAAATATTACTGGCAGATGAAATTAACCGTTGTAGCCCAAAAACCCAGAGTGCGTTGCTGGAAGCAATGGAAGAAGGTTTGGTCACGGTAGATGGAGTTCGTTATGAGTTGCCGCAACCTTTTTGGGTCATTGCGACGCAGAACCCGCTCTTTCAAAGTGGCACTTATAGTTTACCGGAATCACAACTTGACCGGTTCCTGATGCGTTTATCACTTGGCTATCCCTCACGTTCAGCAGAAAAACTGTTATTACAACAAAACTCCCGTTATGCCTTAATTGCAACGCTAGAGCACGTTTTTAACGAGCAAGAAATTTTAGCTATGCAACAATTGGTCACGCAAGTTCATATTGCCGATGTCGTGCTGGACTATCTTCTGGATTTGGCTACTGAGACCCGTAAAAGTCGGCATGGTTTATCCACTCGCGGTCTATTGGCTTTGAAAAAAGCAGCCCAAGCCCATGCCTTTATTGAACAGCGGAGCTATGTAACCCCGGATGATGTTCAAGCCGTTTTTGTTGCCGTAGTTTCTCATCGGATTGGATTGAGTGAAGCAGAAACCTTGCAGTTGATGCAGCAAGTGAATATTAGCTAAAGGAAGATCAAATTGAGCAAGCCTTGGCAAAAATGGTTAGCGAAACGCTTTCAATTTGAAAAAATAAAACAGCTATCGCAAAAAGACATTCTGATTTTTATCTATCAACAGGGCTATCTGTATGTGGTATTGATCTTGATTACATTTATTGCCGGGATCAATTATGCCAATAACCTGATTTTGGGTTTTTGCTTTCTGATCAGTGCCATTTTATGTATTAGTTTTTATGTGACTTTTAAACAATTACATGAGCTAAGTGTTGAAATATCAGTGAACGAGATCGGGCAAGTGGGGGATAATCTTGATTTGCAATTACATTTTCAGCAGCTACAAACGCAGTTGCGTTATTTATGGATTAAAACCGATCAGCATTTAGAAAAAGTCTCCATCGCTGAACTCAAGCAAAAAATCACCCTGTCTTTTTTTACCGATAAACGCGGCAAGTTTCATTATCCAACTGTGCAGATTTATGCTGTTTATCCGTTTGGACTAGTTCGTGCCTGGACCTATTTTTATTTAACGGAATATTCATGGGTTGCACCCAAAGCCGCATTTTATAATGCGGAAAATAAACAGCATCAGCAAAGTTTTGAACCTGATATGGATGAGTTTCGTGAACTGCGTAATTTCAAATTGGGGGATAGCTTGCAAGCCGTATCCTGGAAGCAGGCTGCACGTGGGCAAGGTTTATATATCAAAGTCTTTGAGCAGCATAATGATCAACCGAGTGTGAAAATCCATTATGCAAATATGCCAAGTGCCGAGCATGAAGAAAAACTGAGTTTAATGATGGGGCTGATTGAGCAATGTGAGCAACTGCAATGTAGCTATGCGGTAGTTTTACCTCAAGCTGAATTAGCCATAGGCGTTGGTGCAAACCAGTTGCTTCAGGCGAAAAAACTTTTGGCGCAGGCTTAAATTATGATTCATGCTGACGTTAGAACATCAATTTTAATCACCTTGTTATTATCACTGATTGCACAAGTATTTTTTAATCCTGTTCTGTTAAGTGCAATTTTTGCCCTGATTCTTCTGTATTTATTTTTTAACTTTAAAGATGAGGCAAAAGCAGTATCTAAAATTTGGATCTTTGCCTTGGTAATTCTGGCCTTAATGACCATTTATTTCAGATATCAGAGTTTTATTGGGATTGAAGCTGGGGTAGCTGTCTTATCCACTTTTTTATTTGCAAAAGCTCTGGAAACTAAGAATAAACGAGATGTGATTATCTTATTTAATTTTGCATTGTTTGTTGGGGCGAGTTCATTTTTATATAGCCAATCCATCTGGATGGCGATTGTGATTCTGCTGTGCTTATTCAGTTGCCTGATCGGGCTTTATCGTTTACAAACCAGTGAATTTAAACAGGCACAGAATCAATCATCGGCATTAAAAACAGATGCCAAGCATGTGGGTAAATTTCTGGTTTTGGCTTTGCCTTTTTTTATCTTGCTGTTTATCTTTTTTCCACGGTTGCCGCCACTTTGGCATATCCCTATTCCCGTGCAAAAAAGTGTCACAGGTATGAGTGACAGCATGTCACCCGGTGATATTGCTGAATTGTCGCAATCCAGCAGTTTGGCTTTTCGCATTATTGGCAATATGGATAAGCTGCCTTCCCGCAATGAGCTGTATTGGCGGGCAATGGTGCTGGACCAATATGATGGCAGAACCTGGACCAGTAGTTTTATGAATCAACAGCCCGTCTTCAATAATACGATTTCGAGAAAAGCAAAACAGGGTTTTGATTATCAATATTTAGCTGCAGATTCGCGCGTCATGTGGATAATGGGACTGGAAAAATCCATTCCAAAAGACCCTCAATACCAATTAAAGCAGGATTGGAGTATTACACCTGTCCGTCAAATTGTGCGGAATCAGCCTATTACTTTGCAATGGTTGGGCGATGCCCAGATTCAAGGGCAGGGATTATCCACGCCAAATTTACTGGAAAAAATAAATACCCAAATTCCAGAGCAACTCGATGAACAATCACGTCAATTCGCTTTGGAAATATTTCAGCAAAGTGGGCAATTGCCAGATCAATATGTGCATAATATTTTGCAGTGGTATAAGAGGAATGGTTTTGTATATACCTTAACGCCGGGTTTATTAGGTGAAAATCGTATCGACGAATTCTTGTTTCAATCACGACAGGGGTTTTGTGAGCATTATGCTTCGAGTTTTGCCATGTTGATGCGTTATGTGGGGATTCCTGCACGTATTGTCATCGGTTATCAAGGGGGACAACTTGCACTCGACCGAGCAAGTTGGGAAGTTCGTCAACTCGATGCTCATGCGTGGACAGAAGTACAATTAAATGGAAAATGGCAACGTATTGATCCAACAGCAATCATTGCTCCACAACGCATAGATGGGGGAATGCAGAACTATATTGACAATGATCGAAGTATCTTGGGAAATAAAGAGCAGAAGTGGAAGTATCGTCAATTTTCAATGATGAAAAATATGCGAATCTGGAGTGATTATGCAAGTTATCAGTGGCAAAGCAAAGTCGTCGGCTATGATGCTGAAAAGCAGCAAAGCTGGTTATCGAAACTAGGTCTGAAAACTGCTTACGCCAGTACCATAATATTACTCTCAAGCATTTTATTGGTAGTAATTATTTATTTTGCCTGGATTTATTATCGTGATAGACAGTACGGTTCTGCATATGAGCGTATGATTCAGCAGTTCTCTAAGCAATTGGATGAGCCATTACGCAAGCAGCCTGCAGAAACTTTTTTTACCTGGATGCATCGTTTAGCCGAAGGGATTGAAGAGGATGAACAAAGGATATTTATCCAAACAGCAGAACATTATCAGCAGCAACGATTTTCTATGGGGCAAAATGATCAAAAAATAAAGCAATTTAAAGGAATGCTTAAAACTTGTGCATATACTTTAAAAAATAAAAGAAAGCACTTGTTTTAAAAAATAAAAATGAATATTATTCACAGCACTTAGGTGTATAGCTCAGTTGGTTAGAGCGCTACGTTGACATCGTAGAGGTCAGCAGTTCGAGTCTGCTTATACCTACCAATATTCCAAACGTTATGTTATAAGGGTTTTAAGCGAAAACAGTAGCTTAAAGCCCTTTTTTATTGCCTATAGGTTTCAATTAAAAATATATAAGATTAAATTAAATCCTGACAGGCATTCACAATTAAATTTTATTATTACTTTGCCATACAATAGAAATCCAGGATTCATTTTATGAAGTTTTACGCTTAAGTTGCTCTAGTTGTAGAATATGTTGATTAATCTGCTGATCCATAGCCGGTAAAATTTGTCTTAAAAATTGGCAATATGAAATTCCATCGTTCGCTGAAAGCCCACCTGCTTTTACAAGCTGTTTTTGCTTTTCTAATAAATCACTGACCTGACGAAAATCAGGTTGCTGTCCCACACTCAATGAATGACTAATTGCTTCGAAATCCTGATAAAGTCGGTCACGTTGCTGAATCAATTCTATTTGATGTGATGATGGCGTTGATCTTGCTTGATCTTGCTTTATAAGTTCTTTTTTCTTCTCTAAAGAAGTATGAGTTTGGGCATTAACAACTCTTGGCTTAACCGCATCTGACTGAGACATAGCTGAAGGTTTGAAGACATAGATGGTTCCTATGAGCAACAAAGTAACCATTAATCCCATCATAATGCCAAGTCGTATAGTGTAAGCCATGCTACCAAACCTGTTAATTTTGTTTAAATTAAAAAACAGACCCAATCCAGAGTCAGGTCTGTTCAATTCATCAATTATCAGCTTATTAACGGTTCATTACTTCGTTGACCAGCCAGCCGGTGCATAACCGATACGAACACGCTGTGGATGATTGCCTACTGGCACACTCAGAACCTTTTCACCTGTGGCAAAATCAATTACGGTGACCACATCAGTCTCACTCTCTGAAATCACGCAGCTTTTCCCATCAGGACTTTGGGTTGCCCAATATGGCTTGCCTGCCGCTATCAGTTTCCCAGCTTTTAAGGTTGAACGGTCGACAATGGTTGCATAGTCATCCATGGTACCTGCCACACACAATTTCTCACCATCGGCACTGATGGATAGTCCATGATGACGAGAGTCATTTACATATTTTGTCCGGTCAGACGGAATTGTTGAGCTGCCTGGTAGTTGACCAATGCGAGTAATTTTATTCTGGTTCAGGTCATACTCGATCAAGCCGTTAAAAAACGAAACCTGTGCATAAATTTTACTTTCATCATTACTAAACACAATCGGACGCACTGCATTGGATAAATCCTTACGACCTACCGCATCTAATGCAGGGCGGAAATCAATTTTCTTGAGCACTTTAAACGTATTCGCATCAGCAATGGTGATAAACCGTTTACCCTTGGTGAAATCTTGCCATGATGCATCCATAGCGGTCTCTACATTCCCAATAGCTGAATTCAAAATTTTTGAGCCACCATCAAAGAAGATGTTTTCATGCGGTTTGTCGCCTGTTGCAAAGCGTCCTAATTCCTTACCTGTGTTGATGTCCAGAACATGAACGACGTTACCCGAAGACGCTGAGACAGCTAAGCGCTGACCATCAGGAGAAACGGCCATATGATCGGCACGAAAACCCTCAACAGGGGTACGCCAGTTGATCTTGCCCGTAGCAATATTGATAGATACCACATCTGCAAAACTTGGGCGAGATGCCACCACTGACTTGCCGTCTGGGGTTGAGTACATATCATCTACCAGCTGATCATTACCTTCCCCAGCGGTGGACTGAATATAAGTATAGGCAATCAGTTTAATTGGATTGAGGTGGATTTCCTTCAAACGCTCTTTGCGATCAGGAATCATGTTGATAACACCGATTTTACCAAAATCACCCGATGGACGAATCACCGTCACTGTTCCATCCCAGTTATTGCCAACAAAAAAAACTTGCTGACTATTTGGCGGAACAGGCGTCGTCGGTGTAGCGGCATGAATCGCGAGCGATGTGAATGCTGTAGCTGCAAGCAAAGCATTCGACGTCCATTTAAAAAATAATTTTTTGTTTGTCATATCATTATTGTCCAGTTCAGGTCCATGAAAGCAATTTTTTTATTCAAATTTTCATTGCTGTCTAATACTCCTGTATTAGCAGAACAATAGAATAAAGAATTGATCAACAATTGACCATAATTACCCGACCATCACGCAAAAAGATCATTGTTATATTTTGAGTAAAGCAGATGATTTGATGAATAAATTTCATGGTTAACTTTCTAAGTGGTTAAAATTGTTTATTTTATTTATAATTTTTTATCATTAAAAAGTTGCCGATATAATTAAAAAACTTTTGTTAGCAAAAAAGGAATGACAAAACTAAATTTTTCTTCAGAAATTTGTCATTACATGTATTGTAGCCTGTAGAGACTTACAAAATTATTCACCTGAGTGATCAAGCAATTGAGATATTAACCTTACAAGCATTTCATGAAATTATACAAAAGATGGGACTCATCTCTATAAATAGAGGTACTTTGTAAATTCGTAAAAATGAATTGTTTTAAAAACTTGTTTAAATCTTTATCCAATTTAATATAAATATGTTCTAGAAATTGCAAAACACTACATGATATTTTGTATGAAAGCCGTAGTATAAAAATGATTTTATTGAGTTTCTAAGATGATGTCACAGATAGATGTTCTTGTTCCTTTGGCTGAAATTGAAGTAAATCGGGCTGAACTTCTCTCCATTCAGCGTAATGATTTAGTTCCTTTGCTGAATGATCAATATCGTCTGAATCATTATGCTGATCAAATTATTCAAGCTCAGTCGGTGTTATTAAACGGGGTAGATCCACATCTTACCCAGCAACTCAGTTCAACGATAGAACAGCTGATTCAATCCTTGGCTGATTCAAAAAAATATTTAAAAACACGTAAATTTAATGCTTTGCAAAAGTGGTTGGGGATTGACCTGGAATATGGATCAGGGCAGGTTGAATATTATAAAAATCTGGATCAATTGCTCAATCGAGCCAATCATTTAAGTCAAAAATTGCAAATCGAGATTCAAAAGTCGCAAGCTCGTTTTCAGCAGTTGCTTGGGCATCGTGAGCAAATGGCAAAATACATTCGGGCTGCACAAGAGTTTTTAGTGGAATACCCAAATTTTGTCAAGAATCAGCATCCTTTGGATAATTTTGCGGAGAGATTATCGAAAAAAATTAATACATTACAAACTTTACAGGCCAGTAATGATATTGCAATTACACAAATGCAGTTATCTCAACAACTTTCTTTTACCTTGCTAGATCGTTTTAAAGAGGCACAGCAGGTCTTGATTCCGGCATGGCAATATCATGTTAAACAAAGCAATCAAAGCAATTCGACAAGTGAGCTGGAAAAGTTGGATAATAGCCGAGAGAATCTGATCAAAACTTTAAGAAAATCACTACAGAAACCAATAGATTAATAATGATACCAGGTGAGCCATGACCGATTTTGAGCATAAAGATTTACCCGCTGAAGTAAGCACAGATGTGGTTCAGCAAAAATTTCAGCAACTGAATTTACAGGAAATTGGTTTGCAGGCTTCAGACTTTAATGAAGTGATGAATGCACGCAAAGAATTGGCTGCAATGAGTCATAACGCAGTCGCTGAATATGGTAAAAATATTGCGACAAAAACATCGACCTATACCGATGAACTGTTGAATCTTGTGCAAAATAAAGATCTGGATGCTACAGGTCAAAAGTTAAATCAGGTGGTTCAAGTTGCACAGCAGTTGAATACCAGCAGCATTTTAAACAAGAAAAAAAGTTCAGGTTTTTTCGGTGGTTTGATCAGTAAAATGAAGGGTGCCAAGCAGAACTTTGATCAGCATTTTAATAGCACCAAAGAACAAATTGATGTTTTGGTTAAAGAAATTGAAACTTCACAATCGGGTCTTAAAAGTCGCGTTGATACCCTGGATAAAATGTTCCATGGTGTGCAGGATGAATATAAACAACTGGGCATTTATATTGCTGCCGGGAAATTGAAAGAACAGGAAATCCAGCAGGAAATCGCAACTTTAACCAGCCAAACTCAAGATCAGGCATCGGTGCAAAAGGTTTATGACCTGAATCATTTGGCCAATAATCTGGAAAAGCGGGTCAGTGATTTACAGGTTTTACAGCAATCAGCCATGCAAACCTTGCCGATGATTCGGATTATCCAATCCAATAACTTGATGTTGGTGGATAAGTTTTATGCGATTAAAAACATCACTTTACCGGCTTGGAAAAACCAAATCAGTTTGGCTATTTCCTTAAATGAACAGAAAAATAGTGTGCAACTTGCCAATAGTATTGATGATGCAACCAATGATCTGTTACGCCGTAATGCAGACTTGTTACATCAAAACTCGGTCGATACCGCCAAAGCTAATCAACGTTCAGTGATTGATATTGAAACGCTTGAACATGTGCAAAACACCCTTATTAAGACTGTTAATGATGTGATTCAGGTGCAAAAAGAAGGCATGCAAAAACGTGCTGAAGCCACCACGCGCTTACGTGCTTTGCAAGAAAATTTGAATCATTTGGTTATAGAATCAAGTAACAGTGGAGTGAATAAATCTTAAGAATACGCTTAAGTTCATTGCCTGCACTTTAGGAGAAACCGTTTGCCTCCCTTAGATGAATATGCTGTGAATCCGCAACAGATTGAATCTGGTGTTGTGGCGCTGAAAAAGCGCCAACGCAATCTGACCTTATTGTGCCTCACCAGCAGCACCGTTTTCCTTGCATCAGTGGTGGCATTATTTCTACAACATGATTTTGTCTATAGTTTTTTTGGTATTACCACCGAATTGAAACAACTGCATATGCCAATGAGTGTAGATGAAAATCTTGCTGAACTCGGCCAGCACACCGATTATTTTATCAATCTGTTGTCATGGTTTGGCTGGCTGATTCTGAAGCTGTTTGTGTCTTTTGTCGGGGCATTTTTTGTCATTCATTTTTTAAAGAAAATACGCTTCTTCTATACGCGTTTTCAGTCTTTTATTTTGAAATTTGTCGGATGGCTGGTTGCCTTTATTGTGTTGTGGTCGGGCTTAACCTTTCTGCAATACGATTTAAATGATGATGCAAATAATGCTTATAGCGAAGCAATTCAATACGATAAAAATATTCAGCAAAGTGAATTGGCCCAGTATTTACAGCAGACTGATTTAGATGAGCCAGTGAGGGCTTATTTACTCGCACAAGCCGCGTTGTTGCATAAGCCTGTGGATAAAGATGCGGCCATCCCTCAGGTTCTGGCTTTGGTTAAAGCGGAAAAAACAGATCCTCACTTTATTGAATATGGTTTCAAGCCCGAACAATTATGGACCATGCAGCATCAACTTTATGGAAAGAACTTAACCCCGATGGCGGCAAGTGTCTCGAAGCAAGTGGATCAAGCAGAACAGATGAGCGATTTGGTGAATATCTTTATTATTGCAATGCTTATTTTATCTGCAATTTTAAGCTTGATTCTATTTTTCTTATCGCAGCATTTAAAAGGGCGCGTGTTAAGGGTTGAACAGCGCATTACACCTTAAATAAAGCAATTCAAAAGCCCTATTATGGGCTTTTTTTATTTTTGTTGGTCGTTCTTTCATTCGAATTTTTTTAAGTTTTGAAATGAAGCAGGGTTTAGATAAGATAAATGTTTGTTGATTTAATAATCCGATCTTAATAATAAAAACAAACTGTTTTACCTATTTATTCATTTACCCTACTATAGCCTTATTCAATAAGCATTTACTCCCCTGGAGACCTTAGCCATGTTAGACCAAAACACTTCAGCGCAACTTAAAACCTTACTGGAACGTCTGGAAAGCCCGATTGAATTGGTAGCCTCTTTAGATGCTTCCGACAAATCGGACAAAATCAAGGAGCTGGTGACCGAAGTTGCTGCGTTGTCGGATCTGGTAACCGCCCGTTTTGATGGCACTAACAAACGTACTCCCAGCTTCGGGATTGCCAAAGTCGGTGAACAGCCTCGTGTGAACTTTGCCGGTCTGCCGATGGGACATGAATTTACCTCTTTGATCCTGGCCTTGCTGCAAGTGTCGGGTTATGCACCGAAAGTCTCGGATGAAGTGCTGGCACAAATCAAGGGCTTGAATTTGACCTCTGACTTTGACGTATTCGTATCGCTCAGCTGCCATAACTGTCCGGACGTGGTGCAAGCCCTGAACCTGATTGCGATTAATAATCCGGGCGCGACTGCGACCATGATTGACGGGGCTTTTTTCCAGGATGAAGTGGAACAGCGCAAAATCATGGCGGTGCCGATGCTGTTCCAGAATGGCGAACACATTGGTCAGGGCCGTATGACTCTGGAAGAAATCGTGGCCAAACTGGATTCTGGTTCATCTGCCAAGGATGCGGAAAAACTCAATGCCAAAGGCGCCTTTGATGTTCTGGTGATTGGTGGCGGACCTGCAGGTAATACCGCGGCAATCTACGCGGCACGTAAAGGCATTCAAACCGGGATTGTTGCTGAACGCTTTGGTGGTCAGGTGATGGATACCATGGACATTGAAAACTACACTTCGGTGCAAAAGACCCAAGGTCCGAAATTTGCCGCTGAAATGGAAGCGCATGTGCGCGCTTATGATGTCGACATCATGAACCTGCAAAAAGTCGCGGCGATTAAAGGGGCGGATGAAACCGCCAACGGTCTGGTTGAAGTAACGCTGGAAAACGGTGCCAAGCTGGAATCAAAAACCATCATCCTTTCTACCGGTGCACGCTGGAGAGAAATGAACGTTCCGGGTGAGCAGGAATACAAAACCCGTGGTGTGGCGTACTGCCCGCACTGTGACGGTCCATTGTTCAAAGGCAAACGTGTTGCGGTGATTGGTGGCGGTAACTCGGGTGTGGAAGCGGCGATTGACCTTGCCGGGATTGTCGAGCATGTGACTCTGGTGGAATTTGATACCAAACTTCGTGCCGATCAGGTGCTGCAGGACAAGCTCAACAGCTTGCCGAATACCACCGTGATCATGAATGCGCTTTCCACAGAAGTGGTCGGTGACGGTTCACAGGTGACAGCGCTGAAATACAAGGACCGTGCTACCGATGTTGAACATACCATTGAATTGGCCGGGATCTTTGTCCAGATCGGTCTGTTGCCAAATACCGACTTCCTGAAAACCTCTAAAGTTGAACTTTCAAACCGTGGCGAGATCGTGATTAACGAGCGCAACGAAACTAATGTGAAAGGTGTATTTGCTGCCGGTGACTGTACCACGGTGCCTTACAAGCAGATCATCATTGCCACCGGTGAAGGCGCGAAGGCATCACTGTCTGCATTCGATTACATTATCCGTAACGGGCAATAATTGCATCATCTAAGCAATTAAATTTGAATAAAATAAACATAGGCTTATATCTATCCGTAGATATAAGCCTTTTTTTTCACTCGAGTTTTTTCACCAAACGTTACATTTAATCAACAATTTTCGATCGTTATTTAGACGACATTTCGATTATATTCGCTTTATCCCATTTTTATGGGTAAAACAATTAGAAGGACATATGAAAATGAATAAATTACTTGTTGCTTTAGGTCTTGCTGCTACTGTTGCTTTAGTTGGTTGTAACAAAGAGAAAGCACCTGAAACTGGTGCAACAACTGGCGAACATCTTGAAAATGCTGCAGATCAGGCAGGTCATGACATTTCACAAGCTGCTGATGAAGCTGCTGCAAAAACCAAGGCTGCAACTGAGGAAGCTACTGCTAAAATCGATGCTGCAGGTGAAGAAGCTGCTAAAAAAACGGAGGCTGCTGCAAAAGATGCTAAAGAATCCGCTAAAGAAGCCACTGCAGCAACTGCCGGTGCTGTTGAACAAGGCGCTGCAGATATGAAAGAAAAAGCCCAACAATAATTTAATTTATTGAATAAAAAAGCTCCTCATCAGGAGCTTTTTTATTTTTACCAATCTTGCTTTTACCCTTCCATTTTTATAGGGTTGAAGTACCGATACTTTTTAAGTGCATGTTTAGCTGTCATATTATTTTCATAACCAAAAACATTATACTCAAAGAACCAGTTGGCTTCATGCAGCAGTACGGGGTGCAAATGATGGGATTATTTCCCTTACCAGTTTAATCATGGGAATGGCTACCTATCCCCCTCATAAGCAGCAGGTTCTTCTGCCCTGACTTTTTCACTGAGTGCCCTTTTCCTCATGTTCTCGATTTTAATTAGTCCAGAACAATATATGCCAACAACTGTAATATTGTTGGCATTTTATCCCTAACTGCACTTAGTATACTGTCTAGTCATTTCGCTAATACTTCAATGATAAAAGGCAGTTTACAGGTTATCTCATAAGGAAATCTCGCTATGGCATTTGTCAGCGCCCTTGGTTCTTTATTTAAAGTTTCTACATTTTAGCATCTCAATTATTAATTTTATAAATATAGCAAATCAGTTATTCTCAATTAAAATACTTATAATCTATAAGTTTTAATAATATATATAGTTGAAGAATCGACTAAAATACCCCGATTCATTTAGTTATTTTTATTCTCCCATGTCTGTTATTGCTGCAAAATCCAATCGATCGAATCTGTCGATTTGGGTTGCTCTTTTTCTATTGTTGATTGGTACACTTGGTGCCTATCAAGTTGTTGGGCTGAATCAAGCCTTATTATTCCTGATTGGCGGTGCCTTGGGCATGACGCTTTATCATGCCTCATTTGGTTTTACCTCCAGCTGGCGTGTCTTTATTAAAGAACGTCGTGGTCGTGGCTTGCGTGCGCAAATGATCATGCTGGGTCTTGCTGTATTGCTATTCTTCCCTGCTTTAGGTGCAGGTGAGCTATTTGGTAATCCTGTCAAAGGTAATGTCAGCCCTGTTTCCATGTCGGTGATGATTGGTGCTTTTATCTTTGGTATAGGCATGCAATTAGGCGGTGGCTGTGCTTCCGGTACGCTCTACACGGTAGGCGGCGGCAGCGCACGTATGATCGTAACGCTGATTTTCTTCTGCCTCGGCTCTTTAATTGCAACCACGCATTTGGATTGGTGGTTTAACCTGCCTCATCTTGCACCTATTTCAATAGTTTCAAGCTTAGGTGTTATCCCTGCCCTAATCGTCAGTTTTATACTATTTGCTGCGATTGCATTTGCAACGATTTATTTTGAGAAAAAACGTCATGGTTCACTTGAAGTTGAACCTCAAGCGCAAACTCAAGGTTTAAAACGATTCTTACGTGGTCCATGGCCTTTAGTTTGGGGTGGGATCATCCTCACCTTGCTTAACTTTGCAACGTTGGCTTTAGCCGGTCGTCCTTGGGGTGTCACTTCCGCACTTGCCGTTTGGGCTGCAAAATCTGCGAGTTTTATGGGTGTGGATGTTGCCTCTTGGGCGTATTGGCAACAACCCGGTAATGCCAAAGCGCTGTCTGAATCATTATGGTTCGATATTACCTCAATGATGAACTTCGGGATTATGCTGGGTGCATTATTGGCAGCCAGTCTGGCAGGTAAATTCGCTCCAAACTTCAATATTCCAAAGCGCTCACTGATTGCTGCTGTTGTTGGCGGTTTATTATTAGGCTACGGTGCACGTTTGGCATATGGCTGTAACATCGGCGCTTACTTCAGTGGTATTGCATCAGGTAGTTTACATGGCTGGTTATGGCTAATTTTCGCCTTTATCGGTAACAGCATTGGCGTCAAACTTCGTCCAATTTTCTTCTCCGACGAACGCCCACAACCTGAAAAATTAACCGGTTGTTAATTCTAAAATACTGAAATTAAAAAGCCCATCACGTGATGGGCTTTTTTATACATTCTATTTTTAAAATTTAGTTTAAAGCGGCTTTCAAATTACAACCATAGCCCATTATTTCTTGTGCCTGACGGTATGTGGTATAGCGATTTAAAATAAAGTCATAAAACTGATCTGCATTTGCAAAACTTTTAGTCAAGTCTTCAGCTTGCATATTAGGTAATTGGACTTGCCCGATTAAATTCAGGTTTTGATTGCCCAAATGATACATCTCCGCAAAATACCCGTTCATCATGTCACAATAGGCTTGTTTGACGGGTTTTAAAGACGTTCGGCTCACTGCATTCTGATCTAATGTCTTGAGTTGATTGACATCCAGTACGGACTGATCTGAAAAGGCAATATTATTGGTTTTTTTAAATGCCTGATAATTTTTAGATAACTGTTGATTTAAAGTCTCAAAACGCAGTTGCAAACTTGCGACATCCTGAACTTTGTATTGCTGCGGATCAATCTGTGTTTTATGCTGTTCAGAGCTTGAACATGCTGAAAATAATAAACTTGAAATTAAAGTCGCAAAAATGAACGGCTTCATCATAACTTGCCCAATAGTCACATCATATAACACCACATTATGCCTGAAATATCCCTCTAGATTGACTTTTCATTTATAGGGCGCCATGAAGGTAAGCAAGCAAAAAAATGTCATTTCATTTCCTCAGGAAATAACGAATATTATTTGCTTAATTTTCAGGGCTTGGGCAAAGTAATATAAATCAGCAGGAGCTAAATATGACTTTATTAGAACAACTTGATATTAGACATCCTATTTTCCTGGCCCCTATGGCAGGTATTTCCACCCCAAAATTGGCTGCTGAAGTCTCTAATCAAGGCGGCTTAGGCTCACTCGGTTTGGGTGCAAGTTCTGTTGAAGCGGCACGCCAGCAGATTTTAGAAACTCAAGCACTGACCCACCAACCTTTTCAGGTAAATTTCTTTTGCCATCAAAGTTTAGAACTCGACCACGAGCTTGCAAAGCAATGGATTCAATATCTAGCACCTCAATTTGAAAAGTATCATGCTGTTCCGCCAACAGAATTAAAATGTATTTATCCCAGCTTTTTAGATCATGATGACTATTTAAATTTAGTCTTAGAAACACGACCTAAAGCGGTCAGTTTCCACTTTGGTATTCCACATCCGCATCAAATTCAGGCTTTAAAACAAGCGGGTATTATCACCATGGTTTCAGCGACCAATCTGGCTGAAGCACTTGAAATTGAAGCGGCTGGAATTGATGTCATTATTGCTCAAGGCATTGAAGCGGGTGGACATCGCGGTATTTTTAACGAAACCTTTGACAGTGCTGTTAAAACGTCCGATTTGATTCAATTGCTAAAACAGTATTGCAGCTTACCCATTGTTGCTGCTGGCGGCATTATGAATGGACAGCAGGCTCAACTTTTATTTAAATTGGGTGCCGCAGCAGTTCAACTTGGGACTGCATTTGTGCAATGTAAAAGCTCAAATGCCAATACAGCGTATCGAAAAGCACTGTTTAGCAAACCGATTACTCAAATTAGCGCAAGTATTTCTGGCCGTCCTGCGCGGGGCTTGATTAATCACTGGCATACCCAAGTAGATCGTCCTGAGCGCCCTCCTGTTGCGACCTATCCATATTGCTATGACTTGGGAAAACAACTCAATGTAGCGGCAACAGCGCAAGGCGATTATGGTTTTGGTGCATTTTGGGCAGGAACCAATGTCGCTCAGATTCGAGAAATAGAAGCTGCGGATCTAATTAACCAACTGGTTCTAGAAATGAGCCAAGCCTAATCATTTAAATCATATCAGCCACAAAAAACCTCTCAACTGAGAGGTTTTTATTCAAATCTTTATTCAAACTACATTATTCGATCATTATTTGGTTTCAAGTAGATTGACCTGTTCAACTTGCACATCACTCATAATTTCACCTTGAGCGAGTAACTGATTGAAATAGTCTTCAACCACATCGAACTGTTGAGCCGTACTTTCTACTTTATACATATTCTGACGGAACTCGTTGCTTGAACGTAAACCTTTGGTATACCAGGCAATATGTTTACGCGAAATCCGACACCCTGAATATTCACCATAGAAGTCATACAGTTCAGATAAATGCCCTAACAGCACATCTTTAACTTCTTGAATATTCGGTGCAGCCAAGTGTTTACCTGTTGCTAAATAGTGGGAAATTTCACGAAAGATCCACGGTCTTCCTTGTGCAGCACGCCCAATCATCACGGCATCAGCACCCGTATAATCGAGTACATATTTGGCTTTTTCAGGACTGTCGATATCGCCATTGGCAATCACAGGAATATTCAACATCTGTTTGACGTCTTTAATTAAACTATAGCGTGCAGTATTCAGATACATGTCTTCACGGGTTCGACCATGCAATGCCAATGCAGCTATACCCGCTTCTTCGGCACGTTTTGCCACGCGCATAATATTTTCATGACCATTTAAATAACCTAAACGAGTTTTTAAGGTCACCGGCACATCCACAGCAGCCACGACAGCATCTAAAATACGTGCCACCAGATCTTCATCTTTTAATAATGCGGAACCAGCTAATTTATTGCAGACTTTTTTGGCAGGACAGCCCATGTTGATATCAACAATCTGTGCGCCATTGGCGACTTGATAGCGTGCTGCTTCAGCAAGCTCGAGCGGGTCTGAACCTGCAATCTGTGCAGATATAGGTGCGATTTCACCATCAAAATTGGCACGGTACAAACTTTTCTTACTCATTCGTAAAGTTTGATCTGAGGTCATCATTTCACTGACGGCATGCCCCGCACCAAAATATTTACACAACGTCCGAAATGGACGATCCGTAACACCTGCCATGGGAGCAACAATTAAATTATTTGACAGCTGATATGGACCAATATACATATAAATTCATCACTTTTTCGACCGGCATAGTATACTGCATCTGCTGTATTGGCTCATCCTTTTGGAATATGTTTTCATCATTATGAAAAAAACTCTTTTTATGTCATCTCATGTTAAATCCTTGAGTATTCTGGCTTTGTCTCTTAGTTTAGTGGCATGTGGAGATAATTCTTGGTGGTCAAAAAATAACGAACTGACTCTAGAAGAAGATCAAATCAAGCGTCTGATCCCACCGCGTGTCAATGAACGAAGCTCATGGGCCAAAGATATTTACAGTATTACAGACCAGCTCGATATTCCCCAAACCAAGGAGAATATTTGCAGTATTGTGGCTGTCGTAGATCAAGAATCTAACTTTGTCGCTGATCCACAAGTTCCAGGCTTAGGTGTCAAGGCAGTTAAAGAAGTTCAAGACCGTTTGGATGAAAAATTTAAAAGCAAATTGGGTGATGGTCTGGGCGGAACAATGGCAGGCTATTTCCAAGAAGTCTTAAAAAACCAGCCTAGCCCTGAAGATAACTATTTAAGCCAAATGCGTCGGGTAAAAACTGAACGTGAATTGGATGAGTTATATCGTGAAATTTTTGCCTATATGTCAAAACATTATCATGTCAGCGCATTAACGGGTGCAGCAAAATTGGTTGGACAAGACATTGGTGAAAAATTAAATCCAATTACCACATTGGGCTCAATGCAAGTTCATATTGGTTATGCCAAAGAACACAAACGTCAAGGCGGCAATATTGCCGAACTACGCACCGACTTATATAGCCAATATGGTGGTTTGTATTACGGCATTCACCGTTTAATGATGTACCCTACCGATTATGATAAAGCGATTTATCGTTTTGCAGATTATAACTCTGGCATGTATTCAAGTCGCAACGCCGCCTTTCAAAGCATGCTGAATGATTTAACAGCAGCTGAGCTAGACTTGGATGGCGACTTATTGCTTTATACTAAAGAGGGTTCAATCCGTTCTGCCGGCAGCCAGTCTGAACGTGAACTGATTAGTGTTTTTGCAGCCAACAATATCTTAGTCACACCTCGACAAATTCGTGCCGACTTAAAAAAAGAAAAAGATAAAAGTTTTGAAGATACAGCCACCTATCGTGCTGTAACCAAACTCTATCATGAGAAAACCGGCAAAGATCCTATTTATGCGATTATGCCTGAAGTGGTCATTTCTGGTCCTAAACTAAGCCGCGAATATAATACCAACTGGTTTGCAACACGCGTAAATGGAAGATATCAATCATGTATGCAACGAGCAAAAAGAATAAAAATTTAGCGCTCTTTGATTTTGATGGAACCCTGTGTAAAAAAGACAGTTTCACGGGGTTTATCTTCTATGCTTTATCCAAACGACATATCGTCAAACAAGGCATTAAAATCCTCCCTTGGATTCAAGCCTATTATTTAAATGCCTACCCTGCGCATGCCATGCGCTCTAAATTATTTCGTGCAATGTTTAGCAATGCCAATGTTTTAGAGTTAGAGCAAATTGCGCAGGAATATGCAGCAAATTTAATATCTCAATTAAATCCGCCTTTACTGAAACAACTTAAACAGCATCAAGCTTTAGGCGATGAAGTTGTACTGGTTTCAGCATCGGTCGATGTCTATCTCAAGCATGTCTGTGAGCTATTAAATATTGATTTAATTTGTACTCAGACTGAACAAGTAAATAATACTTATACTGGACAATACACAACTCCAGACTGTAGCTCAGAACAAAAAAAACTACGAATTTTAGAAAAGTATTCTTTAGATCATTATTCTGTAACTTATGCCTATGGCAATAGTATAGAAGATAATGAAATGCTTGCGCTTGCTGATCATGCCTATATGGTGGGGGTAGATAATTCTTTGCCTGAAATTATTAACTGTAAAAAGTTGGCTTAATCGTTTAAATTAAAGGCAATAAAAACCCACAATTAATTGTGGGTTTTTAGATTTTGAAAGCTTACATGTAGCGGATGGATTTTGATTTGGTCGAATAGATTAATACAGGAATATTATTACCATCAGTATTACTTTTGCCTAAAGTAACTGTCATATTACCTTGTACCTCTGTTGTCAAATCACCTGTAACAACCAAGTTCCCTTTAATATTAATATCACCAGTACCTGTAATTTTTCCAGATGCCTTACCTGTACCACCTGCTCCTTTAGTACCAACTATGTTGCCATACAAATTAAGCGTTGTATCATTAGCAGCATCAATTGCAAATTCAGTGTCTGTTAAAAATAAAATATTCGATAAATTTGCTGGAAATAGATTGGTATTTTTTAAAAATTTATCTTTATTGTTTTTAAAATATGTCACACTTGTAATTAAACTTCGCTGTGTCGCATCATAAGGTTGACAATACTGAACAGGATAATTTTCAGCTGGGCAAACCTTATCCAAACGTGTCTTAATATTACTATCACTAGCCATTAATAAATAATGTAAAGGTGCATAAGCATTATAAGTACCGGCTATATTTCCTGTACCTAAGTCTGTTGTGACTGAACCTGTCGCTAAAACAGTATTGACCATATCATTTGGAGTCTTTTGCAATTGAATGAGAACATTCCCTTCAAACCACATGATCCCTGGCAAATTGGTTGTCGATGAATTAAATGACCATACTCCTTTATTATCAATAGATACTCCTGTTGGACATGTAATTTGTATTGGTGTTGTAATTACTGTTCCTCCTGTAATATGCAGATTATTTTTATAACATTCTATTGATCCAGCATTGTTTTTAGTGAAAAGGTAATTTGCATAATTTTTTAAAGTTCTAGCATCTGCAACCTCAATTGGATTCGTATAAGCTTGCACTGTAATTCGTTCTAAAGTAACTTCTGCACCAGAAGTATCAACGACCTTACCAGCATTTTCACCACCTACAAAAATTGTGACATTCTCACCCGTCTCACCTACAAAATTTGCATTCCCCCCCACCACCAAACCACCAGCAAAAATAGTGCCGGCAACAGTACTTTGCTGAACTTCTTTCTGATATGCATACATGGCACTAATAATTGCCGAAGCCCCACCACTTTTACCTGTAATATCAAAACAATAATGTACTTCACCAGGAATTGTTGATGCTGGACATGAAATAGATTTTACATAACTACTTGTAATTGTAGTACCTTCACTAATGTCACCTGCGGTAATTTTATCTAAATATCCTTGAGGTTGATTCAACAAAAACTTACTCAATGCATGATACCCCATCATCGCTTTCATTTGCGCCTGAGTCTGCGCATGCGCAGTAGTCGCACTCGATTGTAAGTTACGCATTGACGACATATAACCTACAGTCAGTACAGTTAAAGACAAGCCAACTAATAAAATAAATAGAAGTGAAGAAATACCTGCCTGTTTGACAAAAGGAATAGACTTATTCAGATTTTTTTTATTTTTTGTAGAGTAATGCATGGCTTATTCCCCTTATTTAAAGTTAAACAGACATGTTATGTTCTGAATTGTACGTGCTGAGCTATCTGTACTCGCAGCATAAGTATTTGCCAGCAAAATCACCTGATACTTACCCAAAGCCATGCTTAAATCACTTTTAATACCAAAAGGGCTACATCCTCCAGTGATTTGTTCTACTTTTATATCAATACTACCAATTTTATTGGTGGTATTGGCAATCCCTGAGTCATTTAAAGCAGTATGATCAATCTGGATTAAAGGCTCTTTGGAGATCGTATCTGCTGGTTTAGTCAAACCAGAACATGTATAACCCACATCAGTTTTCCCATATAGATACAACCCATTTGTATGACTTTGCAAAGCCTGACAGTGAGTATTTGATATTTTCCACACTAAAAATTTACCAGCTTGGCCCAATGCAACAGCATCTCCATCTGCATTTAATACTTTAAAATCTGCGACAGTCGGGTTAGTTAAGCCATAACCTAAACCTTGTAAAATTCGGTCAGTTGCGATTAAACCCAACATAATATGACTATCAACTTTTGCGCCGAGAGAAGCTTCTGTTGTCACTTTACCAGTAGTAACAAATGCCCGTAGCATTGCTAAAATAATAATGATTGAAAGCGCCAATGCGATCAGGATTTCAATTAACGAAATACCTCGCTGTGAAAATTTTAGGTTATCCATTTTCCCTCTCCTTTTCACGGCGACATTTGCACTTTGACAGGTACAAAAGTATCTTCTTCTTTAACCGCTAATGTTGCAGCATTTACTTTGATTCCACCTGATGTCGAGGAAGCAACCCCTGTACCAGTAGAGTCTCTTGCAACAACGGTATAAGCCCCTTCGCTTACAACACAATTTAAATTAACATCTGTACCAGCAACCTGGATCTGTACTGTATGTGTTCCAGCGTTTTTACCAGCACACTCAGCTGAATTTTCTAACTGCTGTCGCATCTGGTTTACTGTATGCAAATGAATATTTTGATCACGATGCATTACCGCTGTACGTCCAGAAATATAGGCTGCACCCAAGCCAATAATTGCCATCAACACCATAGAGACCAGTACTTCTATCAAGGTCGCACCTTGCTGCTGTTTATACAGAGCAGAATTTTTATAAAGTACCTGTTGCATCTGTACCTCCACTTGCTGCTACAGTATAAAAGGTGCAGCTTCCGGTAAGTAAATGTGCATTATTATTGAGCTCTACTTTCTGATGACCCGTAGTACATCCAGTTGAAAGTGTTACGGTAACAGTGGGGGCAATATCTATGCTCCAAATACCCACACCATTACTATCTTTTACATTTACAGCGGTAGTGGTTACTTCTAAACTTGCAGTTTTTACATCACCTTTCACAGCGTTCGGATTACGCAATGCTTCATTTTTAGCGCGTGCATATGCTTCTAAAAATAGTTTTTCAGTTTTAGTAATTTGTTGATTTGCTACCCAAGCTCTTCCAAGCGGAAAGATCGCCAATGCCAATATTGCAAGCAAAGCAATAGCAACCATCAACTCGATGAGGGTCACTCCACGTTGACTTACCATGACGTTAATCCACCACAGCCTGATGTCGCAGGCACACCACGTTGATTTTTACTATTTAAAGTTAAAGTACACCCTACATTACGACCTTTACCTGTGGCGGTAAGTACATATCCCTTTTTTGAATCTATATCTTTGACTTCCATGGTGTAGTCAAAAGTTTCAAGTTCGGCCGGCTGCCAAGCTGAAGCATGGGTTTGAGTTTGTGCAGTCGTGGTTGTAGGATTAGGAGTAGGAGCTGTATAAGTTAAATTACGTTGATACAGACTTTCTAAAACCAGGCTTAATGCAACCAGATCTGCCCCAGCATTACGCGCCTTCGCTTTAGTGATGTAATTTGAATACATAGGCATCGCGATTGCTGCAAGAATGGCGATAATTACCACTGTAACCATCAGCTCTATGAGAGTAAAACCAGATTCAAATTTATGAGCTATTAAAGACGGTTTTTTGTGCATTTTTCTTTCCTATACCAAATGGCATATTTATATACAAAAATTAACACATCCCGCTTTTATTATAGTTTGTAAAAATGATCATTCTTTTTAATCATTAATCAATTAATTCGTATTTTAATAATCATTATTATTTGCATTTAATTATTCACAAAACCTTAATATACTTTAATTTAAGCAAATAAATAACAAATAAAACAATAAAATCAAATGCTTTATAAGCATGACTATTTATAGACTTATCTATTTAATTTTTTTTACCAATTAATAGATGTTGCTTTATTGAACATACCCCTAGGGAGTATAATTACAGTCATATATTTTTACTTTTTGACAATAGGCAAAAGTGCTCAAAAAGAAGATTTTTATGCAAAAATATTCATAAAAAAATTAACAAAAGCTAAACAATTTGCAAAGTTAATTTATTAACAAATTCATTCAACTTTTAATACTAAATTAATGACCTATAATTTTTATTCTATCTTATAAAAATTTCAGGAGTGATTGTTATCCCACAATCACTCCTGAAAAACAGCGTATCAAAATCTTTAGATAAACTTATTTCTTAAATGGAAAAGCATATTTTGCAATACGTTTAATCACGCTGCCATACTGTTTGATCAGGCTTGCATTGTTGTAGTTCAAGCCATACTTTTCACAAACAGCTTGTACTTTTGGCGCCATTTTACGATAGCGACGTGCCGGAACATCTGGATATAAATGATGTTCAATCTGATGACTTAAATGACCAGTCAAAATATGAAAGGCTTCTGAACCGGTTAAATTCGATGAACCACGAATCTGACGCATGTACCAGTGACCACGACTTTCATTTTCAAGTACTGTTTTCGGGAAGACTTCAACATCTTTAGTGAAGTGACCACAGAAAATAATACTGAAGGTCCAAATATTACGCATACCGTTCGCCACCAAGTTACCCGCTAAAACAGGCAATGCTGCTGGACCGGCAATTAATGGGAAGAACACATAATCTTTAAACAATTGTTTAGTGATTTTGCGTTGCATTGGCTGCCATTCTTTTTTAGCTTGTTCTTTGGTTTTACGACCAAACAATACTTTACCTAGTTCAAGGTTCTGAATTGCTACGCCCCATTGGAACAACAAGCAAAATGGAATCGCATAAATCGGTTGTAAAAGATAGCCGGGTTTCCAACGCTGTTCAGGGAACAGGCGAAGCAATCCATAACCGATATCATCATCCATACCTTTAATATTGGTATAGGTATGATGTTTATAGTTATGGGTTTGACGCCAGTTATCCGCTGTACCGACAATATCCCATTCGTAAGTTGGACCATTGAATTTCGGATCATTCATCCAGTCATATTGACCATGCATGACATTATGACCCAGCTCCATGTTTTCCATAATTTTGGCAAAACCGAGTAAACCGGTTCCTAAAACCCATGCTGGTGGGAACCAACCTGCAAATAAACAGGCACGTCCAGCAATAGAAGCATAACGAATCGTTGAATAAACACGACGAATATATTTCGCGTCTTTTTCCCCAATATCATCTAACACTTCTTGTTTAATGGCGTCTAACTCACGTGCCAATCCATCTAACTGGGATTGAGTGAGTTCACCATTTTTAGGATTTTTAAAATATTCTATTTTTACGGGCATATTCATGATATTTGACTCACTTATAAATCAATAACAAGATCAGACTGTGCTGAATTGACACAAATTTTTAATAAATTACCAGGTTCTGAATTTTGTCCGCCATTCACTAAATTCTTTGTTGAACCTTCAACTTTATTGCAGACACATTTATTACAGATCCCCATACGACAACCATGGGTGGGTTTTATATTCTGCTGTTCAAGGCTGACTAAAATCGACTGACCTTTTGGAATAGCGAGCACTTTTTTCGATTTCAATAAAGTCACATTGACAAAGCCAGTCTCGGAAGTTTCTACAGGTGTCATGCTGAAAGCTTCACTTTTAAAACTTTGCGCATGTGCAAATAACTGTTCAGCCTGTGCGACAAAACCAGATGGACCACACGCATATACCACGCTATTTTCAATGTTTTCCAGCAATGCAGCATGAGCTTGGTTTAAACGTTCGCCAGCATCGGCTTCTTGAGTATAAAAAACTTGAAATGAAAAATTTGGATATTGTTCTGCGAGCTTTTCAAAACGTGCCTTAAAAGCCACATCTGCATATTCTTTCACCCAGTACAACAACTGGATCGGTGCTTGGGCCATGCGATCTGTTTTAGAGAGTGCTTTGAGTAAACTCAACATTGGAGTAATACCACTACCCGCAGCAAGCAATAGCATCGCTTGAGCCTGTTCTGGTAACAGCATATCGCCATAAGGGTGTCCAAATTCAAGGATATCACCGACTTGTGACTGTTCAACCAACCAAGAGCTGACTTTACCTTGATCAACTTTTTTAACTGTCAACAAGACATGTTGAGAATCAAGTTGAGTCAAACTATAGCTGCGTTCATAGCGAATACCGTCGACTTCCACAAAAATCGGATGATGCTGCCCTGCTTGCCCAACCTCAAAATGACGATTGAACTGAATGGTTAGACTCACCATATTTTGAGCAGAATTTTCTTTTTGAACAATTTTCCCCAAGGCTTGGTTAAATGACCAAAGCGGATTAAATTTTTGCAGCCAAAAGTTTGCTGCATGCTGATCAATAACAGTTTCAGCAAGTGAACTTAAGGGAGATTTCATTTTTTCTAACACATGCATAGTAAGCACCACGCGATTGAATTTTAATTATTATACACATGTATATATATTTGTATATATATTCGTATTGTTTCTATTCATTTCCCAAGTGAGCAAGCAACGGCTATAATGTTTTGGTGTCTCTAATCCTTTGAAAAATATGAATCAGTCTTCAATCAAAAAAAATGTTGATGCCACAATTGCTGCACAAAGTCTTGCTCATGAGCCAGTTATCGTCCGCACAGTCGGTCGAAAAGCAACAATTACCAAAGAAGAACTGTTTCAAGCCGCACTCAATTTAATTGGTCCTCAAAAAAGTATTGCATCCTTAAGCCTGCGTGAAGTTGCTCGTGAAGCAGGTATTGCTCCGAACAGTTTTTACAGACATTTCAAAGATATAGATGAACTGGCAATTGAATTGATTGATCGCGCTGGTCATGTATTGCGTCAGATTTTGCATCAGGCACGCTTAAAAGCCTCCAAACAAAACAGTATTATTCGCAGTTCAGTTGAAATTTTTATTGAGCAGTTAGATGCCGATGAAGGAAATTTAAGCTTATTACTTCGTGAAGCCTATACCGGTTCTGCTTCATACAAATTAGCAGTAGAGCGTCAATTAAATTATTTTCAGCAAGAACTGCAAGAAGATCTCATTCGCTTAGAACGTCTGAATCATAGTAAATTGTTTCATCCTGACATTGTTGCAAAAGCGATTACCCAATTGGTGTTTAATATGGGTGCGACAGTGATTGATATGCCTATGATTGAACGCAAAGAAATTGCAGAACAAACCATGATTATGATTCGCATGCTTTTAGAAGGTGCACGTCATTTGGATGAAGCGAAAATTCGCTAATGCTCAAATATTTAAGGATTCAATCCTTACATATTGAATCCTTACTCTATCTTTAAATGCTTTTCTGTTGAGCAATAATATATTTAACCAGTTCAGCGGTTTTTTCAGGCTGTTCCAATGGGAACATATGCCCGCCTTGCATTAAACTATAATTAATTTGATAGGTCTTTTGCATCCCTTGCGGAAAACCTTGCTTGTAAAATGGACTGTTCTGCGCACTAATTAAATGTACAGGTACAGCCGGTGCTTTCCTCGGCGTACGCCACCACCATGCAGGTACAGTTCTAAAAATTTTGGCTTCAACCCTTTTAGGCACTGCCAAAGTTAAGCCTCCCCGTTGAATATCTTGTTGCAAACCACAGGCTAAAAAATCCTGAAAACAGCTTTCATCAAAATGTTTAAATAACGGGTTATGCCGCATTGAAGCATAGGCTTGCTCATGGTTTTCCCAGTGATCTTTTCGTTTCAAGGTAATGCCTGCCGGGGTCAATTGATCGATTGCCTTGAGTTTTAATTTTTTTGCAATTTCAAACATTGGTGACTTTGCACCAATCACAAAAGGTGGATCCATAATCACCAATTGTGAAAATAAATCAGGGCGCTTATAGGCACTCATGAGCGTGAGTAATGAACCAAAAGAATGCCCCAGACCTATGACCTTTCTTCCATGAAATTTCTGTTCAATATCATCAATAATTTGATCGACTAAATAACGCCAGTCATGCGTAATGGGATATTGCGGATTCATTCCAATCATCGGAATGGACCTCAAATCAAATTCATCTTCAAAGCAAGTGAAAAACTTTTGATAACTTGGCGCAGGAATTCCATTGGCATGGGTAAAATGAATTGCGGTCTTTTTAAATGATAAATCCTTCATATCGCTCTGCTCTTCCCTGATTAAACCTATTCACGTGCAGATAGCTTAAGGAAAAGCTTGCCTGATTCACATCACTAAATCGAGGATAAGCTGACTTCTAAGTCAGTCTTTCTTTACTATGAAAAATCATTATAAAAATATTTTTCAACTCGATTGTGATTATTTTTTGGAAAAAACTAAAGTTTGATTACCTAAAAAAGTTGCGCCACACGTCGTTTTATCTCCGGCAAGCACGACTCCTCGTCCTTGCACTACGGTTGATTGATCTACTGCAATTGCAGACACCACAGCTTGGCATTTTGGACAGTAATGTTTCATACCATGCAGATGTACTGCAATTCCGTTAATGATAAATGTATTTTCGCATTCTGAGAGAATGCCGCCATGTGAGGTTGAAGAACCCATGGTCACTAAAGATTTAGCCATCATTATTCTAATTTGATTTATAAAATTTATGCGCCATTTTAACATGAGATGAGGGTCTGTTGACAATTCATCTATGTTTGCGACTATGAGTATTTTTTAGGTGATACTAGCCATGAAATACGAAATTCAGTCATTCTAAATGAGTAGTTCATAACGATGTAGCGTTAAAAAATACTCTAGTCCCTAGCTGTGCCTTGCGCTGAAAACAAAACAATAAAAAAGCACCCGAAGGTGCTTTTTAAACAAGTTTCGAAATTATGGTTTAACCACAACCAACACCTGAATCGCTTCTGGTGTTACAGATAAACCATCAAGCAAGCTAATGCCTTCTGATTGAAATTTTTGCAAGCGTGCAATTTCATCTTCACGAATACTTGGATTAAATTGCTTCAGGTAGCTTAAACGGTCAATTTCATATTGCCATTTATTGCCATACACTTCTTTGGCTTGTTGCTTGAAGTTCGGCAATGCAGTCTTAGCAATATCAAGAGCTTGTGTATAACGTTGCTCGATCACATCACGGCGGGCTTTCACCACCTGACGGCAGCTATTGCTATCTAAATGATGCAAATACGGTTTTAAGATACTTGGATCAATCTTGGCAGATAAGTCCTGACCGGTTTCACTGAGCAATACGCGAATCAACTGCTGCGGCAAGCTTGAAGGCAGGTTCAATGCTTTCGGTGCAATGACATCCACTTTAAACCACACTTCTAACAGCAGAGAACCCTGTTTAAGTGCATTCGATTTTAACAGTGCAACATTGGTACTACCAAATGACTGGGTATTAATCATTTCCATCACACTTTCAGTGAATGGATGTTCCAATGTTAAATATTGAGCATCTTCACGAACTTGTGCTTGGTCACGATAGAAGGTTGCTGTCATACCTTCTTCATCAAGAGATAAACCTTGAACCTGCATTTGGTCGGTTGGCTTGATGATCACCGTACCATTGCTTTGCTCATCAAAATCGATGTTTGTCGATGCCATGAAGCGCTTCATAAACATTGGCAACGTAGTGTTGTCATCATAGTCTTCAAGTGCTTGAACAATTTCTTGCGCCACGATTGGACGACATGAATTGTATTCAAGCAAGCGGTCACGACCTTCCTGCAATTCAGCTTCCAAAGCTTCACGCTGAACACTCACTTCTTCAAGCAAATCTTCAAACTGTTGACCCAAATCAGACAATAAACAGTCTTTTAATTTAGCAATGAAGTTTTCTTGTAGTGTTTGGGCAGTGGGTGAAATATTGCTGAAGATATTTAAACCTTCGTTATACCAACGGAACATACGCTCTTGCGCTGTACTGGCTAAATAAGGTACATGAATTTGAATACGGTTTTCTTGACCAATACGGTCTAAACGACCAATACGTTGTTCTAAAATATCTGGGTTTGCTGGTAAATCAAACAGGATCAAGTCAGAGGCAAACTGGAAGTTACGTCCCTCTGAACCAATTTCAGAACAGAGTAAGATTTGTGCACCGTAAGAATCTTCAGCGAAATAAGCCGCAGCCTGGTCACGTTCAAGCAGGCTCATGCCTTCATGAAACATGGCAGTACGAATGCCTGCATGTAAACGAAGCACACTTTCCAAAGCTTCAACCACTGGACCACTACGCGCGATCAGTAACACTTTTTTGTGTTTGAGCTGGGTACGCAGCATTTCCATCAGCCACATCACACGTGGATCATGTTCCATCCAGGCGCCATCAAGCTGTGCTTCTTCAGGCCACATTTGTTCACGTAACTTGCCGTCTTTCGACCAATTTGCAGGTGCGGGTAAAGCAGCAGGCTGACAGTCACGACCCGGGAAACCTTGAATCGCTTCACGGGTATTACGGAATAAAATACGACCTGTACCATGACGGTCTAACAATTCGTGAATGGCACGGAAACGTTGTTCCGGTTCATCCTGAATGCTATGACCCAACAAGCCTTCAATTGCAGCCAAATGCCCTTGTTCCAAAGGCAGATCCGACATCAACACTTCAGCAATTTTTGCCGTGTGATGATATTGCTCTTCTTCATCCAAGAAACGGTCGAGTGAGCTAAAACGCTGCGGATCAAGCAAACGTAACCGTGCAAAATGGCTTTCTACACCCAGTTGTTCTGGTGTTGCTGTAAGCAATAACACACCCGGAGTTTTTTCAGCAAGTTCTTCAACCAGATCGTAACGGTCGTTACCACCTTCTTCTTCGCTCCACATCAAGTGATGTGCTTCATCGACAACAAGAAGATCGAAACCTGCTTCTAAAGCCTGTTCACGTAAATCATCATGATCGACCATTAAATCCACACTGGCAATAATGCATTGCTCAGTCAGGAATGGGTTTAAATCTGGATCGTGTTCTTTAATTGACGCTGTACGGGTCAAATCAAATAAAGAGAACTGCAGATTGAAACGGCGACGCATCTCAATCATCCACTGATATTGCAGTGAATCTGGAACTAAAATCAGAATACGTTCTGAACGACCGGTTTTGAGCTGCTGATGAATAATCAAGCCTGCTTCAATGGTTTTACCCAAGCCAACTTCATCGGCTAGTAAAACACGCGGCGCAAAACGCTGACCAACTTCATGTGCAATATAAAGCTGATGTGGAATCAAGCCAACACGCGCACCTACCATGCCTCGTAATGGACTAGATTTCATATTGGCTTGCATCATCAAAGCTTCAATACGAAGGTCATACCATTCTTTATAGTCCACTTGACTGGCAAGCAATCGGTCAAGTGGCTTAGAAAGCTGAATATGTGCACCCACACGGGTTTCATTTAAAGCTTTACGTTCTTCAGTACCATCTTCCAGGGTACGGATTACATTATAACGCACCACGCCATGACGGTCTTCAAAAGACTCAACCAGCCACTTGGTGCCTTCCTGATCCTGCAATTCATCTTTAATGTTAAAAACAATACGCGATAAAGGTGCATTGTTACGTGCGTAAACACGTGTTTCATCACTCTTCGGGAATAAGATGCTAACCGATCGTTCATCTACATCAATGAGAACCCCTAATCCAAGCTCTGTTTCTGTATCTGATAACCAACGCTGACCAATAGCAAACTGATGCAATTTTTCCACCTTTATCTAAAAATGAGGAGACTTATTTTTAAACTCAAAACCTGTTTAGTATTTGAGCAAGAAAACAGGTCTTTAAGCAATATATTTTGACATAAAGCCCACTAAAAAGTGCGCAAAATCGATGACGATTAAAAAGTTTTTACCTTAAAAAGGAACAGGATAATAAAACTCCACACGTTCCTCTGTTTGAGGATGGTAAAAACTCAAGTGTTCAGCATGCAAGCACAGTCGAGGAATCAACTGTTGCTGCTCTGGTGTTGCATATAAGGTATCACCGACAATCGGATGACCGAGATACTGCATATGTACACGAAGCTGATGTGAACGACCTGTAATGGGAGTAAGTTTGACACGCGTCACCGCCTGCCCTTGAATTTCAAAATGTTCGATGGCTTGCCAATGCGTGAGTGCAGGCTTGTTGTGATCTGGAGCGGCAATATGTAAAGGTGGATGTTCAGGATCGTAAATCACTGGGACATCTACCGTACCTTCGCCTTCAAGATGTCCGGCAACGACTGCCTGATAAGTTTTCTCGGTTTGGCGTTCCTGAAACTGACGGGAAATGGTTTTTTGTCCCCATTTGGTCAGACCAAAAACCAGGATACCTGAAGTATCACGATCCAGACGATGAATCAGTAAAGTTTTCGGTTCTATTTTTAATAATCGGTTGATCACGCAATCTTGTAAATCTTCAGTTTTACCAGGAACGGTGAGTACACCTGCAGGTTTATGAATCACCATAAAATCTTCGTCACGATGTATCAGGTGTTCGGTTAGAAAATTACTCAATGTTCAATCCCAGGCTGATCGCGAAAACAAGCCGGCAATGATAGAAAGCTTGGCGCAGAATTACAATGCGCAATACTACAATTGGCGACGGATTTTCCGATTTTGCTCAAAAATTATTTCAATCTCGCGTTATGAATGTACTGATTGCAATATAAAGCTGACTAATTCATGCAATGACGAATGCGCCATAACATCTTCATACGTGATATTTGCACCATGTGCACGCCATACCCCGACCAAACTGACAATCGCTACAGAATCCAAACCGTATTGTTGCAAATTGACATAAGGGTCAATTTCAAGTGCATCCATGTTCAGCTGCTCTGCAACGGCGAGCATGATCCCCTTTGTTGAAAGCACATAATTTGACGGTGCACTTAAATCCCATAATCGAGCCAAACTATAGCTATTCATGTGATGCAAACCTTGTGCCGAAATGTTATCAATCCATTGAATATGCTGATCTTGATTCGGCAATAAAATTGCATCATCAGCTACACAGATCTGTTCAGTCACACTTTGCAAATGCGGCAAGATTTGCTTGAACATCGGACTCACCTGTCCTGCAAAGATCATTTGTGGATTCGATGATGCATATTCACCGAGTTGTTGCATGCCCTGCATCAAATCATCACCGTACAAATCAACGATTGGAATGCCTAATGCTTTGGCTTTATTGCTAATCTGGATTAGATTTACCATCAAGTCAGTGTTTTGAATTCCTGCCTGCATCCGCAAATTTTGCAATCCGACAAGTACCAATACTGAATTTGCAGCAGCAAGCTGCCATTTGGCTTGGGATGGAGCGAGTTGGATTTTTTTGGGCATTAGGTACAGCATGGGAGACTCTAGAGCGACGTTTGCTAGATATTTTAGCTTAGATGAGTTTTAAAAATTTAGTTTAAATAGATTGGAAATCATCTTAAATATTCCATATAACAACCATTATATTAAATAGGAATAAATTTTAGTTATTATCGACTTAATTAGTTTTTATCTCTTTAATAACGCTCAATCTTTTACCAACAAATTTCCTATAAATTTTCAATTGAATTTCATTAGTACCAATAATGTATTGATCTGCATTAAAAGCTAATTTTCTATTAACTTCCTTAACAAAATCTAGTGATACGTGATTTACGCCATTTTTAAAACGGTCAGATCTATTAATCATGTATCCCAATTTTGGAGAAATCGCATAAAAAAAGTCAGCTTCCTCATCAGATGGAACTGCCATATCATTTTCATTTAGTGCTTCATGTATGTTAATAATTGGATGATTTGAAGTTATAAAATCCTCATCTGTCTCATTGATTAATAAACAATGTGTATCAATTTTCCGTGTTTCGAAAAAACTTTTCCCTAAGTTCATACCAAGAATATAACTAATGAACCACCAAGATTCTTTATAAATTTTCTGTAATTCTTGGTTTGTTTGACTGGCTAAGATTTTATCTCTGAATGGTTTCGTTCTAGCAATCTGATGTCCCCAATAGCTCATAAATTTACACATACTTTGAATATTGTCTAAAACTGTTAAATCGTATCTTTGTAAGCTTTTTAGGACAGCATCAACACCTTTTTCATGTGCCGTATGAAGATTTTCTATTGTATTGCTCTTAAACGCTTCAATATGAGCTAGAACCTTCTCATCTCTTTTGCCTGATTTTATATATAGGGATTCTGCTGCTTGTAATTGTAAGAATGGATCTAGATAAAGTTTATGATGCTTCTGTAGTTCTTCAGGTGATTGTTTTGAGAAAAACAAAATTAAATCTAAATGCTGTCTTGTAATGTACTGAAATCTATATAGGTCTTTTTCTTTAGCAATTGCTTTGACGCTATCATGAGCAATTTTAAGTTTTTTTGTTGTATACCATACATTAGAGTTATCAAAGGACCAATTTTTTAAATAATTAGCCCATACATAGTGATTTTCTCTTTTTAATTCTAATTGCTTAGGCGTTAATTCCATTTTATTTTAGTACCATTTTAAAAAAAATTTTATAATTAATATCCTAATAAAAGGCACTCCAGTGTTCAGCGCACTGAAATGCCTTATTTATGATTTTTCACGTTCCATACTTAAATTTCATATAACTTTCCGTGACCTTATTAAATATAGTTAGGAATTCCAACGTCACTCAAAATTTTAGTCAACTTGTGCCAAAAACTTCTCAATCGCCTGCTGTGCAATCTCCGCATCTTCAAAGGATTTCACGCCTGACACACCCATTGCCCCAACCAGTTGCCCTTGATACAAAATTGGCTCACCACCTTCCAGCATGCCAGAAAAACTGTCCATAGTCAGAAAACCCATTTGGCCGCCTTTGATAATATCTTCAAACAACTTGGATGGACGACGACTCATTGCAGAACATTTGGCTTTTTCGATTGCCAAATTTGCAGTCATTGGAGAAGCTCCATCCATACGCTTCATCGCTAACAAAGTTCCGGTTTCATCTACGACGGCGATACTGACATTGAATTGCTTTTCGATCGCATATTGATGTGCGTGATTTAATAAAAACTCTGCATCAGTCAAAGTTAAATAATGTTTGGTTTGCATCCGTCTTTTCCATTTTCAAAAACTGTATAAAAAAGCCCGAACGAATTCGGGCTTAATACTATGTAAAATTGAAAAGCTTAAGCTTTCATTTCTGCAAAGGTTTCTTTAGCTGCTTGAATGGTGTAGGCAATATCTTCATCAGAATGTGCACTTGAGATAAAGCCTGCTTCAAATGCAGATGGTGCAAGGTTCACACCACGGTCTAACATGCCATGGAAGAACTTACGGAAAGCAGCAACATCACATTTCAACATTGAATCGAAGCTAGTAATGTCTTCTTGATCCGTAAAATACAAACCGAACATACCGCCCACTTGTTGAGTCTTGAATGGAATTCCTGCTTCATCCGCAGCAGCTTGTAAACCGGCAAGCAATTTTTCTAATTGTGCGGTTAATTTTTCATAAAAACCTTCAGCACGTAGATGTTTGAACATCTCGATTCCGGCACGCATGGCAAGTGGGTTACCTGACAACGTCCCTGCTTGATACACTTTACCCAGTGGCGCGATGCATTCCATCACTTCACGTTTACCACCAAAGGCACCCACCGGCAGACCTGCACCGATGATTTTACCTAACGTAGTTAAATCAGGTGTTACGCCATAATGTGCTTGCGCGCCACCAAGACCGACACGGAATCCCGTCATCACTTCATCAATGATGAATACCGAACCATGTTCATCACAAACATCACGAATCGCTTGCAGGAAGCCATCAATCGGTTTGACCAGATTCATATTACCTGCAACAGGTTCAACGATCACGCCTGCAATTTCAGAACCAAACTTGGCAAAGCATTCTTTCAGGGTAGCAATGTCATTGTATGGAAGCGTAAGTGTATGCTTGGCAAAATCAGCAGGCACACCCGCAGAAGTCGCTTCACCTTCACCACTGGTCAACATACCTGAACCTGCTTTGACTAAAAGCGAGTCTGAGTGACCGTGGTAACAGCCTTCAAATTTTACAATCTTGTCACGACCGGTATAACCACGTGCCAGACGAATCGCGGTCATGGTCGCTTCCGTACCTGAGTTGGTCATACGCACCAACTCAATTGACGGCATAATTTCACAAATAATATCAGCCAGTGTGGTTTCATGAACTGTTGGCGCGCCAAAGCTTAAACCATCTACAGCAGCATCTTGAACGGCTTTAATAATTGCTGGATGCGCATGTCCTAAAATCATCGGCCCCCATGAACCGACATAATCGACATAGCGTTTACCATCGACATCGAACAAATACGCGCCTTTGGCTTTTTCAATAAATACAGGCGTACCACCCACCCCATTAAAAGCACGTACAGGTGAATTCACCCCACCCGGAATATGTTTACTGGCTTGTTTGAACAATTGTTCTTGCTTTGGAGATAAGCTCATGAAGGCACTCGACTAAAAATTAAATCTATCAAAAATATTTTATGCTGTAGCTTGAAAAAGCGCAGACCATTCATCTAAACGTTCAGGAATGGCATGCATAGGCAGTCCCAATATATCACTAATCACTGCGCAATAATCTGCACCTGATTCAATGACTTCGTTGGAATTTTCAACCGTTAAACCGCCAATCGCACAGAGGGGTACGTTGAGTTTTTCTTTGGCAAGTTTTAAGCTTTCCAAGCCAATGTTACCTGCTTCAGGTTTGCTGTCGGTGGCATAAATCGCACCAAATGCCACATAATTTGCGCCATCTGCAATCGCCTGTTCAGCCAGCTCAAGTGAGTTATTACAGCTACGACCAATCAACACACCTTGAGGCAAACGCGCAACAGCATCGACAATAGAGCCATCATTCTGCCCTAAATGCACACCTACACCATATTTGACCGCCATTTCAAGATCATCGTTAATGACAAAAGGCACACGGTATTCAGCACACATGGCTTTCATATACTCGATTTCGTAAATTTGATCTTCTTTGGCGATTTTTTTACGACGATATTGCAAGACCGCAATGCCACCATTGGCCATTGCACCTTCCAACTTCGCCAATAAAAGCTCTAAAGGATCATCATTGGTAATTAAATATAAACCGCGCATAAAAAAGCTGCCAAAACTAGAACTGTCTTATTATATGCATATCAAGAGCAAGATTCAGCTCATCTCAAGCAAATACAAATGGATTGTTACCGATAAATTTTAAAAAAATTAGAAAATAGTCACAGTTCTCATATTTTTTACCATTAAGTGAAAAAATACCTATTTTCAGTGATAGATCATGTGTGAATTAAACGATTTAATCAGTCTACAGAATAACAATAAACAACAACTACAATATAAAAATAAAACTTGGAGCTACAATCTGACTTTCTAATTCTTTGTTATAAAACGCGCTTGGGGAAGCGAACGAAGGATTAGAGAGTCACTCTCTTTTTCAATTCACGATCAAATTCAACTTAAATAAATCCATAAAAAAAGCCCAGAGAAAGGTCGCTCTAGGCTTGGAAAACTTTAAGATTACTTTGTTTATTCAATCCGAAAAATGAATTAAATAAGCACAAAACCATTAATAGAATATTCACTCTATTTTTACAAGCCTTAGTTATTAAAAATTCTGTATTATTTTATCTTAAAGTAAAACTTGGTTTTTGATACAGCAACTGTTATTCGCAAAAAATGCATCATTCATTAACTTGGAATTTTATCCAGTGAACGATCATTTAAACTCAGATTTCCACGTAACACGTCAGATAACATACGCCAGTCCGAAATAAAGCTATACAGGGGTTGTTTAAAACTGGCTGGCTTATTTTTCTCAAACATAAAATGACCTACCCATGCACAGGCATAGCCAGACAATAAACCATAAGCCAAATATTTGGGTTTTCTTTGGCGAATGGCCTGAGTAAAGAAATACACACCGACGCTACTTCCAAACACATGCAAACGGCGACTGGTGATATTGCGGTGCTCGGTCAAATAAAACCGATAAAATTCATGATAGTTTTGAATCGGAAGCTGAAGTTCGGGTTCTGGGTTGTGTTCAAATTTTAGCTTTACAATTCCATTCATTGTCATCATCCCGATTATTTTTATTTACGTTAGCGTATATTTTGCACAAATAAAAGCTTAGTTTGCTATTACTTTTTGTTCATTTCAAAAGCAATTACTTAAGAATTGCTTCGTCAAGTCTTACATGAAAAATCATTTTCGTTACAATCGGGGACTTAAAATCAAGAATACAATTCCAGCGCTATAAAAGAATAGATTTCATAACGCATTTGTACCGTAAAGATGACGCGTTTCATTTCTGAAATAGCATCAAAAATTAGGATGAAAGATCATGGTCGAAGTTGAATTAAAATTTCAAATTCCTGAAGCAAGACGTAATGCTTTACTGAAAGCGTTAGATCCTAAAAAATCAGAAATTATTCAACTTAAAGCAAAATATTATGACACTGAAGAGCGTCTGCTTTCCCAACATGGTGTTGCCCTACGCCAACGGCTGGAAGGTACACGCTGGATTCAAACCTTAAAAGCTGCGGGAAAAAGCCATTTACACCGCTTTGAGCATAATTATGACCTCGGTGAACTTGAACAACCCCCACAACTTGATTTAAGTATTTATGAGCAAGATACGGAAGCGCAGCAACTCTTAAAAAATGCTTTAGGTGACTCACAAGAGCAACTTAAATTACAATTTGAGACAGATATTCAACGTACCTTTCGTGTGATTCAATTCGAAGAGACAGACATTGAAGTGAGTTTAGATATCGGTGAAGTACGGAACGAAACTGCGCAGCGTGAAGTGCATGAAGTAGAATTTGAATTAAAGTCCGGTTCGGTACAATCACTTTTGGCATTCAGCTTTGAATGGGTGAAAAAATACCAACTTTGGCTTGATGTGCGCAGTAAAGCTGAAATTGGCAATCTTTTGGCGACGACTCAAAAAGTCAGTCCGGCAAAATCAGCCAAAGAATTTACTTTAAGCAAAAAAGATCCAGCCAATAAAAATTTACGCCTCCTGATTGCCCAACAGTTACAGCATTTGTTGCCTAATATTGCCGCCATTTCAGCAGTGGTTTCTGAAAAGGAACATATTCAACAAGCGCAAATTGCCCTAGATCATTTAAATTTGACGCTCTCGCTATTTAAAGATTGGAATGAGGCCGTTTCAGACAAATGGGCCATGCAACTGGGAGCATTTAAACAGCAGTTTGATCATTTACAGCATTTAGAACATATGCAGACGACTTTGGGTGCATTTTTACAAAACCCCAATACCGCATCAAACTTGACCAAAGATATTTTATATGCCAAAGAAAAGTTGTCCAACCTGGTTCGCTCAACTCAAAATGTACATCACTATTTAGAATTGTTGATGTTTAGTTTAGACACTGAAGAAAAAACTCAATCTCACGACTTAAGATGGTTTGCGCAAAATACTTTGCAGAATCAATACAAGCAATTGCAGGACAGTTTAAACAGTGCCGACATTGCTGACTTTGAGAGCCTGGATAAATTAGCCACCAAGATTCATGAATTGAAATTTAGTTTTCCTATTTTGACCTCTATTTATGATGTCAAAAATTTGCAGAAATACAGCAAAGCTTTGAATGATGCGCAACTTGCAGCAAGCGAATATCAAATTTTAGCATCCTCTGCGGATTATATTCAGCAAACTGAGCTTGAAGCCAGTGACTGGTTCGTTTTGGGTTGGCTGACGGCGAAACAGGAAGTTTATGCACAAAATTTACTTGAAGCGACAGAACAATTTTTAGTGAGTCGTAAATTTATTAAGTAATAAATAAAACAGTTAAATCAAAGCGTATTGCACGATATTTTAATGATCTCCATTATATCTCAGGCATACGCTTTATTTCTTTACAAGCGCACACTGCTCTTTTTATACAACTGGCTTACAATTAGTGTCATAACAACAGAAATGATAAAGCGCCAGGAGTTTTGACATGCTCGAAGTAGAATTAAAATTTCAGATCCCGCTGTCGCAACAAAAACACATCTATCAATTATTTTTGTCCAAGAACGCTCGCCCGATTTCTTTATATGCAAAATACTACGATACGCCAGAACGGCACCTAGCCGAGCAAAAAATTTCATTGCGTCAACGCCTTGAAGACACGCACTGGATACAAACTTTAAAAGCTCCAAGCGGTCATCATTTAGAACGTTTTGAATTAGAACATGATTTAGGTGAATTAGATCATCCTGCTTTAGATCTTGAGGTTTATCAATCCAATTCTCAGGCAAAAAAATTGCTGCAACAGGTATTAGGCAAACAGGCCAAAAATTTAATCAAGCAATTTGAAACAGAAGTAGAACGTCTGGTGTATGTGGTTCATTATAATCGTGCCGAAATTGAAGTCAGTCTAGATCGCGGTGAAATCCGTCATGACAATCAAACACAAGCGATTTATGAGATTGAATTTGAGCTAAAACAAGGATCTATCAAAGACCTAATCAAATTTATTCAGCCTTGGGTTAAACAATATCATTTATGGCTAGATGTTAGAAGCAAAGCTCAACGCGGAGATTTACTGGCACAAAATTTAGAAATTTTTCCCACTCAATTTGCAACGCCATTACAACTAAATCAAAAAGATTCAACAGATAGTGCATTAAAACAGATCGTCAATAATGCCTTGCAACACCTTTTGCCGAATGCGACAGCTATTGCAGCTGAACAGTATAATAGCGAGCATGTTCACCAAACTCGCGTCGCAATTCGTCGTTTAAGAAGTGCCTTACGTGTTTTCGGCGATTGGTCAACAGATGTCGATCCTGATTGGCAAGAACAACTCACCACCCTGTTTCGTGAGCTCGGTTCAACCCGAGACCGCGATGCTTTAAGTGAAGGACTTTTACCTCAGCTGCAACAGGCAGGTGCGCCTTTTGTACAACTTCCGGATGCCCCTGAAGAAAACAGCATTCCTATTGAGGAGTCTTTGCGTTCTTTAGACTCGATCAACTTAATCTTGGCTTTACTGCAATTTGTACATCAGCCCAGTAAAGACCAGAAAAAATCTGGATTAAAAAAAGATATCGCAAAAAAACTTCAGAAATTGCATCAACAAATTTGCAAAGATGCCGATCAATTTCTGGAGCTGGATATTTCATCCCAGCATCGCACTCGTAAACGGGTCAAACGCTTACGTTATTGCATCGAGTTTATTGCTTCACTCTATCCGGGCAAAGAGGTAAAGAATTACTTGAAAGATTTAAAACCTGCTCAAGAAAGCTTAGGTCAATTTAATGATTTAAATGTAGCTGAAGTCATGTTTCAAGACTTGGTTAAACGCAAACAAAAAGTGTGGTTTATATTGGGCTGGATTGCGAATGAGAAGAAATATATTCTGCAACAAGCGCAAGAACATTTAGACACTTATTCTAAAACCGATACTTTCTGGTAACACTGGAAATTTAAATTTCCGATATCATATTTGCTTAGCGATATTTGCCAAAGATTTTCCAGGTATTGTTATCCGCCAGTGGATCGCTATAACTGTCATTACGCTGTTTGCGAGGCTTATCTCGGGCATCGACCAATTCAAAATGCGACTCGGTGCTTAACACAATGCCATTCACATAAAACCGTGTACGCGTATATTCACTTTGCCCATGCTGAAACACATAGGTACGCAAATCAACAAATTCACGGTGTGCAACCAAGGCAGCAGTATCATCACTGTCTAACCAGAGTCTCATGGCTTGAATTTGTTCAGGTTCAAATTGCCCGCATTTCTCGATCAGGCTGGCAATACCGCGAAAGGTTTTCGACTCTTTGGCACGAGTTTTATTAATCCGGATTCGATCCACATGAAAATAAAACAACGGCAAATTCAAATGACTAGGTAAATGAACCGCATCGAGTGTTTCATCTTCCATAAAGGGTTGAAACAGATCTTGAGCCCTTTCAATCAAGCCTGTCCATTGTCGGTAATATTCTTCGACTTCTGACTTTGAGCCATAATAAATCGGCAATCCTTCAACATTGGCCAAATTTGCCGGTGGCCAAATGTTTTGACGCAGTAAGGCAATGTCACTTTTTAAACTTTGTACTGCAATGGCATCTTGCATTGGATTATCCATTTTTATACTTAGGCTATTTTTAGATTAATCCAAAGGTTTAGTTTCTGCAAGGCTTTGCCTATAATATGCCATTAGATCGTTTTTGCAGGAAAAGTTCATGGTTCAAAAGATTGAAGCAACAGATGTAACCGAAGAAGAAGCGTTAAATGCTGCTTTTTTTGAACGTGCTGATGAATTTATCAAACAAGCAAATGACTTTTGTCGTGTTGAAAAAGGTTCACAAGTGAAACCCGCTGAAATGCGCGGTCAAGTAAGCGCTGCAATGTTGTTTGGTACTGCCCGTTTTAATACCTGGGTGGCAGCCAATAACTTTAAAGATGGCAATGAAATGCGTGATGCTAAAGACCAAGTCATGTCATACATCATGCAGCAGTTCCAGATGATGCTTGAAGACAACTATGACGAATACTGCGAACAGTTTGAAAACTATCTTCGCTTCCGTCATAACGAAGAATTTCATGCCAATAAGCCTGACCATGATCATAAACACTGATCATGTAATGAAAAGCCCGTAAGGGCTTTTTTTTACGCCGCTACTTTTGGATAAAAGGTCATTCAAAGCCACGCCACTTTGCAGTATGGTTATAACAGAGAGCTGCCGAATTAAGGATAACCCCATGCGACAACTGGATTTTGCAATTATTGATGCGCATATTCACCAATGGGATCCCTATAACACGCCCCATGCAGCGGCTTTGGCAGTTAAATTACTGGGCAAGCATCCTTACTTGCTCGATAAATTCGTTCGTCTGGTGAAATCGGATGATCTCATTGAAACGGTCGGACTCACCAATCATATTACCGCTCCTTATTTACCTGAAAATTATATGCAAGATATTGGGCATTATCAGGTCGAACAAGTGGTACATGTAGAAGCCAACTGGCATAAAAATAAAGGCAAAGGTGTGATAGGTGAAACAAAATTCATTGAATCTCTGCCCTTTGACCTAGGGACGGTAAAACTGGGCGGTATTGTTGCAACAGCAGATCCACGAGACAGTAATTTTAAAAAGATTTTACAGCTACACCAAAAAGCCTCACCGCGTTTTAAAGGCATTCGTAAAATGGCAGCAGTGCATGAAGACAAAAACATTCATGCCTGGGCAGATGAGCCGCATTTATATTTGAATAAAAAGTTTCTCAAAGGCTTCGAAGCCTTGGCACAATCCAATTTAACTTTTGATGCCTGGGTCTATTCAACTCAACTCAGTGATGTGATTGCCTTAGCCAAACAATTCCCTGAAACCTCGATTGTGCTGGATCATTTTGGAACACCTGCAGGGCTTTTTGGTCAAGTCGGAACACTGACAGGAATGACAAAAATCGCCCGGGAAAACATTCTCATTCGCTGGCGAGAAGATATGGCTGAACTGGCTACCTGCCCAAATGTCTACACCAAGATGTCAGGTTTGTTGATGCCTGTCTTAGGTCATCAATTCCATAAGCAAGATCGACTCGCCAGCAAACAGGAAGTGTATGATTTAGCCATGCCACTAATTAGCCATGTACTCAACTGTTTTGGTACATATCGGGTGATGTTTGCTTCCAACTTCCCGATGGATCGCGTCAGCTCATCATTGGTGAATATTATTGATGCCTTTAGCGATGCAGTTGTAGCCTATGACCCGAATGCATTAGAACAAGTCTTTCATCACAATGCGAAGCAGTTTTATCACTTATAGTTTTATGCAATCTCTCCCTAATCTAAAACTCATCCCTTTACGAAGAGCTTTTTACCTTTCTAAAAAGGAGAGGTTTTAGTGCCCCCTTTTAAGATAAAAGGCACTAATACATAAAGGAGAGGATTAAGCATTATGACTTGTTTTGTGGTTTCCCATACTGATCAGCCATGACTTCAACCAGTTGATCCAGCTTCATGTATTTCTTGATCACTGCATCCACATCGGCTTTGGTCAATTTTGCGAGCGCCTGATCACGTTTCTCACGGAACAATAAATCACGATTACGTTCTAATTGTGGCGTTAACATTTGATGAATATTGCGCTCATCTTCCAAAGTAGTGACCCGTTTTTTCAAAATATTGGCTTTGGCTGCTTCCAGTTCTTGCTCGGTCACACCATTCGTCAGCAAGTCATTTAAGACTTTACGCACGCCTTGTGAAACTTGTGCCGATTTACCTGCCGTGTAATTGGCTTCAATGGTTAAGGCACCTGAATCAACCCAGTCATCTAGTTCAACCTCACTGCCAAAACCATAAACCAGTGCATTTTTTTCACGTAATTCTTGCGCTAAACGTGAAGAGAGTTGTGAATCCCCTAAAATATAGCTGAATACGATTAACGCTGTAGCATCTGGATGATTTGCACCAGCTGGGAAAGTCAAAATAGATTGATAACTGCCGAACTCACGCTGTTCGGACAAAGCATGAATTTTCTGTGCCTGATACGCTTTATAATCGGAGCTTAGACGTTGATATGGCAACTGTGCTTTCCAACTCGCAAATTCTTTTTGTACTAAGTTGAGCATCGGTTTGGCTTGATAATCACCGGTAATCGCGATTTGTGCATGGTTGCTGACAAAGAAATCCTGATACAACTTCTTCACTTGCTCAACCGTTGCCGCTTTAATTTGTTGCTTGGCAAGATCCGGCTCAAAATGGTAACGCAAATCACCCGGTTGATAGGTCTCTAACAAACGGGTCATGGTCAGCGCAGCAACAGTTTCTGGCTCGGTATAAGGACGATCCAATGCAGATAAAGTTTGCGATTTAATCAAATCAAATTGTGATTGTTCAAACTTCGGCTTTTTCAAAACCTGCATCATAAATTTAAAATAATCATCAAACTTTTCTTTTTTCGCCACAATCTGAATAGTAATACTATTGGCTGATGCAGTTGCAGTGGCGCCACCACCCGCTTCAATTGATTTATCAGCAATATCTTGCAAGCTATATTGATCAGATCCACGTAATAATAAATACGCCATCAAATCGAGTACTTCACCCTTATTAAATAAGGATTTTTCCGTACCAAAATCGACAGAAATAGTGGCATAGGTTTTGTCATCACGTGTCGATGTTGGATACAACGCGTATTTAATTCCATTCTTCAATGTTCCGCGTTGAATTTTTTTTTCAGTATCGACTAAATACTGTTTCGAGGTTTTGACATATTCGGCAACCTCTTGTTTATAGACGCTACTATCTTTTAAAGGCTCTTCTTTAATCTCATTTTGATCAAGCGTTTTAGCTTGTTCAGAGGCCTGTTTTTGCTCTAATGCTTTTTTCTGATCTTCGGGTGTCGGTTTGATATCCCCTGAAATACGATGTTCGGGGACTAAAAACTGGGTTAAAGTTTGATTGACCTCATTAAGTTTCAGTTTTTTTACATTATCCAGATCAGTAAAATATTGTGACCAATTCCCTTGATAAGAAACATAATAATCACTCAAACGCCCACCTAAAGCTGCGGCATTACTCTGGATGTTGTCTGCCTGATTCTGAATCAGATTTTTTACCCGATTCAGCTCAGTTTCATTGAATGGCTTGTTCTTTTCAACCCCTGAAACCAATTCCGATTGGACTTTTTTTGCATCATGATTTGGGGCATAAACAGCGCCCATGAAAACCAAATTAAAGTCCTGATCTAACCACGTGGTGGATTGAACCCCGGTACTTACCCCTGTTTCGACCACACTTTGGTAAAGATGTCCACTTGGCTGCATGGTATATAAATACGGTGCTAAGGCGAGTGCAGATTTGATCTTTTCATTCTTGCCATTCAGATAAATATTGAATTTGGCCAGATCACTACCCTTTTGTACCAGAAAATTCCTGTTCTGAATTTTGGCTGAATCAAGTACTGGAACTTTAGTTTGTGCGGGAACTTGGCGCGCCGCAATTGGACTAAAGCTTTTATCAATCTGTTTTAACACTTCAGCTTTATCAAATTTACCTGAAATCACCATCACGGCATTATTCGGCGCATACCAGGTACGGTAAAATTTATTCAATTCATCCATTTTAATGGATTGTAATTCGTTTAAGTCGCCAATCGGCAGACGTCCCAGATATCGATTGCCATAAGCCGACTTCCACATTTGATCCATCATGACGGAAAAAGGTTGATCCATCCGAACTTCACGTTCACGTTTCACAATCGAAATTTCAGAAGGTACAAACTTTTCTTGCAGCACCAGTTTATCCATCCGCTCCGCTTCAAGATAAATTACTTCATTAAGTGCATTCTGTTCTGGACGAATAATGTTGGTATATTTAGTTGAGTAATAATCGGTACTGGCATTGGTCATTAAGGTGTATTGATCCAGACGGCGCTGAAACTCTTCACCTTTAATATTCTGTGTCCCTTTAAATGCCAAATGTTCTAATAAATGCGCCAGACCACCTTTACCTTGCGGATCATTTAATGAACCGGTGAGATAAACCGTGTTCATAAACACTTTATTTTCTTTGTCATTTTGCGCAAGTAGCACACGCAAACCATTATCTAATTTATATTCCTCAATCTTCTGTTGAGATTTTACTAAAACAGGTTGTGACCAAGCGGTTGCACTAATGCCGACAAATAATAAAGAGATGGTAAGTTGTTTAAACCGCATTAACATAATTATTCCAATTTTATTCAACAATATGAATTTTTATAACCCACCCCATCTTAGAAAATGCATTTCATTTTTAGTAGTAGTTTTTTGAAAAAAGAGCCGTTTATTTCAACGGCTTTGTAGCAAATTTTTTTACACATTTTATAGATACAATTCCGCTTGCATATATAATTTTGCATAACCTGAAATTTCAATACGTTCATTTTCAAGCATAACACAATGCAATTCCCCGCCACGTTTTGATGCCTGATAAGCCAGAATTTCACTTTTACCTAGCTTTTCAGCCCACAGTGGCGCAATGGCGGTATGAATTGAACCCGTTACCGGATCTTCATCAATACCATTGGCCGGTGCAAAATAACGCGAAACACAATCATATTGCTCAGCTTGTGCAGTTAAGGCTAAATCCACACATGTCCCTTGTGCTGTAATTGCCGTACGAATTCGCCCCAACTGTTTAAGTAATTCCAAATTTGGAGTTTCATCAATAACATCTTGAGGGTTTTCATATTCCACAATATAGGCTTGGCTATTCAAATAGACATTTTTGAAGGGCTTGGTTAAAGCTTGAGTTAAAATTTCAGGATAAGTCTCAATTTTCTCTGCACGGCGAATAGGAAAATTCATTTTGATTTTGCCATCAGCCTCTTGAGTGACCACAAAAATTCCCAGATTTTTCACATGAAATTGAATGACTTTTGCAGATGTGAAATCTTTAAACAGCACAAAACTGCTGGCTAAAGTCGCATGTCCACAAAAGTCCACTTCTGTGGTCGGCGTAAACCAGCGGATTTCATAATTTTCTGCATCAATGATTTTTACAAAAGCCGTTTCAGACAAATTATTTTCCAAAGCAAGATTCTGCATCAATGTTTCATCTAACCATTGCTCGGTCACAATCACCGCTGCAGGATTGCCCTTAAACAGCTGATTGGTGAACGCATCCACCTGATACATTTTCATATCAATTTATCCCATTTTATTTGTAACCATTTTAGCGATTGAAAAACTTGAATAGGAAAAAAGATTTTAAAAATATTTTCTATAGATCACTTTTTGACAAAATCCAGATACTCACGACTTTATTTAAAATTAAGCATCCGTATAGATTTGCGCTCTTGCACTAGAAAAAAATCGACTTTAACGATAGCTTATTCATATCTATCTTATTAATCGCATATCTCATGACTTTTCAAATTCATATGATTGATGTCAAAAATCAATTACAAAACTATATTTGGTTGTTAGAACATACACCGAGTAAGGAAGTAGTCGCAATTGATCCCACCGAAGCACATTTGGTAGAAGCATACTGTACAGAATACAATTTAAAGCTGAGTCAGATCTGGCTGACCCATTGGCATAAAGATCATACCGGGGGCGTACCTGCCCTTTTACTCAATCACAATATTCCTGTTTATGGTCCACGTGAAGAATTAACTAAAGTTCCTTTTATTAGCCATCCCCTGCAACACGAAGCCCATATTACTTTCCATGATTTAGATGTTGAGATTATTGCCGTTCCTGGGCATACACTTGGACATATCGTCTATTTTATTGATGCTTTAGATGTTCTTTTTTGCGGTGACACGCTTTTTGCGATGGGCTGTGGGCGAGTTTTTGAAGGCACATATGAGCAAATGTATCATTCGCTTAATCGCTTAGCCGCTTTACCTGCACGAACTAAAGTGTATTGCACACACGAATACACCCTTTCAAATGCAAAATTTGCACTACAGGCAGAACCAGACAATCTGGCGATTCAACAGCGTTTCGAAAAAGTCGAAGCACAACGTATGCTCGGTCAATGCACACTACCGAGTACCATTGAGTTAGAGTTAGATACCAATCCATTTTTAAGAGTTGAAAGCGTTGATGAATTCCAACGCCTACGAGAGTTAAAAGATAATTTTTAATATGGAGCGAATATGGAAGCTTTATAAAAGCTGATGCGTTTCAGCATAAGCATCCAGCTCAATTTGAGTCACCACACGGGTCATATTCATTTCATCAACACTAACCAATAGCAAACCACCTAAAGCAGGCTGATAACGTCGAGCACTGCCAAAAGGCGTATAAGACACTTTTGATTGTTCAGCAAAGATCAGCCAATCTTCATGTCCTAACATGGCAGCAACAGGAATTAAATCTTGTTGCTGCATATTTTGAATTTGATTCAATACATTTTGTTCAATGGTTTCTGTCGTCATTTCAATCTAATCATCATCTTAATAAGCATCACACACCCGTCAGAATTCAAAAATTCCCCCGCATGGGTGCAATACAGTTTATCTTTTTTTAATATCAGAAGCACTGCGATTTTTTTGACTCATCCTTAGTCGCTTATAAAATGATAATAATTTCCCACTTCAGGTCGGTATTTCTAAACAATCCCCAAAAACAGCTCAAATATAGAAACATTTAAGCTACATTGAAAATTGTGTATAAATATTTCCATCTCCAAACACCCTAAAAAATTCAATTAAAATAAATAAAAATCAAACAGATATCTAAATATTCATTTCAATATACGAGTAAATTTTATCTGCAATTTTAGCTATTATTTATTCAATTATTGCTGATATAAAATACAAATTATTTATTTTATAAAAAACCACACAAAGCCACCCTTTAAAAAAAATTCTGCATCCCTATTATTAATTTAATACTGCAATGTACCCATATACACAAGGAGTTCACTCGTGAAGAAAGTTGTTAAGGCAAAAAATTTAATTGCATTTCGTATTTGGTTAGAAAAACTAGGCTATTCGGTAAAAACATTAACCGACAATCGTGGATTTACTTTTAGCTTTAAAAAAGAATATGGTTTGGTCACCTGTGATTTGGCTGGTAATTCACTGGCAATGCAACTCGGTGAAGAGTTTGAAGATCACTTAAAAGCTTAAAATATATTTCACGTTTGAATCGAGATAAAAATAACTTATTCAAAATATATTTTTCAAAACATCTTTTCAAAACAATCTTTAAAGCCCTCTTTTGGGCTTTTTTATTTTATCTTTCACTTTTTTTTTAGGCAATAAAAAAGCAAGGTATATACCTTGCTTCAATATCTTGATGGTGGGGACGGAGAGACTCGAACTCTCACACCTTGCGGCGCTGGAACCTAAATCCAGTGCGTCTACCAATTTCGCCACGTCCCCATCAGGGTACTAACATAATGTTAGATTTTTTTTAAAACTTGGCAGAGGATCAAGGACTCGAACCTTGACGAACGGTTTTGGAGACCGTCATGCTACCATTACACCAATCCTCTATAGCCTTACTACCAAACAAGTTTGATAATAATTGGTGGGGACGGAGAGACTCGAACTCTCACACCTTGCGGCGCTGGAACCTAAATCCAGTGCGTCTACCAATTTCGCCACGTCCCCAATGGCTGTGTATATTATAGAGATCGATTCCTGATGACAAGACCTTTTTATGAAAAATCCACTTGTTTGTTTAAATAAAAAACAAAAACAGTTTTTTTGTATTTTTCTTAAGCATTTTCAGTGAGTAAGCACTGTTTTATAGTGTAAATACTGGTAAATCTTCGTCCTTTTTGCTTCGCCAACATGCCAGATAAAAGGTTTTTTAAAGGTGCGAAATGTTCTGGAAGTTCAATACTTAACCATTGGCAATGTAAATATGCCCAATCTTGATAATTTTCTGCTGTTAAACGCTGCCCGGTGAGCCATTCATAAAAAATAATCCCTAAGGCATAAATATCGGTTTGTACGGTTTTTTCTGCTGTATGAAAAAGTTCAGGTGCCATATAGCGTGGAGTTGCAGTCAAATTTTGCAATTTCGTGGGTGAATTGATTTTTTGTACCTGTTCAAAATCAATCAAGCACACGCGTTGCTGGTATTCAACAAAATGCTCTCGCTTTAAATCCGCATGAATCCAGCCAAGTTGATGCAATTGATCAACGACATCAAGTACTTTTAACAGCGTCTTTTTAATCTCATTCAGCGACATACCAGAACAATCGCCTAATAGTGATTCAGCATGACTCAAAATCAAGGCAGGTTTTCCCGATTCCTGTTGCCCTTCTCCACTTTTTAAGTGAGCAATCATTTGAAAAGGTAATAAAAAATCAGGCGGGTTATTGGAAGAATTGGGTTGATCTACAAATTGCTGATAAAAAGCCAATTCATTTAAAAATCCAGCTTCATAACTTTGATTTATATTGAGTGCTTGTATTTTTAGCCAGTAGTGCTGCTGCTGATGTTCAAAGGTATATAAAGAACGCCCAAAAGTTAAACTTTTAGGCTTGGTCTTTTGAATCAAATTAAAGTGATGAATATCTTCATCATTAAACTGCAATAAATTCTGCTTTTTTTTGCGCGGGATCATTTTGATAATTTAAAAGTTCCAAACAATGTTGAATGGTTTTACCTACGCGGGCATGTGTTTCAATCGAGGATATTCTAGGCCAAGTCGCGCGCTCACCCTCTCGTTGTAACAATTTAAACAAATATGGTCGCGGGTTCTGAAACATATAACTATAGTGTCGCAAACTATAATCACCGACAATATTTACATCGCCATAATAACCTTGATCAATCACACCAAAACCATGATCGAGCAATCGTCGTACTGGTGGAATTTTTCCGACCCGCCCTCGGGCAAAGTCCATAATTCCTTTACTAATCACCTTTCCCTGACGACGAATAATCCGTTCTGGCCAACTCAACAGATCTCGACGGTGGCGTTCTGCATCACTTTGCATAAACGGCACAATATGAGGATTAACCTGACTGGCGATGGTGTAGTTTAAATTATACAGTCTTGCCATTTTCTCTTGAGGGAAATCACTGCGTACACTGCCATCCACCCAACGCGTATTTGCCATATAAGGTGTTAGTTGACCATTTTGACGTTTACTGGTGAGTTTAACCGGTGGAAATAAAATAGGCACAGCACAGGATGCCAATACTGCACTCCAAACCAGCAAATCTGGCGAAGTATAGGCATTCAAAATCCGGGCTTCTTGTGAAGCATCATAAGGGGCAACCGCCACATTAATATGCAAACCAGAGATTTTAAACGCTTCTTCAAAGGTCACATTACCCAAATTCTCAACCAAGAATTTCTTTAGGTAGATCACATCGGCAAAACCACCGTTGCCTTTTATAATTTCGCCAAATTTACGAAAATGAAAAGCTTCACTAAAGAAATTTTCACCATTTAGAAGTCCTGAAATATCTGACGGTTTTGAAGTTCCCAACATTGCGGTCATAATTGCACCCGCGCTCGAACCAGATATCACCTTGGGCATTAAATCCTGTTCAAGCAATGCCTTACACACGCCTGTATGAAACAGCCCCAACGTCGCACCACCTGAAAACATGATGGCAGGTTGCCCATATGCTTTTTTACAATGCTCAAAAAATTCAATTTTTTCAGCCCGACATAAACCAGTACAACTATCTGAAGCAATGTAAGCAAGGCTTTCACTGACTTCTTCCACATAATCTTCTATGATTTTTTTTGTCCCCACATATGTGGCAGTAAATAACATCGGATTTGCAATATTGGCAATATCATAACTTAAACCTTCACGTAATATGTACATGAGATCTTCGGTACGTTTTTGAAAACGGTAGCGTTTTAACCGGCTTAATCGCTCGGAAATAATTTCAGCATCAAAATAAGGTGAACAGTTATCATATTTCCATTCTTGAGCACCTGATTCTTCATCTAATTCAAGTGCGATGCTTTTCCATTCTTCATATGTTTCAGCTGTTTCAAGTTGGCGCTTTAATTTTTTTATGCGATACGCCTGATGTGGATTAATATCTTGTGTGAAATCTTTAAATAACATATCTATCCCTCAAACACTGTCATTTTTTATTTGCTATTCATGATAGGGTATCACGCATAACATTGACAGAAAACCCAGCGGATTATCATTGCAAAAATGCCTATTCCATTAGCAAATCACGACTAATTGATATACAGTTCTTCAGTAAAACCGCCCTTTTACTTTTACCCGTATAAGCTGAACAATCATGGCAACAATTGATTTACCTGATCATATATTACAAGCACTTTCTACTGTACTCCAACAACTACAGCAAAATTTACCAGAACTGAAACAAGAAACCGACTTTTCAGCATCTGCTTATAAATGGCAAGACAAACAATTAAAAGCCATTCAACAGCCCAAAAAAATGTATTTGGATGATCTAAAAGGGATTGAAAGACAAAAAGAAAAAGTGATTCAAAATACACTGCAATTCCTGAAAGGCTTACCTGCCAATGATGTTTTGCTTACGGGTTCACGTGGTACGGGTAAATCTTCTATTGTCCGCGCCCTGCTCAGTCAATATGAAGCTGAAGGTTTACGTTTAATTGAAATTGAACGTGATGATTTGTCTGACCTGCCCCTAATCCAGAAGCTTATTGAAAACCGTCCGGAAAAATTTATTGTCTATTGTGATGATTTAGCTTTTAACGCTGAAGATGAAAACTATCGTAGTTTAAAAAGTGTTTTAGATGGTTCATTACAGTCAGGTTCAAGTAATTTTATTATTTACGCTACCAGTAACCGTCGTCATTTATTACCTGAATTCATGCATGAAAATACGCCTGTAACGCGCGTGGATGTGCCGCAATATACAGAGCTCCACCCGCAAGAAGCGATTGAAGAAAAAATTTCACTTTCTGATCGTTTCGGGATGTGGTTGTCATTTTATCCAATGGATCAGAATTTGTATTTAGAAATCGTTGAGCATTATCTAGCAAAAGCCAATATGCCGATGGATGAGTTTACACGTGCCGAAGCGTTGCGTTGGTGTCAGGCACGTGGGCAGCGCTCAGGGCGTGCAGCGTATCAGTTCTCTAAACATTGGATTGGGTCGCAAAAATTGGCATCGTTTTAATTTTCCATCATTTAGCCATTTTCAATCTTTTGTGAATACTGAAATAAAGATCTAAACTTCACATCAAGATGGTTTTAGATCTTTATCTCGGTCATTACCGTTTAAAAAAGAATCTGGATTATTTACTCTTTCAGATCTTTTTCCCAAAAGACTTGAATCATTTTATTTGGACGATATAAACAACTGTTGTGATGTCCATTGCAATTTTGACATATCAAAGTCCAGCAAAATGCTTCAAACTCGGCAAAACTTCTTGAGAGTCACGAATATTGTTGATTATTCAGTGGACTCACACATTTTAAGGAATCTCCTCAATGACCAATAACGAACAAGATTCATTAACGCCTAAGCCTGACGCCAAACCATTTTCACGCAGCTTTGACTTTTCACTCGACTTTGAAAAGATTAATTTTAGAAAGCGTCCAGAGTTATATCGCATTGGTCGTGGTGAAGAAGGTGTTTTATTGGTTGAACCGTATAAATCTGAAATTTTGCCGTTGTGGCAATTTGAAGATGAAGCTCAAGCCACTGAAAGTAGCGCGAAAATTTTTGCATTATTTCTAGATTATTTAGAGAAAAATGATTTTGTTGGTGCAGACATGGCAAGAAAGTTTTTGCTGATGGGCTATACTCGTGCGCGTCGTTATGCACATCATAAAAAAGGTACCCATAAAACTGGCCGAAAAAACAAAGGCGTTACACCTAAGGTTAAAGTAGCACTCAATGATGCTGTTACAACTGAAAAACAGCCACGTAGCACTGAAGATCAGGTCAAAGCTGCTGTTGCGAAAATCTTTAAAGATAAGAGCGATCAAGCAAAATTAAATCCAAAATACATTGAGCTTAAAGAACAATTCAACGAGTTGATCCGTCAGGATTAATTGAACGCTGTCATTGAACTATCAATGATCGTTAACCCTAAAAGAGCAATTTCAAATTTAGAAATTGCTCTTTTTCTTTGTCTCAAATCATTTTTCAACGTGTAGCGTTTCATGGCCTTGTTCTACAAATTCAAGTACAGGCTTGTTTCACTTTTATGATTTAATCAACAAAGAAGCCTATCTATCTGATAGAAGTAGCAATGCAGCCATCACCAAGCTGAAATACCAGACATTGGAAAAATTCAAAAGATATATTCAAGATAACAATCAACTATTTAAAGCCATAAATGCTGAAACAAGCCCGATAAAAAAAGAGGCATTACGCCTCTTTTTAAATAATCAAAACTTAAGCTTCTGAAGGATTGGTTAATTCCGTCATCGGCCAACGTGGTGTCGTTGTCACCGACAATCCATCATGCTGTCCTGCTTTTAAACGTTGATAACCTGCAAATGCAATCATTGCACCGTTATCGGTACATAGCGCAGGTTCTGCATAATAAACTTGCGCTTGAATTTTGGCTAAATCTGCTTCCAGACGTTCACGTAAACGTTTGTTGGCACTCACCCCACCCGCAATCACCAGACGTTTTAAACCTGTTTGCTTGAGTGCTTTAACCGATTTTTTCACCAAGGTATCCACCAATGCTTCTTGGAAAGATGCCGCAATATCAGCTTCACGGTTTTGGCCTTCAACTTTTTTCAATTGAATTGAAACCGCAGTTTTCAAACCACTGAAGGAAAAGTCCAGACCTTGATGCAACATTGGACGTGGCAAATCAAACGCTGTTGCGCTACCTTGCAGTGCCAATTTTGAAATATTTGGTCCACCTGGATAGGCCAAGCCCATCATTTTTGCAACTTTGTCAAAAGCCTCACCCGCCGCATCATCAATCGATTCGCCCAGCAATTCATATTGACCAATACCATGCGCTGCCATGAGCTGTGTATGTCCGCCAGAGACCAATAAAGCGACAAACGGAAACTCGGGTGGTGTTGCAGATAATAAAGGCGCAAGCATATGACCTTCCATATGATGTACACCAATTGCCGGTTTATTGAGTGCAAATGCCAGGGTTCGACCGAATAATGCGCCCGTCATTAATGCGCCCATCAGACCTGGACCACGCGTATATGCAATAGCATCAATTTGTGATTTTTTGATATTACTTTGTTCAAGCAACTGATTAATTAAAGGAATTAATTTTCTTACATGGTCACGTGAAGCCAGTTCCGGAACAACACCACCATATTCTGCATGCAGTTTAATCTGACTATATAACACCTGTCCTATCAAGCCGACTTCACTGTCATAGAGTGCTAACCCAGTTTCATCACAAGAAGTTTCTAAGCCAAGAACGATCATTAAACTGCCTTTTACCCGTATCTAAATATTGCTAAAGCTATTATAGACTTGTGATATGAGATGTAAATGAGTAAAATACTGTCCTTCACTTGTGATCTAAGGCAATCGTGCCATAGATCTTATCCATAACTTATGAGGATTCTTCATGCCACAAGTTAAATTGAAAGAAGGCGAACCAGTAGACGTAGCCATCCGTCGTTTCAAACGTTCATGCGAAAAAGCTGGTGTTTTAGCTGACGTTCGTAAACGCGAATTCTACGAAAAACCAACTCAAGAACGTAAACGTAAAAAAGCTGCTGCAGTTAAACGCTACCAAAAGAAATTGGCGCGTGAGTCTGTACGTACTACTCGCCTTTACTAAGATTAATTTGTGATTGACTGCCTGGACAAGATAAATGACTACTTTAAAAAACCAAATAACGGACGTTTTGAAAGCAACTATGCGTGCCAAAGAAATGTCGAAGTTAACGGTAATTCGTGGTCTTCAGGCGGCAATTAAGCAAATCGAAATCGATGAGCGCAAAGAGCTTGACGATGTTCAAGTTCTTGCGGTCATTGAAAAGCAAATCAAACAACGTAAAGATTCGATTAAAGCCTTTGAAGGCGCTAATCGACAAGACTTAGCTAGTAAGGAACAAGCCGAACTTGAGATTTTATCTCAATTTCTACCAGCAGCTATGACTGAGGAAGAGCTTGATTCTATCATTGAGCAGACTATTTCTGCTCAAGAAGCTACTAGCATGAAAGATATGGGTAAGGTGATGAATTCTCTGCGTCCGCTCATAGCCGGGCGCGCCGATCCTGCACAAGTTTCAGCTAAAATTAAAGCTAAACTTGCATAACCCCACTTCTATATCATTCTTTCTTTAACGTTGAACTGCCTTTATTCAAAGACAGTTCAGGCGTATTCCCTTCTTATTTCAGATCACACTGAACATTATATTTTTTCAAAATCAGCATTTCTTTTGACAATATCACTTGATGAATCACATCCTGCTTGGTCATCTGTCTAAATTGACGGTCTAAAGCATCCCTGTTTCGATCTGCCGCTTGATACAACTGCTCCACATAATTACTCACGATTCCACAGAATTGAACTTGCTGTTGTGGGGTAAAACTGGTTTGCTGAGCATCCAAGCTGTTAAAAAAAATTCTGGTTTCCTGCTTATATTGTTCCGAAATTTTTTCCACTGATGTTACATATTGCTCAACACTTGCAAAGGCAATATTTGATGTCGCACAGCCCATTAAAAAACAAGAAAATAATATTTTTTTCATAATTCAATCAATATTGTTCATCGTTAGAAATACAAATCCAGCCTAAGATTATCATATACTTCAAGTTTCTAGATGTAGATTTTATTCATCAATATGCAAAAAATATGGCTTGTATTGAGTATAGGCTTGTTCTGAAGGTGCCGGCAATTCACCCGAAGTTACCGTCCCTAAGCGTAAACGAATAATTTCAGGCGAATCTACCCGATATGAATAAATTGGACTACCGCATTCCTGACAAAAAACACGTGCCTTATTTGGGCTATGAAAATATTCTTTTAGAAATTTAATTCCACTGCTAATTTCAAATTTGGATTTCTGCAAAGGACTGTTCCAGCCAAAGATTGAACCTTGAGCCATTTGACAGTCTTTGCAGTAACATATGATGGTTTTTTCAATTTCACCATGATAACGATACTTCACTATTCCACATAAGCATTGACCTTCTATCATGCTCAACTCCTTATTTTTTATTATCATTGCAAAATCATCATCTGCAATTAGATTCTTAGCTGGCGCTCTTTTTGCATTTCATTAATGCGCATTTTTAGTTTTGCAGACAACAGCTCATTATTTTTGACCAAGCGCTGTGCATGCAATAAGGACTTAATTGCATTTTCTTCCCAGCCCGACCAATATTCCACTTCCGCACGATAACGCAATACATTTACTGTTCTAATTGGGGATTGCTGGTCGATATTTGCAGCTTGCTGCATCAAGCGCCAGGCCTGAATATCACGAGGATTCTTATTGGAAAAACGCTGAACGAGATTTAATGCTTGTGCAGGTTCTTTTTGGCGAATATATACTTCCGCCAGCTTAAAAGCTAAAGCTCGATTTTCAGGCATAATTCGTGCAGCAGACTGAATCGCTTTATATGCTTCATCGGTTTTGTTTTGCCCCAAATAAATATCGGTTTGGATTAACACCAACAAATTATTTAAGCGCTGCTGTGCCTTTGCCTGATCTAAAACTTGCTGAGCTAGAACATAGTCACCTTGTTTTAGATAAAAAGCGGATAGAGCCAACTGCCCTGCAAAATTTTTACGATTGGCTAAAATCTGTAATTGCTGTTCGGTGGTCTGATTAGAAATTACCCGACTGTACCATTTCAGTATTTCAAAATCTTCATCATGCAAACTTGATTTGACTCGAGGGAACTGATTTGCGCGTAAACGCGCTTCACTCATCCGCTCTGTACTGAGTGGATGTGTTAACCAAAAGTCCGGCAAGAAACTGACCTTACTGGTTGATCGATCCATCACTTCAAAAAAATCCGCCATACTTTGCGGACTATAACCAGCGCTATACATATATTGCATGCCAATCCGGTCAGCTTCACGTTCCTGGTTACGGCTGTAATTCAGCTGCTTATCCATTAATGCAGCTTGCGAACCCAACATCACTGCGGTACCGACATCACCATCCGCTTGCGAAGCAATCAAAGCACCCACCAAAAGCCCTGCTAAAGTCAACAAGCCCTGGCCCTTAAAAGCTTCTTGTGAGCGACTGTAATGACGTTGTGACACATGTGCAACTTCATGCGCCATTACCCCAGCCACTTCATCCATATTGCGAGCAGAAATCACCATCCCTGTATTAATGGCAAATAGCCCGCCAGGAACGGCAAAAGCGTTGATTTGAGGATCATTGATAATGACCAGGCCTATAGGCTGCCCAAGCTGGGTTTGACTTAAAATATGGGAAAATACACTGCCTAATTGATCTTCCAACCATGGATTTTGCAACACAGGCATTTGTTTTTGAACTTCACGGAATACTTTTTCGCCAATCATTTTTTCTTTTTGTTGGTCAATTAAACCGACTCCGCTGCCGATTTCAGGAACATTAAACTGGGACGTTGAATTCACATTAGCACTGTGCGTCGGCCCCATAATTGAGACCAAACCAATACTGCAAGCCAATAGAAACCGTTTCAATGTTATATTCTCAAACTGCTTTTTTTCAATTTATCAGACTATAACATTGAAAATTTGAGGGATTTGCAATGAAGTGTTATCAAATTTAAGAAAATGAAGCATTCACCACATAAGCTGGTGTTCGTCCTTCCAGTGCATCAACCAAATTACGATAAGCCAGTTCAGCCATTTTTTTACGGGTTTCTGCAGTCGCTGAACCGACATGGGGTAAAGTCACGACATTATCCAAGCTAAAAAGTTCGGATTCCTGTAAAGGCTCTTTGGCATAGACATCCAACCCGGCAGCAAAAATCTTGCCCGCTTTTAAGGTGTCAATGAGTGCCTGTTCATCCACCACGGAACCACGTGCAATATTCACAAACACCGCATGCGGCTGCATTTGATCAAACTCATGCGGACCGATCAACGCTTTAGATTCTGTATTTAAATCGACAGCAACCACAACAAAATCTGACTGTTGTAATAATTCATCCAGACCACAATATCGTGCATTTAAAGACTGTGCCAATTCTAATTTTTCACGACGATTATGATAAAGAATATTCATATTAAAGCCATGAAAGCCACGACGTGCCACAGCAGCACCAATATTACCCAGACCAATAATGCCCAAGGTTTTAGCAAAAACATCGCGTCCAAATTGGGCTTCAGCTGCTGTACGCTTCCATTGACCTTGCTTGGTCCATTGATCCAAATAAGGAACTTTACGCGCAGCACTCATCAATAGCGTAAAAGCTAAATCGGCAGTGGTTTCTGTGAGCACATGAGGCGTGTTAGATAACCAGATTTTTTTCTGATTTAAATAAGCAAGATCATAGTTGTCATAACCCACGCTGACACTGGAAATAATCTTAAGTTGCTGTGCTGTCGCCAAATTACTCTCATTGAGTAGACGCCCTGCCCCAATCATACCATCTGCATCTTTGACCTGTTCACGGATCTGCTCATTAACCTCACCCAATTTTGGATTAATAACTTCAACCTGATATTGAGCTTGTAAACACTGAAGTATGTCTTGATCTAACTGACTAAAAACAACAACTTTCTTCTTCATGTAGCATCCATGTTCTGCTTAGTTTTTTGCATAAATTGCCATAAACGTTTTTTTAATAATGGCTGATCCAACATCTCTTGCAGACCAGCTAAATGAATACTTTTTGAATGATTAAAATAAGGAAATTTCCCTAAAAAAATAATATTTTTATCTGCGCTAATGGCATCTATAAAGCCTTGCACATAACTTTCTGCACCGCGACCATCCTGGAAATTAACCAAAGGAAATGGCCACTGTAATTCATAATATTCGGCTTGAAGGGCTTGTTGAATATTATTCCACAGTTGCTGTTGTTCAGCGCTCAGTTCAGTAGCATCAATCACGATGACACAATGTGGCAAACCAAAAGCCTGCAATTGAAAAGCTGCGATGTGTAGCGCAGGTCGTTCCTCAACAACTTGAGGCAGAACTTCAGCTTGAACTTCTTTGACAACCAATGTGGGCGTTGGTAACTGTTTTGGTCGATCAAACGTTTTGAGCTGTTCAGCCTTTGGCTCTAGCACTATAGGTGATTGAGCTTTCGCCACCACAATTTCAGTCAGATATTCAGGTGCAGCTTGATCTCGCCAAATGGATGAAGATGGCATTTTTTGACACGAAGCAACCTTAGGAACCCAGATATCGATTCCTAATGTTGCCAGTATGTCACGCTGATGCCCTATCATCTTTTTTCATCACCCATTGAATGCTTGGTATTCTAACGAGATTACTTGTCTTTTGCTGATCTTTTATTAAAGATTAGTTTAATCATCACTCATCTATAATTTTATCGCAGCTTGTTTATACAATCATCAAACTATTTTTTTTCTGCATTTGTTCAATAATTTCATCTGTTTCAAAACCAAAACGCCAATACAGCAATTCCAGAACATCCAGCTCATCCTGGGTAATAATACGGTCATTCCACAAGCACAGTTCGGCAATACCCAAAATACTTAAACGATCACGCAGTAGCAAGCCCGCGATATCATTTAAGATTTCTGCCAAATCAATCGGTTCATCCGAGATTTCAGTATACATCTCCAATTCTTTTGCGGTTAATACACGCTTGAGAATCTTTTCGCGTACATCCAGTTGATTCAGGCTATTAATTTGCTGCACATGCAACAAGGCATCAATCAGACGCACAATATGCGGTTTAACTTCGTCCAATGAAGTCGGTGTATGTAATGGAAGAAGATTCAATTCAAATTTCACATATTCAAGCAGCAAGGCATCCAGCAGCCCGATTTCACCATCTTCTTGAATAATTCGCGCCAATTTCATTAAAAACTGCCGCGCAATGGTGGCAGGCATTGCCCCAATATTTTTGCAAGCTTCACGAAAAATAGAAATATGAACCCGACCGTCTAAATTGAGTAATGAATCAACAATGGCCCGACTCACTTCCGCATCTGCAGGAATAAATTCACGATACTGCCGAATCATTAAAATAGACACCATCACTTCTCGCGAACCGGTTGCCGTCTGCAATGCCCGCTGTATTAATTCAGGACGCCGCATATTATTTCGAATTTCTGGATTTAAAGGTTTAATCGCATCATTAATTGCAAAACTAATCGGTGATAAACGTAACAGCGGAAGCGGTTGTGGTGAACTCAACGGTGAATATATTTCACTATTCACTTCATCCAGTGACCGGAACAAACTAAATAACGGTTGATTACGTAATTTTTTTAAATTTTCAAGCTGTAAATCCTGCACCAACCCTGGGTTCAGCTCATAAATACGTTGCTCAATACTTGGATGAATATTCATCCAGTTTTGCGGACTTAAAGAATTGGCAAAGCACATATGAGAAATGGATTCCGCATATTCACTATAAATTTGCGAACCTGAATGATGCACATTGATTCTTAATAGCGTTTGCACATTGGCATCATTTTGAATCAGGCGTCTGGTTTTTTGATCATTTTTAAATGTCCGTCCACCCAATGAAATATATTTAATAAATCGGGTAATCAAAATACCCAAGCTTCCCACCAACCAGATCACACCACCCATTGCAACAAAAGAAGTCGCAAATTTATGCGTACGCGCTTGACCATGCTTGGTAAAGCCCTGTTTGGCAATTTTACCGCCCCACTGGCTAAAAGTGGTCAGACTGCTGTAAAGGATTTTTAGACGGGTATTTTCTGCCGTTTCACCAGATAAAATCTTATTAAATTCATGGCTTAATAAACCATAAAGCTCTAATTCATCTAAATTTTGTAATGCACCCCAAGTCAGAATAATCACAATATCACGCGGATAAAAACCTGCTGTGAGTGCATTTACACCCACTTCATTGGGAAGTACATAGACTGCAGGGGTATCAATTAAAAAGGTATCTGCCAATTGTTCAGTGATTTTGAGCGCAAGACTTTCTTCAGGAATACTTTCTATTAGGCTTAAGCGACGCGCACCCAACTGTTTTGCCAGCGAATGGCCACCGGAACGAAACACATAAAACTCATACAAAACTGAAATAGCCATCACGCCAAGCAGCAGCACGATTAAATAAGGACTCAAAACATGCCAAAAAATAGACTGGCTATGATCAAAATAAAATACCCACAAGCCAGTGATCGTATTTAAAAAGAATAGTGTGAGTAATACAGCAAGCATACAAACACTTGCAGACCAAACCATATTTTTGTTTTGAATAAAAGAATAACCCGCACTCTTCAATGTGAAGATCCTTTATTACCTTATACTTTGTTTAAACATCATAAATTAAAAAAGCGGGAAATTCCCGCTTTTCATAGAATTAAAAAGAATTTTATTCTTCTTTCACTCCAGTAAGATCAACCGATGCAGCATCAATATTCACATCAATATAACCACCGACGGCTTTTTTTGCAGAATCATTGCGTTTGCGCTCAAGCTCATCTAGATAAGCTGCATCAATTCCGCCCGCCACATACACACCATCAAAAACTGAGCAATCAAATTCTTGTAGTGCAGGTACTTTACTGGTACGAACAGCACCTTTTAAATCTTCCAAATCCTGGAAAATCAAACGGTCGGCACCAATAATTTCACGAATTTCTTCCACACTACGACCAGATGCAATCAGCTCGTCTTTTGCAGGCATATCAATACCGTACACGTTTGGATATTTCACCATCGGTGCAGCTGAAGCAAAGAATACTTTCTTCGCACCGGCATCACGTGCCATTTGAATAATCTCGTTACAGGTCGTACCACGAACAATCGAGTCATCAACCAGTAAAACATTCTTGCCTTTAAACTCAAGTTCAACCGGGTTCAATTTTTGACGAACTGATTTTTCACGTTGTTGCTGACCCGGCATAATGAAGGTACGTCCGATATAACGGTTCTTCATAAAGCCTTCGCGGAATTTAACGCCCAAAATATTGGCAAGTTCCAAAGCGGAAGTACGCGATGTATCTGGAATTGGAATCACCACATCAATATCGTGTTCTTCACCCCACTCACGTGAAATTTTATACGCGAGTTTTTCGCCCATCTTCAAACGTGCTTTATAAACTGAAATGCCATCAATGATTGCATCTGGACGTGCAAAATACACATATTCAAAGATACAAGGACGATATTCAGGATTTTCCGCACATTGCTTGGTAAACATTTCACCTTCAGAAGTAATGAAGATTGCTTCACCCGGCTCAATATCACGTTCAACTTTAAAACCTAAAGCAGTAATTGCCACTGATTCAGAAGCAATAATATATTCCATGCCTTTTTCAGTTTCACGCGAACCATAAATCAGTGGACGAATACCGTTTGGATCACGGAAGCCAACCAAACCATGTCCAGTAATCATTGCTACAACGCCATAAGCACCTTTACAACGCTCATGTACCCGTGAAACCACCTGAAAAACATCTTCTGCAGTTGGATTCAGCTTGCCACTTTTTTGCATTTCATGCGCAAAAACGTTTAGAAGCACTTCTGAATCTGAATCGGTATTCATATGACGAAGATCTGTTTTAAACAAATCATCATGAATTTCTTCAGCGTTGGTCAAGTTACCGTTGTGCGCCAAGGTAATACCATAAGGCGAATTCACATAAAACGGCTGTGCTTCCGCACTGCTTGAAGAACCTGCAGTTGGGTAACGCACATGACCAATACCGTAATTACCTAGCAGTGCACGCATGTGACGCGTATGAAAGACGTCTCGTACCATACCGTTGTCTTTACGCAGGAACAAACGCCCTTCATGACAAGTTACTATTCCGGCTGCATCCTGACCACGATGCTGTAACATCGTTAATGCATCAAACAACATTTGGTTAACAGGTGATTTACCAGCTATACCAACTACTCCACACATAGCAACCTCGCAAACAAGCTAGGATTAATAAAAAGGATTATTTGTTGATTCATCTGTACGCGCTGCATGCTTCTGCGTTTTATCAGACGATGAGTCGGAAGATGCCGGCGCACCTTCATCGGACTTGATATGATTGAGCGCTCCATGTGCGGCTTCTTTAGAAAGCTCAGCGGCCCATGGTGCATAAGGGATCAGGAGTTGTACAAATTTAGACTGTTTCCAGTGCGGAGAACTTTCCACCCAAGGACCGATGCCCTGCATGGTAATAAGTACAATCATTAAGCCCTTTAAAGAGCCAAAAGCACCGCCTGCCAATCTGTTGAGGGGGCCAAGTTTTAGACTCTTTAATATCTTGTTGAGGAATGCAGTAATAACCCAGGTTAACACCACCATGACCAATACAATAAATGCAAAAGCTGCAATTTTTTGTACTACTGGGTCTCCACTGAGTGAGACCATCGAAGGTGCCAGAATGGTTGCGTATTTTGCACCTACGATCAGTGCAAAAATCCATCCTACCAAGTTCGCAAAGGCTGAAACCAATCCTTGTCGCAAACCGTTTAGCCCTCCAATGAGCAAAATAATCAGTATGAAGATATCCAATGTATTCATGGTGTATTTAGCGCATCAACACAATCTTTAACCAGTGTTGGACCTGTATAGATGAGGCCACTATAAATTTGTACAAGGCTTGCACCAGCAGCTTGTTTTGCAACTGCCTGCTCACCTGACAAAATACCGCCGACACCAATCAATGGAATTTGACCTTTCAATGCTTTTGAAAATGCTGCAAGACAAGCGGTACTTTTTTCAAAGACTGGCGCACCAGACAAGCCACCCGCTTCATTACCATACTTGAGATTTTCCACGCCTTCACGTGACAAAGTGGTATTGGTCACAATCAAACCATCAATTTTAAACTGGATCAATTGCTTTGCAATAAATTCGATATCTTCAGGGGTTAAATCTGGAGCGACTTTAAGCACCAAAGGTACATAATGCTGATGTTCTTCAGCCAGTTCAAGCTGACGCTTTCTTAATGTTTCCAACAATTCTGTCAGCGCATCACCGCTTTGCAGGCTACGCAAATTTTTGGTATTCGGTGATGAAATATTGACAGTCACATAAGAAGCGTAGTTATAGACTTTTTCAAGACAAATCAGATAATCATCGACTGCATTTTCAACCGGAGTATCGGCATTTTTACCAATATTAATCCCCAAGATGCCTTTGAATTTTGCAGCTTTCACATTTTCAATGAGTTTGTCTACCCCGTCATTATTAAAACCCATACGGTTAATAATGGCTTTGGCTTCAGGTAAACGGAATAAACGAGGATGCGGATTGCCCGCTTGTGGACGCGGTGTAATGGTTCCAATTTCAATAAAACCGAACCCCAGTCCAGCCAGGGCATCAATATAAGCGCCATTTTTGTCTAGGCCGGCAGCTAAACCCACTGGATTGGGAAATTGAATCCCCATACAAGTCACTGGTTTAGAGGCAATGCTTTGACGCATCATGCCCATGCGATGAGCTGATTTCAATAACGATAGTGTCAGCTCATGTGCACGCTCTGGTGCTAAAGAAAACAACAAAGGGCGGGCAAGAGAATACAACATATCTGTAAAAGTCTACTGCTTTTTAAGTCGCCATATTATAGGCATAGCCCATGAAAAACACCATGCTTAGCAGATCTTTATTTTTACCCATTATTGCACTGTCGCTGTTAATTTAATCTGACCTGCCTCAGAAATTAACTCTATTTTCTCAAGACTTAGTCCCATCTGAGCCAATTGGGTTAAAAAATTTGCCAAAATGGCGTAATTTTCATGCACTGCCACAATTTGAATTTGTTCACCTGCTTGCTGTGATGCAACCGATAGTCCTTGTTGCTGAGCAACACGTTGTACTTTATCTGCCGCAGTTAACTGCAAATCATCGGCAGGTTTCATGGTCACGGCATTACTTTGCATCCAGACCATCATGTCTTTTAAATCATTGACCCGATTTTGCTGTTTATTGGCCGCTGCATGCATAAACCAAAGTGCCGAGCCAATCGCCGCAACCAGAACAAAAATGGTGGTAAAAATCACCATATAGCGTTCACGCACAGACAACCGATCCAAATAATCCGCGATTCTCTCTATCGATTGATCAATCGAGCTTTGCAGTTTTTCTGATGTTTTCATTATTGTATTTTCACCAATCCAAGTGCACCGGTGCCATTCGGCTGAATATTGCCTAATTCAACTTTAAACCCTTGCTGATTCAGTTGTTGCGTTAGAGTTTGCAATGCCGCAGCAGAATTGGCTTTCAATTCCATATTTAAAACTGAAGCATTGTAGTTGATACGATTCGCCACAATTTGATTTTGCATTAAAACTGGACCTACACGACTGAGTAGCTGCAAGGCTTGAGTATTGGCACTTTTATTCAAACGCACATGACTTTCAAACTGACTTTTTAAATTCTGCTCAGTGACACGGCTACTTTGCCCAAACCAGTATTTATATTGATCGATCGCTTGCACCGCAGTCTGATCTGCCACTTTTCTATACTTATACCAGCGTGTCGCATCATAGCTAAACTGAACCATTAAAGCAGCGACCAACACGGCAGCACATGCTTTCCAATACCCAGTTACACCGGTGCTGTTTTTCGCTTTCGGCAGGATATTAAAAGGATGATTTTTCGCTTTTTTTAAGACAGGAAATTGATAATGAAAAGATTCAATCTGCTCATGCGTGACCATTGCTTCAAGGCTTTGCATTTGTTCAGCAGTAAAATTACTAACTTTATAACGTTGCCCTTGCGGCTGATAATCTAAAAATAAGGCTAAATCATCAACCGAATTCCCCATAAATTCATTTTCACGTACCAGCAAACGTCCTGATACATTGGCAATGACAGTTTGCGCTGCTTCAGGAATGGGTAAAATCAGAAAATCAGGCAATAGGGAAATGACTTTGACCGGAATCAAGCTCAAGGCATTTTGTAGCATTTCCACTGTGCTATTTGCCACACCCAAAATAACCAACTGATCTGGATTTTGAAAATGATGCAATACCTTCATTGAATCAATGGGTAAAACAACAAATTCCTCTAATAGATATTTAACCCCGTCCACACCCAATTTTTTATATTGTGATTTGGCTAAAGTCTGTTGCAGCATTTGCGCATCACGGCTTGGAAAAAACACGATGGCTTCTTCCCTATGATGGGCTTGAGTCTCTTGAATCAAATGCTCGAGACTAGAGACTGGATACCAGCTCTCTCCAGTCGACCATTGCCAAACCCCATTGGCTTCAGGCATCCATAAATACAACATTAATGTTTTTCTGCCGTTTTAATTAATATTTTATGTGTTTGGAATAAAACTTTTTAACTGTGTTGATAATCCGGCAGCAATGACTGCTTGCTCATATATGCGCGCTTCAGCCAGAGCATACGGATGGAACGACTCGGATGTCAATAATGATGAAATATGCGCCACCACATTCATATGACACACCACAACAATCGATTCATAAGGCAACTGGGACAACCATTCAACTGCTGATTTCGCATCATCTTCAGGTTTAATCTTATTACATACCAGCACAGGTACATCATGAAAATAATGTTGCAGATGCGCCAAAGTCTCTTGTGCACGCAATAAAGGGCTCACCACAAATACATCGGGTTTAATCATGTCCTTTAAATATTCTGCGGTTTGTTGCGCCTGCTTATGCCCTCGCTTGGTTAATGGACGTTTGTCATCATTTCCATTGACCGCAGGAGAGGCTTCACCATGACGGACTAAAGTGAGTTGCATAAAATTTCCTTATTCTAAATATGCAGCAATTATAACCCAACTTTATGACAGAGCTCATTTATTCCATTATTTGAAAAACTATACTTCATGGTGAGGTAAAACGAACTCCACATCACTACGATGCCCATTTTTCATCAGTGAAAGTGCAATGCTTAAAGGCGGTGCGCCTTCAAAAATTACATCATATAAAGCACTGGTAATTGGCATATACACATCTAATTCTTCTGAACGGCTGCGTACCTGAATAATGGTATTGATCCCTTCTGCCGTTTGACCCAATTCTTTGGTTGCCTGTTCTAAGCTCTTACCAGAACCCAAAGCAAAACCAACTTGATAGTTCCGGCTCAGCGGACTACTACAGGTCGCAAATAAATCCCCCACTCCTGACAACCCCAGGAACGTCAATGGATTTGCACCCAGTTTCACCGCAAAACGGCTCATTTCTGCCAGTGCACGAGTCAAGATCATGCTTTTGGTATTTTCACCGACTTTATAAGCGGCCGCCATACCCATTGCAACAGCATAGATATTTTTTAAAGCACCACCAAGTTCCACACCATGCACATCATCACTGGCAAACACACGGAATAATGCACTGTGTAAGGCTTGTTGTACGGCATAACGGACCAGTTCAGACTCACTTGCAATCACAGTACCAGCAGGTTGACCTGCCATAATTTCTTTAGCTAAATTCGGTCCAGAAAGTACCCCATAAGGTACTTCAGGTAACTCTTCACGAATAATATCGCTCATAAAACTAAAAGTTTTTGCTTCAATCCCTTTGGTTAAAGAGATGACTGCCTGTGAAGTAATGAATGGTTTAATTTGTTTCAGCACATCACGAAAAGAATGGCTTGGAATCGCCACTAAAATAATGTCGCGGTTACAAATAGCCGTTTCTAAATCGGTTACCGCTTTCAAACCAGACTCTAAAGTAAAATCGGGTAGATAACGTTTATTGACATGGGTTTGATTAATTTCTGCTGCGGCAATGTCATCACGAATCCAGATCATGGTATCGCAACCATTACGCACTGCTGTATTTGCCATTGCAGTACCGAAACTACCACCACCTAAAACTGTTACGCGTAACGCCGTTTTTTGATCAACTGAAACAGGTTCAACAAGATCTGAAAAATTCAACTCTGACATTCTTTTTATATCTCGACTCAGTATTTTATGACCCAGTATTCAATAAAGTTATTTATTCCAATAACTCACATAATCTTGTGTATTTATTTCTGCACGTGCGGGAATGGCTTTTGCTGCCGTTCCAATATAAATAATTCCAGAAATTAAATCATCCTCTGCCAGGCCTAAAGCCTGTTTAAACAGATTCGACTCAATCACAACACCGCTTCGCCACATGCTTGAAAAACCCTGCACTTGTAACGACAATAAGAAATTTTGTATTGCCGCACCGGTACTTAAGGTTTGTTCAAAATTGGGAACTTTCGGATGTGGCTGAAATTTCGTTAATGCCAAAACCAAAAGTGGTGCACGAAATGGATGGTTTTTAACACGGTCTAACTGAGTCTGATCTGTTTCCCCCAAATCCGCCAAAGCTTTAGACAATAATTCACCAAAAGCTTCACGTTGATCCGCTGAAATCACCACAAAACGGGTCGGCTTTAAACGATGATGGTCTGGCGCAGTCAATGCAGCTTGAAAGGCTTTTTCCAACTGTTCTACATTTGGCGCAGGCTCGATTAAATGGCCAATCGACTGACGTTGATGAATATTAAAATGAACCATATCTACCGCTGAATCAGTCATTAACTTCTATATCTGTGTACTAAAATATTTCATTAAGATTAGCATATTCTTATTCAGATACTCTAGAGCAATTAGGCAACGCCCTTCACTCAATTCTAGCCTTAGATATGAGGCAGTCACAGAGGGACCATATAAAACTGCATATTTCATACAAGTCTTTCAAAAAGCATCCAAAAAGTTATGCTCAAATGCTTTTTATTCTTTTTAAAACGAATCAGGGGAAAAAGATGAATAAAGTTTTTGCACTCTCTTCCACAGTTGCCGTTGCTCTTGCCTTAACTGCATGTACATCCAACCCAACCACATCATTAGCCATTCAAAAACAAAATAACCAGTATGAAGTGACCGGCGTAGGTAAAACCAATCTCATTTCTAAAAACAATGCCATTACCGCTGCCAACAATACTTGCGGCAAAAAGGCCACCCCAGTCGTGATTGATGAAAAAACTGAATACAATGGTGCTTTAAAAGGCGTTGTGGATGAAAAAACTGGACAAATGATTCAGGCTGCAACCAGCGTTCTAGGTACTTTGACAGGAAAAAGTGGCAGTCTCGCTCGTGATGAAGACTACCAAACAGTTCTAACATTTACTTGCCGAGCTAACTAAATACCGGAATGATAATTTTATGTGATTACATCAATAAAATATGATGTTTTGAGCATACAAAGAAAAGCCGCTTTAAATAAGCGGCTTTTCTTTTACATTTTATTTAATACCAAAATTAACAATAACCTTCCATACGGGTTAACGGTAGTTTTTGACCAATGGCTTTTTCAATTTCTGGAAGATAGAACGCATCATCTTCAGACAAGAAACTAATACTGACACCTTGTGCGCCTGCGCGACCGGTACGACCGATACGGTGTACATAATCATCTGATTGTTCAGGTAAAGTAAAGTTTATAACATGTGAAACGCCATCCACATGAATACCACGACCGGCAACATCGGTTGCAATCATAATATTATGCTGGCCACTTTTAAATTGATCGAGCATTTTGGTACGCTTGTCTTGTGCAATTTCACCTGACAACATCACGACCTTATAACCATCTCTTTTTAAATGATCATAAAGTTTACGCACCTGATCACGACGATTGGCAAAAATCATGACTTTTTCAATCGGTTCATCGCGTAAAATTTCTTGCAACAATTTATATTTATCTGTTTTTGCAACCATGTAAACACGTTGTTCAACATCTGCATTGGTTTTCTTTTCTGGCTCAATTTCAACAGTAACAGGTTCGAATAACCATTGTTGTGCCAAGTTTAAAACATCATAACTAAAGGTTGCAGAGAACATGAGCGTTTGACGCTGTTCTTTACGCGGTGAATAACGCACAATTCGTTTTACCGACGGAATAAAGCCCATATCAAGTAAACGGTCTGCTTCATCAATCACTAAAAATTCGATTTGATCCAGCCAAACTTCTTTTTGTTCAACAAAATCAATTAAGCGACCCGGTGTCGCCACAATAATATCGACAAACTGTTTATCAAGTTGTGCTTTTTGTTTATCAAAATCAACACCACCCAACAAGGTAACCACATGCAAATCGGTAAATTTGGTTAAATCTTTAGCATCACTTTCAATTTGTAAAGCCAACTCACGTGTTGGAGCAAGAATTAAGGCACGTGCTTCACCACGAAAACGTTGTTCTTTAATCGGATTATTAAGCAAATCATTAATCACACTGACAAGGAAAGCGGCTGTTTTCCCGGTACCTGTCTGGGCACGACCAATGGCATCATGTCCAGCCAAAGTGAATTTCAAAACCTTTTCCTGAATCGGTGTCATTTCTTTGAAACCTAAGGCATCAATAGCTTGTTTAAGTTTCGGATGTAAATTTAAGGTTTCAAAACCAGATGACATATAAATGCGCTCTAACTTAATAATCAGGAAAATTGTAGCCTATTATAAACAAAAACGCCCCAAATTACATTGGGGCGTTCTCATGAATAATCAGGCGATTAGTCTAAAGGTTGTACTTCTTCAGCTTGGAAGCCTTTTTGACCTTTAACTACGCTGAATTCAACACGTTGGCCGTCACGAAGTGAACGGTGACCGTCACCTTGGATAGCGCGGAAATGAACGAATACGTCATCGCCGCCGTTACGTTGAATAAAGCCGAAGCCTTTAGTGTCGTTGAACCATTTAACTACGCCTTGTTCACGAGCTGTCATAAGTTAATCCTCATTGTATTTAATAGAAGGACCACCCGGTGTTGCAAACAGCAGAGTAAACAAGGTTTAAAAATATTTATTATTTCTAAGCTTGTAATCATTCTGTATTACTATTAACAAAATCCCGGTTACATCCATTTCAATATTCAAGTTTAAGACAAATTTAACTGTGTCATTAATCTGAATACGCGACGAGCTTACCATGGGTTTATAACAATTCATACTGTTTTTTTTGAATAATTTCCCTTTTGATCGAGTTTTATTTTACTAATTATTTATCTATTTTATATCAGTACTTTTTATGTTGAGATTATATAATTTCATTTAGCTTTGGCACCAAATTTGCTAACATTTCAGAACGTTTTTTCAGAAATTTAATGAGATGAATGATCTAGCCAATCCAGCGATTATCATAGATGCGATGGGCAAACCCTGCCCCATGCCATTATTGATGCTTAAGCGAGCGATCAAGAATAAATCAGATCATCTATTTTTATTAAAATCGTCAGATCCACATAGTCAGCAAGATGTAACCCGTTATTGCCAAATGCATCAATTGAAATGCACTATGACAAAAATAACTGATACTGAATATCACTACTTAATTGAATCTTAATTATTTTCAATTAAACTAGAACTTTTCAAATTTGCATAAAAAATTACATTTCTCTACCCAATATTCCTTATTTCAGGAAAATATTGGATTAAGATAAAATTTAAGTGGTTATGTCATCCATTCTGAAGGAGAACACATGAGTGACAGCAGCAATCAATTGATGCCCCTGTCATTATCGGCGCCAGGGGTAAATCTCGGTGCTTATATCAGTACTGTCAATCAGATTCCTATTTTAACGGCTGAACAAGAAAAAGAGTTGGCCGAACGGTATTATTACGACCAAGATTTAGACGCCGCAAAAATGCTGGTCATGTCTCATTTGCGTTTTGTTGTCCATATTGCACGTAGTTATGCAGGCTATGGTTTGCCACAGGGCGACCTGATTCAAGAAGGCAACCTGGGCTTAATGAAAGCGGTTAAACGTTTTGACCCGAATATGGGTGTACGTTTGGTCTCTTTTGCCGTGCATTGGATTAAAGCTGAAATTCATGAATATGTGATTCGTAACTGGCGTATTGTCAAAATTGCGACCACCAAAGCGCAACGTAAACTCTTCTTTAACTTACGTAGCTTAAAAAAATCGAGTAAGAAGCTGACACTCGAAGAAGCAAAATCGATTGCCAATGACTTAAATGTAACACCAGAACAAGTCTTGGAAATGGAAGGTCGTTTAACAGCCTATGATGCAGCATTTGAAGCTCAGGGTGATGACGATGATGAAGGTTCAACTCATGTCGCACCGGCTTTATATTTAGAAGACAATCGTTACGATCCAGCACGTTTAGCTGAAGAAGAAGACTACGAGCAACAAAGTACTTCTGCACTACATAGTGCAATGGATCAGCTTGATGATCGTTCGCGTAACATTTTGCAGCGCCGTTGGCTAGATGATGAAAAATCAACGCTGCATGAATTGGCGGCTGAATATAATGTGTCTGCGGAACGTATTCGTCAGCTCGAAAAAAATGCAATGGAAAAAATTAAAGTCGCAATGTCTTCTAACTAAGCTATTGGACTCATTTTATTCGTTTTTAAAGAAAGGGCTGCGTGCCCTTTTTTTATATTTAGACATTTGTATTGTTGCTTTTTGCCTTTCGTATAAACGCTAATATATGCTAAGTTAAGCGCAAATTTACTCAGGTGATCATTGCTTATGTGGATTGCAATTTCAGCCCTTAACTTGGCATTTGCGGTCATGCTAGGTGCATTTGGCGCGCATGGCTTAAAAGCACAGGCAAGCGAAGCTCAATTGGCTTGGTGGCACACAGCAACTGACTATTTTTTCTATCATGCTCTTGGACTTTTGGCGCTCGCCATTCTAAGCAAAGTTATTCCCCAACTGCCTATTAAAGCCAGTTTTATCCTGATTCAAGTCGGTATTTTATTTTTCTGTGGCTCATTGTATGTGATGGCCTTAGGTTTACCTCGTGTATTAGGGGCCATCACACCGATTGGCGGGGCTTTAATGATTGCAGGTTGGCTGGTACTGGCTTGGAATGCATTGAAATATGCAAAATAAAGTTAAGGAACAGGGAGAAATGACTATGCATATTTATTTAAATGGCGAATCGCAAAATACCTCATGTACTAATTTATTAGAATTGATTCAAGAATTAGCCTTGGAAGGCAAACGCTTTGCTGTTGAACAGAATGAAATGATCATTTCCAAAAGCAAATTGGCACAAACCCTTATTTGCGCTGAAGATCATATCGAAATTATTCATGCCGTCGGTGGCGGCTAATTCGGAGCTCCCATGGAAGATACCCCGCTTATAATTGGTTCTCGTACATTTAATTCACGCTTATTGGTCGGTACAGGTAAATATAAAGATTTAACTGAAACTGATTTAGCCATTCAAGCCAGCGGTGCAGAAATTGTGACGGTTGCAATTCGCCGTGTGAACATTGGGCAGCATCCTGACCAGCCGAATTTACTTTCTGTTGTACCACCTGAAAAGTACACAATTCTGCCCAATACAGCAGGTTGTTTTGATGCCAACAGTGCGATTCGTACCTGTATGCTTGCACGTGAACTTCTGGATGGTCACAACCTTGTTAAACTGGAAGTATTGGGTGATGAAAAAACACTTTACCCGAATATCACCGAAACTTTAAAAGCTGCTCGCACCTTAATTGACGATGGCTTTGAAATCATGGTCTACACCTCGGATGACCCGATCGTGGCTCAAGAGTTAGAGAGCATGGGCTGTGTTGCGATTATGCCTTTAGGCAGCCTGATTGGTTCAGGGTTGGGTATTTTAAATCCGCACACCATTTCTATTATTAAGGAAAATGCCAAAGTTCCTGTATTGGTAGATGCTGGTGTGGGTACAGCGAGTGATGCTGCTATTGCAATGGAATTGGGTTGCGACGGCGTACTCATGAATACCGCGATTGCTGCTGCGCAAAATCCCATCTTAATGGCTTCTGCGATGAAAAAAGCGGTTGAAGCGGGTCGCGAAGCGTTTTTAGCTGGTCGCATGCCACGTAAACGTATGGCAAATGCAAGTTCACCTGAAACAGGCTATTTCTTTAAGTAATCTCAATTCAATAATAAAAAAGGCGATCAATATCGCCTTTTTTATATTCAAAGAATGTACTTAAATACTTAAACCCTTTTGCATAATCCGGATTTTGACATCAAGCACATCATCTTTAACGTGTTGCTTATACGCTTGCATATGCGGTGTCTGTAAATGAGCATTCAAATGTTCAATACTTTCCCAATGTTCCAACATCGTAATTGAATCAGGTGTTTTTGTCTGATAATCCATCCCTGATTCATGATCTACCAATAACTCATAGCCGTAACACCCATCTTCTTGCAAAACAATAGGTGTTATTTTTCTAAATGCGTTCAACACGTTTTCACGATGTTGGGCACCTGAGCGAAGCTGAATATCTGCAATAACAACCAGCATAGTTTACCCCTCAAACAATTCATCTATTAGGCAAAAACATCCATCAGATGCTGACGATATTTGTGTTCATATTGAGCTACATTGGGCATTTTTATCACATCATTCACGATGAAGGTGTCTAAACTTTTCATACCTAAAAATTGATTGGCTTTATGGAATGGCAGATATACACCGTCAACCCCGACGCCATGAAAAAATTGATCAGCATCATTAAAAGCTTCTATGGGTGCATTCCAAGTTAACGATAACATATACTTTTTATCGTGAATGAGACCACCTGAACCGTATTTTTTCGAGACATCCGAACGTGATCGACCATCACTAGCATATAAAGTTCCATGCCCTTCTGTAAAAATATCATCAATATATTTTTTTACTGTCCAAGGTGCACCCATCCACCAGCCCGGCATTTGATAAATAATGACATCCGCCCATACATATTTTTGAATTTCTTCCTGAATTTCATAGTCGCTATCTGCACGAGAAATTTTAACGCTATGACCCAGTTCGCCAAGCACAGTATTTGCTAACTCGGTCAACGTATCATTTAACTCGCCATTCGAGTGTGCAAATTGCTTGGCACCATTCACAATCAGGATATTACTCATTCATTCGCCTTTGATGATTTGTTTTCAGTGGCCAATATACTCAAATATTTTATTGCTAAAAATTCATAAATTTGCAAAATATTATTGATAAAAAATCAACAATAGAATTATGAGATCATTCAAAATCGAACCATTTTAAAAGCAAAGAAAAAGCACCATCAGGTGCTTATTCAGATCAATACAAAAAATTAAGGAATTAAGCCTTCATCACGCATGGCGATTTGTACGGATTGGCGTTCTGCCACTTTATTACGCAAGGCAATAATATTGGTATACGGCGCTAGGTCATGCCCAATACCATTCGACCAATTTGTTAACACAAATAAATAGGCATCCGCCGGACCAAAATTATCATCAACTAAATAATCGTTATCAGACTCAGCAATGGCTTTTTCAATATAGGCAAGTAGACGGTCAATTTCTGCATAAGCTTTTTCTTTCGCTTCATCCGACAATGATGTACCGAAAAATACCGCATAAGCATCATGTAATTCAGAGTTCAAGTAACCCAGCCATTCAAGAACTTTGGCACGCCCTAAACCTGATGGCGGAATTAAATCTTGTTTGGGATCATGTTGTGCAAGAAACGGTAAAATTGCCACATTTTCAGTCAGAATCAAGCCTGGATTAATTTCTAAAGCTGGAACATAGCCCTTGGGATTAATTGCGTAATAATCAGCACCTTTTTCTGTTTTATGGGTTTTTAAATTTACACGCTCTAAATCAAAATCGACATTAATTTCATTTAAAATAATATGTGATGCTAGTGAACACGCGCCAGGGGCGTAATAAAGCTTCATATCTGATCCTTGTTATTTAACTATTAACTGTTTTAAATCTCTTCTAACAAACTTTCAAGTGATCGTACCTGTAAATTGCAAAAAAGCATCAATGCGTAAAAAACCTTTACCTTTAGAATATTGTCCAAAATGCAGTATTTATCAAGTCAATCTGCTGTGCTTTTTTCTATAAAACTGTTTTAACATACCCAGCTTTAAAGTTTGATGAAAATTAACGTTGTGATTAGCCTTAAAAAAGAAGAATGGTTTTCCAATATCCGCACCGATGTATTAGCAGGCTTGGTCGTGGGTTTAGCCCTCATCCCCGAGTCAATTGCCTTTTCAGCTATTGCAGGTGTCGATCCGCAAGTCGGTCTATATGCGTCATTTTGTATAGCCGTCACCATTGCTTTCTTTGGCGGCCGCACTGCCATGATTTCTGCTGCCACAGGTGCCATGGCTTTGCTGATGATTACTTTAGTCAAAGACCATGGCTTGCAGTATTTACTCGCAGCAACGATTTTGACCGGTATTATTCAAGTAATTGCAGGCTATTTTAAAGTCGCCAAATTAATGCGTTTTGTATCGCAGTCCGTGGTCTATGGTTTTTTAAATGCATTAGCGATTTTAATTTTTGTGGCTCAGCTTCCTGAAATGGGCAAGATGAATGGCTTAGGCTATTTATTTATGGCAATTGGTCTGGCGATTATTTATCTGTTTCCTCATCTACCTAAAATTGGTAAAGCGATTCCCTCACCTTTAATTTGCATTGTGGTTCTTAGTCTTTTAGCCATACTACTTGGTGGAGATATGCGTACCGTCAGTGATTTGGGGCAGTTTCCAGACACTTTACCCATTTTCTTAATTCCTGAAATTCCACTGAACTTAGAAACTTTAGCCATTATTTTTCCCTACTCCATTACTTTAGCTACAGTCGGTTTATTAGAAACCATGATGACCACCACGGTGATTAATGAAGTTACGGGAACTGAAGGTGATCGACATCAAGAATGCCGTGGTCAAGGTCTTGCCAATATCGTCAGTGGTTTTATGGGCGGCATGGCTGGTTGTGCCATGATTGGTCAATCCATTATTAACGTATCTTCAGGTGCACGTACGCGTTTATCAACTTTGGTTGCAGGTGTATTTTTACTGTGTTTGGTCGTCTTTCTGAAAGACTGGCTGGCCTACATTCCTATGGCTGCTTTGGTTGCCATTATGATTATGGTGTCTTTTACGACCTTTAACTGGGATTCGGTGCGTAATTTCAAAAAACATCCTAAGCAAAGTAATATCGTGATGCTGGCTGTTGTCATTATTGTTTTAGCAACACATAACCTTGCACTGGGTGTCTTTGTCGGTGTGTTACTTTCGGCTTTATTTTTAGTCAACAAGCTCGAAAGTGAAGTAAAAGTCAGCTCTACTCTTTTAAACTCCCATACGCGCAAATATTTAATTTCAGGACAAATTTTCTTTAGCAGTTCAGACAAATTTTTCCAGTTTTTTGACTTTAAAGAAAATATCTCCAAGGTTGAGATTGATCTCACCCATGCACATATCTGGGATATTACTTCGGTCAACATGCTGAACAATGTAGTGCAGAAATTTAAAGATCAAAATATTGAAGTCGAAATTATTGGATTAAATGAGGCGAGCAGCACTTTAATTGATCGCTATAATCCGCTTTAACTTTTGATTAAAATAACAGTGAGATCATCGCTGCTAGCGTTATAAATACCAATACGCTAGTAGCTCAAAACTAAAAAAATTATAGGCAATACTATGAATACGAATCACTGGTTTATGTGGGCGATATTATCTGCCTGCTTCGCGGCCTTAACCGCCATATTTGCTAAAGTAGGTTTGCGACAGGTCGATTCTGACTTGGCCACATTAATTCGCACCGTGATTATTGTATGTGTATTAAGTTTAATGGTTTGGGGATTAGGTAAATGGCAGAATCCCTTGTTACTTTCCGGCAAAACATGGTTATTTTTAACTTTGTCGGCTTTAGCGACCGGTGCATCATGGCTGTGTTATTTTCGAGCGCTACAACTCGGTCAAGCATCACAAGTGGCACCGATTGATAAACTCAGTGTGGTTTTAGTCACCCTATTTGCTGTTCTTTTTTTAGGTGAACGACCAAGTCTTCAAGAATACTTAGGGATTATCCTCATCGCTCTTGGCGTGCTTACCATTGCATTAAAATAATCTAGATCGCTCTGCAATATCTTCTAAGCCAATATTTTTATAAAACAATAAATACTCATCACTCAATCCAGTTATTTCTTAGGCCTCAACCGCCCTTACAGCAAATAATGATGTAATAACTGCATTACCCTCCTGTCTTTGTCGCATCTTAAAAATGAAAAAGTTTGACTTGTTAGGCACAGGACTTAAAATACCGCATTCGAATTTTTTACATTTGCCAAAGTTATGTCGAACGATCAATTAGACCCGCAAGTCGTCGAGCTGGACAACTTGAATGAACATCGCGAAATTGTCACTTTTATGCGTCGTTCATCTCCGCTGAATACCTCTCAACGTACTGCGCTTGAACAATATGGTCACCTAATTTTGGAATATCCGGTGGGTGATTTACGTCAACACTTTGAACATCCAGAACGCCCTTTAACTGTTGAAATTGGTTTTGGTATGGGCCGCTCACTGGTGCTTATGGCAAAAGCCAATCCTGAACGCAACTATGTCGGTATCGAAGTGCATGTTCCCGGTATCGCACAATGTGTATATGAAGCAGGTATGGCTGGTTTAACCAACCTACGTTTACTGGATGCCGATGCCATTCAAGTGCTTCGTGAAATGCCAGACAACAGCATTAATGCAGTACAGCTTTATTTCCCTGATCCTTGGCAAAAGAAACGTCATTTCAAACGTCGTTTTGTATCGCATGACCGTATGCCATTGGTTGAGCAAAAACTGGAGATGGGTGGTACATTCCATTCCGCTACAGATTGGGTACCGTATGCTGAATGGATGCTGGATGTTTTAGATAACCGTCCAAATCTTGAAAATATGGCAGGTAAAGGCAATAGCTATCCTCGTCCTGACTGGCGTCCACAAACCAAGTTTGAACGTCGCGGGATTGAGGAAGGTCATGAAATTAATGACTTCCTGTTCAAGAAAATTAAATAACTTTAACTGATACCTTAGAAATGGCTCATCGTTGTATGGGCCATTTTCATTCTTAAGCTTTGAGTGCCATAAAACCTTGGTACGATAAAATTTGAGTAAAGCGCTCTACAGAATCGAATCCACTCAACTTCAATTGTTCAAATGTTTCCTGCTCCGAAAGCGGATAGAAATCATCATCTAAACGATCAATCATTGCCGCAGATTGCGAAGTCGTTAAGCCGTTTGCCTCACATACATGTTTCAGTATTTCCAGTTCCTGATCTGACTTGATTCGGGTCAAATCAAAAGTAATGAATAGTCCTTGATGTTTTAAACGTGAATAAATCGCTTTAAAGAACTTGGGCTTATCTGAATAATTCACAAAATGCGTGACCAGAATAGAAAGCGCCGCATCGTATGTTTGACCTGTTTTTAACTGGTCTACATCTCCCAACACAAACTCCACCCGATGCGATGCATTTAAGGAATGGATATGGTGTTTGGCTTTCTCCAGCATGGTTTCCGACAACTCTGTTGCAGTAAACGTCCAGTCAGGAAAAGATCGTAATAGATAGCCCAACTCATAGCCTGTACCACACCCCACAATCAATACATGTGCATATTCATCGGCATAGGTTTGCAATAAAGCTTTGATTTGCTGGTGTACAACATCATAGCCGGGAATTAATTTCCGAATATGCTCATCATAGCCATCAACAACATACTGGCTATTAAAATCCTTTGCCATACGCGCCTCCTTTTACAATACATTGCTTAAATTTATTTATTTCAGTTTAAGTGACTCTTTAGGATGATGCGATTGCAAAATCTGTTGACTCATCAAGTTATACACTTTTTTTAAATCTTCTCGCTGAGCATCTTGTAACATCTGTTGATGCATATTCAAGATATTTTGATCACCCCGCATCGCAGGTCCAGTCTGCATCTGTTCAGGATCATGCTGAACGGCTTTACGGGCTGTTTCTAAAATTAGTGGATAAAGCAATGAAAAATCGACCTGCTGTGCATCGACAATCTGCTTCGCCATGTCATAACAATAATTGCTAAAATTACAGGCAAACACCGCAGCCAAATGCAGGCTTAAACGCTGTGCCGATGTGTATTGATAAACGCATTTACTTAACTGATTGGCAAGCTCTGTTAATAAAACCAGATCATCTTCAGACTTGGCCTCTACAAATAATGGCGTATCTGACCATGTAATTTCCCGATCCAAGCTAAACGTTTGTAAAGGATAAAATACACCTGCACGTGCATGAACTTTTGCCAAGACTTCAAGATCCGTACTACCCGAGGTATGGATAATCAAAACATCAGGTAATTGTTGATGAACTTCGGCAATCACTGATGCAATCGCTTGATCACTTACTGCAATCACCACCAAATCAATTTCAGGATTTATTTCGGAGATATTCACCGTTGCCGTTGCACCAACTTGTGCAGCTAAAGTCTGTGCATGCGCTAAAGTACGACTATAAATTTGAATAATTTGATGATGCTGGCTTAAGGCATAGGCAAGATGATGCGCAACCCGTCCCGCCCCAATAAAACTAATACGCATAATATTTTCACGTTTTACAATTAACCACAGCATGCCAATAAAAAAAGGACGAATCAATTCGTCCTTTTGTTTAATGAGCATTTAAAAGAAATCTTATAAAAAAATCCCTATGTCATACAGGGATTTTGTTATGAAAATTATGTAAGCTATTAAAACTATACATCTACTGTTTGTTAACGCCTTGCTCATCAACATCACGAACCACACCCGTATCGGTATTTAACACTTCAAACTCAATACGGCGATTTTTAAACTGACCTTCAGGCGTTGCATTATCCGCAACAGGCTGTTCCGAACCATAACCGACAGCTTGCAACTGTGCAGGATCAACACCTTGTTTCACCAGATAATCTACAACGGCTTGTGCTCGTTTTTGCGATAATGCTTTATTTGCTGCAGCATTACCCGTTGCATCAGTATGACCCTTAACCGTTAAATGCACGTGTGATGCCCGCTTAATCAGTGCAGCTGCTTGATCTAAAATCGATTTATTGGCATCAGGAATAGTGGTACTTGCGGTATCAAAATTGATAATTTGCATGTTTAATGCTGTTGCAATATCTAATGCACGAATATTATCTGGGTTAATTTCCGCCAAGGCTTTTTCTGCATTTGTATTACCTGTACTTATTGCAGTAGTGCTATCAGTAGGTACAGAAGCAGCAGTAGTTGCTTGCGTCATCACTGTCATATTTTTAACAAGTGGCCGAATTTTAGCTGCCAATTGCTCTGCATCAGCAGGATTAGCTGTTTGAATAGAAAGTTGATCACCCATCCAAGTTAATGAGGCATTTGGAACACCTTTGACCAGTTTCAATACACTTGGAATGGCATCTTGATCAATAAATTCGGTATGGTAGCTTGCATTCGTTTCTACACCACAACCGTTGTTGTGATTAAAAATTTGTTTGATTTCTTTTTGCAGAATATCGGTATAACTCGCATTGCCAGAATATACCTGACAGGTTGTTAAATCCCCTGTCGAACCGGTATTGAGTTGCAATTTTGCTGGCTCACTGGTTGCAGTCTGTGCAGGCACACCGCTTGCTGGCTCAGTTTGTTTTTTATCTGAGCAGGCTTTAAACATTAAAGCCAGCAGTGCAGCTAAAACAATGAAAGCAATCAGCGGTAAGAGAAATTTCGATTTCTTTTTTTCCTCAACTGCTCTATACGGTTCAGCTTCGGGAGCTTGGTGCAAAGTGCGCCCAGATGCAATACCCACACCCAAAGCGCTTAAAAGTGCTGTAGCCCAATGTGGCAAAGCACTCGACACTGCTGGCCAATGTGTTTCAATAAAATGTGCAATCGCACTTGGTTCAGAAGAACCGGCTTCTGTTTCTAAAAAGCCAAGTGTGGGCGAAATTGAGCGATTTAAAGTAGATTCAATTGCACCGGTCGGGACTGTTCCAGAAACCTGTTCTAAAAATTCCTGCTTTAAATCGGGATGTGTGGCAAAGATATCAGTCAATCTCGGATTTAATTGACGCTGTAAATTTTCAATAAGTTCTGGCTTAGATTTAAAAAGTGACAGGAGGATAGGAAAAAAACTGCTTAATGCCTGACTCTTTTCGCTGAGATATTCCGTTTCACCCTCAAGGACAATCACAGATACTTTCTGCTTGAGTAAATCAATCAAATTAGTATTCATCCATTATTCCTCTTATTCTCGTTTTATTACGTGCATTTTTAGTTTATATGCTCATTTTTTAGACAGTGTAATTAATTGTATTATTTGAATACTATTATTTTTTAGCAATAAAAAAAGCCAGCCGAAGCTGACTTTTATAAATTATAAAAAAATATTAAATCAATTAAGCTACAAAAGTTTGAACCACTTTACCTACCACTTTTTGATTAATGAGCGGCGTATTTTTACCCTGTGAAAGAATTGACTCTTTTGAGACCATCCATTCAAGTTTAGGATCAACCAATGCCCAACCAGATTCTTCAGTCCAGCGATCGACCATATTCGCCACTTTTGCAGGGGCAAGGGTCACTTTTTCAACCCACTCTAAAGGCTCAAATAGTCCTTCATTGATGAGTTGAATACCAAACGCAACATAGGTATCAAAAGCCGTCATACCCGGTTGTGTTTCGGCAAATGGGGCTAATTTTGCAGAACTGCTAAGCGGTTCATGATGGGTACAAATCGCATCAATCACACCGTCTTTTATGCCTTGACGTAATAATTGCTTATCTTTTTCAGCGCGTAATGGTGGGCGTACATGTGCCAAAGAGTTAAAACCATCAGTTAAGCTTTCAGTTAAATGCAATTGATGCATCGCAACATCAGCAGTAACAGGCAGGCCTTTGTCTTTTGCAATTTTGATCAATTCAACAGAGGCACCACAAGATAACAATCCGAAATGTGCACGCACTTTAGTTGCTTCAATCATGAGCAAATATTTGGCAATCGCAACGGTTTCAGCCAATGCTGGAATCATCGGCAAGCCTTGACGTGAGGCAATAAAGCCTTCATGTGCACAGCCATCTTTGGCGATTTGATGTTCTTCTGCATAGAACACGACTGTCATACCTAAGCCAGCTGCATATTCAAGGGTACGAATGACCACATCATCATCAGCAAACGGTGCATTGGCATTCGAAACAGCAGTACAACCGCCTTTTTTCAAGCCCGCCATATTTGCAGGTTGTTTGCCTTGCAAGCCCTGAGTTTGTGCACCAATCACTTGTAGATAAATGCCGCCATCCAGCATGGCTTTTTCAACCAGGCCATGAATCAGCGCACCATTGTCTTGTACGATGGGTTTTGAATCTGGCGGCGTAAAGACATGCAAAATGCCATTTTCACGCGCAGCCTTTCCTTCAGATTTTAAAGTACCGTGTTGTTGCTGACCCGGCTCACGTAAACGTGCACACAAATCGACCATGGTTGGCATTAACCATTGACCTTGACCATCAATGCTTTCAGTTACTTGATCTGTTGCCGCAACCAGTTTGCCGTTTTCGATAAATACTGTTTGTACGCGATCCGTTTTTTTGATTGGGTCTAAGACACGGACATTTTCAATTTTTACAATACTCATGACTTTACCTTATCCCGCAATCGCTTCAATTAAACCTTTTTCTTGCAACTGACCTTGCATAGACAGTGCCAGTACCGCCATACGCACAGCAATACCATTGGTTACCTGATGCAAGATAACCGCTTGCGGACCATCAGCAATACTGGAATCAATTTCTACGCCACGGTTCATTGGTCCCGGATGCATCACGATGCAATCAGGTTTCGCCATCGCCAAACGTTCTTTGTTCAAACCGTACATTTTGTAGAATTCAGCTTGTGAAGCGAGTGCTGGAGAATCAATCCGTTCATTTTGAATACGTAAGGTAATAATCACGTCGCAATCTTTAATCCCGGCTTCCATGTTATTAAACAGACGAACATCTTCGCCATACTCTTCAAAGCCATAAGGCAGCAAAGTATTCGGTGCAATCACACGAATGTCTTTACAGCCTAAAGTTTGCAATGCGGCTACATCTGAACGTGCCACACGTGAATGTTTAATATCACCAATAATGGCCACACTTAAAGCTTCGAATGGCTTTTTAGTTTCACGGCGGATGGTCAACATATCCAGCATTGCTTGAGTCGGATGCGCATGGCGACCATCACCTGCGTTAATAATCGCAACATGCGGGCAAACGGTTTGTGCAATAAAATGTGCCGCACCTGAAGTTGAATGACGAACCACGAAAATATCCGCCGCCATCGCTTCAAGATTCCACAAAGTATCTCGTAATGTTTCACCTTTTGATGTACTTGAGCGTGCAATATCGATATTCAGCACATTGGCTGACAAGCGTTTTGCCGCTGCTTCAAAAGTGGTACGCGTACGTGTCGAGTTTTCAAAGAACAAATTCATGACCGTACGACCTTCTAATAGAGGCGTCGTTATCAGCTGGTTTTGATCATTAAAAAAGGAATTGGCTGTATCAAGAATTTTGGTCAGGGTTTCTTTAGAAAGACCGTCAATGGTCAAGAAATGTTTGAGATTACCCTGTTGATTGAGTTGAATCTGGCTCGGAGTATGCAATGCCGCCAAGTGCATGAGAGATTCCCGTTCAGTTAAGTTGAACTATTATACAGATATTCCCCTGTGGTTGGCAGTTGAAGTTTTCAGCATTCAGTGACTATTTACGTGTCATGTAAATTTATTAATTAAAAGTAAGTGATTAGTTTTACCAATTTATCTGGCCCGATACTTTATTGATGAGGTTCAATTTATGGGTAATTTATTAAAATCAGGCTCTAAATCAAAGCAGTATTTAGAGCCTAAAAAATTAACGCAATGCACCAATATAGTGATGTGACACTTGAGCTCTATAAATTTCTTCTTCGGTTACTTCGGTTTCATATGTTTCTGCTATTTCTTCCTTAATCTTAATTTGATTAGGTTCAGCATCGAACACCATTAAGGAACGTAGGCGCTCAGCTTGTCGCTGCAACTCGAAATCATTCGCAGATAAAGCCAGATCAATCACATATTGGGCGTAAGCTTGGTTTTGCACCAAATACATGACATCAATCACTCGTCCTGTTACACGTCTTAATCGAGCATAAATCAATGTCGCGATAGAAAAAGATTCAGAATTGCTCACAAACCCAGTCTGCATTGTGTCTTTCATTCAATACCCTCTCATCAAATCAAAAATCTTAAAACAGCGGTTATAGTCAAAATCACATGACTGATAACCAATGAAAGGCATTCTGTCAGCAAAATACATACCAGTTATGCAAGCTTAATAGATAAAAATCAAATATTTCCATATCAAGCCTAGGGTTAGCCACAATTTAAAAACTTTTCAGGACTAAAATACGTTAAAATAGTAGATTGCTTAGCTGCTTTTGGAAATTTGCATGAATTCGAAACTACGTCTTTCTACATACTGGGTCACCTGTGCAGATGGGCTTGAAACCTTACTCCAAGAAGAATTGGAAGGTTTAGGTGTTCAAAACATTGAACGCTTTCCAGGACGTTTAGTTTTCCAAGGCACGCTAGAAAATGCATACCGTATTTGTATGTGGTCACGTTTAGCCTCTCGTGTTCTCACCCCTATTCATACGCATGAATTAGAGTTCACTCATGATGCACGTGATGTGGCTGAAGAATTGTACGAAGGTGCAATGAACTTTGACTGGTCACTTGTTTTTGCAACACAAAGTACATTTGCCATTCGTTTACACGTCGAGCGCGACATTAAAGTAAATAGTCAATTTGCGACTTTACGTGTGAAAGATGGTGTGGTCGATTCCTTTATGGAAGCTGTAGGCAAACGCCCAAGCATCGACATTAAACAACCTGAAATTACCTTATATGTGCTTGCTGGTAAAACTCAGCATACTTATTGCCTGGATTTATCAGGTGATTCTTTACATAAACGCGGCTATCGTCATTTCATGACCGATGCCCCGATTAAAGAAAACCTTGCAGCCGCAATTCTGCAAAAAGCCAAATTAATCGAACGCAATCCAGACATTATTTTAGATCCAATGTGTGGTTCAGGGACATTCATCATTGAATCACTGATGATGCTCACCGATCGTGCACCTGGTTTAGTCCGTCGTTTTGGTTTTAATGGCTGGAATGGTCATGACCATGATTTATGGATGTCGATTAAAGCTGAAGCAGCTGAACGCCATCAAGCAGGATTAGAAAAACAGCTCCCTCAATTCTATGCGTATGATGCCGACTGGGAAGCTGTGAAAGCGACCAAGCAAAATATTATTGCTGCTGGCTTTGAATCAATACTTGATCAAATCAAGATTGAAGAACGTACCCTTGCAGATTGGCCTGATTTCCAAGCTGAAGGAAAAACTTCATTTATCGTCACCAACCCACCCTATGGTGAGCGTTTAGGTGAAAAAGCGTCAAACCGTGCCTTGTACTTAGGCTTGTCAGCTCTTTTACAAAAGAACTTCCCGAATCAATATGCTGCAGTAATTGCTGCACAAGTTGAACAAGCCGATGTACTTGCGTTCAACGATCCGCAAATTCTGCGTTTGATGAATGGTAAACTTCCTATTTATGTACGTTTCGGTACCATCAAACCAGTAGCTGTGAGCCAGCCATTCCTGGCGACTTGGCAACCGCAACAGTTTGAGCCGATTGAAGGTGCTGAGGACTTTACCAACCGTTTGCAAAAGAATATTCAAGCCTTGAAAAAATGGGCGGTTAAAGAAAATATCTATTGCTTACGTTTATACGATGCAGATTTACCTGACTTTAATGTCGCGGTGGATTTGTATGGTGATCGTCTGCATGTCCAAGAATATGCGCCACCAAAAACCATTGATCCTGAAAAAGCAAAAAAACGCTTTAATCTTGCTTTAGCTTCTATTCGTGCCGTGACCGGTTTAGGTCGTGATGCGATCTTTATCAAGACCCGTGCCCGTCAGGAAGGTAAAACTCAGTACGAAAAACAAAGTACGGCTTCTAAACGCTTTATCGTGCAAGAAGGCAAAGCTAAAATTTTAGTCAATTTAACTGACTATCTCGATACTGGTTTGTTCCTCGATCATCGTCAAATGCGTTTACGCATTGCGGCTGAAGCAAAAGGAAAACACTTCTTGAACTTGTACAGCTATACCTCTACTGCAAGTTTACATGCAGCTTTAGGTGGTGCAGCAAGTACAACAAGTGTCGATTTATCCAATACCTATTTAAATTGGTCTAAAGAAAACTTTGTACTCAATGGTTTGACGGTTGATCATGCGGATGAACAGCATCAGTTCTTCTCTAGTGACTGTTTTGAATGGTTAAAAGAAGGTCATGAACAATATGATCTGATCTTCATTGACCCACCAACATTCTCAAATTCGAAAAAATTCTACGGTACTTTTGACGTACAACGTGACCACAATTCATTGCTTAAACGTGCCATGAACCGTTTAACCACCGAAGGCACCTTGTACTTCTCGAATAACTATCGTGGTTTCGAAATGGATGAAGAAGTTCAAGCCATGTTTGATGTGCAAGAAATTACCAGTGAAACCATTGGCCCAGACTTCAAACGCAATACCAGAATCCATAAAGCATGGAAAATTAAACATCATCCAATTTAATGATGCTTTGCTTTAAATAATACAAATTGAGATGAAACGATTTATCGTTTCATCTCAATGCTAATACCATCGTAATAATTCATTCGCAAATTATCCGATTGGTTCACTGTGTCAAAGAAGCGAATGTTTGAATCAGTACTGGCTTGCCTTTCATTCAACATCAATTGTTCAGCCGCCTTTTTCTTCTGCATCTGATAATCGGATAATGCCGTTTCGTCAATATTCTGCTTTTGAATCCCCTGATTGTTCTGATCACTTAACGCTTTACTTTCTTTTTTCTGCTGCTCAATCGGTTGCGCCATACTATTTTGAGCACGCTGAATACTCTCAGCATCAAGATGTTTGGAATCACTCGTTTGTTCTGACAATTTTTGATCTGTTAGAGGAACTTCTGCATAACACCATGGACTTATTATTAGCAGCATATTCATTGCAACTAATTTTTTTCGAGACTGTCGATAAAAGCTTTTTTTATTATTCATCTTCATGATGGAGTTTCCTTTTTATTATTCATCATGAACGCTAGCAATTTTTATATATAACAACAATGTGCTTTCGGTATTTCCCGATATTTTGCAATTAAAAAAGACTGCACATCTGGCAGCCTTTTTTAAGCTCAGGTCTTAATTTAAAAATTTCTTTTCGCCATATTTATATTCGATTCCTATCTTTAACACATCACCATCTCGTTTGGCTTGCATTGCTTGCTGCATGCCATTAAGCATTTGTTCAAGTTCTTGATCAGACAGTGTTTTACCGCCTTGCTGTAAATAATTACTCATCAGGGTTTTCATGATTTGTTTATCATATTCAACATTCGCCTGATACTCGACTAAACTGGGTGCCATTTTAACCAAGCTAGCAAATGAAGATTGATGACCGGGCATCACCTTGCCACTCAAGCTTGCTTTAGCATACCCTTCACCCAAATTAATCTGATTATTTTGCGATTCAAAAGTAAAACCTTCATTCACAATGGATAAAAGACTATTAGCCAATTCTTGAGACAACTCTTCTTTAGCTACACAGACTTCACTATTTTTTTCCAGCAAATCAAAAAAATCCTGCACTTTTTGCTTATTCAGTGCTTTCAGATTAAAGTTCATTTGCAACTTTTGAAAAGTCGGGATTTTATGCATGACCACTTCTTTAATATTCAGTTGAGTATCAAAATTTACTGTTTGTTTATCAATACCCGTATTCATAACCAAAACAAAATCTTTAAATTCACCACTGCCAAATTGCTGTACATCTCGATCGGTACGTTTAATCGAAGCAATATTCAATTGGGTTTTCCCTTTATCAAAGGTAGAATTTAAGCCTTGGGTCGTTTCAAACTCTACTTCTTGCATCTGTACATGACCCAATTTATCGCTAACGGTCATATTGGGTATTTGAAGTTTCGCATTAAGTATCTCTAATTGATTCCCTTTTGATTTTGCATCCATTTTAAACGTCATTGAATCAATTCGGGTTTGTATATCCGCATCATTTTTCTCAAAAACTGGTGTCGTTAATGATGAATGCACCACACCTAACCAATCGATCCTGGTTTGAGCAGTTAAAGGCTGTTTGAGTATTTTTTGAAAAACTTCATTGCCTTGCTGTAAATTAATTTTCGATTCAATATGATAACCATTCCAACTGCGTTTAATTTCATCCGTGCCTGTGAGAATCAAAACATCTTTAGGTTTACACGGATCAAATGACAATTGAGCGGTCCAGTCTGCAGAACCCTGCATTGCTCCCATATTAAAATTTTTATATTGAATCGAAACCAAATTGGTTTTTTGATTTTGCTGATAATATGAATTTAAACTTTTATCTGCATACAAATTTCCCCCAATAGCAGCCGTTGCCAATACAACAAAACCACCTAAACCCCATATTATTTTTGACATCCCATGTCTCATTTCTTGCTTATTTTGCAACCAAGTATAAGTTAAAAATGAAAATTAATATAATTTTTTCAAACAACTGTCTACTCCCAATCACATTGCATGATTGGGTCATACCAAATACTAATTAAATACGTCCCACTTCAAAATAACTAATTTTATTACGATCAAAGGTGGTATAGGGATTACCTTTAAAACTATGGAAATAATGCTTGGCTTGAATCACATGAGACGTAGTATTGCTCATCCAATGAATACGTGGATCATTATTTGCCAAGGTAATACAAAAGGCTTGTTTACGACGCAATTTAGTCTGTTGCTTAGCATGGAAAATCAGACTGGCAAAAACCTCTTGTTGCTCGGGATGACATAAAGCACTATGAATCATCAAATATTCAAAGGCATCATTTTTTTTCGGTAACGACAAAACACCTCGAATGCCAGCATAGAGATTATAAAAAGGCTTAATGACTTTTAAGGGCAAAGAGTAATCGACAACACGGGTTTGTTTAAAAGATTTTTGATTCCACAAACCATACAAACCGACAATTTGATTATTCTGGTCATACATGAGATAAAAATCATTGATGTTCATGCCCAACCAAAAGGGATGATTGGATTCCGCCAAACCTGAAAAATCATAATTCGGTAAAAAATTATAATGCTGTTTCATCGTCAAGATAAATGTATTGGCTTCGCTTATATGGCTCGCATTCATTTGCTGAAAACGATATTGTTTAAATTGTGCTGGTTTTTTCGCTTGTGACACCGTAAAGGTACGAATATCGTCATAATGAAACGGTTTGGGAAAGCCTTTACGCTCATTGTGCAAAATATTGCATGCGACGGTGTTATCTTCTAAAACCACACTTTCAAAAATAGTATCCAATGGAATTTCGTCATAGACATAGTCCATCAGTAGACGTAGGACTTTATTACCGCGGTGCATCGGATGCATGCGCAAATCCGCAACATAACGTAATAGGTCTGCTTGACGATTGATAAAACAATAGCGCCAACCTAGATTCATCATACCCACTACTTGTGCCGGATTTTCTTCCAGTACCACCAACTTGATATCTGGACGATTATACTGGGCATGACTGGCACTGAGATAACTTGGATAACGCTCAAAAGCCCAAGTCATACCATTGCTTGGCATGGTTTCCGCAATCAATTGCACCAGTTGTTCATCATCTGCTGCAGTGGCGGAACGCACCAGAAAATTCGGTTCATTTTTCGATCGATAAATTTGGTTATCATTGTCATCTTGTGCATACAATACGTTTAAGCTCATATAGTTTTACTCAAATATACTTAAATTATTTTTGTTTTCATTTTTTTCAAAGGTTCAGGTTTAATATTCCCTTCGATCATTCCATTATGCATTGCTAAGGTTTTATAGTAATGCCAAGCATCATCTACATGCTTCACCTCAGGTTCATCTAACTGACCTAAATTTCGTGCCAATTCATAATGAAAATTTTCTTTTAACAATTCATCTAATTCTGCTGCTGAAGGTTGCTTCGATAAATCACCTTCACTTAATAAAATATAGTGAGGCTTTTTAATCTCACAAAACTCAATCCCTAACAAACTTACCGGAACATAATCCTCATGCTGGAATGTCGCTAATACTTTTTGTGCGGTTATTTGATCAATTTTTTCCCCCACCAAATCGACCGTCATTTTTCTCCCTAAAAACAAAAAGCATGGGACTTTCTCATAAAAACCAGTCACTTCAAGTTCATCATCAATCACATACCTAATCAATCCAGAACCTGTAGTAATAACAGGACTCACAATATCACCTGCTTTAAGCCCCCATGAAGGTACGGTTTGACCACTTTCTAAATTCAAAAATTCGTAAAAGTGTGACTGATAACTGAGCGGATAACGATTATTGAAAGGAATCGTGACTACGCCTTCCGTTGCCCATAAGCCTTTTCCCTCAAAAGCAACATTCGCTACACGATCTTGTAAATTTTTGGCCCAGCGTTCAGCACTTGCTGTATCCCAACTGGAAATCAATGTCAATTTAGACCAAAGGTTTTTCCATGCAGTTGGGTCTTTTAAATCTAAACGTTGTAATTTATAACTTTGCTCTGAAGATTGTGGTGCTTTTAAATAATCCAGACTGTGACGTTTCCACTGCCCCGTTCTCAGCACTTTCACAATTTCATTTTGATTCTGTTCAATCACGTCCAATAATTGCAGTGCAAAAGTCGGACTCCACACTGAAATCATGCCTAGATTTTTATCTGCAACCAAAAACACGGCGGTCGCAAACATCGCATCTTCTGCTGATTCAGCCAGGGCAATATCGGGTGGGACAGATTGAGTAATTTTACTTAAAACACGTTTTGAAACATTCAGTAATGCACTGTCATCATTGAGATTACTGTTTTCTAAAAGTTTACGTTGGCTTTCCGGCAACCATGACACCGACCAATAATGGGTTGAATTTTTTAATTGTGGATGTTCACGATATAAATTAGTCAGCCATAAACCAATAGCTTCATCTAACTCATTTAAAAAACTTGGCGTATAGGGAATAAATTTCAGTGCTTCACTTGAACCACTGGTGGGTTGAAAGCGAATAATTTTCCCTGATCCTAAACAGTTTTTGCCACTTTGGCGAGACTGTTCAATTTTTTCTTTCCAATGGCTATAATGGGTGAGTGGATATTTTTCTACAAACTGTTCATAACTCAGACTTTGCGAAGTATGCTGCTTTAAGAACAGATCCAACTTTTGACGTTGCACCCCTTCTAAATCATTCGCTTGCTGCCGATAACGTTGAAATGCTTTTCGGCAGGCGAATTCCAGTATTTGATGTGAAGCTGACAGCAGCAATCCCATAGTTACGCCACCTTAGAATCAGAATCCGAAGCAATATGTAATGGACGCTTTTGTTGCATTTGGCTTTCCACTTTACCAACACTCATATTTTTGGTCATAAAGCGGCTAATAAAGCGATATAAATCACTCCAACGTAATTCACCGATACATGGCAATTCTGTCCCTTCTACCCATGTCGGATTTTTATCTTCAAAGAATGCAATCTTGGTATTTTTCTCGCGCAATTCTTTGGTAATCGGTGCGACATCTGCTTTTAAAGGCTGATAATCTTCACCGAAATTCAGTAGGCCAGAGGATTTATCATAATATTCAGCAAAATATTGTCGGCAATAGGAATCGACATAATCTTGTAAATGCGAATTTTTTTCACCATAGTGCGGATAATAACTATAGTAATTATTTGCCAGCAACAAATAGGTTTTAAAGCCTTTAGAAATCAGGATCCAGTATACGGGCGTCAGTGGATAACGCATTTTAAAGCTGACAATATAACGGTACATGGCACGCGTTAAAGCCCGATTCCCCCAATAAGCTTGCTCAATAATCGTGTCACCGCTAAAAAAGGCATGGCGAGCTTTACCATTGACCACGAAGTCACGCTCCATCACCGTGGAGAAGCCGACGATTTGTTTGTTTTTAGGTTCGATAATAAAGAAAACACCAGTTTTTTCTAAAAAATCACGTTCAAAAATTTCATAACGGGTATTGGCATAATATTTTTGGTAAATATCATACATACGCTTGATTTCTTGTATTGTCACATTACCGGTATGTTTATACTGACTATACGGCTCCTTTCTCAATTGCCGTAAAAGCTTAAATTCCATCATAGTTTTTATCCCTTTCGCTTGCTATCCAGCGAGCATTTTTTTGTTTTTTTATAAAGCCTTGATCTACACATCCAAGTTGTAGATTCAGATGCAATAGTAGAACTATGAATTGATAAATTGCAATTAGCTTTACGTATCTAAACCATAAATACGACAAACGTACAAATTAAAAACCCAGCCGAGGCTGGGTTTTTTTATCTTTTAATTTAATCAAGTGATTAATTTAATTTCATTTTTTCAAACTCAAGATGACCATTTTCAGCTTTAATCAAAATCGTATCACCTGGTAGAAAATCCCCGCTCAAGATTTTTTGAGCCAATGAATTTTCAACTTGCTGTTGAATTGCACGTTTCAATGGTCGCGCACCGTACACAGGGTCAAAACCAGCATCAATCAATTGATCAAAGGCAGTATCATCCACAGAAAGACGCATGTCTTTTTCACTTAAACGTGAACGTAAACGATTCAACTGAATATCTGCAATACCACGAATTTGTGCTTTTTTCAGTGAATGGAACACCACCAACTCATCAATACGGTTAATGAATTCTGGACGGAAGTGTTGAGAAACAGCACTCATCACCACTGCACGGACTTCATCATCGGTTGCATTGTCACCTAATTCGCGTACATCTTGTGAACCCAAGTTAGAGGTCATGACTATAACGGTGTTTTTAAAATCGACCACACGCCCTTGAGAGTCAGTTAAACGTCCATCATCAAGAACTTGCAGCAAGATGTTAAACACATCTGGATGTGCCTTTTCCACTTCATCAAACAACACCACACTATAAGGTTTACGACGCACAGCTTCGGTTAATACGCCGCCTTCTTCATAACCCACATATCCTGGAGGTGCACCTACCAAACGACTGACAGAATGTTTCTCCATGAATTCACTCATGTCGATACGAACCATAGCATCGTCACTGTCGAACAAGAAGTTTGCCAAGGCTTTAGTCAATTCAGTTTTACCCACACCTGTTGGACCTAAGAACAAGAATGAACCACTTGGACGATTCGGATCAGATAAGCCTGCGCGTGAACGACGTACTGCATTGGATACGGCAACCACCGCTTCATCTTGTCCAACTACACGGTTATGTAAGAAATCTTCCATATGCAGCAGTTTTTCACGTTCGCCTTGCAGCATTTTCGCCACAGGAATACCGGTTGCCGCACTGACCACTTCCGCAATTTCATTCTCAGTCACTTTGGTACGGATGAGTTTTGGCTCTTCATTGCTTTCTTCAGCAACTTCTTCAGTTTCCAGTCGTTTTTGTAATTCAGGAATCACCCCATATTGCAAACGGCTGGCTTCTGCCAAGTCCCCTTCACGTTGTGCTTTTTCAAAAGCAGTACGCGCTTTATCCAATTCCACTTGTGCCTGACTTGTACCTTCAACCAATCTTTTCTCAGCGATCCATTGTTCTTCCAAATCGCTATATTCACGCTGCACTTCTTCGATTTGTTTTTCCAAGTGCGTCACTTCAGCTTTACTGACTGAATCGGCATCTTGTTTCACTGCTTCCAGTTGCATTTTCAACTGGATGAGACGACGGTCTAAACGGTCAAGTGGCTCAGGTTTTGAGTCAATTTCCATTTTGATACGAGAAGCAGCTTCATCAATCAAATCAATGGCTTTATCCGGTAATTGACGATCGGTAATATAACGATGCGACATTTTGGCAGCAGCAATAATGGCCGAATCTAAAATCTGTACACCATGATGCGTCGCATATTTCTCTTTCAAACCACGAAGAATCGCAATGGTATCTTCAACACTCGGTTCATCCACCAAGACTTTTTGGAAACGGCGTTCCAAGGCAGCATCTTTTTCGATGAATTGACGATATTCATCTAGAGTTGTTGCACCTACGCAATGCAGTTCACCACGTGCCAATGCAGGTTTCAGCATATTGCCTGCGTCCATGGCACCCTCACCCTTACCGGCACCGACAAGGGTATGCAATTCATCAATAAAGAGAATGATTTCGCCTTCATGTTTGGCCAGATCTTTAAGCACTGCTTTTAAGCGCTCTTCAAATTCGCCACGATATTTTGCACCTGCCAGCAATGAACCCAAGTCTAAAGATAAAACGCGTTTACTTTTTAGGCCTTCTGGCACTTCTCCATTGACAATCCGTTGTGCCAAACCTTCTACAATCGCAGTTTTACCTACCCCTGGTTCACCAATCAGTACTGGATTATTTTTGGTACGACGTGACAGAACTTGAATGGTGCGACGAATTTCTTCATCACGCCCAATCACGGGATCCAGTTTGCCTGACATGGCACGTTCTGTTAAATCAATGGTGTATTTATTGAGTGAATCACGTTGATCTTCATGGGTATTACTCATGACTTTTTCACCACCTCGAATATTTTCAATTGCTTTGCGTAAGCCTGCAGATGTCACGCCTACATTATTCAGTAAAGTTTTGGTTGCACCGGTTTCCGCTAAAGCGAGCAATACCCAATCGGTGGATAAAAATTCATCCCCGGCTTTTTGTGCATAGCTGTCTGCCAAATTTAAAGCACGTACCGCTTCAGGATTAAGATTAATATCTCCAGTGGGATTGGCAATGGTCGCTGCATCATTCAATGCTTGTTGTAGCTTAGTCTGAAGATCTCGTAGATTTGCCCCGGCTTGTTGTAACAAGCTGATGTTGGCAGGCTCCTGCAAGAGCACCGATAAAATGTGAATACCTTCGATAGAGGTATTGTCTTTACCCATTGCTAAAGATTGAGCATCTGATAAAGCTTGCTGCAAGCGATTTGTAAATTTTTCAAAACGCATTCTTATTTTCCTCACAACAAATTTTGTATTTGGATAATAGATGGGAATGCTTTGATATTTTTCAACACATTTTTTAAAAAAAATATTTTAAATTTCAAAGACTAAAGAAACGAAAATAAAACATAAAGCTTAATTCTAATATGGGTATGTCTTTGGCTTTTTTCAAGCTAAATTTAGTATCTTGTGTATAAAATACTATTCAAAATATATTTCATAATGATGTTTGGTTAACATAATGGATTATTCAGCATATGTGGCTGTGAAATTTTAAAACTATATATATTTGCTTTTAGTTTATATACGAATTTGATTTGATTGATCAAAGTTTTGATTTTAGTTTAAGTTGGGAAATTGAATTTGAATAAAGCAGGAAGTGATGAAATCGGTTTTTAAAATTTTGCATTAAGATTGTACTGATTATATTTTATAGAATCATTTTAAGTTTTATTGTTCATGAAAAATGGCAATTCCAAGTGAATTGCCATTAATTTTTTTATTACACAGCTTCAATAATTTCAAAATCGTGGGTAATTTCAACACCACCATCGGATAACATTTTGCTTGCTGAACAGTATTTTTCAGCAGAAAGTTCAACAGCTTTAGCCACCTGTTTTTCTTTCACAGCTTTACCCGTCACGACAAAGTGTAAATGAATTTTGGTAAACACAGCAGGAATCGTATCAGCACGATCCGCTTTTAACTGACATGTTACACTGGTCACATCTTGGCGTGATTTCTTTAAAATAGTCACAATATCAAAGGAAGCACAGCCACCAAGTCCCATTAATATCAGCTCCATGGGACGTGGACCACGGTTTTCACCACCATAGGCCTCAGCACCATCCATGACAATGTGGTGACCACTTTCTGATTTTGCTTCAAAAGCAACATTCTCTAGCCAATGTACGCTTGTTTGCATTGCAACTACCTGAAAAAAGCTATAAATTTACGAAGTACCTGTACACTAACATAAATTGAGTTGATAAGGAATTTCATCTCTTCTATGTGACAAGTTCATTTTAGGTCTGTGCGATCTATTACTTATCCATATTCGGAACCGTTAGCATGACTGCAAGCTTTTCACAACTTAGCACCGATGCACTTTCTCCTGGTCAATTACCAGAGTCAGTCAAAGCATTATTAAAACGTGCATATATTAATCGCTATCCAAAACGTACTGCAATTATCGACGCAGGCACTGAATCAAAATCACTTTATTTAATTTTAAAAGGTTCAGTATCCATTATTTTACGTGAAGATGATGACCGTGAAATTGTGGTTGCGTATTTGAATGCGGGAGATTTTTTTGGGGAAATGGGTCTCTTTGAAGCAAATCCACAACGTACTGCGGAAGTCCGTACACGTGATGTCTGTGAAATTGCTGAAATTACCTATGATAACTTCCACGAGCTAAGTAAGCAGTATCCAGATCTTAGCTATGCTGTATTTGCTCAACTTGTTCGTCGCTTAAAAAATACAACACGAAAAGTGACTGACCTGGCATTTATTGATGTATCTGGTCGTATTGCGCGTTGCTTAATCGACCTTTCTTCTCAACCAGAAGCCATGATTTTACCAAATGGCCGACAAATCCGTATCACGCGTCAAGAAATTGGCCGTATCGTCGGTTGTTCTCGTGAAATGGTGGGTCGCGTTTTAAAAACGCTTGAAGAACAAGGCATGATCGAAACAGATGGTAAAGCCATTCTTATTTTTGATGTTTCAACTGAAGATGCAAATGCAGCTGTAGATGAGATTGCAGACGCAGAATAAGTTTTTATTCTTTAGCACTCATGATAAAAGCAAATCTTAGGGTTTGCTTTTTTTTATGCATAAATTTTTACTCACCTCCTTTTGTAAATTTTATGACAACTTTAAAACTATTCATGATTTCATCTTGAGAAAAAAATCGGTTAGCCTTATGGGCTATTTTAAAATTTCATGATAAAAATTCAAGGACTAAGCGCTATGCAACTCAAACCTTTAGCCAATACAGGAATTCTGGTGCCTGAAATTTGTTTAGGCACCATGACTTTTGGTGAACAAAATACGCAAGCAGAGGCTTTTCAACAACTTGAATATGCTTTAGATCAAGGTCTGTTTTTCTGGGACACGGCTGAAATGTATCCCGTGCCACCGAAGTCTGAAACTCAAGGTGCAACCGAAACCATCCTTGTTTTTTT
>NZ_JABERI010000006.1 GCF_013004375.1 Acinetobacter terrae | reverse complement strand
CTTTTTATTGCTTCAAAAATAGCAGGCCCCTCACAAGGCGGAAGCCACATCCGTGACGGGCAAACTCGCTTCACAGCTGCAGAGATTAGCTCAGCCATAGATGGTTCGTTAAAACGCTTACAAAGCGATTATATCGACCTATATCAATTGCATTGGCCACAACGTCCAACCAATTTCTTTGGCAAGCTCGGTTATGGCAATATTGAAGCCCATCAAAATGCAGAAATCACCGCTTTAGAAGAAACCTTAAGCGCTTTAAGTGATGAAATTAAAAAAGGCCGTATTCGCTATATTGGTCTTTCAAATGAGACCCCTTGGGGAACCTTAAAGTTTTTGCATTTGGCTGAAAAATTAGGCTTGGAAAAATTTGTCAGCGTGCAAAATCCATATAGCCTGTTAAACCGTACCTATGAAATTGGCATGTCAGAAATTGCCCATTATGAAAATGTCGGACTACTGGCCTATTCACCTTTAGCTTTCGGTTATTTGACTGGAAAATTCCGTAATGGTGCGCGCCCTGCAAATGCACGTGTCACCCTATTTTCTCGTTTTAGCCGTTATAGCAATCCAGAGAGTGAATGGGCAACCGAGCAATATGCTCAACTTGCTGAACGACATGGCTTAACCTTGACACAACTGTCATTGGCATTTATCAAACAGCAGTTCTTTGTGACCAGTACCATTATTGGTGCAACCAATTTGGATCAACTCAAAGAAAATATCCAAGCGTTCGAAATTGACTTATCGGCAGAAGTTTTACAAGGTATTGAGGATATTCACCGTCAACAGCCGAATCCTGCGCCCTAATTTCATTTTAAGCACCGCTTAAAATGAAATTAGAAAATTGAATTAAAACAATTTTCTAAAGCTAGAAATAGAAAAGCTCTACTTTATATTGCATGAAATTTTCTAAATAATTTACCCTCACCCCTTGCGCAGCAGTGCTGCTCATCCCACAGGGAGAGGGAATAAAAGCAAAAAAGGATGCTAAAAAGCATCCTTTTTTTTATGACCTAACTACCCATTAGCGTTTGTTATAAATCGCTTGAGCTGCTGGCAAGTTTTTACGCATTGCTTCAATACGTTGGCTATTTGAAGGGTGAGTAGACAAGAATGATGCACCTCCTGCACCTTCCAGTTTATTCATTTTTTCCCAAAGAGTAATGGCAGCTTGTGGATTATAACCCGCACGCGCCATCAGCATTAAACCGCCTTGGTCGGCACGATTTTCTAAACTACGTGAAAAAGGTAAACCTACGCCCACTTGCGCACCCAACTGCGCCGCAGCAGTACCCAACTGACCCACATTACTTCCAGCAGCGCTTAGACCAATGTTTAAAGCCAAGTCAGTTAATGCTTGTTGACCAATTTTATTTTTAGAGTGTTCCTCTAAGGCATGCACCATTTCGTGACCCATTACTGCGGCAATTTCTGCATCAGTCAGGTTCAATTTATTCACGATACCGGTATAGAACACCACTTTACCACCGGGTGCCACATAGGCATTAATCTGATCTGATTTTAGCACAGCCAGTTTCCAGTCAAACTTTTGGCCTGTCTGATTGATTTGATCGCCATAAGGTTTTAAACGCATAAATACAGAATTAATACGTTTATAAGTCGTTGAAGATGTATCTAAAGTTTTATTTGCACTCGCTTCCTGAACTGTTTTATTAAAACCTTGTGCTGCTGTTACATTTAATGTCGATGAATCTGCCCCTGCCATTTCTGCTACAGTCGTACAACCTGAAATAGTGATCACACTAGCCGCACACAAACTTAAAACGAGTTTGCTATTCATTATAATAATCTCCACCTTGAAAACAGATATCAGTTTTAAACTGATTATATGGAATAGTGGATAAGCTTTAAATTATTATTCCCTCCATATTCATATTATTTATGTAACTGTGCTTATCTAAGAAACTGAAAACTAAGCCAATAAATAAGGCATAAAATATTCAAAACCAAATACACTTGGCACATCGGTTTAATTTTCTGTTCAAGTTGCTCATTTTTTCTTTTAAAAAATAAAATAGCATTTTGAATGAGAATTAATGGAACTAGAATGCAGGCAATAATCACACTTAAACCAATAAATGCCGTGTAGATAATACTGGGATCTTTCGTTTGTGCCTGAATAATCAGCATTGCAATAGTGGGCGCACCACCCATGGCAAATAGTAAGGAATAAAAAATCGTTCCTGAAATATTCTTATGCATCCCGCACAACCTTCCATTTATCTTATGTTTGGTATTCTAACAAGTGCCAGTTATTTAAACAGTATTCTCTGATGCAACTTTAGTCTGGGCAAAATTTTCTCCCAATATATTCTCTTAGTGCATTTTCAAAATAAGAACATAAAAAAAGCCCCGCAAATAGCGAGGCCTTTTGATCATCGTTATATCAGCTTAAATTAAGCATCAAACGGATGACGTAAAACAATGGTTTCTTCACGGTCTGGACCAGTCGAAATGATATCGATTGGGCATTCGATCAATTGCTCAAGACGTTTAACATAGTTAATCGCAGCTTGTGGTAATTGTTCTAATGTTTTAGCACCGAAAGTAGACTCAGACCAACCTGGCATAGTTTCGTAGATTGGTTTTAAAGATTCGAATGCAATCGCATCAGAAGAACCGACACAACCAGAATCTGCAGCTTCATAACCTACACAGATTTTCACTTCTTCTAAACCGTCAAGAACGTCAAGTTTAGTTAAGCAAATACCTGAAAGTGAGTTTACATCTACTGAGCGGCGAAGAATTTCAGCATCGAACCAACCACAACGGCGTTGACGACCAGTAGACGCACCAAATTCAGAACCTACAGTTCCGAGGTGTTTACCGATTGCATCACCAACATCGTTCGCAGCATCGTAAACAAGTTCAGTTGGGAACGGACCAGCACCTACACGTGTTGTGTATGCTTTGGTAATACCCAATACATAGTCAAGGTGCAAAGGACCCAGACCAGAACCTGAGCTTACGCCACCAGCAGTGGTGTTTGAAGACGTTACATACGGATATGTACCGTGGTCAACGTCAAGAAGTGAACCTTGCGCGCCTTCAAACATGATTTTTTTGCCCGCTTTACGGTAATCATGTAATTCTTTGGTTACGTCCATAACTAATGGAGCAACTACTTCACGCCATTGGTCGCAAAGCGCAATCACGTCTTCCAAGTTCACCGCTTCTACGCCGTAGAATTGAGTCAGTTGGAAGTTATGGTATTCAAGAAGCTCTTCAAGTTGAGCTTTAAGATGATCGCCACCACGTACAAGGTCAGCAACACGGACTGCACGACGCGCAACTTTATCTTCATACGCTGGACCGATACCACGACCAGTAGTACCAATTTTCGCGTTACCACGTTTTTTCTCACGTGCTTGGTCAAGCGCGATGTGGTTCGGAAGAATTAAAGGACAGTTTGGAGAAATACGTAAACGCTCTTTAACTGGAACGCCTTCTTTCTCGAGGATGTCCATTTCTTCGATTAATGCAGCAGGTGAAAGTACAACACCATTACCAATTAAGCAAAGTACGTTATCACGTAAAATACCAGATGGAATGAGGTGTAATACAGTTTTCTTACCACCAACCACGAGTGTATGACCAGCGTTGTGTCCGCCTTGGTAACGAACTACCGCAGCCGCTTGATCTGTGAGCAGGTCAACGATTTTACCTTTACCTTCGTCGCCCCATTGGGTACCGAGTACCACAACATTTTTGCCCATAATAGCCTCATTGCATCATGCTGTTAAAATTGAAAACTTGAATTGGTGACTTGAAACCAATTCAGGTCATTAAATCTTTTCGACTTTCCACTCACCTGCCACATTCACCAATTGGTGAGTTGCATGCGGTACCGAGTTTAAACTGTCATTTCCAAGTAATTGAATTACACCAAAGCCTTGTGTACGTGCATTTGAAATTGCTTTAAGCAAATCTGCATCGGTACCCTTAGGTGCAACAACTACATTTAAATCTTTAAATTGACCTGCGCTTAACGCATATAAGTCGCACGAAAAACCTGTTGCAGGACGTGCACGACCAAAATGTTCGCCAATACCATCATAGCGACCACCTTGAGCCAGGGGAGCCGCACGGTTTGGTGCATAAACTGCATACATTAAACCCGTGTGATAATGGTATGAACGTAATTCTACAACATCAATACCAATATGCAGATTTGGCCAACGTGACTGAATTTCGATTTGAGTTGTTTTCAAAGTGTCAAAGGCTTGCTTGAACGCTTCATCCGCGAAAATTTCAGCACTTAAATTGGCTTGTAATGCATCCAGATCACTTGAATAGCGACCTAGTGTATAAAAATCTGCGCCAAATTTTAATTCTTGGGTAAATTCAGCAAGTTCAGGTAATGCTTTACGTTGATAAAGATCTGAAAGATGACTTTCAACAGCTTTAGTCAAACCCGCATGTTTCACTAAACTACGGAATAAGCCGACATGTCCTAAATCTAGATGGATACCTTCTGCCAAGCCGGCTTTTTCAATTAAGCCCAGCATGACATCAACCATTTCGACATCAGCATCAATACTGTCAGAACCAAATAGCTCTGCACCTAATTGTAGGGGTGCACGTGTGGTATTAAACCCTTGTGGTTTCGTATGTAAAACCGTTCCTGCATAGCAGTAACGAGCCACACCATCTACTGGATGTACATGCGCATCAATACGAGCCACTTGTGGTGTCATATCGGCACGCACACCAAGTAAACGACCGGATAACTGGTCGATAACTTTAAAAGTGGCTAAGTCTAAATCTTGATTCGATTCTGAAAGAGAAGATAGAGATTCGATGTATTCGATAAATGGCGTGTACACCAATTGATAACCTCGAGATGCGAGGAAATCTAGTGCGTCACGACGCAAAGTTTCAATCACTTGCGCCTGTTCTGGTAATACATCAGCTACACCATCAGGTAATAACCATGTCTCTGAAATGGGCATGTTGTAAACCTAAATTCTGTCAGAGCGGAAGTTATCCGCATAAAAAAATCGGGAGCACACCCGATTTCTCCTAGTCTAGCACGATAGTTTTAGCTGTGCACCTGACTTTTTCACAAAAACAGGCAGAATACTTATTGTTTAATCAGACAAAAATAGCCCAATTCGATTCAAGCATCCATACCGCTCAAAGATGATTCTAAAACTGTTTATTATTAACCCAAGGGCAACTCAGTGGTTTGTTTAATCTTTTGTAATGGAATTTCAGTTTTCACATTTTGCAGACCTGAAATTTTATTTAAATGATGAATCTGAAACTTACGGTACACATCCAAATCAGCCACTACAATTCGCAAGAAGAAATCACAATCCCCTGCCATCAACTGGCATTCTACGACTTCAGGCATATCCTGAATTGCATCTACAAACTGGTCTACTGTTTCAGCATCCTGACTTTTCAGCCAGATGCGTGCAAAAATATTTAAACTCAAATTAACTTTCGCCGAATCCACAAAAGCCACATATTTTTCAATTCGGCAGCCATTTTAAGATTCGTTCTTACTTAGAATCCTGACAAAGATGAAGTTATATGGAGGGTCTGTCCGAGGAATTGACTGCCTTTGCTAATAATCCGACCAATTCAGCATTTTGCAACTCGACTTGACTGAGTTTATTGGTGGTTTTATCGAGTACTTGTTGCTGGATATGCATTTTTTTGGCCAAGTCCTGCATAATTTCCAAGGTTTTCTTTAAATTCTCTTCCAAATGAATCACTTTTTCTTCGAGTTGCAAGTTCATTTGAGTTTCACTTAACACATCATTTTGATTGCTAAATTGCGCCCAAATCAAAAAAATCACGGCTATGGCTAAAAGGAGAATAAAACTCCATATAAATATCAACATACCTGTATTACTCTTCTAATTGGGTCATTGCTCGCTATCATAGCGAACCAATGATATGAAATTTAAAAAGAACTTATAATTTTCATAAACCAAGCAAACCATTATTTCAACTTAAGCCTTATTAGATTGTATTTTTATAAGTATTTTATACCGTCAAGTGATCAGGGGCAGCTCAGAACATCTGAGCAACATAGATTTCAAGTATCTAAACCACTAAAATAATCTATGCAGATACTTATTTAAAACAACATTAAAATGATGTTAACGCTTCAAGTAAGCTACCCTGATTATCCTACCGAAGGCGAACAACTTGCTCAAGACTTAAACGACCAAATAATTCAAGTTAAATGATGGGTTATCTCCAAAATCACTTTATATATAACTCATTTAGTTAGAAATTCTGGAGAAAGCTAAAACTCTAAAGCACATCAATTTTATGATGTAAATGACTCACATAAGTCCAGCAGACGATTGGCATAACCCCACTCATTATCATACCAAGCCAAGACTTTCGCTTGATGTCCAACGACCATGGTTTGGCTTAAATCGACAATTAAAGAATAAGGTGAATGATTAAAATCAGACGATACTAAAGGTTCATCTGTCACATCCATAATTTCCGCATAATCATGTCGTGCCGACTTGATCAGGACTTCATTGATTTTATGCACGGTGACATGCGATTGAGCAACAAAAGTTAAATCAATAGCCGCGACATTAATGGTGGGTACACGAATGGAATAACCGTCAATCCGGTCTTCCATTTTTGGCATCACGCGTTTTAATGCAGCCAAGGCTGAAGATGTGGTGGGAATAATATTTTGCCCAGAAGCTCGCGCACGACGCAGGTCACGATGCGCATGATCCAGTACCGACTGATCAGCCGTTACCGCATGAATTTCTGTCATCAAAGCGGTATCAATTCCAAAAGCATCATCAATGATTTTCACCAAAGGAACCAAGGCTTGCGTGGTACAGGATACGCTGGAAATAATTTGATCGCTGTCTTTAACTTCATAATGGTTTACACCATAGACAATGGCAGCATCCACACTGTCAAATGGCGCAGCGCCAATAATGACGCGTTTCGCCCCGGCGGTAATATGCTTGGTTGCCGCTTCACGTGAACGAAACAAGCCGGTACATTCAAGTACCACATCAATATTTAAATTATTCCAAGGCAAGAGTTCAGGCTGTCCCTGACAGAATACCTGTACTTTTAATTGCGCCAAACCCGCTGAAATATGCAGAAAAATCTGTTCATTTTCCAGCAGCACTTCGACTTTGCCTTTAAAGCGTCCATGGGTTGTATCGTATTTAAATAAATGAACTAAAGTCTCTACATCTGCAACATCATTAATCGCAATAATGTCAAAATGAAAATCCTTGGGATTTTCAAACCAAGCACGTAATACATTGCGACCAATTCGCCCGAAACCATTAATGGCTACTCGTTGCATTAGATATCCTTAACTCTTGGGTAGATGTAAACACGTGCCTATGTTAATGGATTTTAATCAAATACCGATACCATTTCTGTACATCAATTTATGAAATATGGTTGTGTTAATCATTCCCTATCCCACTTATGCTATTTATTTCAAACCAGACCATCACTAATTCTTGCAATATAAAAATATTCACTCAACCCTTCATGAAATTTAAAAACAAGACCAAGCTGTAAATCAAGCTATAGATTTCTCTCAATATGCCTATATAGTGATTAGACATAATTGTCATTAATTCGCCTTAAAGTGATTGGTGCATGAGGGTTTTTCCGTTATAATTTGGCGTTTTAAAATTTTAAGCCCAGTGTACTAAGGCCGTTCATTTTGCATGAAAATGCTTGGTACACTACTCGCCAATACAAAATATGGAGTGACTTGGTTGTGAGTACTCGTTTTATGACATCAGCTGAAATTCGTGAAGCATTTTTGCGTTACTTTGAATCGCAAGGGCATACACGTGTCGCGTCGAGTTCACTAGTACCCGCCAATGACCCGACTTTATTGTTTACCAATGCCGGGATGAACCAGTTTAAAGACTGCTTCCTGGGGTTGGAAAAACGTGATTATGTTCGCGCAACATCTTCACAAAAATGTGTACGTGCCGGTGGTAAACACAACGACTTAGACAATGTCGGTTATACAGCACGTCACCATACATTCTTTGAAATGTTAGGTAACTTTTCATTTGGTGATTACTTTAAACGTGATGCCATCAAATTTGCCTGGGAATTCTTGACGAGCGATGAATGGTTAGCACTGCCTAAAGATAAACTCTATGCCACTGTTTACCATACCGATGACGAAGCATTTGACATCTGGAATAAAGAAATTGGTTTAGATGCCAGCCGCATTATCCGCATTGGCGATAACAAAGGCGAAAAATACGCATCAGACAACTTCTGGGCAATGGGCGATACCGGTCCTTGCGGTCCATGTTCTGAAATTTTCTTTGACCATGGCGACCATATTTGGGGTGGCCTACCGGGTACGCCTGAAGAAGATGGCGACCGTTTCATTGAAATCTGGAACAACGTATTCATGCAGTTCAACCGTACTGCTGATGGCGTATTGCACCCTCTTCCAGCGCCTTCTGTAGATACAGGTATGGGCTTGGAACGTATTTCTGCAGTTTTACAACATGTAAACTCAAACTATGAAATCGACTTATTCCAACACCTACTCAAATCAGCTGCAGAAATCATTGGCATGGATACCACTGCCATTGAAGCCGAAGCTGCTGCAAATAACAAACCTGTTGATTACCCTGCATCTTTAAAAGTTGTAGCGGATCACGCACGTTCATGCTGCTTCTTGATTGCTGACGGTGTAAACCCTTCAAATGAAGGTCGTGGTTATGTACTTCGTCGTATCATTCGTCGTGCCGTTCGTCACGGTAACAAATTGGGTGCGACAGGTTCATTCTTCCACAAAATGTTGCAACCTTTAATTACAGTGATGGGCGAAGCTTATCCTGAACTTGCAGCCAACCAAGCACGTATCGAAGCGTTATTGTTAAAAGAAGAAGAACAATTCGCAAAAACTTTAGAGCAAGGTTTGAAATTGCTTGAAGGCGAATTGACTCACTTAAAAGGCAATGTGATTCCTGGCGAAACAGTATTTAAACTATACGACACTTACGGCTTCCCGACTGACTTAACCGCTGACATCGCACGTGAACGTGATTTAAGCATTGATGAAGCTGGCTTTGAAGTTGAAATGGCTGCACAGCGTCAACGCGCACGTGATGCAGGTAAATTCGCAGTTGACTATAACAGCATTGTAAAAGTTGAAGGCGAAACTCAATTTGAAGGCTATGACGCAACTCAAGGTCAAGGTCAAATTGTTGCAATCTATAAAGATGGCGAACAAGTTGATGAAGTTTTTGAGGGTGACGAAGCGCTCATCGTATTGAACCAAACGCCTTTCTATGCAGAAAGCGGTGGTCAAATCGGTGATACAGGGATCTTCAAAAACGATACCGGTATTTTCGAAGTTCAAGATACCAAAAAATCTGGTGGTGCATTTGTACACCAAGGTATCGTGACCATGGGTAGCTTAAAAGCTTCTCAAAACGTTGAAGCAACGGTTAAAGCTGATATTCGTGCTGCAACTGCGCGTAACCACTCTGCGACTCACCTTTTACATGCTGCCCTACGTCAAGTTTTGGGTTCACATGTACAACAAAAAGGTTCACTGGTTGCAAGCGACATCCTACGTTTTGACTTTGCCAACGATCAACCGGTTTCATTTGAACAACTTCAACAAGTTGAACGTATTGTTAACCGCGAAGTGATTGCCAACACTGCTGTATCTACTGAACTTCTAGACATCGAATCTGCCAAAGAAAAAGGCGCGATGATGTTGTTCGGTGAAAAATATGGTGACGAAGTACGTGTACTTTCTATGGGTTCAATCACTGAAAATAAAAACTTCTCTATCGAACTTTGTGGTGGTATTCATGTGAAACGCACTGGTGACATCGGCTTGTTCAAAATCACCTCTGAAGGTGGTGTTGCAGCAGGTGTACGTCGTATTGAAGCGGTGACTGGTACTAAAGCAGTGGAAATTGTGCAAAAAACCGATCGTGATGTTCAATACATCAATGGTCTGTTAAAAGCACAAAATCACCAAACGGTAGAAAAAGTTGAAGCCGTTGTTGAAACTGCTCATCAATTGCAAAAACAAATTGAGCAATTGAACCAAAAACTTGCGAACTTCCAAGCAGCTGAACTTTTAAGCCAAGTTCAAACCATTGCTGGTCGTTCGACATTGATTACCACTGTACAAAACATGGATGCGAAATCACTTCGCAACCTGCATGACGGTGTGAAATCTAAATTAGACAATGCGGTGATCGTGCTTGCGGGTGTAGAAGGCGATAAAGTTAGCCTGCTTGCATCTGTAGCAAAAGATTTCACTGCAAACATTAAAGCAGGTGACATCATCAAACACTTGGCTACCGAACTCGGTGGTAAAGGTGGTGGTAAACCTGACTTGGCACAAGGTGGCGCGCCACTTAACGAGAAGTTTGCACCAGTGATGGCAGATTTAACTGCCTGGCTTGAGGCAAAATAAAGACTTCACTTTTTGTGTAACGGACCCTGATAGGTACATCAGGGTCATGGCTTTTATGGAACAACTATGGCATTAATCGTTCAAAAATATGGCGGTACCTCTATGGGTACTCCCGAGCGCATTTTAAATGTTGCTCGTCGTGTAAAGCGCTGGCATGACCACGGCCACAAGGTGGTGGTTGTCGTTTCAGCAATGAGTGGCGAAACCAATCGTCTGCTTGCTTTAGCGAAGGCCATTACCGAAACCCCTGATCCGCGTGAACTTGATCAAATGGTCTCTACGGGCGAACAGGTTACGATTTCTATGTTAGCGATGGCACTCAACTCTATTGGGGTTGAAGCAAAGTCACTCACTGGTCGCCAAGTTGGCATTAAAACGGATAGTGCATTCACTAAAGCACGTATTGAAGCGATTGATACTGATGTTTTAACTGAAAATCTAGACGCAGGTCGTGTGCTGGTTGTTGCTGGCTTCCAAGGCTTTGATGAACAAGGCAATACCACCACTTTAGGTCGTGGCGGTTCAGATACTTCCGGTGTTGCACTTGCTGCTGCATTAAAAGCAGACGAATGCCAAATTTACACAGACGTGGATGGTGTTTATACCACCGACCCTCGTGTTGCACCTAAAGCAAAAAAAGTTGATCGTATTTCTTTTGAAGAAATGCTGGAAATGGCATCTTTGGGTTCTAAAGTTCTTCAAATTCGTTCAGTTGAATTTGCTGGTAAATACCAAGTGCCTTTACGCGTATTATCAAGTTTTGATAATGACGATGATGGCGCATTTGACGAAGACTTTAAACAAAACGTCGGCACTCTTATTACTACTGAATTGGAAGACAACATGGAACAGCCAATCATCTCTGGTATCGCATTTAACCGTGACGAAGCAAAATTAACGATTCTAGGTGTGCCTGATGAACCAGGTATTGCAGCTAAAATCTTATGTCCAATTGGCGATGCGAACGTTGAAGTGGATATGATTATCCAGAACGTTGAAGAAGATGGCACAACTGATTTCACTTTTACGGTTAACCGTGGTGAATTAGCCAAAGCCAAAACAATTCTTGAAGATACCGCGAAAAAAATTGGTGCACGTGAAGTTGCAACGCGTTCTGACATCGTAAAAGTATCGATTGTGGGTGTAGGTATGCGTTCACATGCTGGCGTGGCAAGCAAAATGTTCACTGCCCTGGCTGAAGAAGGTATCAATATTTTAATGATCTCTACCTCAGAAATTAAGATTTCCGTGATCATTGAAGAAAATTATTTAGAACTTGCTGTGCGTACTCTTCACACTGCTTTCGGTTTAGACCGTGAATCTGGTGAATCAACCGTACGTGCATAACATCGGAAAATGTGTCACAAATTGTCATTGTTAGACAGTTTTTAAAAAAGTAGAAAAAAACAGAGCCACTATAGTTTTTCTTATAGTGGCTCTGTTATATTAGCCATGTGCTTTTAAGAAAATTTTAACAAAAAAGTATAGAGGACGAGGTTTGTCACATTGCTTTGTTAAAATTTTCTTTGATATTTAAGGTTGTGCTTTTTACATTTTAGATCAATTGCAGGTTTAGCATTTTGCAAGGAGATAAACATGCTGATTCTGACTAGACGTGTCGGAGAAACATTAATGATTGGGGACCAAGTCAGTGTAACTGTACTTGGTGTTAAAGGAAATCAAGTTCGTATTGGCGTAAATGCTCCAAAAGAAGTATCCGTTCATCGTGAAGAAATTTACCAACGTATTCAACATGAACGCGCTATGCACGAACATCTTCAACATCTCGATCAAGATTATCAACCTTCTTTTGAAGAAGATAATTTCCCACAGAATACCCAGAATGACTTTAATCGTTAAAGATTAAATGTCTTTCTCCTAAAGCGGCTTACATAAGCCGCTTTAAATTTATCTGGCCATTAGTTTTGTTCAAGCAAAGCCAAGGCTTTTTTGACTGGTGCATAACTGCGACGATGCTGACCAATCACACCATGTTGCGCAATCGCCTCAAAATGGGCTTTGGTTGGATAACCCTTGTGTTTGGCAAAGCCAAAGTGCGGATATTGCTGATCAAGCTCTACCATTTGATGGTCACGCGTTACTTTTGCCAAAATACTGGCAGCTGAAATTTCTGCATGTATGGCATCACCCCCCACAACTGCATCACAGCTCATCGTTAAGCCCTGTGGGACTTTATTACCATCCACCAACACATGTTCAGGTTGAATGTTTAGAGCCTCTACAGCGCGGCGCATAGCCAACAATGATGCCTGAAGAATGTTGATCTCGTCAATTTCTTCATGACTCGCTTCAGCAATGGCCCAAGCCAGGGCTTTTTCCTGTATTTCTACAAATAGCTTCTCACGTTTTTTTTCAGTGAGTTTTTTAGAATCATTCAAGCCCTCAATCGGGTTGTTGGGATCTAAAATAACTGCAGCTGCAACAACTGAACCCACAAGTGGACCACGCCCTGCTTCATCTGCACCAGCGATTTTCATAACCTATCTACCTACAAAAAAAGAGGCTGAACAAGTCAGCCTATTTATTACTTCATTAACGATTATTGTACTGCTTCAGCGACACAAGCATTAATGGTTTTAGTGACTGCATTTGAAACAATTGTCGTACGTGCTGCCGGATCAATCGCTGCGGTTGCCAAATCTACAGCTGTTACGCTTTGTGGCGCTTTTTCACTTACGCAACCACAAATTTCAGACTGAATATTTTGTTTTTGAGTTGCAGTCATCAATTTAGTGGCAGTTTGCCATGCAGCAATATTATTCAACTCGGTTGTACATTTTGCATTAATTGCAATTTTAATTGCAGCGTTACCAAGTTGCTGAGTTGCTGATTGCGTACCCGTTGTACCTGTAGTTGTGCCAGTTGACACACATGCAGTGAGCGCTAAAGTTAAAGGTGCAAGTACAGCAATTAATTTTTTCACAGTTAAATCCTTTGTTATAAAATCTGTTGGGCATATTCTGCCGAAACTTTGCCCTAGAAGAAATGTATATTTCAAATGAATTTTCCAGGTGAGTGTTGTCTGTCTAAAAACAATACAGCTTTCAGCGTTGCAAGAATTATACGCATCGTTCCATATTCACCATTTTTTTAAATACGCTGTTTGATTAGCATGCTTAGACTTATAAATTACATGTTGGTTTAACATGACAAGCACTTCACAATACTATACCCGTACAGCACAAATGCTTCATTGGCTGATGGCGGTTATTTTCATTGCCGCATGGTTGATTGGTTTTTATAGCGGAAATTTTTTAAGCTATGATGTTGATGGCAGTTTTAAAGGTCAAGTCATCACCTTACATAAAAACATCGCGACAACGATTATATTTCTGGTATTGATTCGTCTGTTTTGGCGTTATACCCACCCCGTTCCACAACTGCCAGACACTATGTCGCCGTCAATGAAAGTCTTGGCACATCTTGGGCATTTGGCTTTATATTTAATGTTGCTCGCATTACCGATTACGGGCTGTTTGTTTAGCTGGAGTGCTGGACATCCTGCGCCTGTTTTGTACTTATTTGAAATCCCGCGTCTGGTTCAAGACAATCCTGAACTGTTAGCCATTGTTAAGCCTGTACATATTTATTTGTCATGGTTTGCCGGATTTCTCGTGATAGGACATATCGCTGCTGCTTTAAAACATCATTTTATAGATAAAGATAATATTTTACGCAGTATGACTCGACAAGAAAAATAGCCAAATAGCACTCAATAAAAAAGCCGCATCAGTTTATGCACAGATGCGGCTTTTTCTTATTTTTAAACTTACTTTAGGGCTTCTTGAGCACAACCCTTAACGCTATTTAACACGGCTTGTTTAATCAGACTATTTTTAGCCTCTTCACTAAACGATGCCATTGCCAGGTCTTTCGCAGACACATCTTTCAGCGCATTGTCACTCACACAGCCACAGATTTGTTTTTGCACCGAACTTTGACGTTCTGAACTCATAAACAAGGCCGCTGATTGCCAGATTTTTGAATCATTCAATTCACTTTTACATGCCTGCTCTACCACTGGCTTTAACATTTTCTGAGTTAAAGTAGAGTTTTTATCCATTGCAAAAACTGCTACGAAACCAATCAACAAAGCAATAACAGCTATCCAGTACAGACTCTTTTTCAAAATATAACCTAACGCTTTACACGCAATATTCTTTACACAATAATTGAGCAGATTAATGAATAAATCTGCTCAATCTTAAAGTACTTTTTAAAAGAAAAGATTATGCCAAAGCATCAATCTGTTGTGACCATTTTTGTTTTTCTGCATCAGAAATAAATGATGCTTCAAACGAATTTTTAGCCAATTGCTTAAGTTCATCATTGGATAAATCTAAAGCTTCAGCAATCGCAATAAAGTTGTCGTTCATATATCCACCAAAATACGATGGGTCATCTGAATTTACAGTTACATGCACGCCTTGTTGCAATAAACGACGGATATTGTGCTGTGCCATATCATCGACAACGCAGAGCTTTAAGTTACTTAAAGGACACACCGTTAAAGGCATTTTTTCCGCAATTAAACGTTGCATCAGTTTAGGGTCTTCTTCTGAACGTACACCGTGATCCACACGATTTACTTTAAGCAAATCCAAAGCTTCCCAAACATATTCAGCCGGACCTTCTTCACCAGCATGTGCCACCACTAAAAAGCCTTCTTCACGCGCTTTGGCAAATACACGTTCAAACTTAGATGGTGGATGCCCCACTTCGCTTGAATCCAAACCGACAGCAATAATTTGATCTTTAAATGGCAAAGCTTGTTCTAAAGTTTCAAATGCCGCTTCTTCACTTAAATGACGCAAGAAACACATGATTAAATGTGAGCTAATGCCGAATTTGGCTTTTGCATCATCACAGGCACGTTGCAACCCATTAATTACGGTTGCGAATACCACGCCACGATCCGTATGCGTTTGCGGATCGAAGAACATTTCAGTATGTACGACTTTATCTGCAGCGCATTTTTCAAAATATGCCCAAGCCAGATCATAAAAATCTTGCTCGAGCACCAAAACATTGGCACCTGCATAATAAATGTCGAGGAAAGATTGCAGGTTGTGGAAGTTATAGGCCTGTTTCACTTCGTCAACAGATTTATACGGAATATCAATATGGTTACGTTGAGCAATAGCGAACATGAGTTCAGGCTCAAAAGTCCCTTCAATATGTACGTGTAACTCTGCTTTTGGCAGCGCTTGAATAAGCTCAAGTTGATTCATATCTTATCCTTATAAAACTTTTTTTCAAAAAATAAAAAGGGTGCAAACTGAGTTTACACCCTACTTTGAATTTGGTGAATTAGCCACCAAATGCAGCAAATTTCAATGCCCAAAGTGCAGCAATAATCCATACCATATATGGAACAGTTTTTGCCTTACCTGTACATAATTTGATTAGCGCATAGCTAATGAAGCCCATCGCAATACCATCTGCAATTGAGTATGCAAAAGGCATAAATACGATAGTTAAAAAGGCAGGAACTGCTTCAGTGACGTCTTCCCAGTCAATGTGAACGATACCCTGAATCATCAACACACCCACAAATAGCAAGGCGGGTGCTGTAGCAAAACTTGGTACAGATTGCGCAAGTGGTGCTAAAAATAGACATAACAAGAACATAACGCCAACAACAACAGCGGTTAAGCCTGTACGACCACCGGCTGCAACACCTGCAGATGATTCAATATAAGGCGTTGTTGAAGATGTACCCAAAGCCGCACCTGCAACAATTGCAGTTGAATCCGCAAAAAGTGCTTTTTTCAAACGCGGTAATTTACCATCTTTCAATAAGCCTGCACGGTGTGATACGCCTACCAATGTGCCTGTTGAGTCAAACAAATCGACCAGGAAGAATACAAAGATCACGCCCACTAAGCTAGCAGTGAACAAGCCTTGGAAGTCCATTTGCAGTAATGTTGGGGCAATAGATGGAATCTGACCAACCACACCTTGAAATTGGTTATACCCCAATGCTGTAGCAATAGCCGTAATAACTAAAATACTGATAATAATCGCGCCACGCACCTTAAAGTGGTGCATCACGACAACCATTAAGAAACCAAGCAAAGCCAGCAGTACCGAAGGTTGTTTTAAATCACCCAAGCCCACTAAGGTTGCAGGATTATCTACAATAATGCCGGCATTTTTTAAAGCAACCAGTGCCAGGAACATACCAATACCACCACCAATCGCCAGTTTTAATGACATTGGAATCGCATTGACAATGGCTTCACGAATTTTAAACATGCTGATCGCAATGAAGATCAAACCTGATACAAACACAGCAGCCAGTGCAGTTTGCCAAGGCACACCCATACCCATACACACTGAATAGGTAAAGTAAGCATTCAAGCCCATACCCGGTGCAAGTGCGATTGGATAATTCGCAACAAGCCCCATCACCAAACAACCGATTGCGGCTGCCAGACAGGTTGCGACAAAGACAGCCCCATGATCCATGCCTGTTTCGGACAAAATCATTGGATTGACAATAATGATGTAACACATCGTTAAGAAAGTGGTTACACCTGCAAGAACTTCTGTGCGAAAACTGGTTTTGTTTTCGCTTAACTTAAATAAGCGTTCAAGCATATTCTCTGAAGATGGATTAGGAGTCGTCATGACTTTACCCCGGTAAGTAAACTTTATGCCGTCAGCACGCTATAAAATTAATGATCCGCTACATCGAATCATCATTAATTTTATAGCTGTCAAAGCAATGGATATGCCAATTTTTCCATTTAAAAACAAGTATATTGAACAATTTCTCATTGGAGCTAAAATAGTCAAATGATAAAAATTGTAAACAAAAAAGCTGCATAAAAGTTATGCAGCTCTACTTAGTTTAAATAAATCAGATACTTATTAAATAAATATAATGATTCAATTATGGTCGTGGCAAATTATAGCACAATGATTTTTTATTGTTTCTAAAATTTATTATTCAATAAAATTCAATAAGATAACAACAATTTAAAATTTATGAATCCGTACTACACGACTAAAGTTCACTTGATTTAGCAATGAAGCGATTTGAAGAATGAGCTGGAACGACCTCAACCTCATCGTTAGAAATAAAATTATTGGGATTGGAATCTACGATATTGAGTGACTGATGAGCATCAAGAATCAACTGATTCACTTCTTTCTGTTTTTTCATTTCTGAATCCTGATAAACACAATATCCAAGTACTAGCACTACAAAAATGAGGACTGGAATTAACAACTTTCTCATAACAAAATTTTATTGTTTAAACAACTTTTCATTATAATAACAAATAGCTATAGAAACCGTGACAAAAAACACATTTTTTCAAATCATTTTTCTGCATTTAAATAGACCTCTTTCATAAATCAAAAAATGATCTTCTTTTTGGTTAATATTTGCACTCCGGATTTCTTAGCATTCGTGCATAATCTGCGGATGAAATACATCGATTCAAAC
>NZ_JABERI010000041.1 GCF_013004375.1 Acinetobacter terrae | reverse complement strand
ATGCTCCACAACTTTTAATTTAAATTCTTGAGAATATTTAGCCATTAAAAAGCACCCTTCAAATTAGACTAAGAGTGTCCAACTTTCGGGGTGCAGATTAGGATGTTGGGCTTTTTTATGCTTGATCAATTGTTGTGTAATGCAGGTTCTAGACAATCTTAACAATCTTCCAGATAATAAACATAATCGATTATGTTATCAGTGATGATTTTAAATTGAGTATTTTTAGGCACATAAAAACATTCATCTGCATAATAGCTGACTCTGTCGACTGTTACTAATTTGAATCAGACCCTTGTCTGAAAGAATTTTTATGCGTTCAGCGACTAGAGTTTCAAATAGGCAGAGAAATCATTTTATTTTACTGATGAAATATAAATGCTTAAAAAAGCAACCAGATTTGTCTTGGCAGTGAATAGTGATATGTCGAATATAGTAAAACTGTTATCAGACATATTAAAAAATGATGAACTGGACTGATCTCATCCAACACTATGGTTATTTTGCCATTTTGATTGGCAGCTTCTTTGAAGGTGAAACTGTTCTCATGCTGGGAGCCTATGCTGTACATCAGCATGTCTTCAATTTCTGGTTATTAATTATTGTTGCCATGCTGGGTGGGTTTTTAGGGGATCAACTTTATTATCAGATCGGCAGGCACTATGGCATCGACTTTATTCAAAAAAAGCCGAGACTTGCGCAAAAGTTTGAGCAATCAAGCCAATTTATTGAACATTATCCTGTTTTGACTATTTTTTTGATGCGGTTTGCCTGGGGCTTGCGTACGATTTTACCCATTTCAATTGGGATTAAAGGCTATCCTTTGTTGAAATATATGCTAGCGAATATTGTCGCCTGTTTTATTTGGGCATTTGTGATTGTGAGTGTTGGCTTGCAGCTAAGCCATTGGTTGCATGTGTTCTGGCAGAAAATTTTACCTTATCATCAAGATTTTTATATTGTCGGCAGTGTCATTGCCTGTATTTTAATATTACGTATTGCTTACAGTATCTTTGTTTATTGCCGCCAAAAAAAATAATTTAAAACTGCATTTTAAAGTGCTGAGTAAAAAAATCGCATAAAAAGCCCGCAATAATGCGGGCATTGAATCATGTAAAAACCAGTTAAATATAGTAACTGGTCTTAGTCATCAACTTGGAAATTGCCGTCATGGTAATACGTACAGGGGCAGGTAAATCCACACCGCCAGCATTCAATGCGGTATCTCTATGATGCAATTCATCTTCATTCATTTGCACAAGAATTTTACGCGAACGCTCATCTTGTTCAGGCAACTGTTTGATATGGTCTTGTAAATGCAGACTAACTTGACGTTCAGTTTCGGCCACGAAACCTAGGCTGTATTTATCACCGGCAATTCCTGCAATCGCACCCATACCAAATGACAAACCGTACCATACTGGATTTAACAAACTGGTATGGCTATCCAGTTCTTTTAAACGGTCTTCACACCAAGCCAAATGATCTTGTTCTTCAATCGCGGCCTGTTCCATTTCACGGCGTACATTGGGTAGTTTTGCAGTCAGTGCCTGCCCATGATAAAGCGCTTGCGCACAAACCTCACCGCTATGATTCACCCGCATTAAACCGGCAACATGCCGCGCTTCACTGACACCGAGTTTAGTTTCAACAGCACGGCCCGGATTTTCACGATGTGCAGCGGTCGTTCCCGGAACCAAACTGCGAAGCGCCTGGTCAAACGAATGAATAAATTTGTCGATACCGGTATATTGACGCATAAAATTAATCCTCTAAAGCTTGTTGTTGTGCTGCAAGCATCGGCTTGAGTTTAAACAAAAGCCATGTAGTGAAAAAGGCGCTTAGAATAGCTGTAATACTGAAAAGTATTTTAATATCAATCTTGAATATACTTAAGATGATAATGGAAAATATAGCAGAGGATACCATGAATACGGCATTTAAGATGTTGTTTGCAGCCACCACACGCGCACGATGTGAGCGAGGAGAAAAGGCCTGCATCATGGCGTATAAAGGTACGATATAAAAACCGCCACTAATCCCGAGCAATGTCACGGCAAGCATGACATGGTAATAGCTCCAGCCTTGGGTAAAGACATCTTTTAAACCCAACATTTCACCAGTGCGTTCAGGAACAAAAGATAGACTGGCTGCCAGATAAAATGCAAAAACAGTTAAACCGATTGCACCAATTGGTACCATCTTTAAATTAACTTCTATACCGCCAATCCTGCGGCACAATAATGAACCTACGCCAATTCCGACAGAGAAGAAGGTTAAAAGTAGACTGACTACATTTTCTGAGGCATGCAGGTTTTGTTGGGTGAGTTGTGGAATCTGGGTCAGATAGGTTGCCCCATAAAACCAGTACCAGGAATTACCCAATAAAATTAGAAAAACAATCGGTAAGCTTTTGGCATATCTTAAAGTCTGAAAACTTGTTCTAAAAAAGTTCCAGTCAATTTTAATGTCGGGTGACGTTACATTTTGCTTTAACACAAAGCGACTAGAGATGTATCCTAGAACAGCAATGGTGACCACAGTCAGGCTAATCCAGAACAGATTGCCGTCTGAAGCAGAAATGACTGCACCACCTAAAATCATACCAATCAAAATGGCAATGGATGTACCGGACTGAAACAAGGCATTTCCGGACATAAGCTCATTTGGCTTTAAAATTTCAGGTAAAATGGCGTATTTAATTGGCCCAAAGAAGGTCGAATGCACACCCATTAAAAATAAAGCCAACAATAATAGCCATAAATGACCCAGTAAAAAGCCAGCAGAGCCAATTAACATAATCACAATTTCGAGTATTTTAATGCCTCGTACCAGTTGTGAGCGTTCATATTTATCTGCAATCTGTCCGGCTGTCGCAGAGAAAATAAAATAGGGTAAAATAAACAATAAGGCCGCAAGATTATTCAGTGTACTTACACTGGCACTTTGTTGATTGATCCAACCATAAGTAATGACCAGTAACAACGATTGTTTATAGACATTGTCATTCAGTGCACCGAAAAATTGAGTGACAAACATCGGTAAAAACCGACGTGTGCCTAAAAGATGTTCATTTTTTTCCATGGTTTATGGGCTTCATTAAGTTTTATTAAGAAATGTGAGCATTTGGTAAAACACTATAAAAAATCATGTATTATGTTTTAAACCTATACTTTAGTGAAAATTCCAATAGATTTGAGTTTGTTAGCAAGCGGTTATTGGGCATTTCCATTACAAATATTATATTAGTTTAGAGTTCTTTATGCTTTCAAAACTGAATTTTAAAAAGTCGACTCTTACACTAAGTGTCAATTCCTTCATAGCGTGGGATGATCAACATAAACGATTTTGTTTAAGTCTCTTTTTAACATTACTGGCACAACAAGGTTTTGCACAAGTTGCACAGCCTGATACAACGGTCACTCAAACAGAATTTGAACAACAACTCAAGAGTGAAGCTGTTAAACAAGGTATGGGCAGTGCCGAAGAAATAGAAAAAATTGAAAATTTTCAAGAAAAACAAGCTCAACCTGATAGTTTGCAAATGCTGCAACAACAAGAACAGGCAGGACAAACTTTTGAAGAATTTAAGCCCATTGAATTTGATGACTTAGAAGAACTGCCTATTGAGCCAGTCAGCCAAACAATGGCAGACGAAATTTTTCGTGAGGCTGAAAATGCGAAAAATCAAGCACAACTCTACCGTGCAGGACAAGTTACAGAAGTTGTAGTTTCTGACGCAACGCAGCAAGAACTGGTTGAAATTAATCAGGCGCCGGTGAATGTCGATCAATTGATGTCGAGCATTCAAGACGATAGCAAAATTGTGGTTGAAGCCAATGAGGCGGGTAGAACCTTACCTGAAATTAAGCCAGCGGACGAAGTTGAAGAACCAAATTTCTTTAAACGGTGGCTCTATAAAATACGACCACCACGTCAATTGAATACTGCGAAAGTTGCGCGTATTAGTGCGGATGTCGTATTCACCTCAGCTCAAAACAGCAGTGATGTTTCAAACAAAGCTTATGCTCAAGCACTGGAAAATCTCCAAACCAATCTTAAAGGGAAGCTTTCCAGTTTTACCCAGGAATCCTTTAGTGATTTTCCTTCGGCGCTGCCACAATTAAGAACAATGTCTAATCAGGCAGCGCAGGCAGTGGGTTTCTATAATGCTAGCTTTAAATTTGAAAAACTCAGTGAAAACCGTGTTCGCGTCAGAGTAACACCGAATGAACCGGTACAAATTAAAGAACAGAATGTTGAGTTTAGTGGCGCAGGTGAAAAACAGGCACAGTTCCAGGTCATCAGTGTGTTACCCGATCAAGACGTCGGTGATATTTTCAACCATGGTTTATATGAACAAACCAAAACACGAATTAATGATGCAGCGAATAACAATGGTTACTTTGATGGATTTTGGCGTTTACATGATGTAAAAGTTGCTCAACCGCAAAATACTGCAGATATAAATTTACGTTATGAAACAGGTGATCGCTACAAATTAGGACCTGTGGAATTTCGGATGAGTGATCCATCGAAACCTTTACCAATGGACTTGGATGTATTGCAAAGTATGGTGTCATGGGAAGATGGTGCAGATTATGCTTTTTGGCGTGTCAACGGTTTAGCCAACAACTTAACCAACTCACGTTATTTTAATTACACTTTAGTGGATGCTGTACGACCCGATCCAATTGAAAAGCCGTTAGAACTTCCACCAGATATTCAGGCATTGGTAGATCAGCAAAAAATATCAGAAAATGAAGCGAGTGTTCAGGACAAAAAGCAAGTCGCTTCTTCAAAGGAAGTCACTCAATCGGTTGTGGATGAGTCACAATTCGCAGGTAAAGCAGATACAGAAGGCGATCAAAATCTGCGTCAAATGCGTGTAGAACAGGAAATCAAACAATCTGAAGAAGAGCGCTTGAAAGCTCAAGCACGTGAAGAAAAGAAAATTCCGGTAATAGTGACTTTAAATGCCGACCGTTTAAATAGTGCCGAAGTCGGTGCCGGTTATGGCAGCGATACCGGTGCACGTGTCCGTGGTCAGTATCGCCGTGCTATTGTAAACCGCCGTGGGCATTCATTTGATGCCAACGTAGAGTTATCCCAAATTCGTCAGTCGATTGATGGTCGTTATAATATTCCCTATAAGCATCCACTGAATGACTATATCAGTCTGGTGGGCGGTTATGAGCGTGAAGAACGTGATGACGTTGCACAAGGCAATGGATTGATGATTGAATCTGCTGTCGCGGGTGTGGATAGAATTATTAAAAGACCACGCGGAAGTTGGCAACATACTTTCGGTTTGCGTTATCGTTTAGATCGTATTACACAAGATGGTGTGCTAGATTCTGAAGAAATTCCGGATGCATTTTTAGCGAATCCAAATGAGCAGCAACAATCCTTATTATTTGGTTATGAGGTTGCTCGTACCACCAGTGATAAGCGGGTCAACCCAGGCAAAGGCTTTAGACAAACCTATAAAGTGGAACTTGGCAGTGAAACCTTATTGTCCGATGCCGATATGGCTATTGTGAATGCGGGTTGGCGTTTTATTTATTCATTAGGTGAAAATGATAACCATCAGTTTGTGGGGCGTGGTGATTTAGGTTATATCTTTACAGAAGATTTTACTAAAGTTCCTTATAACTTGCGTTATTTTACCGGCGGTGACCAAACTGTTCGTGGTTTTGACTATAAAAGTTTATCGCCTGAAGAAAATGGATTTAAAATTGGCGGGCAAGCTTTAGCAGTAGGTTCCTTAGAATATAACTATCAATTTAAAGAAGGCTGGCGCGCAGCCGTATTTAGTGATGTAGGGAATGCGTACGACAAAGATTTTAATACACCCACCGCATATAGTGTCGGTTTAGGGCTTCGTTGGGCATCGCCAATTGGTCCAATTCGTGTCGATGTGGCTTCAGGTATTTCTGATGATGATCATCCGATCCGTATCCATTTCTTTATTGGTTCACAATTATAAATTTTAGGTTTTAGAGAGCATTATGGCTGAAGTAGAACAGCAACCAGAGACAGAAACCCCTCGACCAAAAAAACGTCGTATTTTGAGGAGTGTGCTATTCACACTGCTCATTGTGTTGGTTCTGCTTATTGCTTCCTTCGCTGTGATGTTTACCACCGACAAAGGCAGTAAATTCTTACTGGACCGTGTTTTACAAAGCCAAAAAATTATTCATTATGAATATGAAAGCGGTAATCTTTTACACGGCATTATTCTCAAAAATATCCTGGTTAGCTTAAAACCGGTAGACGTTAAAATTGATCGTGCCGATGTGACTTTGGGTTGGCGGGCTATCTTAAAAAAAGAAATTCATTTGAATCGTGCCGATGTACGTAATCTGCAAATTATCACCAAGAATCCACCGAGTGATGAACCGTTTAAATTCAATGAAATCCGTTTGCCTTTTGTTTTGCGCTTAGATACGGCTGATGTAGATCATCTGCTAATCAAAACCTCATCTGCCAGCGTCAAATTTAATGATATTCACTTAAATAATGCACTTTGGTCAGGAACAGAACTTAAGTTTGAAGATTCCCGAATGGACATGGGCTATCTGTCAGTCAAAAATGCAACTGGCGATATGAAGTTTGAAGGTAAATATCCTTTAAATGCCGTTGGTGATTTAAATATACCGTCATTGAATAAAAGCCTGAATATTCATGATATTAAAGTGGTGGCTAAAGGTTCTCTAGATACCATTCAAGCAGGTGTGGCAACCAATACACCTGATCTGTTAACCGGTTGGGTGGTGCTACATCCGGTGCGCAAACATGTGCCGATGTTTGGTGAATTGCAGTTTAAGCAATATCACTGGCCATTAATCACTGAACAAAAGCTGTTTACTAAAAATGGTGTGGCTAAATTTAATGGTGATATTGAACGCTTAAATATCGATGTTGCAACGGATTTAAGTGGCAAAAATATTCCGCAAGGGCAATATAACGGTAGCATGCATACCGATTTGGTCCATCAGCTGGATATTAGTAATTTAAATGGCCAGCTGATGAGTGGCGCCGTGAATGTCGCAGGCGTGGTAAGCTGGAAAGACCATGTCACTTGGGATATGGCGGGTCGTCTGGATAAAATTAATCCTAAAGACAAACTGATTCCACAAGTGGTAAAAGACTTTCTACCGCCAAGTATGGATGGCAAAATTGCTTCTAAAGGTCGTCTCGAAAAAGGTCTGCATTTGACAGGATTGGTTGATTTTGACCGTTATGAAACATGGAATTTCAAACTCGATCAAGATGAGCAAAAAGGTAAAAAGCCAAATCCGATACTACTGGATATTGCCTGGAAAAATATTGACCGCGCCGTACCCTATATAGGTTGGTTAAGCAGTAAATCGGGTGATGTTCAACTGGCATTGGTAGAAGGTAAACAGGATATCCATGTTGCAACTGCTGTGTCTAAACATGATAAGGGGGTGTTGCCTGAAGGCCTATATAAAGCACAGCTCAATCTTAAAAATAATAATTTAAATGTGCCGAGTTTTAGTTACGTGGCAGGCAAAGGCAGCTTAAACGGAACTGCAAAAGTCGAGTTGCCGACTGAAAAACGTCAATTAAAATGGAATGCCATTGTTAATGCCAAAGATTTTAATCCGCAAACAGTGGTCGATGCTGCACCGGTTAATCTGTTAAATGGTCAAGTTAAAGCCAATGGTTTTGCAAAACCAAATCAGCAAATTATTCATTTAAATGCCATTAACTTGACCGGTCGTCTGGCACAACAAAATAACAATGAAACCGTTCGCTTAACTGGACGTAGCACCGCAGCCATTTTATTCAACGATCAAAAATCAGGTGGAGCATTTAAAAGTTTTGCTGTGAATTATGATGGTGCACTGAATGCAAGCAATATTCAGGCCAGTGAAGGTTTGCTCAAGTTTAAGGTTTCAGGTACACCTGAATTGATTAAAATTGCTGAGTTACAGCATTCAGGGATTGCAGGGAAAATTTTTGCCAGTGGTTTGGTTAATCTTAAAAATGGTATTGGCTGGAATGTAAATGCATCCTTGGTTCGATTTAAACCACATTATTTTGTGTCATCTGTACGTGGTGAACTCTCTGGTAATGTGAAAACTGAAGGGGTTTGGTCAGATACCCTAAAACGCATTAATATCGAAAAATTGAATTTGGCCGGTATCATTAATAATAAACCTGTTCGCGGAACAGGAAATTTGGCGATGGTCATTGATTCAAATCAAAAAGGTTTCTTACCTAAACAGTTTGAAGCGAATAATTTGTATTTGTCCTATGCAAAAAACCAGATTCAAGCGACTGGCAATGCGCAAAATTTAAGATTAAAAATTAATGCACCTGCCTTGTATGAAATTTATGCTGGACTCAAGGGGCGTGCTTATGGCTATTTAAATGTGCAATCACAACCACGCTTGCAAGCCACTGCAAATCTGGCGGTCGATAACTTTGGTTTTAATAATTTATTCAGTGTTAAAAAATTACGGATACAAGGTGAGTTGCCGACTTCGGAACTCACTCCAACGCTGATGACTGCGAAAATGGAGAGTTTGCGTAGTGGTGCGCGTGAGATTCAGCAAGGTGAAATTTCACTGGCAGGTACTCGTAAGGCCCACATATTGAAAGTTCAGGCAGAAAACAGAATTTCGAAATTTTATGTGCAATTGGCGGGTGGCTTTAATGCACAGAATGATTGGCTGGGGCAAATCCAGAAAGGTGATTTTGACTCTTTACGTGCCCGATTAGTGCAACGTCAAGATGCATCAGTCATTTACAGCTCTGCAAAATCTGAATTATTTGTCGGTGCACATTGCTGGTCGAGTCAGCAAAGCCAATTGTGTTTCGATCAACCGATTCGTGTCAGTAAAACCAAAGGTAATGTGTCCTTTATTACCCAAAATGTCGATTTAAATGACTTCGCTGCATTTATGCCTGAAGGTTTGGCAATTACCGGTAAAGTCAATGGCTATGCAAAAGCTGCATGGGCACAAGGCGCTAAACCGAAAATTGATGCAAGACTGGTATCGCGCAGTGGTGTTATTGGCTTGGCAGCTGAAGATCCGCAAGATGTGGGTTCTACATTAAGGTATAACGAAATTGGCTTAATTGCGAAAAGTGTAGCCGAAGGTTTACAAGTTCGTTTAGATGTAAAAACCCCTGACATTGGTACCGGTTATGCCAATGTCATTATTGATCCTTATAAAGACAGCAAACCCATGCGCGGTGAAGTTGCCTTTGATCAGGTGCAACTTAAAGTTTTTAAACCCTTTATTCAAGATATTCGGTCACTCGCTGGAACCTTGTCTTTTGCAGGGAAAATAACAGGAACACTGACTGAGCCTTTATTTAATGGTGAAATGCGCCTGAAAGATGGTGCCATTAGCATGATTTCATTGCCAGTAAACTTGAGCAATATCCAGGTTTATTCATCTATCCGACAAGATCATGCCAGTATTAACGGGGCATTTAATAGTGGTCAAGGCGTAGGTGCATTAACAGGTAATGTAGACTGGAAAAATGATCCACGTATTCAATTGCATTTAAAAGGCGAAAACCTGCTGATTCGCCAAGCGCCGTTAATTACAGCTGTGGTTACACCAGATTTAAGCTTGGATGTTTTGCCATTCAAGAAAAAACTAACCTTAAGTGGTAAGGTTGAAGTACCGCGTGCCTTAATTTCTATGCCTGAAGCTTCGGCACCCGTGATCAATGTATCAACGGATGTACGTATTGTGCATGAAGGGCAAGATCAGCTCGCCATATTGAGAGCGGCCCGACCATGGGATATTCGTGCAGATGTCATGGTAAATCTAGGCAATCAAGTGATTTTCCAGGGTTTTGATAGCCGTATTCCAATGATTGGACGTTTATATTTATCACAACGTGGACTTGAAACAGCAATGCGTGCCAATGGTGCAATTGGTGTCAGCCAACGTGTGAAAATTGAAGCCTATGGGCAAAGTCTGGATTTGAACCGTGCAATTGCTCGTTTCAATGGTCCTTTATATAATCCAACTTTAGACATTGATGCCAATAAGAGTGTGCAAGGTAGTACGGTAGGTGTTCGGGTTACCGGAACTGCAACCAGTCCAAATATTCAGGTCTATAACGATGCCGGTTTGTCTGAACAGGAAGCGTTAAATGCAATACTCACTGGCCGTATTAATGAAGGTACCAGCGGTATTAGTCAAACAGAAGGCTTTAAGTCCGATGTAAATAATACCATTGCCGCTGCCGGTATCAGTATGGGCTTGGGTGGCACACGTGCTTTAACCAATCAGATTGGACGTACCTTTGGCTTAAGTGGCTTGGCGTTAGATGCCCAAGGAACAGGTGATGATACCCAAGTCAGTGTGACGGGTTATATTACCCCTGATCTGTTTATTCGTTACGGTGTAGGTGTGTTTACACCCGTCAATAAATTAACTTTACGTTATCAAATGAATAAACGTTTGTATTTGGAAGCGAGCCAATCATTGGAGCGGGCTGTCGATTTGTTCTATAATTGGAAATTCTAGGTTTATGAAATATCTGAATTTTTAATTTATTTTTATTTGTTTTAAGATGTCTGGGAAGTTGTTCATCGAGGTTGATGATCAACTTCTCATTTTATCTAAGGAGTATGAATTATAAGAATGGATCATTATCTAATTTTTTATATTCCAAGAAAATAAGAGTAGAAGCAAGAATCAGTAGAATTCCAACGCCTAAAACAAAAGTGTCACCTAAATAAATTCCTGCTACGAACCGATCAAGCTAATAAACAAAGAAAATATGAACAAAATTAGATGGCAGATACGACCCATCATAATCCCCATGCAATAAAATTGAAGGAGTTGGTCATTAGCTTAAATGATTTGAGGTGGGATTAAGAATATTTATTATTGGAACGATTAAGCATAATATTTACGAATTAAATGTTTATACAAAATTCATGTGTAAAGGCATACGCTAAAAGAATGATAAATCTAAAAGGGTAGAGTGATAATCAGGTTTTATTTATTGGTAGAAAAAGTCTTTTTATAAAGCCCAGATGTGCAAAAGCGAGAGTGAACTCTCGCTTTTTAATCTTAAACTATCTTACTGATGTAAGAATAATTTTAGAATTATAGTGCTACGATGTTTACAGCATTCGGGCCTTTTTGACCTTGAGTGATGCTGAATTCAACTTGTTGGCCTTCAGCCAAAGTTTTGAAACCAGAGTTAGCGATTTCGCTGAAATGAGCAAAAACGTCAGGACCGTTTTCTTGTTGAATAAAACCGAAACCTTTAGTTTCGTTGAACCACTTAACAGTACCTTTAACAGTATTAGACATAATACAATCCTATAAACTTTAATATTTTTGGTTTAATAAAAAACCGGGTGTTAACTTGAAAATATGAATGGAACTTTAAATCTGAAAAACGAAGGATTATGACTAAAACTGCGAAATACAAAAAGATTTACCAGAACAAAACTATTTTTCTAGTTGAGATAAAGAATACAGGTATATTTAAGAATGTGCAAGTTAATATTTATCTATTGATGCTTTTTATGCCGTGTATTTGTAAGTAAATAATTATTTTTAGTAAATCAATAATTTATCTTTTGATTCTGTGATCTTTTTATCGAGCTAAAGTCATGGTTGGATTCTATTTCATAGCTTTAAACCACTTTATTTGAACTTCATCTGAAAAAATGACTTAAATTTTTTCAGATTGGTCATCTTACGCATTAAAAAATACTGACGTGATGACTTTAATTAATCCTCTTATTATATTTTCATGGGGCTCATGATTGTGAGTTTAGGACTTAAACAGGGCAATGAATGCCTAAATGCGTTATTTTTCAATTAAAACTGAATAAAGTTTGCTTTGTTATGCTTTAGGGCGTATAAAGCTAACTCGTTGATGCGGGATGGAGCAGTCTGGTAGCTCGTCGGGCTCATAACCCGAAGGTCGTTGGTTCAAATCCAGCTCCCGCTACCAACGAAAGAATAAAAGAGTTTATAGCCTAATCTACACAGATTAGGCTTTTTTTATGCCTTTTATTTAAGTCCAAACTCGGGTTTTTCCCTATATAAAGGATGCATTATTTCGTATTTTCCTTAACTTTGATTATGATAGAGGCAATAGGAGAAGGTTCATGAATAAGTTATTCACTTTAATGGTGTTGGTTGCTTTGGTGGGTTGTGCTGAAAAAAAACCATTAACTGCTGAAGAGCAGTGGAAAGGCTATTGTACAAGTGTGGGAAATGCTGCAAATACGATTATGTATGACCGTCAAAATGCAATTGATAAAGCAGCTGCATTAGAACATGCCAGTAAAATTGAAGATGAAACCACAAAAACATTCATCTTGGATATTATTGAACAAGTTTATGCGTTTCCATTAGCTGAAATTACTGTAGATCCACAAGCAAGCCGTGATCAATTCAAGCAAAAAATCACAGAAAAATGTATCGCGACTCCGCACGATAAAATGCCTGACTACAAACCGTTCTAAAGAACGGTTTTTTTATATTTATCGTTATTTAAACCTCTAAAATAGCCTAAGCATAGTCAGCATAAATTGTGACATTTGAGTAAATCATAAATATAGAAAAGCTTATATAAATAGTGAATAATGAAAATAACTACAAAAAAACCAAGGAGCGCTATATGGACGTTGTGGGTTATCTACATAATGCAGACTTGCTCTTAGAGGATGAACAGGGTGTTGTGGTGATGGGTGGAAGTCACTACGTACTCAGTTTGGGCGATAAAGTCTATCTTCGGCATATGATTGATCAAGAAACGAAGCTTTATCAGGTTCATATTTCATTTGCCAGCGCAGAGCATGCTATGCTTCATGAGGATGAAATTCAGGTTAAATTTGAAGGTTGTCGCGATGATTTACGTGAATATATGAACGCAACGACAGTCCACTAAGGTTGAATGTTTTTCTTTTTAAAAAAAGGGCAACATTAGGTTGCCTTTTTTATGTATGAGTTTCAGTCAAAAGTTAATTATTATCATCATTAAGGGTGTACATTGGGGTGGATTTGATTATTGAGTGATCAATATGGGCATCATTTAGATACTAAATAACGGACATCATAAAGAAACACTCTACTTGCATTAACTTTTAACTGGAATTTTAGTAAAATTTTGCAGTCCATATTATTTGTGAAGCTTTATAGAAGCTGGAATTCACAGGTAATTTTTTAAAAAAGAGGAATAACACCGTGCTAGAAGCTTACCGCCAACACGTTGAAGAACGTGCCGCACTCGGAGTCCCACCGAAGCCACTTGACGATGCTCAAACAGCTGACTTGGTTGAACTATTAAAAAATCCCCCAGCTGGTGAAGAGGCATTTTTAGTTGATTTGCTAGAAAACCGTGTTCCTGCAGGTGTTGACCAAGCTGCTTATGTTAAAGCTGCTTTCTTGGCTGCTTTGGCAAAAGGTGAAGCAACTTCTCCACTCATTTCTAAAGAACGTGCGGTTTACTTGCTAGGTACTATGCTTGGTGGTTATAACGTTGCGCCTTTAGTTGCATTGCTTGACGACGCTGAACTTTCTGCACTTGCTGCTGAAGCGTTGAAAAAAACCCTTCTTGTATTTGATGCGTTCCATGACGTTGCAGATAAAGCGAAAGCGGGTAACGCAAACGCTCAAGCAGTTATGCAGTCTTGGGCTGATGCTGAATGGTTCACTACACGTCCAGACGTTCCATCTGAAATTAAATTGACAGTTTTCAAAGTAACTGGCGAAACAAATACAGATGACTTGTCTCCAGCTCAAGACGCTTGGAGCCGTCCAGACATCCCATTACACGCGAATGCGATGTTGAAAAACGAACGTGATGGTATCAACCCTGAAAAACCAGGTGAAGTTGGTCCATTAAACCAAATTAAAGCGCTTATCGCGAAAGGCAACCAAGTTGCTTACGTCGGTGACGTTGTTGGTACTGGTTCATCTCGTAAATCTGCAACTAACTCTGTACTTTGGTTCTTTGGTGATGACATCCCGCACATCCCGAACAAAAAAGACGGTGGTTACTGCCTAGGTTCTAAAATCGCTCCAATTTTCTTCAACACTATGGAAGATGCTGGTGCGTTACCGATCGAGATCGATGTTGCTAACATGAACATGGGCGATGAAATCGTTCTTAAAATTGATCATGCTGCTGCAAAAGTTACTGCGTCTAAAGATGGCGTTCAAATTGCTGAATCTGACCTTAAAACGCCTGTTCTTCTTGACGAAGTTCGTGCCGGTGGCCGTATCAACTTAATCGTTGGTCGTGGCTTAACCACTAAAGCACGTGAAGCTTTGGGTCTGCCTGTATCTACTTTGTTCCGTGTTCCTGTTCAACCTGCTGCAACTGGCAAAGGTTTTACTCAAGCACAGAAAATGGTTGGTCGTGCTTGTGGTCTTCCTGAAGGTCAAGGCGTACTTCCAGGTACTTATTGTGAACCACGCATGACAACTGTAGGTTCGCAAGATACTACAGGTCCTATGACTCGTGACGAATTGAAAGACTTGGCTTGCCTAGGTTTCTCTGCTGACCTTGTTATGCAATCTTTCTGTCATACAGCTGCGTATCCAAAACCAATTGACGTTCAAATGCAACACTCGCTTCCTGATTTCATCATGAACCGTGGTGGTGTGTCTTTACGCCCAGGTGACGGTATTATTCATTCTTGGTTAAACCGTATGCTTCTTCCGGATACTGTTGGTACTGGTGGTGACTCACATACTCGTTTCCCAATTGGTATTTCATTCCCAGCAGGTTCTGGTCTTGTAGCGTTTGCTGCTGCTACTGGTGTTATGCCATTAGACATGCCTGAATCTGTTCTTGTTAAGTTCAAAGGTAAAATGCAGCCTGGTATCACTCTACGTGACCTAGTACATGCTATTCCTTACTACGCGATCCAAGCGGGTGACTTAACTGTAGAGAAGAAAGGTAAGAAAAACATCTTCTCTGGTCGTATCCTTGAGATCGACTTAACAGAAATGGAAACTGACTTAACTGTTGAGCAAGCGTTCGAACTTTCTGATGCTTCTGCTGAACGTTCAGCTGCTGGTTGTTCAATCACGCTTTCTGAAGAGAAAGTTGCTGAATACCTTAAATCAAACATTACAATGTTGAAATGGATGATTTCTGAAGGTTATGGCGATGCGCGTACTATGGCTCGTCGTGTTGAGAACATGGAAAAATGGTTGGCTAACCCAAGCCTTCTTAAAGCTGATGCTGATGCTGAATACACTAAAGTGTACGAAATCGATCTTGCTGATATCAAAGAACCTGTTCTTTGCTGCCCGAACGATCCAGATGATGCGAAACTTCTTTCTGACGTTCAAGGCGTGAAAATTGACGAAGTATTCGTTGGTTCATGTATGACGAACATTGGTCACTTCCGCGCAACTGGTAAGTTACTTGAGAAAGTTCCTGGTGGCGTACTTTCAACTCGTTTGTGGATTGCTCCACCTACGCGTATGGACGAACGTCAATTGATGGAAGAAGGTTTCTATAACATTTATGGTAAAGCTGGCGCGCGTACTGAAATGCCAGGTTGTTCATTATGTATGGGTAACCAAGCACGTGTAGCTCCGAACACAACTTGTGTATCGACTTCTACTCGTAACTTCCCGAACCGTCTAGGTCAAGGTGCTAACGTTTACTTAGCTTCTGCTGAACTTGCATCTGTTGCTGCTGTACTTGGTAAATTACCAACTCCAGAAGAATACCAACAATATGCAGCTCAAATTGACAGCATGTCAGCTGACATCTATCAATACTTAAGCTTCGACAAAATGAGCGACTATACTGACGCTGCTGCGAATGTTGATACGAAGAAAATTGCTGCTGCTCAATTGTCTTAATGAGCTAGGATCAAGAAAAGCCGAAAGGCTTTTCCCTAGCGCAAGAGTAAATCTATGATTTACTTTGATAATTAAGCAATAAGCGGTATAAGATAAGGGCTGAGTAATCAGCCCTTATTTTTTTATGAAAAATTATTACGAAGAAAAATTTGAAACTTTATTTTTGACATTTGGTGCTGGAATCGCAAAAGAAAAAATTGTTGAAGACCTTTTATATAAAAGTACACAACCTAAGATAGGATTGTTCAAAAATAAGTTTGATATATTTTGGCAATCAAATTTTATTAAGTTGCTTACAGTTGATGAAGTTCAAAGTGAAAACTACATTTTAGCTTTGAGCCAATATATTCGTTATACAATTACAGTAAAAGAAGTTTGCATCGATTTCATAAAGCTTGATGTTGAGAGTTTTATTTTGGCAGTTAGGTACTCGGGAATTATTCTAAATTCAGCGCATAATTCTTGGAATATTGTCAAAGAAATAGATATTGATTTATCAATACACAAAATTTCTTCTTTTCTTAGGGTTGTTGAAAAGCTTCAATCAGAATATGTTTCTAGATTAGAAGAATATGAAGTAATCAAGAAAGAATTAAGTATTGGTCAAGTGACAGCGATGATATTTAGCAGTTTATATGCTTATGAATATTTAATTCCACATCGAGAGAGTATTGAGCAATTACCTTATCAATACGACTTGAATGAAAATAATTCAGCAGAAAGTGTGTGGAAAGCATTTGATAATATCGTAAAAACTTCTCGAAAAAATAAGAAAGTGATCACAGAAAAATCGTTAGGTTTAGCACTTAAGTCTAAAATGATACCATTCTTGACATCTGAGGGCTTAACAGAGGCATTAATAGTTCAATATGAAACCTTTAAAAAGTTAGTTGCTATAAAAATTGAAATCCAAAACTATCAAAGAAATGTATTTGAGTCTTTTAGTTTTAACTCAAATGTAAATTATGAACTTAAAGACAAAAAGTTAATTCATTCTAATAAAAAAGAAAAAAAAGATTATTGGGATGAAAAGAACTCTTTGTTACTTAGTTATTGGTTTATGAAAGGAAGTCAAAAGTTATTGGAGTCAGATTATATTTATAGAATTTCACCGACAGGAAAAAACTTAGAAGCTAATGCGATTGCATTATCAAAAGCATTTGCAGTGAAAGAACAACTAAGACAGATATATGGAATTAATGATCTAAAAATTAATAATGTAGATTTGGATTTATTTGATGTGATGAAAACTATGGCCCTATCACAAGCACACTATTTAAAAGATCATATAGAAAAATTTGAAGGTTATTTACTTGAATCAAATTCACATTTGAAAGCACTTACCAAACTAATGATGCATGGTCTCGTCACTGGTGAAAATCGTATGCCTATGACATTTGCATGGCAAAAAGATAAATCTAAAAGAATGTCATCTTGGATTATTGAAGGCAGTAACAATCAGAAAATAAAGAAAATTAATCAGATTCTTAATTTTTGGAGCTGTGATTTGTATGATGATAATGATGATTCTAACTTTTCTCAGAAACCTTTTTATAAAATAGATGAGATGATTTTTGAATTTCCATGGTTAACAGCATTTCAAAATTTGAATACTTCAATGATCAACTACGTTAGAAAGCTACATAAAAATAGACTTGAGCTGAAAAATGAAACTGATCAAATTGAGCTAAACTTGGCAGAAAAATTTAAGAAAGCGGGTTTTCAAGTCTTTCCACAATATTTTCCAAAAACTGGAAATGCGGGCGAAATTGATTTAATAGCGATTTATGAAAATCATGTTGTGGTTATGGAAATTAAATCGTCGTATATAAGAAGCAGTATTAAAGAAATATATGAATATCGAAATTTTACCTTGAATAAAGCGGCATATCAGCTTACTAAGAAAGTAGAGTATGTTAAATCAGAATTTCTTCGAGAATACTTTGAAAATTCTGAAGAGTTAAAAATTCATTCTTGGATTATCGACACTACATTAGAATTTGATCATCTATATTTTGGTGAGCATTTAAAAGTTTCACTAGACGAAGTAATTATTAGTTTAACTTTGGATCACTCCTTTATGAATCGAATCATTGAGAGTGATTTGGATGCAAAAGATGAAAAGGTGCAAATTAATGGTATCGAGTTTATAAACAATATAGGTAATAATAAATTTTGGAATGAACAGCTGGGTAATTATGAAGAGTATATTGGAAAAATGTCTGCAAAATTTGCTATATAAAATTTATAGGTTTTATAGATGAAATTCTTAAAAAATAGGCTTTTGGGTATTTTTAAAATTAATTCATCGGAAAAGCATTTGATTTAGATCTTTCAGATTAAGATTCACTTGGTCTGATCGACAGTTACTATGCATGTCGTTCATTACCCTTTACACTCCAGCAAATAAATCGTTTAATCAGCGCATTGTAAAATGATTTAAAAAGTTGATGTAACAAAATGGCTAAACAGGCGCGGTTTTTATGTATTGGTGGATTTCTTAACGGATCAGCCGTGAAAGATCAAGGTGAAAGCTTTGAATGTATTGAGAAGTCAAAAAAAGTGACTTATCGAAAACTTGAAATTTTTCATCCAGATTTGTGGGATGATTATTACTATGTTTGTGAAACAACGACGGATCAACAAGCCAGAAATTGGGTGTATGACATCGAATCTAACTAATTGTTTATTGAGTAAATATATCTTTAAAAACTATTATTAACGCGCTTGGGATTTAAATGACCATCGCATTTTTTAGTTAATCATTCATTTAAGATCATTGTATCTAGAAAAGGGTTGGTATTGTCGCCAGCCTATTTTAAATCTCTGTTGTAAAACATTCAGACAATAAAAAGCCCCATGGTTAGGGGCTAGTCGTATATGGGTCAAGCCCATATACTGTAAGAGGCTCATCTCAAACTGAGAGTATTAGAACACAGCAGCCTTTAAATAACCATCTAAATCTGATCTAAACAGCCAATTGCTGCGCAATCACCGGCCATAAATTCTGATGCGACTTTTTGAACATCAGCATATGACCAATAGCTTTATGCTCATAATTTTTAGGCTTAAGTTCAATCATCTGGGTATCTGCATTCGGGTATAAACGCAGTAAATCTTTTACGTTTGCAGCCGTTGCAATTTCATCGTCTGACGACCAAAGCACCGTGATCGGACAATCAATTTCAGCATGATAATCTTCAAACACGGTTTTGCCCATCGCATTCATGACATAACCCGGTTTGCTGCAAAATTGCGCCCATTGTTTGGCCACATCTTTAGGCAGGTTTTCACCCATACCAATGGCTTGGGTGGGACCATAACCTTTGGTAATACGGGCTAATGGGAAAATGACATTGAACATGACAGGGGCAAGCAGTTTAGTTTTGCCTTTTAGGCCTTTCACGTGTCCAGTAGAGCCGGAAACGGCAATAACTTTAGCGACTTTTTGATAATTTGGCACAATCCCTAAAAGCTGACCGCCTGCACTATGACCCAGTAAAATGACTTGCTCTGCTTGTGTCTTGCATAACAAGGTGTCTATTGCCGCAGGAATATCCAGCTGTCCCCAATTGACAATATTGGCCTCAGACTTACTTACAGGGCCGTGTAGAGAGCGACCAATACCACGGAAGTCAAAACTTAAAACATCGTAACCTTGTGTGCTTAGCCATTCTGCAAAAGCTTGGTAGAAATGTTGAGTAATTCCAGTGGCAGGGCAAATTAAAACGGGGTGATTATTTTTACTTGAATCTTGTTTTGGGTAAAAACGTCCACTGAGAGAATATCCATCTTTACAGCTGATTTCCAATGTTTCAAAAATACTCATATTTAGAACATGCGGTTAAATTTAACTTGTTCCTACTGTACCCAAGTTCCAAAAAGAAACTTGCACAAATCATGACTTTAAAGTCAGAATAGCATTCTAAAAATAAGGATATAAATCAATGGATATTGGAAGTTTAAATCAGTCTGTTTCACTCGCAATCATATTTAGCGGTGTTTTTCTTTGGGTGGGTATGCTGACTGGGGTATGGAAATATTATCAAATACGACATTCTGAACAGGCCCGTGCACATTATTATGTCGATATTGCCCATAGAAGCAGTTTGTTGTATGCACCCGCCAGTTTAATTATTGCGGTATTGGCATATTTTTCAGTCTGGGCTGAGGGACTTAACTTAATTTTTGTGCTGATCAATCTTTTCTTTTTTAGTTTTTCAATTTTAAGTTATGTACTACATGGTTGGCTAAAAGATACAACTAATCAATTTAAACAGCCACACCAAATGGGGTGCTGGCAATTGCCAAAATGGATGCTTAGCAGTGCAATGATTTTATTGGTGATTGGCGAACTGGGAGCGACAGCAGGGTTGTTGCTTGGAGCAATAATGGGCTTGAATGGATTTTGATTAAAAAGGTTAACTGGATAATATTTATAATTTTTCTTGGTTTTTCTTTTTTTTAAGATGGGTGAGAGTCACCCATCTTTTATTCTGTAGAATTAATTTGTTTCTGTTGACGATACTTTTGATCGACTACAGCCCAAATGTAAAAGGCAATCGAAACAATAAAAGCATACAAAAAGTATTCAGGTTTCAAATTACCTTGAATTAAACCATGAATGATTAATGTCACGAGCAGAGCAACAGTCGTACTCATATAGGTGACCATGTTCTTATTTGCTTTTAGAGCGTTAATGAAGATTTCTTTATTGAAATGTAATGATAACATCTCCACCCCTCCTGTCGTTTTTTGACCTAAACCTAATTGTTTTAGTCAGATTAGTGTCTATTGTTGTACTTGTTATTTAGCGGCATTTCAATAGCTATTGTCATTATTTTGTAATAAAACCATGTTAGTGCATAAATTCATATACGGATTTTATTCAAAATGTACACATTGGGTATTTTTTTATGCATAAAGCGACCAAATTTTATCGTATCACTTTTCAATAAATAAGCTTTATTCAACAATAGTAGATAGATATATAAGAAAGCAATATTGATGCCAGTAGCATGCAATACGGCATATTGAAGGGAGAGATACTGCGGGAAATAGCGATGAATCGCTAATCGTTTTTAGAATGGGGTATATACAGAAAACTGTGTCAATCAGAGATGTAAACAATAAAACTCTATTTGGGTAAAACAGGATGTTTTATTGATCACGCTTAAAATCATGTTTGGGTAAAACTTGATTTTAATGACCTCAGTTTTCAGTTATTTTTTAACTTTGTCGATCACAATAGCAATAATCAGCACAATGGTAGATGGAATAAGCCATGCTAAATTTTGTGCATTTAAAGGTAAATGTTGAACGATTTCAGGCAAGTTAAAACCTGCAACTTTAAGTCCATCCAATATGCCAAATAAAAATGAAATCGCGGTTACTGGCGCAACAACGTAAGCAGGTCTATTGAAAAACTTCCAGAAGAAGCTCAGTAGAATGACGACAATGGCTGGTGGATAAATTGCACTTAACACAGGTACAGACACTGCAATAAGTTTAGTTAAACCTAAGTTTGAAATGATGAACGAGAAGCCAACCAAAATAAAAACCAAGATTTTATAAGGCACTTTAGTCAGTTCAGAGAAGTATTCCGCGCATGCACAGGTTAAACCAATCGCGGTCACCATACAGGCAAGGAAAATCATTCCGGTTAAGAACAGAGAGCCAACATCACCAAACGCATGTTGCACATATGCATGCAGGATCACTGCACCATTTGCCGCATTTGGAGCAACTTCGTGACTGCCTAAACCTAATTTAAACAGACTTATGTAAACTAGCGTTAAACCTACACCCGAAATCAAACTTGCGATCACTGCATATTTAGTCACCAGTTTTTTGTCAGTTACGCCACGTGAATGAATCGCGTGAATAATAACAATACCAAAGACCAAAGCGCCTAAAGTATCCATGGTTAAGTAACCATTAACGAAACCTTCAGAAACAGGAGCAGTCACATAGTTATCAATTGCAGGTGGAATGAATCCGGCAGGAATTGCAAACGCGGCGATACCTAACACAGCTAAAGAAATGATCTTTAAGGGTGCAAGGAAGTGACCTACAGTATCGAGCAGTTTATTTGGGTACAAAGACACCGCTGTCACAACGGCAAAATAAATTGCACTGTAAATGAGCAGGCTGCTACTTGATGTACCAAAATAAGAAGAAAAACCGATTTCATAAGAAACCGTTGCTGTACGTGGAGTTGCAAATAAAGGACCAACAGCTAAGTAACACACGATAGTTAAAACCAGACTGGCGATTTTACCTAAAGGTGAACTTAAATTTTGGATGGATCCTTCTACACGCGATAACGCCATAATGGTGATAACAGGCAGACCAACTGCAGTGATTAGAAAACCTAAAGCAGCTAACCATACATGTTCACCCGCTTGTTGAGCGACAATCGGAGGAAAGATAATATTGCCTGCACCAATGAAAAGTGCAAAGGTCATAAAACCTAAGGCAATAATATCTCTTGTACGGAGACTTGTCATAGAGGGGAGATGGATTGACCAAAAGAGGCAATTTTAGAGGATAGAAAAGCATTTTGGTACTCTATTTTCTGCAGGTTATGATTTTTATTTATATGCATATACAAATATATGAACAACTGGCTAAATTCCGGTTGATTTATATTATTGATTATTGAATGAAAAATAGAAAATAAGGAAAAATAGTCTTCTTTTTTAAATATTTACCAACTGTTTAAATTTTTTGTAATGACGGTTTAAGTGTATGTAAATCAATCATTAAAACCCTAAAAAGCACCACTCATTTTTCTTTATGCACTGTAATTAAACAAAAAAATAGTAAAAGGTCTATAATCATAAGCCTTATTTATGAGGATGATGCGATGAAAGCTTCCACTATTACCATTAAAACTGAGCAAGATCTCGAGAAACTGCGTATTTCCGGGCGTTTGGCTGCTCAGGTTTTAGAAATGATAGGGAAGTATGTCAAGCCAGGCGTGAGCACAGAATATCTGGATGACATTTGTAATGATTTCATTGTAAACACTTTAAAAGTGATTCCAGCCAATGTGGGCTATTATGGTTATACCAAAACCACCTGTATTTCACCCAATGAAGTGGTTTGTCACGGCATTCCATCGCCAAACACCATTTTGCAAGATGGTGACATTATCAATATTGACGTTGCGATTATTAAAGATGGTTATTTTGGTGATACCAGTCGTATGTATTACGTGGGTACGGTGAAGCCTGAAGCTAAAAAATTAGTTGAAACCACTTACGAAGCGATGGTTGCGGGTATTCATGCAGTGAAACCGGGTGCAACGCTGGGTGATATCGGTTTTGCCATTCAGTCGGTTGCACATCGTGAAGGTTATAGCATTGTGCGTGAATATTGCGGTCACGGGATTGGTCAGGTTTATCACGAACAACCGAATGTTTTGCATTATGGTCAACCGGGTCAGGGGCTTCAACTTAAAAAAGGTATGGTCTTTACCATTGAACCGATGGTCAATGCTGGTAAACCGCGTGTGAAAGAACTTAAAGATGGCTGGACAGTGGTTACAGCAGATCGCTCTTTGACTGCGCAATGGGAACATATGGTGGTTGTGACTGACACCGGTTTTGAGCTGTTATCACCTTGGCCTGAAGGTACAGGTTCGTATCCTGAAATTTAACCAATAAGATTTAAATGAAATAGAATGTTTTATCTTTTGGTTAAAAGCAGTTTATTTTGTGTACTAATAAAGTTTTAAAAACGATTAGTTACAAATTTAAATATCTGTTTTAATTAAAAAAATAGTTTTTGAGATTTTTTTGTTAGATTTTTTAAATATTAGATTTAGCTGTATTTATTTCGTATTATATACATATAGACTCTAGCTGTAGTTTCTTTTTCAAAGTTTATAGGCTTACCCACCTCGGGTAAGCTTTTTTTTGTCTAAAATTTTTCATTACATCAAGTGATGTTTCATACTTTTTATAAGAATCTTTTTTTATTTTATCGGGCGATGGCTGAAATGTGTAGGCAGGTTGCTTTAAATATTTAGCCATCTTCTTTTCATACATTAATGATCACAAAAATTAATGTTTGCCGAGCTGTTCTACTAAATAATCGATAAAGACACGCACAGCAGGCAGTAGCCCACGGCGTGATGGATAAACGGCATGGAAAATACCATGTGGTGCTTTCCAGTTGGGGAGCACACGAACCAGTTCACCGCTTTGCACGTAGTCTTGGACAATGGTGTCAGGTAATAAGGCAATCCCGCAATTTTGTCTTGCGAGTTGTGCCAGCATCATTAAATCAGAACCCATCACCATCGGGTTCACCTTGATTTTTTTCTGCTGATTGTGTTCATCGTGTACCACAATATGCTGATCTAAATGTTCATCTCCCATACTCAGGATTTGATGCTGGCTTAAATCTTCTGGTTGTTTTAACTCACCAAATTCATTTAGATAAGCCTGACTGGCAAATAAGTGCTGTTCGATGTTTTCAAATTTGCGTATCACCAGACTCGGATCGTCATCTAAATTTGAACGAACACGTAATGCGATATCAATACCTTCATTGATGACATCGACACGGCGATTACTCACAATGAGCTGGATTTTGATTTCAGGATAGGTCTTGAGGAATTGAGGCAGAATTTTTGCAATTTCATTTTGCGCGATGGAGACGGGTAGACTGACTTTAATCACGCCACGTGGCTGGATACTCAGATGATCAACCAAGTCATGTGCAGCTTGGGCAGCATTCATCATGACTTGTGCGTGGCGATAAATGTTCATGCCAATATCAGTGACTGCAAAATGGCGCGAACTGCGTTGAATTAACCGAACCCCCAAATGCTCTTCCAGATTATAAACGCGACGACTTAATTTTGATTTGGGAATGTCGGTTGCCCGTTCTGCTGCGCTAAAGCCGCCATGTTCGACCACCAATGCAAAGCAATAAAAATCATCAAGATCAGATAGCATTTAAGAATTCCATTTATGCAACAATATTCAAGATTAAAGGTTTATCGTTTCAGTTTGTCAATTTTAAATTTGTTTAATTTTTCAGATTTTAATTGCCTATCTCATTGAGATAGCAAGGCTAAAGTGGAATATCTATCTAGAAGGCTTTTCTTTAATTTGATCTGTGGCTGCTTTGAGTTAAAAAGGTTGGATTTCTCCATTTTTATTATGACTTCTTATCAATATATAGATTTGAATAAAGGAAAAATGTCATGGAATTAAGACATTTACGCTATTTTGTTGCAGTGGTTGAGGAGCAGAGCTTTACCAAGGCTGCTGAAAAACTGTTTATTGCCCAGCCTCCTTTAAGTCGTCAAATTCAAAATCTTGAAACTGAGCTGGGTGCTTTGCTGTTTGAGCGCGGAAGCCGTCCATTAAAGCCCACAGCTGTGGGACATTTTTTTTATCAGCAAGCGGTCAAGCTGTTATCCAGTGCGGACCAGATGAAGTCGATCACCATGCGTGAAGGCATTATCAAAAAAACCATCACCATCGGCTTTGGTGGTTCATTGTTGTATGGATTATTGCCCCGAGTGGTTTATTTATTTCGCCAGCAACAACCTTATTTGAAAATCAAACTGGTTCAAATGAATGCGATGGAGCAAATAGACGCGCTTAAAGAGGGTCGGATTGATGCCAGTTTTGGTCGGGTCCGAATTTCTGATCCTGCAATCAAGCGAATTTTATTGCGTGAAGAACCATTGATGGTCGCTGTGCATTCTAGCCATCCTCTTGCCGCAAAAAAACAGGGGGTTAAACTCGAGGAAATTGTTGAGGAACATGTGTTGTTGTATCCCAATCAACCCAAGCCGAGTTTTTCGACCCAGATGAAAGGTCTCTTTTCAGAGTATGGTTTAGAGCCTAAGAATTTAACTGTGGTCGAGGATATTCAACTGGCTTTAGGTTTGGTGGCTGCAGGCGAAGGTCTGTGTATTGTTCCAGAGAGCGCCAAAACCATGCAGTTTAAGCATCTGAATTATATTCCTATATTGGATGATGACGCCGTCAGCCCGGTCTTTTTGATTATTAGAAATGCTGATAACAGTGACTATATCCGTTCATTATTGGATAGTGTGTATCAAGTTTATGATCTGGAGGCCATCAAATATGATCGTCGGATTTTTTAATAGTGATCGATATTGAATGACTCTATTTATTATTTAATTGCCTTGTTTTAGAAATTGAGCAATTTCGCGAACGAATTTGATCGGTTCACTGATTAACGGCGTATGCCCAGACTTTTCAAAGATAATTTGTTTTGAGTTTTTTACGCTATTGGCAATCATTTTTTGTCCTGCTGCAGGATATAGCTTGGATTGTGCACCAATGAAAAAAGTACTGGGGCAAGCAAGCTGTGCAATGGCATCACGATAGTCTTCGTTATGATGTAAATAATTATTCACATACCAAGCCAAATAATCCAGACGCTGCATCGGTAAAACAAGGGACTGTAATTTAGGCTGTTTTAATGCCGTTTTGAACAGTAAAGGAGTAACCTTATTACTCGCTTGAAGTAGAAGAAACTCCAGCCAAAGTTCTAATAAATGTTGTCGAGATGCTGAATCTAGATCAGACAACTGAAGTGCATGAGGTTTTGCTGCAAGCAGTTGCGAGATCTCTGCCAAGAGTCGTTTAAATTGAGGTTGTTGCTGGCTAAATAAACCGTACTGCCAAGTCTCATCGACCGAAATTTTGGGTGTTTGATCAATATGCAGATAACGGGTTAATTTTGTATTTAAATTACTGTAATGCATGCCATGCATGGCCGTTGTTGCACCCATGGAATAAGCAATCACCGAGAATTGATCTAACTGAAATTGTTCAATCAAGCTGTCTACATCACGCCAGTGACTGGAAATGGCATCCAGTTCAGGAATGCTGCAACGCTGTGAGCCGCCAAAACCGCGCCAATCTGGAATAATGAATTTATTGTTCTTGGCTTGGGGATATAAGAAAGGAAGCCATTGCCAACTTTGCATACCCAAACCTGACAGGACTAAAACAGGATGGCCTTGTCCAAATTCGCGAACAAAAAGCTGTTCACCATCAGGCATGCGGTAATGTGACATGGTTATTTCCTTGGTTTATTATTGTTCATCGAATGCTTTTAATTGGGGAATCATAGTTTCCAGCCACGAAATCCAGCCCATTTCCAAATCAATCCCAAGTTGTAGAATCATTTTATGAATAAATTGGGTTCGGTCTTGATCTTGCCTATTGGCAAAATCTTTTGCAAAAATTGTTTGGTAAGTTTTTAGATTTTCTTTGTGTAAAATCAGATGCCGTTCCAGTTCAGGTAGTACGGTGTTGCCGCCCAGTTGAGCTTCTGCACGTAGCCGAACCATCAACTCTTCACGTAATTGTGCGGGAGGACTTTGTTTGACCATCCAGTTTGCTAATTCAGTACGACCCAATTGTTCAACTTGATAGGTTTTTTTACGACTGGTCGCATTATGCTCTTCAATGGTGGAGATCCAGTTTTTTTGTTGCATCCCGCTCAGTTCACGGTAAATCTGCTGATGTGTTGCGTTCCAGAAGAAGCCCATGGAACGGTCAAAGCGACGTGCTAAATCAATCCCCGTACTTGGTTTTTCAATTAAGCTGGTCAATAAAACATGGGCTAAAGACATAAACGACTCAGTCAGTAAAAATTTACCAGATCATTATGCAACATGTTGCATAAAAATCAAATCTGGAATATAAATTGTGCAACAAGTTGCATTAAGCACCGTATTCGCTAGCTCAGATAGCATGCCAAGGAGATCATATGTCTAATTACCCTCATTTATTAGCACCTTTAGATTTAGGCTTTACCACCCTCAAAAACCGTGTCTTGATGGGATCTATGCACGTGGGTCTGGAAGAAGCACCTGGTGGCTACGATCGTATGGCCGCATTTTATGCTGAACGTGCTCAAGGCGGTGTGGGGCTGATTGTGACTGGGGGGATTTCACCGAATGATGCAGGCTTGACGTTTGCCGGTGGTGCTAAATTAGACAGCCGTGAAGAAGCTGAAAAGCATCAAGTGATTACTAAAGCAGTGCATGATGCTGGTGGTAAAATTGCCATGCAGATTTTACATACCGGCCGTTATTCTTATCAGGCTGATCTGGTTGCGCCATCTGCCATTCAAGCACCGATTAATCCAACCAAACCGCATGCATTAACCAGTGCTGAAGTACAACAAACCATTGATGACTTTGCCCATTGTGCCAAGTGGGCACAGTTTGCAGGATACGATGGTGTAGAAATCATGGGTTCGGAAGGTTATTTGATTAATGAGTTTATTGCTGCACGGACTAATCATCGTGATGATGAATGGGGCGGTAGCTATGAAAACCGTATTCGTTTCCCGATTGAAATTGTAAGACGTACCCGCAAAGAAGTCGGTGAAAACTTTATCATCATTTACCGTTTATCGATGCTAGATTTAGTTCAAGGCGGTTCAACCTTTGAAGAAGTGGTGCAACTGGCGAAAGAAATTGAAAAAGCCGGTGCTACCATTATCAATACCGGTATCGGTTGGCATGAAGCACGTATTCCGACCATTGCCACCAAAGTGCCGCGAGCTGCATTTACCTGGGTGACAGAAAAACTCAAAGGTTTGGTCAAGGTTCCGCTCATTACTTCAAACCGTATTAATACGCCGGAAATGGCAGAGCATGTTTTAGCTTCCGGTCATGCCGATATGATTTCCATGGCGCGCCCAATGCTTGCCGATGCATTCTTTGTGCAAAAAGCAGAACAAGGCCGTAGTGATGAAATCAATACCTGTATCGGTTGTAATCAGGCGTGTTTAGATCATATTTTCTCAATGAAAATTGCAACTTGCCTAGTCAATCCGCGAGCTTGTTATGAAACAGAACTGATCTTTAAAGAAACAGCCGTTGCAAAAAATATTGCGGTGATTGGTGCCGGTCCAGCAGGTTTAAGCTTTGCCACCTATGCTGCAGAACGTGGACATCAGGTCACTATTTTTGAAGCAGCCAATCAAATTGGTGGCCAGTTCAATATTGCCAAAACTATTCCGGGTAAAGAAGAATTTTATGAGACCTTACGTTACTTCAAACGCAGAATTGAATTACTTCCTAATATTCAGTTACGTCTAAATCATCAGGCGACTTATGCAGAACTGAGCGAATCAAACTTTGATGACATCGTAGTAGCAACAGGTGTGACTCCACGTCATTTAGAGATTGAAGGTATTGATCATCCCAAAGTACTGACCTATCTCGAAGTATTAAAAGAACGTAAACCAGTGGGTCAACGCGTTGCGATTATTGGCGCGGGTGGTATCGGTTTCGATACGGCTGAATATCTAAGCCATGAAGGGGATAGTGCAAGCCTGAATCCTAAAAAATTCTATAATGAATGGGGCATTGATACCACTTATGAAAATGTCGGTGGTTTAAAAGCACCAGTACTAGAACAGTCAAAGCGTGAAATTTACCTATTGCAACGTAAAGCAAAATCAGTGGGTGCAGGCTTGGGTAAAACCACCGGCTGGATCCACCGTACCGGTTTAAAACACCGTAATGTGAAAATGGTGGCCGGTGCAAGCTATGAAAAGATTGATGATCAAGGCTTGCATATTGTAGTGAATGGTCAGCCCACAGTACTAGAAGTCGATAATGTGGTGATTTGTGCGGGTCAGGAACCCTTTACCGCCATGTTTGATCAACTGAAAGCAGATGGTAAGAATGTGCATTTGATTGGTGGTGCCAAAGAAGCCGGTGAACTGGATGCGAAACGCGCAATTCGTCAAGGTGCGGACTTGGCAGCAGTGATTTAAAGTGATTAAGTCCTCTCCCTTGCGAACTCAAAATATATTTTGAGGATTCTCATCTCCTACAAGGAGAGGGAATTTCCTTTGGTTTTAAATTGGGAATAAATACTCCCTCTCCCCAAGGGAGAGGGTTGGGGTGAGGGAATAAATAAAATTCAAGAATGAATATAAATAGAGGAATTAAAAATGACCATTGAAACGACAAAAAAATCTATTACCCGTTGGCATGAAATGCTACAAACAGGTGATATGTCTATCTTGAATGACCTGCTTGCTGAAGATGTGGTGTTTCGTTCACCGGTGGCATATAACTTTTATCCGGGTAAGCAAGTGGTGTTTTTTATTTTGACCAATGTCATTCAGATCTTTGAAAACTTTACTTATCACCGTGAATTTTATTCAGAAGATGGATTGAACGTGGTGCTGGAGTTTTCAGCCAATGTCGGTGAAAAAAAACTTAAAGGCATAGACATGATTCAGTTTAATGAACAAGGTCAAATTATTGATTTTGAAGTGATGCTACGTCCAAAGAGTGGTCTGGAAGCATTGGCAGTACAGATGGGACAGCGTATGGCTGCTTTTATGCCAAAAGCATAAGGAGTATAGTAAAGATATAAACTGTTAATGGAATGACATGTACTAAGTATTTTGAGTTGCATCATTTTAAGGTGGAGCGAATATGAAATTTTTAGTCAAAAAAATCAGTCTGTTGGCACAAGAAATCGTTGATCAGATTACAGGTGCAGAATTCCCTACACTGTATTTTCATCCAGAAGGTGAAGCACGGCAGATGCTCAATGTTTTGCCTCAACTGAAGCAGAAATATCGCCCGACGCCGTGGTTGTCAAATACACATTTGCACTTGATGTATTTTGACCTGATTAAAAAGAAAACGATTCAGCTTAAATATGATGCTATTGAACAGTTGCAGATGCCGGATGGTGGTGTCACGGGTATAGCGTGGTATGGGCTTGATCTTCCTGAAGATACCCCGACCATTATATTAATGCATACCCTAACTGGCACACCTGAAAGTATGTCAGAACTAGTACGTGACTTGCATCGACATACAGGCTGGCGTGTAGCGTTGTGTTTGCGCCGTGGTCATGCCAATTTACCCATGCCGATACCGAAGATTTCTATATTCGGCTCAACCGATGATTTGCGTGAACAAATTCAGCATATTCAGACAAAATTTCCAGATTCTCCTTTATATGCCGTTGGTTCATCGGCAGGTACAGGATTGTTGGTGCGTTATTTGGGAGAAGAAGGAGAGCAAACTCCATTTAAAGCCGCTTTTGCACTTTGCCCAGGCTATGACACTGAACATGGCTTTAAAAATGTTCATCCTTTTTACAGCAAGGTTATGACCAAAAAACTATTTAAGTCTTTTATTTATCCTTATACGACAACGTGGGAAAAAACTACATCTTTGTCAGAAGTGCTGGCGACAAAAAGTCTGCTCGAATTTCAATATTGCTGTTTTGAACTGGCAGGCTATAGCAGTTTTGAAGACTATAATCAGGCAACTAACCCGATCTTGGTATTTGAAAATGTCACTATTCCACTGATGATTTTAAATGCAGAGGATGATCCGGTTTGCCATATTCGGAATTTTGACCCTTATAAAGAGGCCATTCAACAGATGTCAAATATTATGGTAGTGACCACGAAAAAGGGTAGCCATTGTGGTTTTTATGAGGGTGTAAATCACACGCAATCATGGTCAGCGCGGTTGATTGCAGACTATTTAATTGCGCAACATCAGTAAATTTAAGAATGTATCAATTGATTTATCAATAGGCTCTTTGAAATATTTTGATGCAATTGCCATTGGTCTGACTGATAAATAATTAATGTTTGAATCAGTATTTCTGTTATACTCGATTCAACAATAAAAATGACATGAAAGTGTTCTTTTTTTAAAATTGATATAAGTCTTATTTAATCTGCGTTATCAAAGTTAAGGTTGTTATTTTGAAATGCCAATGGTGGCGTTTCTGTATGTGTTGAAAAAAATTGGTGTAAATGTTGAATATAATTGAAAATTTAGTAGCAAAATCTGTAAACGGTAGTGAAATTGTTGTATCGCTGGTTCCTTCAAAAAAAATGCAAAGTACTCGCGATGGGTTTAAATGGGTTGAAGTTGGAAAGAGAGTTTTACTTCAGTCTGGTGTTGAAATCGATTTGAATCTAGATGGTCGTAGCTTCTATACAGGTGTTAATGAGATGTTCCGATTCACCTCACGTGTGAATTAAACATATAAATAATCACTGATCTAAATTAAAAACCGCCTTGATGGCGGTTTTTTGCTATCTGATTATCCATTTACAGTTACTGTTTTGTATCAATAAAAATTCTCTTTCAACTGACTATTTAATGATTATAAATATTTTTTTGTATACGGAATATGTGACGTGCCTTACAGATTCAAGGATTTAGGATTCTATTCATATTTTTTTATTCGAGAAAAAATATTTTCTTAGAAAAATTTAAAGAAATCAATTTTTACAATTTTGTATGTTTATGAGTATTTTTTGTCACTTTTTGTCATTTATTGGTGAGTATTATAAGGGTATAAAAAGTAATCCACTTTATATAGGGGAGTGGTATATGATGAGCACACTAGAATTATTATTAACTTCCTCATCTGCTCTGATGCTGATGCTGGTGATTTATGCTTTTGGGCAAATGTTTAATTAGTCAGAAATATGTTGTATAAAAAAGCACCTTCGGGTGCTTTTTTATTGATCTGAATTTTATCAACTTAGTTTAATAAAACCACTTTAAGCAGTTTTATGCCTCGTATGAATAGTGTGAATTAATGCAGATAAATCATAGCTTAAGATTTCTGCATAATTTAAATATTGTTGTTTGGTTGCTTCATCTAAGCTCACACTCACTATTGAGTAGCCATCAGTACTTTTAAGTCAGGTTTACTGATCAATAAAGTGTTGTAATGCATGTCAATTTTTTAAACCCAATAATCACTTTTGTTAAAAGGAATTCAGTGTAAATTTTCAGGTAGGAAACTTACTTCAACTTTACTATTTGGACCATCTACAACAGTGGTTTCACTTATTGATTCATCTAATGCTTGGTTTTCATTTAAGCTATAAACAGCAGAGATGTCAGTGCTATCTTCTGGCTGATGCTTCATGGGCAAGCAAGCTATTTCATACCAAGTACCGAGATAACAATTTAATTCAAAATTTGAAACTGTTGGAATTTTGGAGACATTTCTTTTCCTTATTCATGTTTTTTTAAGTTAATGAACAATTTTTTATTTATAAATAACATGTTGAATATATAGAATTTGTTTGATTGTGTGGTTTTATATTTTTTAAAATAATTTATTTTTTAATAATGTTAAAATTATTTTTAATTGAAGATTCATTAATTTTTATATTAATTTATTATCTAATGGATTGTTTAATAATAATAGTTGGTTTTATAAGTATAATTTTATTCGAGTTATTATATTTTGATACATCATTGCTATTTTTATTAAGTTAACTTCGGTATATGCTGATATTGTGATTAATAATTGGACTGATATTGTCATTAAGTGGAATGGCCAGCAGGAATACTATTATGTCTAAATCGAAATCTCAACAAAATCAAACAGAGTCTAATCAACGAAATCAACCCATAAAACAACCCCACCACCTACCAGAGCATGACCATAGGAATAATGAGAAAAGATCGCCTGAAAAGCCATCACAGAAAGAAAAATAAAAAACTGCTCATTATGCCAATGTTATGTTTAAAGGGGTTCAGGCCCCTTTAAACAGAATAAGAGGAGTAACGTATGCATATTAAGCCCGTGAAAGTATATAAAATGAATGAGGATTTTAAAATTTCACCCAAGCTTGTTTATATGGGCGAATATGATGATGAGTATAATTTAATGAATGTATATAACTCATCTCAAGAAAAATTAACGAGAATTATGGGGACTTATCAATGGATTTTAAATTCCACCGGGGAGATTTTTTTTATAGAAGAAGATCTTCCTGATCTAACAGATTAAAGGGTTATGTAAGATGAACATGACAACAACATATCCACAGAAATTGGTCACATTTTATAAATTAGACAGTCCTGATATTCAGAGAGGTGTTTGGGCTAATTATGACAAGAATGGAAATTTTATAAATCTTACCAATTATTATGGTAAGAAATTAGAATTAATTGGACCTGATCGTGTTCGGATAGATGGAGAAGTATGGGTATGTAAAGATCATTTTAAATAGACATTTAATCTGTCTTAATTTAGATAATTTCAACCAATATGAGTGTGGAAAATTTCGATATAAATTAATTAATAAAAACTGAATAATAACAAGAATTAGTACTGATTTTTTATAAAAAATATAACTATATGTTTGAATTTAAAAGAATTAATTTTTTGGTTAATAAACGATAAAATACTACTAAATAAATTTAATGATTATAAAATATTAAAGAAAATTGTAATGTAATCATATATATTTGTATTTCTTATAAAAGTGAATATGACAAGTAAAATGATAGCAAAACAATTAAGAATACTTAGCTCTGTTCTAGCCATTCTCGGTATCTCTGCATTTTTCGCATTTCAGTATTTTTTGCAAGCTGAAGAGCTGGGTGGCTTTAAAGAAGGGACTGAACAATACAATGGTTATCGCTATGCCAAAGATAATCAACTGAAGTCGGTAGCTCAGTGTGATGATGAAAAAGATGATCCAGCAATGAATTTTAATCCTGATTTTCTGCAAGGCTGTAAGCAGTACTTTAATCAATAGTATTGGCGGGTATTTTTGTTTATCAAAATTGAAAAAATACCGAAAACTAAAAAATAAGCCCTTTCAAATAAAGGGCTTATTCTGTGAATGATTAGCTTTAATTTAAACAGCGACCCACTTATTTTTTACTTCTTCAGAGTCTACATTGAGAAGAACTTGATTATCTTTAATCTCACTCACCCAGGAAAGTGGAATAAGGTGATGACTACCTTCTTCATTTCTTGTTAACTTGATTTTATCCGAACCGTCAAGATGGTCAACTGTTCCCACTTTTGTCCCACATGATGCAATTACATCTGCATGTTTGGTAATGTCATTTACATTGATAGTCGCCATTTCATAGCTCTCCTATAATAGCGGTAATCTTGCACTATCTAATTTAAGGCATTCTCAGATCTTTATCGCTATATGTATGCAAAAGGGAACAAAATGTTAAGTAAGTTTACTTTAGTGGATGAGTATAATTTCCTGAACCAAAAATTTTAAATTTTAGCTCGTTGAACTATGAGTAGATATATCTTTTTAATTTGTTAACTTATTGAAAATAAAATACTTATTTTAAAAAGATAATTGCTGATGTTATGGGTTGACTGTGAAATTTTATAGATGAGGGATTTTATGGCAATGAAGTCTAATTCATTGAATGAACAGTATGCTTTATATAACTAAAATGACATACTTTTCAGTATTTTGTACATCAAAAAATATTCTACTATTTTCATTTTTCTGTACTCTGTTTAGGCTTTGTCACATATTCATCTTTCATTTCAAAAAAGAATTGATTTGCTTCATTAGCGTTGCAATTTAGCCAGTCCATTCTTTTGTCTTCAGGTATCACAATAATGGAACGCTTTTCATCATAAGGCTTATGGAATTGTTTCATAAATGGATGATGATCTGCATTGATGGTTAACAAGCTCATTGATCTGACATGTTTATTATTGATTACCGCATCTTCATAGATCGCTGCAATGGTGAAAGGCAGTCCATCTTCACGAGAAATTCCATACCAATGGGGCTTTCCATCTATATATTTGGGTTCAAAAATCGTTTCCACGGGGACTAAGGTGAATTGGTTTTTATGCCATGCGTGTCGAAAACTCGGCTTTTCAGCAACGCTTTCAGTTCTTGCGTTATAGGTATGACGACCGAATTTTAATTCTTTAGCCCAAAAAGGAATAAGACCAAATTTGGCGAGATCCCATTCAGGTTGATCCGCGCCATGCATTAAAATTGGTGCGTCGTATAAAGGGAAAATATCGTCAGGAAATTCAAATCGTGGCTCCGGAAGATCCAGAAGGAATGCTCTATTTCTTTTGATTGCTTCAAAATTTGCACACATGAGCGGTCTCTTTATTTTTATTCATCCTCATTAAATCAAAAATAATCAACAAAAATAATGAATCTTACAAATCTAGAACCATTCCTATTAAAGTCAGTCATTGCAAGGGATTTAATGACATTGCACCTATGTAAATCAGAAGTATGGAGCGATACGAATTTTGCACTGTAGCATCGAGTCAGATTTTTAGATTTAACCGCTTTGATTTGATTAATTCATATAAGGAATTTTTTGCCAATGAGTTTGATTCATTATATCTGGAAAATAAGGGACAGAAATTAGTTGAAATTTATATGACCTCATTCTGAGGTATATTTTGGCCAAATAATTGTAAAGTCATTATAGAGGGTGCGGCCCCTATAATTTCGTGGAGACAACGGTATGCTTAATTCCCTTCGTAAATTATTCTGCTTTCATGTTTATGAATTCAATTGGGATCATAAGCATGGATACACTCACGAATGCCGAAAATGTGGTAAAGCTGATTAAATCGTTTTTTCTCTAGTTAGTGAATGTACGACAGTCTATAAACCCTGCTAAATACTAGATATTGGTGGGGTTTTTATTTTCATATTCTAGAGAGTTGTGAATGCAACACACGAGCTAAAAAGATTTGCAGTTCTATGGTGATGAGTTTTCAAAATATCAGGATTCAAGTCGTAGTTTTTAAGAAACTAAAAGAACCGCTTAATCAGGAGAGATATGAATTTGTATCAGGATTAGATGAGTGGGCTTGAATCAAAGCTACTGTGAGGTAATTGAGCATAAAAGTGGCTTGTTAATGAAAATAATATTTCTAACATTTTTGGTAAATTATGTGAATTTAGATAGAAATATATTTAAGGTAAATCAATTATTTATATTAATGAAACTTACATTGAAGGAAATTGAAACAGATGTAATGTTGGATAAAAAGAATTAAGGAGTAGATTAAAAAAGTCGTCATGAGTACAACATATTCAAAACTATAGGATGCAAATAGAAATGGCTAATCAACAACCAATGCAGCAAAGTCAACATAATCAGCAGCCTGATCAACAGAAACAATCGAATCAGCCACAGCCGGATCAACCGGATCAACACATTCAGGAATCCAATCCGCAAAAGCAGCCCAATGAGCAACCTGAACAGCCACAAAAGCAACAGAAATAAAACTTACTTTACTCGCCTTGAATCCAAGTATTCAGGGTTTCATTGCTTCAAAGTTTTCGTAGATAAACTGTTTGATTATTTTTATTTGTCATCATTTCATCCAAGGGTAAAAAATAAATAAAATGAACTTAAAACAATTCAAAATCATAAGCGCTGTTTTAGCAATTATAGGCATTGCAGCTTTTTTATATTTCCAGTATTCAATGAAACCAGAAAAATTTGGTGGTTTTAAAGAGGGTACAGAGCAATACAATGGTTATCGTTATGCACAAGACACGCTCAAGTCTGTAGACCAATGTGATGATGATAAAGACGATCCAGCGATGAATTTTAATGAGGAATTTTTTGAAGGCTGCAAGAAGTATTTTGAAAAATAAAAGAAGCTTTCTAAGTAAGTTTTATTATATCCAAGGTAATAGTCACTTATTCGTTAGTGAAGTAGTCATTACTTGAATAAAGTGACCTCTGCATCCTTAAAAAACTCTTCATGACGCTCTGCAATAAAAAGTTCAGCTTCTGTTTGACTGGTAAAAAATTTTGACCGATCTTCCTCAGTCGTCCAGTGCCATTGGCTAAACATAGCAAAATGCAACTCTGATATCTCGCAAGTATGCGAGTCATTAAATTGATCGCGATAAGTTAAAAAATTACCATCTTTTTTTATGCAATAGAGCGCCATCAGCTTTTGCATCTCATCTAAGGTAAAACTGAGATTGTAGATGAGGAGGGGAATAGGAATAGTGTTAAATTGTGGTCTGCAAGTAAAATTTGTTTAATAAAAAATTAAAATGATGTTTTACAGTGTTTATTCTATTTTAGTTCACGCTGCTAAGCGGTAAATAACCCACATAACATATGAGGCAAACACAACAAAGCCCTAATTAAAGGGCTTTGGCATAAAGCAAAAACTCATTTACTTTATTAATGGTGAGGTCTTTTTTTCTTGCCACCACCATCTTGCTTATTGACTGTAGCCCAAGCAATACGTTCTGCATCTTCTTCAGAAAGACCACGTTCTCTTTCACTCTCGAAAATATGTTTTGCCTGTCGCTTCTGGTTTTCTGTATAAGTTGATTTATTACCTGTAGGCATAAGTTTATCCTCCTACAAACTAACGAATTGTCTCTACAATTTTAAATCAAGTAAGAGAAACTTAACAGGCATAATTTATGCTCAGGATGTATCATAGATTGCTGAAAAAGAGAGATTTTTAGGTAGTATACAAATTTTGAAATAATTGAATTTTGAAAAATTTTTATAAAGTTGAACTACTCCTTAGTCTTTTAGCTATAACCCAATACCACTCGTGATTTTTTAACTTACTGAAAATACATCTGTTTATATATCTATGCTCTCATTATCCATCCAACATAAACTGGCAGGATTCTACTTTTTCTACTATTCAATAGTAGGAACTTTCATGCCTTTTTGGAGCCTTTATCTTGAAGATCAGGGTTTTAACTATCAAGAGATTGGGCTTTTATCTTCTATTGCGATTGTGACACGCTTTTTTGCACCGTTTATTTGGGGATGGATTGCCGATAAGTCGGGTAAAAGAATGCTGTTGGTACGAATCGCAACCTGGATGGAGGCTTGTATTTGGTTCATGATTTTCCTGATTCCAAATACTTTCCAATCTGTCGCCTTACTCATGCTTGTTTTTAGTTTCTTTCAAAATGCAATTTTAGCGCAATTTGAAGGGGTGACTTTATTCTGGTTAGGTGAAAAACGAACGCAACTGTATGGCAAAGTGAGAAAGTGGGGTTCGATCGGCTTTATTATTGGTGTTTTTGGTATCGGCGCTTTATTGGAAATTGTTCCGATTTCAATGTTACCTGTCATGTTGCTGTGTATTGCATTTCTGGCTTTTATTTGGTCCTTTAGTATTAAAGAACCGAGTTCTGCACCGCGCTCACAGCAGCAATTAGAACCACTCTTACCGATATTAAAACGACCTGTCGTGGCTGCATTTTTTGCCATTGAATTTGTGTTGTTATTTTCCCATGCACCATTTTATAGCTTTTACAGTAACTACTTGCATCAAGTGGGTTTTAGTACCACTGAAATCGGTTTTTTATGGTCGGTTGGTGTGATTGCTGAAATTATCATGTTCGCTTTTGCCAATATGTTCTTAACTCGATTTTCTTGGCGTAGTCTGGTTAGCCTGTGTTTGGTTCTGACCGGAGCAAGATGGATTGTTGTTGGCCTATTACCCAATTCATTTATTGCGCAGTTTTTAGCACAAACCATTCATGCCTTTAGTTTTGGCTTATTTCATATGATTGCCATGCGCATTATTTTTCAGAATTTTTCAATAGGTCAGCAAGGTCGTGGGCAAGCGATGTATAGCACCATGTGGGGTTTGGGTGTGGCTATAGGCAGTATTTTAGCAGGTAGATATTGGCAACTAATTTCTGGCGAGATGGTTTTTATTATTGCAGGGCTTTCAACTCTAGTTGGCTTGCTGTTTGTTCGATGGCTACCGAAACAGATCCAACAAGCCTAGACCTAAAGCTCAATAAATATTATGGAGAATCTATTTTACAGTTGGATTTCACTGTATCGGTTAAACCAGGGTTGTGCTTCTTCAAGTTGAGCCGCCAGTTGCAGTAACAAGTCTTCACGGGCAAAAGGTGCAATAAACTGTGAACCTAAAGGCAAATTATCTTGATTCCAATAGAGTGGAACAGACATCGCTGGAAGACCGGTAATATTGGCCAACTGGGTAAAGGGAACCCATTTTAAATTTTCTTTCACAATTTGATCGACCAATTTTCCTTGAGCCAGTAAATGGGCTTTGCGGAGTTTTAATAGGCTTTTCAGAATTGGTTTTTGCCAGGTGGGTATTTTGATTTCACCATTTTTAGGTGCGACAGTGGCAGTTGCAGGGGTTAAATATAAGTCATAGCGATCAAAAAAATGATTCATTTTTGTCGCATAGACACCCCAGTTATTCAGGTTGTGAATATATTCAAGTGCAGTGGTTTGTCCGCCGAATGCAGCAAGTGCGAGTGAATCCAGTTCAAAATCGCTATTTTTTGCCTGATATTGTTGTTTAATTTGGTCAAGGATATAAGAAAACTGACTGAACCAGGTGGTAATAAAATCTTTGGCTAGAGCCATGCCGTCAATCGGTGGTGTATCTTCCACCACAGTATGACCTAAAGATTCCAGTAATTTAGCCGTATGTTGAACCGCAGCAATTGCATCTTTGGAAACATGGGTGCCAATAGGTGAATGGGTACTAAAAGCAATTTTTAATTTCTTAGGCGGATGTTGCATAGCATCTAAATAGCTACTTTTTGGATGTTCAATTTTAAACAATGAACTATGTTCAGCGCCGTGTGTTGCATCCAGCATTGCTGCGCTATCGCGTACGGTTTTTGCGAGGATATGTTGAATGGCTGCACCATGCATGGCTTCACTCATTTGTGGACCCCAGGGTGTACGTCCACGGCTCGGTTTTAAACCAAATAAGCCACAGTACGATGCAGGAATACGAATAGAACCACCACCATCTCCAGCGCCAGCAATCGGAACAATTCCTGCTGCAACCGCAGATGCGGAACCACCTGAAGATCCGCCACTATTGTGTTTTAAATTCCATGGATTGTGACAGGTTCCCCAGGCATCAGGCTCGGTAATTCCTTTAATTCCGAATTCTGGGGTGTTGGTACGTCCAAAGGTGACAATGCCGGCATTTTCCCAACGATTCACAATTTCAGAATTATGTTCAGAAATATGATTGATGCGTTTTAAGCCTTTACAGCCATATGAAGTGGGATAGCCGGCATATTCTTGAAATAAGTCTTTCACTAAAAAAGGCACACCCGCAAAAGGACCGGTTAATTCTTGTTGAGTGCGTTTCTGTGCATAATCATGCATTGGAATAATAATGGCATTTAATTTGGGATTGGTATGGGTTGCACGCTCTAATGCTAAATTCAGTAATTCTGAAGATGAAACTTCTTTGTTTGCAACTAATTCGGCCAATCCAAGCCCATCATATTGTAGATATTCAGAAAGATTCATTAAGGTCCTTGTTTTATTGTTGATATGAACTGTAGTTGTTGTAATGGATTTTATATGAAGAAGCAATACTGACCTGATTTACCTAGAAGTTTTTGATTGATAACGTGCTTGATCAACTTTGATAATCAGAAAAGCATTAGTTTGTTGCTACATAGAAGATGATTTGGATAATTCAATTAGGGTTTAGAAATATCTGGTCTTTGTTGCTCTAGAAATATAGCCTAAGCGTTAAAAATTTACTTTTCTATACCTAAAAATAATATAGGAGTATTTTGATCATCAGTTAAAAGATATGATGTTGTTAGAGGTCATATGAAGTAGATCATTGTTATTCAATTTCATAATGAATAATTGAATACTTTCAAGTCACTATCTTGCTATTTTTTAGATGAAAATGAGTGAATATATTGTTGTAATATGGTGATAAATACTGGTTTTTCATAAAAATATGCTAAGTTATAGAGAGAGATTTTTAGCCTTGAACTTCTGTATGAAAAACGCATATCTAACAATTTTACTTATATTATGCTCATCTGTAACGATGGCAAATGACAATAAAGCAGTTGTGGCAACAGAAGCTGCTGCAACTGAAACAGAAAGTTCAAATACTATTCGTGTCGCGACTCGTCCCGAAATTGTTGGTCTATGGGGAATGCAAGTTGCCAATAATAAAAAATGTATTGAATATTATAATTTTAAAAGTAATAACAATGTCATTATAAAAAGTGGGCAAGAGTGGTCATCAGGCATTTATGACTATCAGCCATCCCAAGAGGAACGTACTTTGTTGCCTGCACTGGTTTTGCAGGTAAAGTATGACAATAATGAAAAAGATTGCTCGGGTCTTCAGGAAGATCAAACCGGCGAGATTTCTCAGTATTTTGTACAATGGAAAAATCCATCGACCATTAATTTTTGCAGTAATGAAAAAGCAGAACAATGTTTTGCGACATTACGCCGTGTTTTACCTTAATAGCTAAAAACTAAGCTATAAAATTCAGCTATAAAAAAACCGCTCATTAAGAGCGGTTTTTACATTTAAGAAGCCCGTATTAAGAAGCTTCTTTTTGCTGACCTTCTAATTTCTGAAGCAAATGCTTTTCAAGATAATGAATATCCATGGCTTGAGCGCAGAAGTTTTCATCTTGTAAAATCAGATCTTTATGCAAAGGAATATTGGTCTTAACTCCAGTTAAGATCATTTCTTCTAATGCTTGTTTCATACGCGCAATACAAGTTTTACGATCTTTACCATGCGCAATGAGTTTAGCAATCATTGAATCATAGTAAGGTGGAATGCTATAGCCTGGGTAGATATGCGAATCCAAACGAATACCGGCACCACCTGGAGCATAATAATGCTCAATTTTCCCCGGAGATGGCATGAAGTTGCTTGGATCTTCCGCATTAATACGGCATTCCATCGCATGTCCATGACATTCAACGTCAGCTTGTTCAATCTCTAGACCAAGCCCACCCGCAATACGCAGTTGTTGTTCAATAATGTCGATACCCGTTACCATTTCTGTCACTGGATGCTCAACCTGAACACGAGTATTCATTTCAATGAAGAAGAATTCATCATCTTCAAACAAGAACTCGAATGTACCTGCGCCACGGTACTGCATAAGTTTACATGCATTGACACAGGCTTCTAAAATATCAGCGCGTGCTTGTTCAGGTAAGTTTGGTGCTGGTGCTTCTTCAAGCACTTTTTGATGGCGACGTTGTAAAGAACAGTCACGATCAAAAAGGTGAATGGCATGACCATTACCATCAGCCAAAATCTGTACTTCAACATGACGTGGCTTTTGTAAGAAACGTTCCATGTAGACGGTGTCATCACCGAACCACATTTCTGCATCACGTTGTGCTGCCTGAACAGATTCAAGCAAAGTATCTACACGTTCCACAATACGCATACCACGACCACCACCACCTGAAGCGGCTTTGACAATCAGTGGGAAGCCAATTTCTTTCGCTTCAGCCAATGCATTGTTGGTGGTCACTGCATGAGCAGAACCTGGAACAGTAGGAACACCAGCTTTACGCATCGCAGTAATTGCAGAAACTTTGTTCCCCATTAAGCGAATATGTTCTGGACGTGGACCAATGAAAATAAAACCTGAATTTTCGACAATTTCCGCAAATTCGGCATTTTCAGACAAGAAGCCATAACCAGGATGGATGGCATCTGCACCAGTGATTTCAGCAGCAGTAATAATTGCTGGAATATTCAAATAGCTTTCACTACTTGCACCCGGACCAATACACACTGCTTCATCCACAAAGCGAAGGTGCATGAGGTCTTTATCGGCATCGGAATAAATACCAACCGTTTTAATTCCTAAAGTTTTGCAAGCGCGGGTAATGCGTAAAGCAATTTCACCACGGTTTGCAATTAACACCTTTTGCAACATTTATAAATCCCCGTGGTTTTACGCGCGATAGCGGAAAAGTGGTTGACCAAATTGAATGACTTCACCATTTTTAACCAGAATTTCTTCAACCACACCGCTTTGAGTTGCTTCAATCGGGTTCATGATTTTCATGGCTTCAATGATGCCTAAAGTGTCGCCCGCAGAGATGGTTTGACCCACTTTAACAAATGGTGGTTCGCCAGGGCTTTGTGCAGCATAGAACACACCAACCATTGGTGAAGTTTCTACAGCACCACGTGGAGTTTTTGCAACAGGTGCCGCTGCTGGAGCAGTAGTCATGGTTGGAACGCCTGCCGCAACCACAGGATTGCGACGAGTTAAGGCGATGGATTGATCACCCTCTTTAACTTCTATCGCTTGTAAGTCAGATTCAATCATCAGGTCGATGAGTTTCTTGATTTTACGGATATCCATGAGACAGTATTCCTAATTATGATTGCGTAGAAAGTTGAATTTTTTCGATGGCATAATCCAGTGCTGCGGTATAGCCTTGAGCACCTAAACCGCAAATTACGCCAACGGCTTTATCGGACAGATATGAATGATGTCTAAATGCTTCACGAGCATGCACATTCGATAAATGAACCTCAATAAAAGGGATTGCGACACCAAGAAGGGCATCGCGTACTGCAACAGAAGTATGTGTCAATGCTGCAGGATTAATAATGATGAACTGTACGCCGTCTTGCTGGGCTTGATGAATTCGATCTACAATTGCACCTTCCCAGTTACTTTGGAAAGTGTCTAACGAAAGAGATGAATTTTGAGCTTGAGCGATGAGCTTCTTGTTAATGTCTTCTAGGGTGAGATATCCGTAAACTTCAGGTTCTCGCTTTCCTAACAAATTTAAATTCGGTCCATGAATAACCAAAATGGTCGAGCTCATTCAGCTTGCTCCAATTATAAGTTTGCAATTTTACCTTGCAAGATGTCAGCAAAGTTTGCGTATTATGGCATATATTTCCACATTCTTATTATGAACTGTTTGAATCAATGCGGAAGCTATGTGTCAAAACTGAGCTATATAATGGAAACTTTGCAAGGAATTGGCAATGTTAAAAAATGACATTTTTTATAATTATTACTATTTTTTACATTGTAAACTGAATTGACCAAAACAGCTCATTTATTTTCTGTAACAGCCATTGCTGAATCATCGATAGTCAGAAGTTCCTGCCAACAGGTGGTGTAGCGTGGAGATCGGTGATGTTGTTTCATTTGCCATGCTTGGCTGGTGGAATGGTAACCGACTTGTATGCAATTGGAACCGTAGCGTTGCTTCATTTTTAATAAGGTTTTCATCAAATCATCACGCTGTTGAATCAGTTCTAATGGCTGCCATAAGTCATGAATATGCTGTTGCTTGGAATGCAGCGCAGTAAGCATAACTTCAACTTTGACATATTTTTTATTTTCTTTAAATAAAACATCTATTTGCTTTAATGCTGCGTGGTTTAAAGTCAGTAAATCATCAGTTGCATATTCCAGACCTAATGCATGGGAAACACTCTTTTTATAGGGTGGGTTGGGTATTTTTTCATACAGCGCAACATGCACACATGCGCAAAGTTGCTGTTGTACAGTTAAGCGTTTATAAGCACGGTTTACATGAAAAGTAACAGCTTGTTTTATGATGGTCTTTTCACTTAAAGCTGAAGCAAAGCTGCGGGAGGACAGGATTCTTTTTGAAGGAATTGCAGGGTCATCCAGGGCAATACAGGATTGACCTTTTAGCTCACGAATGGTGCGTGCAATGATCACCGAGAACTGCTTGGCCAGATGGTGTTCATTGGCAAAAGTTAAGTCATAGCTATTATAAATTTCATAATCTTGAAGTTGCTTGCTGATTTTACGACCAATACCCCAAACATCTGCTACCGGTGTTTCTTGAAGCAAGCTTTCATAACTGCATAAATCTAAATCAGGCAGAAAGCACAGTGACTTAAAACCGGTTCGTTTTTTCGCAAAATGATTCGCCAGTTTGGCTTGGGTTTTGGTCGTGCCAATGCCTATACAACAGGGCAAGCCAATCCATTGATTAATGGTGCTGATCAAATCACGGCAATATTGTTCAATATCCAGGTTTTTTGCATAAGGCGTTAACCGGATAAAGCATTCATCAATAGAATAAGCTTCCAGATCATCTATATGGAAGTATTGCTCCAGGATTAAAAAGAAGCGCCGTGACATATCTCCATATAAAGCATAATTACTTGAAAATACTTTTACACCCGCCTGCAAAGCCTTTTTCTCAATTTCATACCAGGGAATCGCCATCCCAATGTTTAAAGCTTTGGCTTCATTACTACGGGAAACCACACAGCCATCGTTGTTGGAGAGTACAACGACAGGTTTTCCATTCAGCTGCGGGTTAAATACGCGTTCACAGCTGACATAGCAGTTATTAATATCTATTAAAGCAAACAGTTGTTCTTTCATTATTTTTAATCTTGATTTTGTAACGTTATCAAGTTGAGAATAAAGAGATGTTCAAAAAAACTCAAATTAAAAAATTGTGAATAATCAATAGGGCATCAGATGAGGGCGTTTAAGCTCGTGTAAGCTTTAGTGTAATTCCGGTTAATAGCGTAAAACTAGGCAAGGGTTACTGACTACAAATCAATAGATTAATATTTTGAATATTACAATGAATTAAGTCGATACAGTTTGGGGGTTGGTGAAATGGAAATATCCATTAGATTAGTAAGAGTCGTAATTAGTACGGCATATCCCTAACAATTAAAGGATGGATATGAAAATGGCTAATCAACAACCGAATCAACAAAACGAAAATCAACGTCAACAACAGCAACACAACCCACAAAGTGACAAACAGCAACAACAGCAGCAGCAACAAAGTGGTAAACAACAACAGCAACAACCCAATCAACAGCAGCAAAAAAATCCTCAGCAACGCTAAGGGTTAAACAAAAAGCCCCAAGATCATCTTGGGGCTTTTGTCTATCTGTAAATGTTTGCTGCTTTACGGCAATAAAACACTGACTATTTTACTCGAGTCTTTAATTGATAAAGAAAGAGACTGGTTTTTATTGCACTTATATAATTTTATTAGCGTAATTTTTTTAAAATACAGGTCACCACTCCCCAAATAATTAATTGATCTTCACTATGTAGATAAATATCTGGGTATTCTGGATTCTCTGCTTTCAACCAGATCTTGGCTTGAGCATTGTTTTGTTTCTCTTTCATCAGGCGTTTTACAGTGAACTCATTATTGATTAAAGCTAAAACGATATCGCCGTGTTCTGCATTTAAGCTGCGATCAATGAGAATCTGGTCGTCTATATCTATACCTGCATTTTTCATCGACAATGAATTCACCCGTAATACAAATGTACTCAGTGGGTTATGGATCAAATATTCATTTAAGTCGATAAAGTCTTCGGTGTAATCTTGAGCAGGCGAGGGAAAACCCGCGGCGACCGATTCCAGAGGATAAGGAATATCTAACTGTGTTCGGATTTGAATTGGATGCAGTTCAATGTTCTTAATGCGATCATCTTCAGGCTCTGGCTGTAACCATGCCTTGATTTCCAGCACTTTAGACTCTGGCACACGCATGACCACCGTTTTTTCTTGATACTGTGTTTTTCGCCCGGCATTTTTGCGTCTGCCGCCGTGGCTATGTTCTATTATCGTCGGATCTTTAGGTTTCATTGTTATTTCTTGATTTTGTAACAATTTCAAGTTTAACAAAAAACACTGAAAATAAAAAGATTGCCTACATATTTATGATCTAGGATAAAATGTCTTATTCAGCTCAATTTACCAAGGTATAAGCCATGCACCAGAAATCTCCATTAGAAGAATTAATCGCAGAACAAAAGCTATTATGCGAGGAATTTGATTCTGCTTATATCAAAGTCAGTGGTGACGATGTTGTTGCGGTTGCTGTAGACACCTTAAATCAGGAACCCATTGTCGGGATTCGTAAAAAGCCTGAAACAGAAGAAAATGTTGCTTGGTTCATCTATGGTGGAGAACTGGGAGAGGGGCAAGATTTTTTTCAAACCATGACTGTTCGAGAGTTACAGGATATTTTGCCTGAAGTACTTCCATACCTGGCTTTGGCTGAAGGTTTCCGCTTTATGATTGATCGTGAAGATTATGAAGATGTATGGAAAGAAGACTAACCCTAAGCTTAAATAAAAGTAAGCTGTTCAAATTGATGATATGAGCCACTGAATAAGTGGCTTTTATTTTTTAAGCGTCTGGATTTGAAAGTAACAATGTTTTAAATAAAGATTAAGACGCAAATAAATACTTCTGCAATGATTAAAGCGATTCTAGTGGGTTAATAAATCACACTAAGTCACTTAATCGCTTTGAATGAAACAGCGTGATTAAATTTTGAATTCATCTACCCAAGCGTTACATTTCTATGTTGGTGTATAAATAGACAATTATTTGTACTATGTTAATATGAGATAGAAATATACCTTGTGTAACGGGAGTTGTTCCATGACAGCTTATAGCATCATGAAAGCAGGCAAATATGAGGACGATATGATTCCTAAACTTGCTATACATGCATTCCGTCATGCCTTTGATAAAGCATGTTCGGTAGCGACGGTCGTTTACGCAAAAGAGCAGCAACTGGTACAACGCGAAGTCAATGGACAAGAAACCGTGATTCATGACCTGTCTCAGGCTTATGTGAGCGTTGATCATCTTCCTAAAGTTTTAAAACGCAAGAGAAAACAAGAGGCAGCTGTATAACTGAATGCCTCAACCAAGAATAAGGATGTTTGCCGGTCCAAATGGATCTGGAAAGAGTACAGTCAAAGAATATTTATTGCCCCATCATATTGGGGCTTATTTAAATGCCGATGAATTAGAACAAAACCTGAATACTAGCTATCAACTAGATTTGATGGCTTATCATCCTGCCTTAAAAGCACAAGATCTCATTGATTTCCTCAAACAGAAAAAACGTCCGAATGCTGGGCAGCTCTTTTCTTTACTGAAAAGTGAGCCTGTTTTATTAGATGAGTCGAACATTCAGTTTGATGCATCGGAAATAGATTCCTATCTCTGCGCACGTATTATTGATTATATTCGCCTGGAATTTTTACGCTTAAAGATCAGTTTTACTTTTGAAACGGTGATGTCTCATATTTCTAAAGTGGAATTTCTACAAGAAGCCAAACGGCAGGGTTTTAAAACCTATTTGTATTATGTATCGACTGTTGATCCAATGATTAATATTGCTCGAGTTAAATATCGAGTCAGTGTGGGTGGACATCCTGTACCTGAACAAAAGATTGTTGAACGCTATTACCGCAGTATGGACTTACTCATGCAAGCGGTGGATGCCAGTGATCGAACCTATTTGTTTGATAACTCTTCCAATGGTGAAAAGGCTGCATTTATTGCGGAGATTCAGTCTGCAGAAACTTTGAAAATGAATCCTCATGTTCAGCAATTGCCATGGTGGTTTGCAGAAAAAGTCCTTAAAGATTTCACAGAAGAATAAAAATCATCTCTAAAAATAAATAACATTGTGTATATTATAAAATCTGGTTCATAAAATTAAATAATAATTTAGATGTCAATAACAAAGGCTTAGATAAAAATGGAAAATATTCAACCTTCTGAAAAGATAGAAACCATTGCTGCAGATCTTGCTGTACCAGAGATTGAGCAAGAGCAACAAGACAAGAATAACAATACAGATGTGACTTCAGGATTAGATATATTTGATTTGGCAGCAGAAGTAGGCAGTGATTTAATTGATGTATTGGGAGACGTAGTGAGTGGGATCAGTCTGGATTTATAAAAGGTCTGCAATAAATTAAACAAGATTTAACCATACTTTATATTACTTACGCCGTGTAAGACGTATAGTGATTTATAGGACAGGTTTGCTTGATTTTTCATCGTTCGATATCTAATCCACAAAATATCACTTATATGAATATATTTTAATATATAAAAGTATATTGTTTGGAGCGCTCTGACATGCACGATTTCCTGCTCGAATTTCTAGGTGGAACACTTATAGGTTTGTCCGTAGTGGGATATTTGTATGTCAATGGTCGTATTGCTGGGGTCAGTGGCCTCATTGCCCAAGTATTAAATCCTCAAACGATATTTAAGACCCCAGCATTATGGTTTGTATTGGGGCTATTTGTGGTGCCATTTTTCTATGGCATGGTGCAAGCGCCCAATATCCACATCACTGCCAGCCCGTTGATGATGATCGTTGCAGGATTATTGGTGGGCTTTGGTACCCAAATGGGGTGTGGTTGTACCAGTGGTCACGGGATTTGTGGAATAAGCCGATTGTCTAAACGTTCAATCGTTGCAACGTTGGTATTTATGTTCGCAGGGTTTGTGACAGTTTATATCATTCGCCATATTGCCGGAGCATTCTGATATGAAAAATCTTTGGGCTTTTGTCTTTGGTGGAATTTTTTCAGTCGGACTTATGCTGTCAGGTATGTCTAATCCGAAAAAGATATTGGATTTTTTAGATCTCTTTGGACAATGGGATCCAAGTCTTGCATTTGTGATGCTCGGTGCGATCGCCGTGACATTTATTCCATTTCAAAAAGCAGTCCATCAGCAGGCACCTAAAACAGTGTATGGAGATACCATTGATTTACCTAAAAATAATAAGATAGATTCTAAGCTTGTAACGGGAAGTTTGATATTTGGGATCGGTTGGGGGATTGCAGGGATTTGTCCAGCACCCAGTCTGACTCTGATTGGTCTGGGATATTATCAAGCCCTTTATTTTATAGCCGCAATGATGATTGGCATGTTAATTCATCGCAAGTTAATGGGAAAAAATTCATGATGCAGCATCCACAAGTGCAGCATTTTTTTGATGAGCAGACCAATACTTTTAGCTATGTCGTGACAGATCCTATAAGTCAGCGCTGTGCAATTATTGATAGTGTTTTGGATTATGATGCATCGTCAGCAACAACCAAGACCACGCATGCAGATCAAATCATCGATTATATACATCAAAATAGCCTAAGCGTAGAATGGATTCTGGAAACCCATGTCCATGCAGACCATCTCACAGCATCACAGTATTTAAAAGAAAAATTAGGTGGAAAAATCGCAATCAGCAAAAAAATTGCCATTGTGCAGGAAACATTTAGTGCAATTTATAATATAGACATCAAATACTTAAATACACATCAATTATTTGATCATTTATTTGAAGATGGCGAACAGTTTAACATTGGCGAATTGACTGCCTATAACATTCCAACGCCAGGGCATACGCCAGCCTGTCTAAGCTATGTGATTGGGGATGCGGTATTTGTCGGGGATACCTTATTTATGCCAGATTATGGGACCGCGCGTTGTGATTTTCCGAAGGGCAGTGCTGCTGATTTATTTGATTCAGTCAAAAAGCTATATCAATTAGATGAAAATATTCGTGTTTTCCTCTGTCATGATTATTTACCTAAAGAGCGGCAGGAATATTGCTGTGAAAGTAGTATTGCCGAGCAGAAGAATACCAACACTCACCTGAATACCAGTACCACTAAAGCCGAATTTATTGAGATGCGAAACCGCCGTGATGCCACATTGTCTATGCCTAAACTGATTTTACCTGCAATCCAGATCAATATGAGAGGCGGGCAATTTCCAGAAGCTGAAGCAAATGGCATTCGCTATTTAAAATTGCCCTTGAACTATTTCAAATAGCCAACTTTATAATAGTAAGACAACAGGAAAGGTCTAAATGTAGCTAAGGATCAATCCTGTGGGATTTTGAATATAAGCATATGTTTTTAAATAAATTGTTATAAATTTAGGCTCGTGTATTTCTTGATCTTAAAAATTATCCAAAGTGAATGATGTTGCCGAGGAGGAGTCTTTTTATATCCATTTTTTATAACCTTAAAATAGCCTAAGCAAAAGTAAATTTTTTAAAAATGGCAATTGATTAAATCCCAATTATCAATAAACATAAGCTCATCTAAAAATGTAATGAAAGAAATCCATGATTCTCAATCATCAAATTTATCTCAATGAAGTTGCTAAAGGAAAAACACCTCTGGTATTTATTCATGGTCTTTTTGGCAGTTTAAGTAATTTGGGCATGCTGGCACGTGCATATTATGAATCCCATTCAGTGATTCAAATTGATGTCCGTAATCATGGACATTCAGCGCATTCGCCAGAAATGAATTATGCAGTCATGGCAGCGGATATTCTGGAAACACTGGATGCTTTGAATATTCAAAAATTCTCTGTGATTGGTCATTCAATGGGTGGAAAAATTGCCATGCAATTGGCGAATAGCGCAGGGGAGCGTTTGGAACAATTGGTTGTTCTGGATATGGCACCATTTGCATATAAAGAAAGTCATCACGATCAAATTTTTAAAGCCTTATTTGCGGTGCAAAATGCACAGACTGATAGCCGACAACAAGCAATGCAGATCATGCGTGAATATTTGCATGAAGAAATGGTGATTCAATTTTTAATGAAATCCTTTAGCAAGGGACAATGGCTATTTAATGTTGAAGCTTTATTTAACCATTACCCGGATATTATCAATTGGAATGTGATTCAGCCTTGGCAAAAAGAAGCATTGTTTATTCGTGGCGGTAAATCTGCATATATAAGTAAAGATGAACATTTTGCTGCAATCCAGCAGCAATTTCCCCATGCCAAAATTGCAGTGCTAGAAGATGCTGGGCATTGGTTGCATGCAGAGAAAACTCAACAAGTTCTTGATGAAATGAATAAATACTTAAATTAGTTTCAAATCTTGAAAGAAGCAGCTAAATTTAATTCAGCTGCTACTTTATTAATTTATGTTATTTGCCAGCAGTTGACCTTCAGAGGTGAGTTGTTCAGCCATTTCAGCCGTTTTTCTGAGTCCTGGCATACGATATTCTGTATGACCATAATCCTGAATGGATTTCCAGCGGCCATATCGCTATAAACAGACATTAACTGATTTATTTCAAATAAATCGGGAGATGCATGCCATACGTGATTCTGAGATTTTGCTGAATAAATTAGGTAAATTAAGTAATGAAATTCATATATCCACCAATACGGAAAGCGCAGCATTTTATGATAATCATACGATTCATTCATTTTTACAGCTAATGAAAATAAGTGCCTATGAATTTGCACAAAGTATGATTGGATTGGGGCTATTGTTACAACCAGTGATTCAACAAGGAACTGATCGGTTAAAAAAGGTACTAATTTTACCTATAAATAATCCAGGTCATTGCTATGAAATTGCCGCATTTTGGGTCAATTTAATTAATGGTTTTGTCTCTAAACTGAATACCGAATTGTTCATTGGAATCTTACACCGTGATTCACCCGTATTGTTGATTGGATTCCAAGGTGCTGATATTATTGCATTAAGTGAAATATTTAATCAAAAAATGCATTCCGAACATTGGGTTTCATTGATTGAAGCGAACTGGATTGATCCTTATTTAGAGAACAGAATGCCGGTTTAGCAACTTTGGAAAAATCTTTAAGTGAGCGCCAACTCAGCTTAAGTCAAGCTATGAAATTATTTAAACAAACATTTATTAATGAATAAAAATTATGAAAAAACAAATAATTAAAAGTATTTTTTATATCGCTTTTTTTATGTCTAGTGTCCCAGTCATTGCTTATGCAGAACCGATTGTAGTTGAAGGTGCTGTACCCAATGAAACGAGTAAACAAGCGATTTTAAATAAAATCTATGCTGTTTACGGTAAAGATCAAGTGGTTGATAAAATTCAGGTTCGTGCTGTATCTGCACCAAATGGCTGGAGTGATTCTGTTTCAGAAGTCATTATGGAAGACTTAAAAAAAGTTAAACAAGGAAAATTGTCTGTACGTGGTACACAGGTTGAATTAGCTGGAAACATGTCAAATCAAAATGATATTCAGCCAACCACAGTAAATTTTCAGAATTTGGTTCAAGCACCATATCGTTTAAATACTCAATTAACAGTGAATCAGGCAGAACAGAAAATTATCGATGAGGCTTTAAAAAACTGAATTATTGAGTTTGAATCTGGGAGTGCGATATTGGCTGAATCAGGTATCCAAATTTTGGATGAGATGGCAGTTGCCTTAAACAAGGTTGCTGGAAAGCAAGTAAAAGTTATTGGGCATACGGATAGTTCAGGTAATCCAGCTAAAAATTTAACTTTAAGCCAGGAACGAGCAGCTGCTGTTAAAAATTATTTAATTGGAAAGAATATTCCAACAGATCGTTTAAGTGTTGAAGGTTTAGGTTCCAATAAACCGGTTGCAGATAACACAAGAGCTGAAGGTCGTAAGAAAAACCGTCGGATCGAGTTTGAAGTTCTATAAGCTTTTCATAAAGAGCTACAGTTATGTGGCTTTTATTAAATGTATTAAATTTCGTATAATGTATATTATGTTAAATCCGATACACCTAACCATAACTTCATAAACACTGTCCTATCTATGGTTGCTGTCGATAAAAGTTAATTTTGAAATTGTGGTAATTTTTTGAGTTTTTTTCATTTTAAGAGTTAACTAGTCAAAAAGAATGAAATTCTAATATTAACTAGTCATGTAATTTTAGGTAAATAAATTTAGTTAATAAAATTTAAATACTTATTGAATTATTTATTCTAATAATTAGGTAGTCATTAGACCTCTTTCATAAATCATTTTTACTCAGCTCCAAGTTATAGATTCCAGCAATTAAATTGAATCTCAAACCGAGTCTTTTCGCTCTATTTCGATAACGTTCCGCAAGGATCTTGAAAGTTTTTAGACTGCCAAATACATGCTCTATTCCTATTCTTCTTTTATTGATTTCCTGATTATAGATTTTTAGTTCAGGATCCAATTTACAGGGTCTTTTGGCTTTTAAAGGCAACAGGCTATTGGGATACAAAGTATAAATCCCCTGATAGCCTTTATCTGCAAGGATAAAAGACCCCAAAGGAATCTGGTTTAAATTGCATTTGAACAACTCGAAATCATGCACTGCACCGCGACTGCTACATAAACTCAGAATTTGCCGAGTCTTGTAGTGAATCATGGCCTGTACTTTAAAGGTATGGGTCTTTTTCTTGCCGCTATAGCTTTCTGATCCTCAGTTCAAGCGATACACAGGCATCTCATGGTCAACCTTCTATTTAATGGTTGAGCAATTGAAAATACATGTCCCTGCCAAAGGCAGACCGCCCAAGTTAAGCCTGGAGGATCAGGTTCTGCTCTGTCTGAGCTATTGGCGGGAATACCGAACCTTATTTCACGTTGCGACGAGTTACGGGGTTTCAGAGCCCACAGCCTCAAGAATTGTCCGTCATGTTGAAGACTGCCTAATTCGGTCCAATCTGTTTAATTTACCCAAAGATTTACCCGAGGGCGAAGGCATCGACTGGAATGTTGTGATCGTGGATGCCACAGAAATTCCAATACAAAGGCCTAAAAAAACAGAAGAAAAGCTTGTTTGAATCGATGTATTTCATCCGCAGATTATGCACGAATGCTAAGAAATCCGGAGTGCAAATATTAACCAAAAAGAAGATCATTTTTTGATTTATGAAAGAGGTCTATTGCAATATTAAAAAGCTTTCTTTGAATTATTAATTATTCGAAATATTTTATGCATCAGCACTGTTGTAAATAGGAAGATAAGCTGTAATTTTCTATGTTAATTACATTTAAATTCCAACCCTCTCATTTTCCAACTAGCTCAGGTTATAATAATGGCCTCCCAAAATATGGTTGATCTATTATGAACACCTCCAATGACCCTTTACACGGCAAAAAACTTGCTGACATTTTGGATGAATTATTGGATTACTACGGTGGCTTTGAAGGCTTAAATCGTAAAATTGAAATTAGATGTTTTTGCATAGATCCAAGTGTTAAATCATCATTGCGATTCTTACGTACCACACCATGGGCACGTGAAAAAGTAGAAAGCTTATATTTGTATGTCTTACGCCAAAAAGCCAAACAGAAATCGTAGCTATCAAAACCCTAGCCTCAGCATAATATTTTATACCAAATAGTAAACTACACTTATTGAATAGCCACCAATTTTGTAGACACTCTTTAGTTAGATAAAATGGCTAATTAACGAGGTGTTTATGAGCAGTAGCAAACGATATCCTGAAGAATTCAAAATTGAAGCAGTAAAGCAAGTGACTGAAAAAGGTCATAGCGTGGCTGAAGTTGCCGCACGTTTAGGTATAACCACGCATAGTCTTTATGCCTGGATTAAACGTTATGATCCTCAACAGCCTAAAATCACAGAATCTGGTGATCCACTTGCGGAATTGGCAAAGCTAAAAAAAGAACTTCAAAGAGTCACAGAAGAAAGAGACATATTAAAAAAAGCCGCGGTGTACTTCGCAAGCCAGTCCAGGTGAGGTATGCCTTTATTCAGGACAACCAGCGTATCTGGCCGATCCGTCGTTTGTGTTCAACTTTAGATGTTCATCACAGTGGCTATTACGCATGGTTAAAGCAACCCATCAGTAAGACTGCTCAGAAACGGCAAGAGCTTTCAGGATTGATTAAACAATTCTGGCTCGAATCTGGTGGAGTTTACGGCTATCGTAAGATTTACTGTGACTTAAAAGACATAGGTGAAAGTTGTGGAATCAATCGAGTCCATCGGTTGATGAAAGTGGGTGGTCTTAAATCACAACGTGGCTATCGTAAACCTAGAGTACATACTGGGACTTCAGCGGTTGTGGCTGAAAATACTTTAGATCGGCAGTTTAATCCAACTCATCCCAACCAACTGTGGGTGACTGACATTACTTATATTCGTACACATGAAGGATGGCTATACCTTGCTGTGGTGATTGACTTATTTTCACGTCTTGTTGTTGGTTGGTCTATGAAATCGAGAATGACGACAGATCTGGTTTTAGATGCCTTATTGATGGCTCTATGGCGAAGGAAACCGAAGAACAAAGTACTCATCCACTCAGATCAAGGTAGCCAATATACAAGTCATGAATGGCAAGATTTCCTCAAACATCATAATCTGGAAAGTAGTATGAGCAGGAGAGGAAATTGCCATGATAATGCTGTTGCTGAGAGTTTCTTTCAGTTGCTAAAGCGAGAGCGTATTAAGAAGAAAATTTACGTATCGAGATCAGATGCTAGAGCAGACATATTTGAATATATTGAAATGTTTTACAACTCGAAACGACGACATGGTTCCAATGGTCAGCGTTCTCCATTAGATTATGAAAAGGCCCATCAAAAGATGGTTACGTGTGTCTAGAATTTTAGTGGCTATTCAATTCCTAATGCATCAGCAAATCATGACAATTATTTGCTCGCCAAGAGTCAATGTGAATCAATGCTGTCCAAACTAAATCCCATTGAGCATAGCTTTATTTATCAAATACAAAAAATGATGTTATCCAATCCATTAAGTGAACTGAGCGAAGAAAATGTTGCGGCAGCTTTATTTATGAGTAAACGGACCCTTGCACGCAGATTGGCGTTAGATGGGACAAGTTTTAGGAAAATTCGGGATTCAATCTTGTCCAAACAAGCCAGTAACTACTTACTTGACAGTGAATTATCTGTTGATGCCATCGCAACATTACTGAACTATCATGACAGTGCAAATTTTCGTCGAGCGTTTAAACGATGGTTCAATATGTCGCCAAGCGCGTATCATTTGAAAATTAAAAAGTAATATTTATATTTTTAGTTAAACGCGTGATTCTCGCTGAGCTGAGGTATATTTTGTTGTTGATCTGGATTCATTATAAGAACTCCATGAGTATTACGCAGAAACTTGATAGCCTGCGTATAATATCATGGTGGATTTGATTTAAAATTTTCAGAGTATTTTTGCAATCACATATTATTGTTATTCAACAAGGCTGATATCTATGCATATTGAATGCAGGAACTAACAAATGATAGCTTCACTGCCCTGTCGAGCAAGTTGAATTACATTATATATAGACATAAAAAAAGCCGAGATTCTCGGCTTTTTTGGCATACAAAATAAGAAAAATAATTCGTAATTTACATCACATTTAATTTATCTGATTCTTGTATTTTAATATCTTTTAGATAGCAACGATATTTACTGCATTTGGGCCTTTTTGACCTTGTGCAACGCTGAATTCTACTTGCTGACCTTCCATTAAGGTTTTGAAACCTGAACTAGCGATTTCGCTGAAATGAGCAAAAACATCTGGACCGTTTTCTTGTTGAATGAAACCAAAACCTTTAGTTTCGTTGAACCACTTAACAGTACCTTTAACAACATTTGAGTTAGACATAATAAATCCTACTGATTTTTAATAATTTTTAGCCAATTTGTTGACTATTCATAACTTGGAAAATAATAAAGAATGAAACTTAAAATCTGAAAAAACGAAGGATTATGACTAAAACTGCGATACTTAAAGAAGATTTACCGAAACAAGACTTTTTTTCTAGTTGAGTTAATAATACATGAATTAAATGAATATTCAAGTTTTTTTATATTTATTATTTATTTTGATGATAAATAAGACATTAAATTTGATGACAGCGAATCTCCCATACTTAATTAAACAGTAAATTAAAATAGCTCCTCTATTTAATCATTATTCTGGCATTCATTTTGCTTAACAATATTACGTTTTATAAAAATAGTAATATTGGGGCAAATATAGATGAGTTATGTTGCAAAAGAACTCAGTCAAAGGAACAAGCTATTACTTGGCTTGTCTTCTTTCCTGATACCGATTTTGATTTGGTGTGCGGTCAGCTATTTACCTTTTATTTGGCATCCACAAGTACAGATTACCAATTCAGGCAGCGTGACATATTTACAAGTCGATAGTCGTGTCGATAAAAACACTTTCTATAGGGAAGCGCAAAATGCAGTGAATGCTGGCTTAGCCCCACCACAAGGCAAATTGGTCAACCCGATTTACTTACCTGCACCGCATGAAGTCGCAAAAGCTTTGGTGACTGCCTTTGTCACTGCGCCTGTTCAACCGGATGCACCATGGTTTCACCAAAGCTTATGGCACAGTATTAAAATTGTCTTTACTGCTTTTTTCATTGCCTCACTGGTTGGTATTCCTTTAGGCATTTTATGTGGTTTTTCAGCCAGTATTTCGCAGCTGACCGAACCCTTTGTTGAGTTTTTCCGTTATTTACCTGCACCAGCCTTCGGTGCTTTGGCGGTTGCCATTTTAGGGATCAACGATGCACCAAAAATTGCCATCATTGTGATTGGAACTTTATTTCAACAAATCTTAATTATTGCCAATACCACACGGATGGTCGATCGCGGCCTGATTGAAGCTGGTTACACCCTTGGCACCAATAAACTCAAAAGTCTATTTCACGTCGTCATTCCTGCTGTATTACCGGACATTTACCGAGATTTACGCGTACTTCTAGGTTGGGCATGGACCTACCTGATTGTTTCTGAACTGATTGGTACGACGTCAGGGATTACCTGGTTTATTACCCAACAAGCGCGTTATCAAAACTTCGACAATGTTTATGCAGCGATTTTGATTATTGGCGTGATTGGACTGTTATGCGATGTGATTTTAATGAAACTTGGACAACGCATGTTTAAGTGGAAAGCAGGAGCAAAATAATGACTATAGAATTAAAACCAGAAAAATTTAATGCACAGCAGTATTTTCAGCGCATTTATGCCCGCCCGGTCATTTTAGAAGCAAAAAAACTCAGCCAGGTGTTTGGAACAAGCAAAGCGCAGCGCACTGTTTTAAATCAACTGGATTTAAAAATTCATAAGCGCGAATTTATTTGTGTGATTGGACCATCGGGTTGTGGCAAATCGACCTTTAGCCGGGTAGTGGCCGGACTTGATGACTACACCAGCGGTGAGCTTTTAGTTGATGGTCAGCCGATTCATGGCCCGAGTCCAGAGCGTGGCATGGTCTTTCAGGGCTACACTCTCTTTCCATGGAAAACCGTCAAAGAAAATGTGATGTTTGGCCCAAAAATGAAGGGTCAAAGTAATGCAACAGCAGAAGCACATGCGCGAGAATGGATCAATATTATTGGTCTGGAAAAATATGAAAATCATTATCCCAACGAGCTTTCGGGCGGGATGAAACAACGAGTTGCGATTGCCCGCGCATTGGTCAATGAACCGAAAATATTACTGATGGATGAACCTTTTGGTGCGTTAGACCCACATACACGGCAGAAGATGCAGCGACACTTGATGGACTTATGGCAAAACATCGATATCACCATTATTTTTGTCACCCATGATATGGACGAAGCAATTTTACTGGCCGATCGGATTGTGGCTCTAAAGGCCAATCCGGGTGAAATTAAAGAAATTATTGAAGTGGATTTACCGCGTCCGCGTTCGCCGGAACTGTTACTCACCCCAGAATTTAAACGCTTACGTGAACGGGTCGATTTTCTTGTGCATGCACAAGAAGACCAACTTGATCCTGCACTGGAAGATTTACCCATTATTCCACGCATGACCAAAGTCAGCACGAAAAAATAAATCTAAAAGGCCTGTGGGACGACCCAGAGGTTCTCACGCTGTGTTGGACGACCAACAATTGAGGTGATTGCGATGCAAATGCACTATGTACTCCCCCTTGTTGATATCTCAAAACTGCAAAGTTCTGCATTGTCAGATCGACTTGAAGTTGCTGCCGCTTTGGATAAAGCATGTAAAGACGTTGGTTTTTTATATTTAACTGGTGAACAGTTTAATTTTGAATATGTTCAAGATTTAATTCAGGTCACCAAAGCGTATTTTGAGCAAGATCTTGCGCTTAAAATGCAGCGTTATATTGGCTTATCGAAAAATCATAGCGGTTATGTACCGATTGGAGAAGAACAGTTCTCTGGCCAGAGTTATGATTTAAAGGAAGCCTTTGATGTCAATTATGATTATCACGGGGCAAAAAGCGATTGTCCATTACTCGGGCCTACGCTTTGGCCAGATGATGCCCAATTTAAGCGCACAGTGAGTCAGTATTACCAGCATTTACGTGGCATTAGCCAACAGATTTTTCGCAGTTTTGCTTTGGCACTGGGGGTAAATGAAGATTTCTTTGATGCTAAAATCACTGATGCGCCGAGCCAGCTGCGCTTAATTCATTATCCTTACAATCCTGAGGTTAAAGATGCTGAAGGGATTGGTGCACATACCGATTATGAGTGCTTTACCTTACTTTTACCCACGGCGCCAGGTTTACAAGTATTAAATAAACAAGGCGAATGGATTGATATTCCGCTCATTGAAAATACCTTGGTGATGAATATTGGCGACATGATGGAAATTTTGTCCAATGGTAAATATCTGGCCACCAAACACCGGGTTAAAAAAGTCTGCGAAGAGCGTTATTCCTTCCCGCTGTTTTGTGCCTGCAATTACGACACCGTGATTGAGCCTATTGTGGAAACAGATGCACCTCGATATTCCGCCTTGATTGGCGGTGAGCATTTATTTAATCAAACGGCGCAAACCTTTCAATACTTAAAGCAACGGATTGCATCGGGTGAACTGATACTAAAAAATGCAGTGCCACTGTCTTCATTCGGTTTAGGTGAAATACCGGAGGAAACGGCATGAATCTGTTCGAAGTTCTCCAGAAAACACCCGAAAGACAAATGACTGCTGGCCCGATTCCCTGTTACTTATATGGTGCATTCAGACGTAAAAGTATTAGTTTTTTTAATGGACTGACAGATGAAAATACCATTGTGTATTGGTTTCAATCGCGCAGTTTCACCATCGACTTACGCTTAAAACATCGTACCGAAACCCCTGTCAATGAACGTCAGGGCTGGATTGGTCATACGCTTTGGGATGTCGAGCAAGAATTACTTTCATGGCAAGTTTCTGACACTGCAAATTACCAAAATCATGTGCAATGGCCTGAGCCTGCAAAACTACATGCCATCGGCAACTGTATTTTGGAGTTTTCACCAAGCAATGCATATGTGGAAGACTGGCGTCAGCAAGTCTATTCAGGTCTGTATTTAGGCCTCAGATTAAAAACGGCAGTTGATGTTGAATGTGGCGAACAACTGAATATGGATGGCGGCTTGATTATCTGTGATCAACACGTGGCTTATACGCTAACGCGTTTGCCAGAAATACAAAACATCGTGAGTCATTTGGATCTAACTGCAGATGGTCTGGAAAGCAATAATATTGAACATATTGAAAGCTTTGAAGTCTCTATAGGCACTGATGGCCATACGAAATATTATTCAACATCATCTGGGCAAACCGATCAGCCATTTAATTTTGACGATTTTGAAATCCTCGATGATTCAACTTTAAAGCAACGTACGTCGTTAAACGGGCGTCAAATTGATTTGATTTTTGACATCGATATCTATCAGAAAAATTATCTGTTTCAACAGCAGACGCTTACTACACCAAGCAGTGAACATTGGTTAAGGTCTGAAGAAAGTCACCTCTTGCATCACGCTAAATTGACCCTGTAGAGGCGACCTATGTCTTTTATTTATTTATCTATTGCGATTATAGCGGAAGTCATAGCCACTTCTGCATTAAAAGCGTCCAATGGATTTAGCATCTTATGGCCTGCTATCGCTACGATTATTGGCTATGCCATCGCCTTGTTTTTCCTGTCATTGACCATGAAAACCATTCCGATGGGCATTGCTTATGCCATTTGGTCAGGCGCCGGCATTATTTTAATCTCAACCGTGGGTTTATTGGTCTATAAACAACAGCTTGATATTCCTGCTTTAATTGGTTTGGGCTTTATGATAGTGGGTATTATCATTATTAATGTCTTTTCCAAAAGTACAGAACTTTAAGCTTTGCATGCGAATAATAAAAAATCCCCATTTCGGGGATTTTTTATATCGCTAAATTGAATGAACAGCATCCCAAATCAGGGTTTGGGATGCTGAACTTCATGCCATGCTTATTTCAGTTCTTCAACCAAGGTAGGCACAATCACATTGTCGACATTCATTTCCGTGGTGTAAATACCATTGCTGACGTTGAATTTATTGACGTGATAACTTGAACCATAAATTGAATCAAACCCTGTTCCCTTGGTGAATACTTTCTTGTTCGCTTCTAGATCAAGCAAGTGCGTGCCATTAATAAACTGTTCATAAACTTTTGCATCTACACCGACCCGTTTAGACATAATGGCAGCTGCATCCGCCCGTGTTGCAGGATCGTTAATGTATTTAACGGTTTTATCCCACACTTGGATGATCTTTTTCCATTGCTCTTTATTGGCTTCTAAATGCGATGGATTAACCGTTAAGGTATCGTAAATTAAACCCGGTTTATCTTGAGAGGTGAAAATCACTTTGGCACCCGCCACTGAGCTCAAAGCCTGATTGGCCACAGGTTGCCAAACTGCAATGGCATCAATATCGCCTGTTGCAAAGACCTGAGGCAATTCATTGGTCATGGTGTTAACCAGTTTCACATCCTTTAAACTAATTTTTGCATCATCTAGAGCGGTGGATAATAGCAAGTGATCGACTAAGCCTTTTTCAGTGGCAATGGTTTTGCCTTTTAAATCCTTGATGGAGTTAATACCGTTTTTCGCAATGATGACATCATTTCCCGAAGAATAATCGGTTGCCATGATCATCACGCCTTTGGTACCCCCAGAACCTGTGACCAGATTATCGCCGTTGGTGACCATGACCGCATCTAATTGATTCGCTGCAAAAGCAGACAGTGACGCTGAGTAATCAAACCATTTGAAGTCTGCATTGACACCTGCCTCCTTCAACCAGCCCTTTTCAATCGCGACTTGCCAAGCCACAAAACCCGGCCAGTCGCTATAACCAATCGTAATTGGTTTGCTATTTACACTGCCTTCAACTTTGGCTTTAGGTTCTGGAATCTTTGCCGTGTTGTCACAACCACTGAGTAAAATAGCCGATACAACAGCTGACGATAAAAATGCCTTCTTCATCATTGCGCAACTTCCCCTATACAATTGCATTTAAATTTTGTGTTAGTCGTTTTGGTTGATTGAATATAGTCACGCCATCCGCCGAAATGACTGATATCCGTTGCATCTGCTAAGGCATAAGCTTCGCAAATAAAGCCTTTCACCCAACGCCCATCTGCCAGTTGCACATTCCCAATACCGAGTGGCGCAGGAACTTCCGCCACAATTTGTCCAAATAAGGCAAACGGAATATCCCACACTTCAACTTCAACGGCTTGACCGCCCTTTTGAGTGCATTGCAGGCCTGGTTTTGGCGGTGTGGTATTTTTTAGTGCATACAGTTTGTAGTTCGATGCAGTTTTGGTTTTCTGTAATAAAGTTCCACCGCGGCGGCTGAGCTGGAAATTCAGCGGCATACCGCTAAGATGGGCACCAACAACTGCCAGTTTGACTGAATGTTGAGAGGCTATATTTTGGGTTTTTTCATAGTGCAGATTTGATGTGCCCAGTGATAGATTTGCCGCTTGTTGCCAGCTTTGACCAAAATGCGCCAAGGCCTGATCCATCCATGCCTGCGCAATAAAAGTGACACCACTGGGTAATCCATCAGCGCGAATAGTATTCGGCAAGGCTAATGCTGAAAGATCTGCAAAATTCACGAAATTGGTATACGCCCCCATGTGACTGTTCTTCACGATAGGATCCGCTTCTACATCGCGAATGGTATAAATCGTCGGTGCCGTTGGAACCATTAAGGCATCATAAGACTGTAATGCTAAATTAATTTGGCGCGCCAATTGCGCACGTTCATATTCAGCATTCATGCTATCTACAGCATTAAACTGATCTGCCTGAGCAATAATTTGGGCGATAACAGGATGTGCCTGTTCACGTTGCACCATTTTTTCTACGGCACTGGTACGCTCTGCCACCCAGGCTTTGTTATAGAGTGCGGATGCCAGCTGGTTAAAAACACTAAAATCAATCGCTTCAACTGCATAACCCAATGCTTGGACGCGCTTTACAGCCAGTTCAAAGGCTTTTTGGCTGTCGACATCACCATAAAATTCCAGTTGTGCCGGAATGGCAATTTTACCTTTAGAAAATTGGGTTGGCACATTAGCGGGATGCGGACGTGAATATTCATCGGTTTCGTCATAGCCTTGCATGACTTGTGCAACTTGCCATGCATCATCGACTGTTAAGGCAAATATTGAAATCACATCAATGGTACGGCAAGCAGGAATTAAACCTGTCGTTGAGAACCAGCCTTTGGTTGGCTTTAATCCGACAATATTATTGTGTCCTGCTGGTACACGACCGGAACCTGCAGTGTCTGTACCTAAAGAAAATGGCACTTGACCATTGGCCACGGCAACGGATGAACCTGAGCTTGATCCACCACTGATATATTCAGGATTAAAACTGTTTTTTACTGCACCATAAGGTGAGCGCACCCCGACTAAACCCGTGGCAAATTGATCCAGATTGGTTTTACCCACCACAATGGCACCAGCGGCTTTTAAGCGCGCGACCACACTAGCATCTGCTGTTGCCAAATAGGCCGCTTCTTTACATGCCGCAGTCGTATGAAAACCTGCAACATCAATATTGTCTTTGACCGCAAAAGGAATACCGTAGAGGGGTAAATCTTGTGCAGATTGATCTTTTAAGGCATCAATTTGTGCCTGAATATGCGCGGCTGAGGCAATTTCAATCCAGGCATGATCATCGTTATTGAATGTTTTGACATACTGAATTAAATCGCTAAGCTGAATCTTTTGCGTTAAATATGCGGTTTTCCAATCTTGAATGGTCCATAACTTTGACATAGTCAGTCTTCCTTATTTTTCATCATTTTGTGGAATGGGTGGCATCACGGCATCCATCATCTCCAAATGCCCTTTGATGACCCCTTTTAAAGCAATAAATTGTTGGCTGATGTGCTGTAGTTCATCACTGACACCCTGCATCAGCATCACTTGTAAAATTTTTTCGTCATCCAGCTGAATATGCAGCGAACTAATGACTTGAGATAAAAACTGTTGTTGCAGGTCAATAAGTTGTGTACGCAAGGGTTTTAGGCTCACGTCATAAAGTAAGGTCAACGTGCCGACCATCACCGCGTTATTTTCGATATGATCGGCAATTAAATGTTTATTGATCATGTCGACAATGGCTTGTGAACGACTTTCGTAGTGCTGCTCTACAATTTTTTGATCGAGCGCATTCAGCGTTTGTTCAGGCACGGTAATACTGATGCGTGCCAGTTTCTGTTTTGGCACAGTGTTATCCTCGCGGGTGATCCTGTTTCACGTATAAACCGGCACGTGCAGTTAAAATTTCGATTAAAAATTGTTTCCATGGATGCAGTGCTTTTTTCTGTTTAGCAGCGTTCATGTGCATCTCCTTTTGGGTATTACCAAAACTTTGTTTTGTATTACTTAAAGAAATGCAGAAAGCGTGCCAGTTTTGGCTTTTATTATTGGAATGGAAAACTCGGATAAAATGGCAAAAAAAAAAGCCCCACTACGCTGAGATGGGGCTTGCTTGGAATTAAGCTGAGTTGATTGATTCACCGGCTTATTTCATATTATTGCTCATGTACTGTAATTTTTTTTATACATGATGGGTTGACCGATGATTGTAGTTGAGTGATCAAGTGGATTGCTCTCCTCTGTTTATGTGGTATATAAATAAAAGCAGAAAGCGTGCCAAAATCTAAAATTAAGTGCATTAAGTCGCAATGGCATATAAAAAGCCCCACCAAAGCCTAGTGAGACAATACGAGGGTAATTTACCCACTTCAAATATGCTTAAAAAATGTACCATATTGCACCATTGGGGTTCGGGTGTGCATCAAAGTGTGGCTGAGTTGTTCAGTCAGCTTTCTCTTTAAATACCGACTTTATATAAGATTGATGATTATGTGACGTGTACTTGTGAGATTGAACGTATTACTCATCATTCATGAGAATCATTTTTAGGATGGTCTTTTTTTTACATATTCTTATAAATGCTATCTCGGTGGTCTACATCTAGAACCAATCACACAATTTTTGAATCAAGCACTTGATAAACCAAGCAGTAGCCTGCCGATATCAATTTCACTTTATAGAGGTCAACTGAGCCACTTAGTTTGTTTTATTGAATTTATCAACATTTGAGGTATAAGAGTCTTAAGCGGTCTTTACTTTCAATTTAATTAAAAATATTCAGTTTTATACTGATATGTGCTAGTTTTGCACAAATTTTATGACTTTATTTCAAGAATTTTTCATGCAAAAATATACAGTTAACCAATATCTAATTGAAAATATACTTTCATGGGTGTCATCGGGTGAAATTGCAATTCCTGAAATTCAACGCCCCTTTGTTTGGGACAGCTCGAAAGTACGTGATTTGATGGATAGCCTTTATCAAGGTTTTCCTATTGGTTATGTAATTGCTTGGAAAAATCCAAACGTAAAACTGAAAGATGGTACTTTAAGCGAAGGTAAGAAAGTACTTATCGATGGACAACAGCGTATTACAGCCTTAACAGCAGGTATTCTAGGCCAATACGTTATTAATAAAAGCTATCAACGTGTAAAAATTAAAATCGCCTTTAATCCTATTGAAGAAAAATTTGAAGTACAAAACCCAGCAATTTTAAAAGATAAAACTTGGTTAGCAGATATTCATGACGCTTTTTCCGGACAAATTAGTTTGATCAAACTGGTGCGTGAATACTTAAAACTTAATCCTGATGTCGATGAAGATCATATTGAAAATGCTTTTACACGTTTAATCAGCATTACTAAAAAACCTATTGGGATGATTGAATTAGCCCCTGAACTTGATATTGAAACTGTTACTGAAATTTTTATTCGTATTAACTCTAAAGGTGTAGTACTTAGTCAGGCCGACTTCGCAATGAGTAAAATTGCTTCAGACACTGAAAATGATGGAAATACATTACGTAAAGCAATTGATTACTTCTGTCATTTAGCAATTTCACCTGAATTTTATAAACATATCGAAGATTATGATTCTGATTTTGCCAATACAGACTATTATCAAAAAATGATATGGTTGAAAAAAGAAAATGAGGATCTTTATGATCCGAGCTATAACGATTTATTACGAGTAGCATTTACTTCTCAGTTTAATCGCGGGCGTCTTTCCGATCTTGTTAGCTTACTCTCGGGTCGTAATTTTGAAACACGTACTTTCGAAGCTGACATTTCAACAGAGTCTTATAAAAAATTAAAAGTAGGCGTACAAAATTATATAAATGAAACGAATTTTAAAAGATTCTTAATGATTGTTAAATCTGCTGGTTTCATTTCACCTAAGCTTATACGTTCGCAGAATGCCCTTAACTTTGCATATATTTTATATTTAAAGTTAAAAGACTTAGCAGTTAATTCAGTAAAAATTGAAAGATATGTAAAACGATGGTTGGTCTATAGTATTTTAACTGGACGCTATTCTGCATCTCCTGAAAGTACGATTGATTACGATATTAAACAAATTTCAGAAAAGTCATTCGATGTTTATTTAAAAGAAAAAGAAGAAAGTGAGTTATCTGATGCTTTTTGGAATTCATCATTGCCATTAAGCTTAGATACTTCAGTTGCTAGCAGTCCATATTTTCACGTATTTTTAGCATCACAAGTCAAAGACCATGATCTAGGTTTCTTATCCAAAGACATTACTGTTAGTCATATGATCGAGCATCGAGGTGATGTTCATCATCTTTTCCCCAAAGAATACCTAAAAAATGCAGGGTTAGACCGGAGCAAATACAATCAGATTGCTAATTATGTCTATATGCAACAGGATATTAATATTAAAGTGGGTAAACAATCTCCTCAAGAATATTTCTCAATTATTCGAAATCAAATTAAAACGAATGAAATTGCGATCTCAGGTATTACAAATGAAATTGAATTAATAAATAATTTTAAGGCTCATTGTATTCCTAAAGAAATTGAACATATGACTATAGACAATTATTTTGAATTCTTGGAGCAACGAAGAAAACTTATGGCACATAAAATTAAAAATTATTACTTCAGCTTATAAAAAAAAGACCGCATAAGCGGTCTTTTTTATTTCTATTTCATCAAGCCACTGGCGCTAACGTAAACAACACCTGCCCCGTTTTCACCGTTTGCCCTTTTTCAATTGTAATGGCATCTACACGCATACGTTCAGGCGCAATAATTGGAATCTCAATCTTCATTGCTTCAATGACTGCCAAAGTTGCACCTTCTTCAACAATATCCCCCGATGCACATTCAATTTTCCAGATTGAACCCGGCATATGTGATTCCACTGCACAACCACCTTCAGGAATATCTACGCCTTCGCCATCATCCACAGCATCAAGGCTTTCAGTCATATACTCCGCCAAACCTGCTTCATGCCAGCGACGGCGCTCCGCTTCAAAATTGGCTTGTTGGGTTTCTTTAAAACTGTGAATGGTATCGCTATTGTCTTTTAAGAATTGATTATATTCTTTCAGGTTCAATACACCGTCTTCAATGCGTAGCTTTAAACGACCGGCTTTAAAGTCCTCACGCATCTGCATCAGTTCAGTTTCAGACACTTCATAAAACTTGATTTGGTCAAAGAAACGTAACAGCCAAGGCATGCCTTGTTCAAAGTCCGGGTTTTTACGGTAGCGTGACCACATTTGCGTAGTACGTCCGACAAATTGATAGCCCCCCGGACCTTCCATGCCATAGACACACATATACGCACCGCCAATACCTACGGCATTTTCCGGTGTCCATGTCCGTGCAGGATTATATTTGGTGGTCACTAAACGTTGCCGCGGATCAAGTGGCGTAGCCACAGGTGCACCCAAATACACATCGCCCAAGCCCATCACCAAATAATTGGCATCAAAAACCACATCTTTAACGGCTTGTTTAGATGCTAAACCATTAATACGGCGGATAAATTCGATATTGTCCGGACACCACGGCGCGTCACTTCGTACTGTTTGCACATAACGCTCAGTTGCCAACTGAGTTTGTGAATCTTCCCAAGCCAGCGGCAAGTACACGGTACGCGATGGCACTTCCATTTCGGTCACATCAGGCAATTCTGCTTCTGCGACCTGTAATAAGCGCAATAAATCCAGTTGATCGAGTTTTAATGAGTCAAAATGGATTTGTAGCGAACGAATCCCCGGTGTCAGGTCAATGATGCCGGCAATTTTTTGCTTTTGAACCCATTGCATGAGGGCATGAATACGGAAGCGTAAGTTCAGATCAAGCACCAACTCGCCATATTCCACCAACATATAGTTGTTGCCTGCAGGACGATACACCACATCAGGCAAACCATTTTCACCTTTTAAGCTATCAAGCACGGCATTTTTCAGTGTTGATAGCTCAGGATAAAATGATTCATCAAATACCACAGCTTGCGTATCGCTTGCTTCTAATTGCGCATGATATTTTTCATTTAAAAGTTTGGCTTGGTGATAGCTGACAGGGACAAATTTTACTTTGTCACCGGCTTTCAATTGACCGAGTTTCCAAAGTTCTGAATTGATCACCACCGCAGGACAGACGAAACCACCCAAACTTGGACCATCTGGACCCAAGATAATCGGCATATCGCCAGTGAAATCAATCGCACCAATCGCATAGGCATTGTCATGAATATTGGATGGATGCAAACCTGCCTCACCGCCGTCTTCACGGGCCCATTCCGGTTTTGGCCCAATTAGACGGATACCGGTACGGCTTGAGTTAAAGTGAATCTCAAAGGTGTTGGTAAAAAAAGTATCAATGTCACGCTTGGTGAAGAAATCCGGCGCACCATGCGGGCCATACATCACCGCAATTTCCCAATCATGGGAGAAGGCCGGAACTTGATTTTCCGCTAAAGCGACTGTTTCAATTGAACTATATGCTGTGATCGGCAACATATCGCCAATCAGTAAGTTACGCCCTGCATGCCCACCAAATTGACCTAAAGTGAAAGTCGCTTTAGAGCCTAAGTATTCAGGTACATTCAGACCGCCTTTAATGCCGATATAACTACGGCAACCGGTGGTGACTTTGCCACATTTTAAAACCTGCCCTTTTTTGATGTTGATGGTTTGCCACATGGCAACCGCTACACCATCCAAAGTCGATGGCATATCACCACCGGTAATGACAATTTGACTATCACAGTGGAATTTCAGACTTGGGCCTTGTAGCGTACATTCCAGACCTGCGGTATTGGGTTCATTGCCTAAAAGTTGATTCGCCACATTTAACGATAACGGATCAATCGCACCCGATGGCGGTACACCGACATTCCAATAACCAAGTCGTCCGGTGACATCTTGCACAGCGGTTTGAATGCCGGCTTGCAAGACTTCAATCTTTTGGGTTTTCCATTCAAAGGTATTTAAAAAACGTGTGGTCTGTGTACCGGCTTTAAATACTTCACCGGCAATAATGTTTTGCAGATATTCAAGATTGGTTTCGATGCCCGCAACTTGAGTTTTCGCCAAAGTATCTGTCATGGCTTGAATTGCAGATTCACGGGTCTCGCTTGTCACAATGATTTTGGCAATCATCGGGTCATAGAAAGATGACACATTGGAGCCGGTTTCAACCCATGTTTCATTACGTGCATTCTTATCAAACTCAACAAAAGTTAGTAAACCTGCGCTCGGCTGGAAGTTCTTAATCGGGTCTTCGGCATATAAACGGACTTGAATTGAATGACTTTTTGATTCCAATTGTGCTGTTGGTGCAGTCCACGTGCCTGCTGCCAACTTCACCATCCATTCCACCAAGTCCACCCCAAAGACTTGCTCCGTCACGCCGTGTTCGACTTGCAGACGGGTGTTTACTTCCAGGAAATAGAATTCCTGTGTGTCGGTGTCCATCACGAATTCAACTGTCCCTGCCGAACGGTAATTCACCGATTGCATCAATTGAATAGCCACGGACTGTAGATAATCACGTTGCGTATCATTCAGGTGCGGTGCCGGGGTTTCCTCAATCACCTTTTGGTTACGGCGTTGTACCGAACAATCACGTTCACCCAGTGCCAAGACTTGCCCTTGACCATCACCAAAAATTTGCACTTCAATATGACGTGCGTTTTGTACGAATTTTTCTAAATACAAACCGGCATCTTTAAAATTGGCTTGGGCTAAATAAGATACAGTGACATAGGCATCTTTCAGTTCGGTTTCATTCCAGACCAGACGCATGCCAATACCACCACCGCCTGCGGTACTTTTCAGCATCAGCGGATAGCCAATACGCGCAGCTTCCGTTAACGCTTCAGCTTCATCTGCTAATAACTGACTGCCCGGAAGTAATGGCACATTCGCCTGAATCGCCAGTTCACGCGCGGTATGTTTTAAACCGAACTCACGCATTTGCTGTGAAGTTGGGCCAATAAAGGCAATGCCTGCAGCTTCACACAAGTCACAAAATTCAGCATTTTCAGAGAGGAAGCCATAGCCCGGATGAATCGCCTGTGCACCGGTCTGTTTTGCCACTTCTAAAATTTTATTGACATTTAAATAGCTTTGGCTGGCAGGAGCATCACCAATGTAAACGGCTTCATCCGCTAAAGTGACATGTAGTGAATCACGATCGGCTTCGGAATAAACGGCAACGGATTGAATGCCCAGTTTTTTTAAACTACGAATGACACGGCAAGCGATGGCACCGCGGTTGGCAATTAAAACTTTAGTCAATTTAGGCATATTATTATTTTTCATTTTAGGCTTCCTCGCCTTCACGAACCACCAATTGGATTTGCGTCGGGTTGTAGGCATTACATGGGTTATTCAGTTGTGGACAGTTTGAGATCAGCACGATCAAATCCATTTCTGCTTGAATTTCGACATATTTACCCGGTGCGGAAATACCATCGTCAAATTTAAGCGCACCTTCTGCCGTCACCGGTACATTCATAAAGAAATTAATGTTCGGTCCAATATGACGCACGTTTAAGCCATGTTTTTGCGCAATCGGATGCTTTGCGAGCGCATACATAAAGTTATTACGGCAGCTGTGCATCGGATAGGTTTCATGTGCATAACGTACGGTATTGCTTTCACATGAACATGCACCGCCTAAAGTGTCATGGCGACCGCAATTATCATCATGAATGATGGCCATCGGACGACCAAGGTTGCTGTATAAAGTGGTGCCTTTTTCTAGATAAATATATTGGTTAATCGCCAAAGTATCGGTTGCGCTATAACGCTCGGACGGATTTTCTGCCGATATGAATAAGGTATCTACGGCTTGGTTACCTTCTAAGTCAATAATGCGGAAATACTGGCCTTTTTTGACTTCGCACATCCATGCTTCACCAGCAGGACAAACTTCACTGAGCACTGTTTTTTCGAATGATTGTAAAACTGTCATGATGCTTCTCCTGATCTTAGATGCTGCTTAGGGCGTAGTAACGAGCATTGTTCGCAAATGCACGCTGATTTTGCGGACAGGCATCACGACAAATATCGCTTTCACTTAAGGGATTGGCTTTGAATAAAGACAATTGAATATCTGCAGGACTATAGCTCGTACTTGAATCTAAACCATGTGGCGCGGCTGACAGGAACACCAGACAGTCCATTTCAAAACGCAGTTCTACGATTTGATCACTGTTATCTGCACTTACATAAGACAGTTTGCCTGTAGCATCTGGGGCAACTTTAGAGAAAAGATTCACGGTGGCACTGAGATCGGTTTGACCTAAGGAAAATTTCGCCATTTCCACCAATAAACCATCCACACCGCTTTGGTACATCTCATTGCGGGCATCTTGAAATGTACGTGTCCCAAATTGTTTTTCAATTTGTTCGGCACGACTTGCACCGCAAAGTGTGTCATTCCAACCATGATCATCAGTGACAATAGACGCTATGACACGCCCCAAGTCTGAATACAGCACATTGCCAGTGCTTAAAAATGTAGTGTGTTGACCTTTTAGGCTATCTGGCATGTTAAAGCGTTCAAGCTTGTCATCAGCATTGACACAGAACAGCGATACATTGGCATTTGCACCAAGTGCTTTAAACTGCAGCACAGCACCTTTTTGAATGCGTCCCGACCAATGATGCCCTCCCGGCAAAACTTCAGTCCAGAGTGTTTGATTATTATGATAGTTGCTTAAGCCCATTGCGGTTACCTCTTCGGTTGTTGGCATGACCTCCCGGGCTTTTATCCCTCCGTGTAGTTCTTGCGAACCGTGAACTCTCGGTCTCAGACATAGCATTTTCTAGATTTTGAAAATGTACCGGAACCCTAGATCACTTTTTTCATGTCATACATAAAGCAAAGGCTGTGCCAATTTAGTAATACGATTTTTTGTTTTAGTCACACTATTTTGCTTCAAAAATGATGCATTTAAGATAGTTGTTAAAATGAATGCACCATGATTAGTCAATTTCTAGAGTTTATAAGGCTTAATACTTTTTATATTCTTGGTTTTTAGGGGGCTATTGATAATATTTATGATTATTTTCCCCCTATATCGGTTTGAACAAAATTTCGATTCGTCTGATTTTGTAATGTTGTAGTTGTGTAAATTTTGACTGTATGGTTAGATCATTAAAAAAATAATAAGGAATAAAAAAATGAAATTCCATTTGCTCGTTGTTTATATGGCTTTGACTTGTAATTTTGCTCATGCAGCACAATGCTTATCAACAAGTGAATCAAAAGCATTAAATAATATTTATCAAAACTCGAGTGAATTTTATCGCCACGTCAAACTTGATTGTCAGTCTACTGATGAAATAGTTCAAAAAAACTGTGCCTCTCCCGAACATAAAAAAATATTAGAAATATATCTTAGGACTGCAATTTATGATTATGAAAATACGCATGGAGAAACATTAACCGGTAAACCCTATAAACGTGAATATCATTCTGCTTTCAAAGAAGTAACCCATAGTTTTGATAGTTGTGACGATTTAAAAAAATCTTTGAAATATTTCTTATCTACGTCTATCTGGGCGGATTGATCAGTATTTAAAGTATTCTCCTAAATGCTTTCGCAAGATAACAGAACTAAAAGATGTATTTTTATCCTTTTTTATCACTGTACTCTAGCTATGTTAATCTTTGGGTAGATTTTGAATTGATAAAGAATCCTGAAACAAGAGGAACGTATCATGGGTTACCAACACATATTACTGGCTGTTGATGATTCCCCTATTGCCATTGCTGCAGCTGATCAGACCATTCTTTTAGCCAAAGCATTAGGCAGTAAAGTAACCATAGCGAGCGTTGTCGTGATAGATCCTTTAACCAGTGTCAGTTTTTATAAAAGTGTACCTGGAATAACGGATTATTATATGGAAGCAAAAGCTCATGCTAAAAACATTTTGGCTGAGTTAGGACTGAAATTTACCAATCTAGGTATTGAAACCCATACAAAACTTCTCAGTGGTCAATCCCCAAGTGAAGCCATCACCAAACTCGCTGATGAATTAAATGTTGATTTAATCGTCGTCGGTTCTCATGGGCGTACCGGTTTAAAAAAAGCTTTTCTCGGCAGTATGGCACAAGAGATTTTGACCTCAAGCCATGTACCGGTACTCGTGGTAAAACACACAAAATAATTCTGGATGAGCAATAAATTAGCCCACTTTTTAGTGGGCTAATTTGTCTTATGATTTTCTATAAAAATGGTTATAAAAGTAATTAAAAATGATTAAAAAAACCTATTTATACTAAATAGGTTTTCCATATAGGTCATCCAGTAGCTTGATTTAGCAATTCAGCTTAACAAAAACTTAGGATTTTTCACGCTGTAATTCATTGATGGCTTGACCTTGCTTGGCAAACCACTGATCACGACGTTCAAACAAACGAGGCGCAGCTTGATTGACTTGATCAATCAGTGCCTGTAAATCGGCATGCACCAAGTGACCATTTTCCACCACGACTTGTCCTGCGACCATAGTCATCAACACATCTTGTCCTTGTACTGCATGGACCAGATTGGTATGTAAGTTAAATAAACGACCTTGATCAATCAATGGTGTCATACGTGGGGTATCAATCTTCACTGCAATCATGTCCGCCTGTTTTCCGACTTCTAGCGAACCGATTTCATGTTGCATGCCCAAAGCCCTTGCCCCTGTAAGCGTCGCCATTTGACATACCGACCAAGCATCCAGTGCAGCAGCATCGAGGTTCGAGAATTTAGCCAATAACGAGGCGGTTTTCATTTCTTCAAACATATCCAAGTTATTATTTTCTTTTTCGCCATCAGTGCCTAAACCCACCGCAACACCTTGGCGCAGCATTTCAACGATAGGCGCGGCACCAGATGCCAATTTCATATTGGAAATCGGGTTATGTGCCACACCAACTGCGTGTTGTTTTAAAATTTGAATTTCTCTGGCATCTGCCCAGACACAATGCGCCAATAAGGTTTTGGGTACATCGAGCAAGCCCAATTTTTGTAAACTTTCAATTGGGCGAATGCCAGAACGACGTAAGTTTTCTTGTACATCAAACTGACTTTCGTTGCTGTGGGTGTGAAAGCCGGTTTGATAATCATGACACAACTTTTCAATGCGCGTCAGTGCCGAAGTTTCTGCATAAAACAGGTGTTCCAAACCAACCCAGACTTGAATTCGCCCATTGGCGTGCTTATGCCAACGATTGATTAAAGCTTCATTACTTTTTAAGGTTTCAAAATAATTGTGATCCGGATGCTCCGCAACATAGGGCACAAGAACGGCACGAATCCCCAAGTCTTTTGCTGCCTCAGCACTGCCATCCATATAACGCCACATATCGACAATGGTGGTTGTGCCCGATAAAAGTGCCTCTGCATAGCACAAATAAGAGGCGATTTTGGCATCATCAGGACTAAGTACTCTGTGCATCGGATCAATAAACTGCTGTAACCAATCCCAAACCGGTAATCCTTCTGCCGTACCGCGCAGTAAACCGGAATGACAATGGGTATTGATTAAGCCCGGCATCAGTAGGGTCTGTGGATAATGCTCAATGAGTACCTCGGGATAGCGCTGGGTTAACTGCGCGAGTGAACCCACGGCTTTAATTGTGTCGCCATCAATCAGTACAGCGCCATTTTTAATGCATTCGTTCTGCGCATTCATGGTCAGGACATAAGCCGCTGTTAAAATTTTCATCGTTCCTACTCAAATTTATTTCGTTTTATTGATTTATGAATTCATGTACTTAGGGCACAAAGGTTTTGCCTAAAGAGGCTGGTAAATTCATTTTCAGTAATTTTTTATCGCGTGAAATCATCACCAACACCACAATAGTGGCTAAATACGGCAATGCGGCAAGAAACTCATTCGGTACATTGATGCCCAAGGCTTGCGCGTGAAATTGCAAAATAGTCACGCCGCCAAACAGGTAAGCACCGAGCATTAAACGGGTTGGTTTCCACACGGCAAACACCACCAAGGCAATCGCAATCCAGCCACGTCCGGCAACCATATTTTCAATCCACATCGGGGTATAGACCGTCGATAAAAATGCCCCACCAATACCAGCCATCATGCCGCCAAAAAGAACTGCGCCATAACGAATCGCCAACACGTGGTAACCCATGGCATGCGCACTTTCCGGTGATTCACCGACTGCTTTAAGCAGTAAACCCAAGCGAGTTTTTGCCAAGACAAACCACACGGCAAAAAATGCAAAAATCGACAGATACACCACATAGTTTTGTTGGAATAAAATCGGGCCAAGTACCGGAATATCAGCCAGCAGTGGAATATTAAAATTGGCTAGACCGGGTAACGCAGTGCTGACATAGTTTTGCCCCAAAAATGCGGAAATCCCCAAACCAAAAATGGTTAAAGCCAAACCACACGCCGATTGGTTGGTGCTGAGTGACAAGGTAAAAAAGGCAAAAATCAATGCCATTAACATGCCTGCTAAACCGCCCATCAATAAGGCGCTAAACACACTGGCATCATATTGTGCTGCAAAGGCAAAGCCAGCAATGGCACCCACCAGCATCATGCCTTCGACGCCCAAATTAATTACACCGCTACGCTGCGTGACCAATTCCCCCAAACCGGCAAAAATCAGCGGCGTTGCTGCAGCAACAGTACCTGCAAGAATTGCGGTTAATTCTAAAGCCATATCATGCTTCCTTTTACTGTAGACAACATTGGATTAAGAGCTGGTTGCTGCGGACTGAGGAACAGGCACAACATTCTTTTTGGCAAAACGGTAACGGTTTTCAATCAGCGCGTCAGAAGCCAACAGGAAGAACAACAATAAGCCTTGGAAAATTCCGGTAATGGCCACCGGTAGTTGCAGTTGCATTTGCGCCATTTCCCCGCCCAAATAAATCAGCGCCATAAAGCAGCCCGACAGCACAATGCCAATCGGATTCAGACGACCCAAATACGCCACAATGATGGCTGCATAGCCATACCCCGGTGACAGATTCGGATTTAGTTGTCCAATCGGGCCAGCAACTTCGCAAATACCGGCAATGCCTGCCATGGTGCCGGAAATCACCAGACTCATCCAAATGGCTTTTGAGGATGAAAAACCGGCATATTTTGCCGCCAAAGGTGCCTGACCACTGACTTCCAATTTATAAGCCGTCAGACTCTTACCCATAAACACCCAAAACAGCACCACGGCAAAAAGTGTGATAAAAAGTGACGCGTTAATGCGGGTCCCTTCCATAATCAACGGTAGCGTGGCACTGTCATTAAACATCACTGATTGTGGAAAATTCATCCCATCGGGATCACGCCAAGGTCCATTGACCAAGTACAGCAACACAAACAGCGCAACATAGTTCATCATTAAAGTGGTCAGGGTTTCTTCGGCATTAAAATGGGTTTTTAGCAAGGCAGGAATCGCGCCCCATAATGCCCCGCCTAGCGCACCCATCACGATCATCAAAGGTAAAATCCACCCGCCGATCTGATCATGGAATAAAATGGCAATACCGCCACCAAAAATTGCGCCCATGGTGAGTTGACCTTCGGCACCAATATTAAATAATTTGGCCCGAAAGCCGACCGCCAGACCCAAGGCAATTAAGATCAATGGACCGGCTTTGACCGCCAGTTCGCTCCACCCATACCCAGATGCCAGCGGTTCAATAAAAAAGATGTACATGGCTTTGGCAGGATCGACGCCCAACATTAAAAATAAAATGCTGCCGACAATCAGCATGGCCACAAGTGCAATCACAGGAGAAAGCCACTTCATCATTTTAGATGGATGTTCACGCGGTTCTAATAAATGCATTGCATCCTCCTGTAGACATAAATAGAGATTAAAAGCGTGTTAAGCATGAATTTGCTCCTCTACGCTTTGTTCTGCTGTCAGCGGACGATGGATTCCCGACATCAGCATCCCAATATTTTCTGCATTGGTCTCATCTGTGTTGACCGGTTCAGATAACTCGCCATTGGCTAACACGCACAGCCGGTCACTCATTTCAAACAGTTCTTCCAGTTCTTCTGAAATCACCAAAATGGCAACGCCCTGACGTGATAAATCAATCAGGGTTTGTCGGATAAACATCGAGGCGCCAACATCCACGCCCCATGTCGGCTGCGCCACAATCAGGATTTTTGGATTTTGCAGAATTTCACGACCGACAATAAATTTTTGTAAATTCCCGCCAGATAAAGAACGTGCTTCCGCATCACTGCCACTGGCTTTGACGCCAAATTTTTCGATACATTGCTCGGCAAAGGTTTTGCATTGGGCAAATTTAATCAATCCCCAACGGGTGAATCCTTGGCGAAAAGCCGTCAGTAAGGCATTTTGTGACAGGGTCATATTCGGTACTGCACCGCGTCCAAGCCGTTCTTCAGGGACAAAGCCCAGTCCTAGGTCGCGGCGCTGCCCTGCGCTTAGGCTTGAAATATCCTGCTGCGCTAAACAGATTTTGCCTGTTTTCAGCCGCTGTTCACCGGACAGCAAAGACAGCAGTTCTGCTTGACCATTACCCGAAATACCAGCAATACCAACAATTTCGCCGGCCTGAATGCTTAAATTGATATTTTTCAGTGACACGCCAAATGGGTCATCGGATTCGGCATGTAAATTTTCAATCTGGAATAAGGTCTGTTGGATGCCTTGATATTCTTGGCGGACATAGCTCGGTAAATCACGACCAATCATCAAGCGCGCTAAATCACTGGTACTATTGTCTTTGGGATCGACATTTCCCGTGACACAGCCATTACGCAAAATGGTCGCTTCATCACAGAGTTCTTTAATTTCATGCAGTTTGTGGCTGATATATAAAATCGAAACACCTTGGGATGCCAATAAACGTAAGGTTTTAAACAGTTGACGTACCGCTTGTGGGGTCAGGACAGAAGTCGGTTCATCTAGAATAATTAAAGCGGGATTTTGTAATAGACAGCGAATAATCTCTACACGCTGACGCTCACCCACAGACAAGGAATACACCTCACGCCGTGGATCGACCGGTAAACCGTATTGTTCAGAGACTTCAATAATTTTTTGACTGAGCACGGCTAAATCAATTTTTTCATCTAAACCCAGTGAAATATTTTCTACTACGGTGAGTGTTTCAAACAAAGAAAAATGCTGATACACCATGCCAATACCAAGTTTTCTTGCCATCGATGGATTGTCAATTTTGACTTCTTTACCGTTCCAGAGCATTTGTCCCTGATTGGCCTTGGTTGCGCCATAAATGATTTTCATCAGGGTACTTTTTCCGGCTCCATTTTCACCCAAGATGGCGTGAATTTGTCCAGGTTGAACGGTTAAATGTATCTGGTCATTCGCTTTCAATGAATTGTAACTTTTACAGATATTGATCAGCTGTAAACGCGCTACACTCGAAGCAGATTCTGGGTTCATCTCTCGCGTATGAGCAGATATATCGTGTGGAGGAGTCATCATAGGCACTCTATTTAATGCTGCGACATGCGGCATCCACCTGAAGCGCGTTATGCATTCAGATGGATGAAAAGTGAAAATTCAAAATGAGGTATCAAACCGCATTACTACAACTTAACCAGCTTCAGACTTACTTCGGTAAAGCCCCTTCTACGCCTTTCACGTAATAGTTCATTTTGCTTAAAGCCGCATCATCTAATGATTTGCCTTTTGCCAAGACCAATGCGCCATCCTGTTTATAAATTGGACCTGCAAATGGATGTAAGGTACCTTTCAGAATGGCATCACGTACGCTGAGTGCTTTTGCTTTAGATGCTGCCGACACTGAAGGACCAAAACTTTCGATATCGACTGCTTTTTGTTTAACGCCATACCAGATCGCACTTGGTTTCCAGGTTTTATTACTGACTTGCGTCATTACAGGGGTATAAATTTTTTCCCAATGTAAAACCGATGCTGCAAGATGGGCTTTCGGACCAAATTTGCTCATGTCGGAATCCCAACCAAAGGCAAAGACGCCTTTTTGTTCTGCTGCTTGTACCACAGCTGGAGAGTCGGTATTTTGCATCAGTACATCGGCACCTTGAGCAATCAATGCCAATGCTGCATCACGTTCTTTGCCCGGGTTAAACCATGAACTCACCCAAATTACTTTGGTTTTAATTTTTGGATTTACACTTTGTGCACCCAAGGTATAGGCATTGATGTTGCGTACGACTTCAGGGATCGGGAAAGAGCCAACCACCCCTAATACATTGTTTTTGGTTTTTTGACCTGCAACCACACCCAGCATATAAGCACCTTCATAGGTACGTACGTCATATACCCCTAAATTCTTTGCCTGCTTATAACCCGTTGCATGCATAAACACAGTATTTGGAAATTGCTTGGATACTTTCTCCATCGCATTCATATAACCGAACGAGGTTGCAAAAATGACTTTATTGCCTTGTTGTGCCAAGTTACGGATCACACGTTCAGCATCTGCCGTTTCAGGTACGTTTTCGATATAGGAGGTTTTATATTTTCCAGCGAGTGCTTTTTCAGTTTTAATACGGCCCTGGTCATGCGAATAGGTCCAGCCATGGTCACTGGTTGGACCAATATAAACAAATGCCGCTTTATCTTCAGCCTGAGCATTCCCCATTGCTGCCATGCCCACTACACCGCTTGCCAGCAATGCACCCACTAATTTTTTAAACTCTGTTTTCAATGCGTTTTTTTCTTTCATTATGTTCTGCTCTTGCTGTTCTCTGTGTCCACTGACACACGCCTTAAAAATGGCTTCACTCGAATGAGCTCAGTCTGTTCAATATATAAATAGCAATAACTATTCCAACTTTTGAAAAAAATAATAAATAGAGGCTATTTAAATAAAATATTTTTGTTTTAAACATTAAACGAAGCATTTTTATATTAAATTTATAAGTCTTTATTTTATGTTTTGCATTTAATTAAACAACATAAATTATTTTAAAACAAATTTATTCCAATTATGCTTATCATTGGTGCATTTAAATAAAGTGCATTAAATGTGAACATTTAATATATAATTTCAATATTGAGTAGCAAGACCCAAATATTAAAAATCCCTCTGCGTGAACAGAAGGATAAGATAATGCAGATGGATTAAATTAATTTAGCGTTGTGTCCAGAATGCCTGTTGTAATGCCGCTGTTTCTTCTTCAATTTCTGCAACTGGACCAATCAAATCAATATTTTTCTGACCATGTTCAAAGACATAAGCAGATGACACACTCATGGTCGGATTTTCCTGATGATTTCCCGTACATTCTAATAGCCGTTGTTCGGTCATGCCATAAACCACGCGGCCAATATTGGCCCAATAAATCGTTCCGGCACACATGCAACAAGGCTCTACCGCAGTATACAAGGTACATTGCCATAAATATTCGGCTAGATAATTACTGGCAGCAACACGTGCCAAGGTTGACTCGGCATGATTTACCGTATCAATATTACACTGGGTTAACAACACTGTTTGATGATCCGGTCCCACTAATACTGCGCCAAAAGGGTGATGCCCCAAAGACATCGCTCTTCGCCCAACCTCATTCGATAAGGTTAAAAACTGGATGATTTGAGCTTGATTGGGTCGATCCATTTTATTCATCATCCTATACGGTTTTCATTCTGCAGTTATTATTAAGCAGAGAATTTAAAATAATCCTGCACTTTAAAATATAATAAAAATAAAAATCATTATTATAGAATCTAGCATTATAAAATTTAGTATTTATATTTTAATCTCTATTTTATATTGATTAAATTAAAATAGATTAAACAATATAACGTTTGCTTAACCCCCACTCGGCTAATATTCGACGATAAGTCGTTGAAGAGCGATCTGCTTCAAAATGTGCTTCCATTGAAATATCAAGGGGTAACTCTTCGGGTTTTTGACTTTCCACCATTTCCTGATCTTCTGCAAAAATTTGTGCATTAAAGTCATACACGGCTTGTAAATCACCGGTGGTATCGAAGTTGCGTGTCAGCGGCACGAATAAACGGGTTTTATTATGTGAAACCGGACAACAGGCATTGAGGATTTTTAACAGCCCTTGTTCAGGAAAATGTACCGTCAACACCGCAGAAAATGGTGGATAGACATCAAATACCCGTTTCCACAAGAAACCTTCTGGTGCCAAATGTTGCATACCATGCGGATAGTTGCTGACATCACTGACATATTCGCTATGTAAACCATACTCGGTCCGTTCTGTTGAATATTTGGGCACCACCTGATTTTCACGATCTGCAAATGAACTTTGATGCACCCAAGCGAAATGCGCAACATCAATAAAACCTTCCAGCTGACGGCCACTGGAACCACCAATATCAACAAACGGCGGTAAGATCGATTGGTGCCCTGCAGTATCCCAGGTCTCTAGTTCAGGAAAATTGGCTTTCGATTCATCACGGCTAAAAATACTGGTCCAAATTAAACCGTATTTTTCGACCACTGGAAATTTAGTCAAGGAAAAGCGGTCAGAAATCTTGGTCAGTTCAGGTTGTGCCGGGATTTTGATGCATTGCCCTTCGGCGTTGTAATGTAAGCCATGATAAGGACAGACAATATTTTCACCCGATACCCAGCCTTTGGTCAAAGGTACACCGCGGTGTGGGCAGATATCACGCACCAAATGAATAGCGCCACTTTCTGTTTTATACAGTGCAAGTTTGACATCAAGCAGCGTCACTTGTTGCGGTTGGGTCGAAACGTCCTGAATACGTGCAACCGGATACCAATGATGTGCCAGAATGTCCCAGTCCTGATTATCAAACTGGCTATAACAGGGCTTGTTGAATAAATTGGTGACTGGAATTGCGTTCATATCAAACCTATATCATTGCTTTATGTCATATCTTTTTACAGGCCTTAAAATTTGCATTTTCATGTAATTTTGGCTTTACTTATCATTGAAATTACTTAATTTTTTATCATTCTGTCTATTAGAATGTTTCGTATAAATCATTCTAAAAATGAGAACACTTCAATTGGTGTGTGAATATATTTATATATAGAACATCATCATTTGGCATAAAACTCGCATAAGAACGCTTATCTAAAATGTTGATATAAATAAAAGTTGGTTCCAAGCTTTGACTAAATTGATGAATACGCCTTTTTCCCGATTTTCAGAATATTTTATAGCTGTGGCGAGAACTGGAAGTTTACGTAAAGCCGCAGATCAATTATTTATTTCCGTGTCTGCGGTACATCGGCAAATTGCTTTGGCTGAAGAAGAGTTGGGAATTGTGTTATTTGAGCGTTTGCCGAGCGGCTTAAAACTCACTCTTGCCGGTGAATTACTCTATGCCGATGTCTTGAAATGGCAAAAAGAATTCCAGCAAACCCGAATCCGTTTTGATGAAATTCAGGGGCTTACCCGTGGAACCATCGAGTTTGGTTTAATCTCTGCCTTAAGTGATGGTTTTGTCATGCAATCGGTGCAATATATGTATCAAAACTATCCATGGATCAATTTTAATATTCGGGTCGCAGACAGTGAAGTTATCGCCCGGAAGATCATCGATGCAGAATTGGATTTTGGTTTAATCCTGAATCCCAAAGCCCATCAACACCTTGAAGTGGTGCATTTTTTAGAATTGCCTTTAGGTTTTGTGATGGGAAAATCACATCCACTTGCAGAAGTCGAAAAGATTTATTTTTCAGATACCTTAAGTGACAATCATTTTATTCCCGCAGAACCCTTGATTATTCATGACTATGTGCAAGCCATGTATAAACATCATAAATTTATACCCGCACGTAAAACTGAATCGAATGATATTCGCTTGATGAATAACTTAATCAAAGCCAATACCGGCATCGGAATTTTAAGTTATTTGGACGTTTTTCCTGAGCTTGAGCGTGAGGAATTAATCTTTAAGCCTATTTTAGACAAAGGGCTGCATCCGCTGACCATTGCTCTATGTGTTGCGCCAAAACGACAAATTTCACGCGTTTCCCAGTTGATGATTAAAAATATCATTGAACAAATGGAAGACTTGAAAAGCAAGGTTAAAGATATTTTCTGTGCCTAAACCCGTTATTGGTATGGCTCTTGCTGTTTTGATTGAAATTTCAATTGTTAAGGCAAGATTATGTCGACTATTTGGATTAAACAGCCACTGGCTATTTTTACTGGGAATAAAAGCGATGCACGTGGTGGCATAGTCATTTCAGAGGGAAAATCGTTGAGCTGGTGCCTTTAGGGCAAACACCCATTCGCCCTATTGATGAAACTTTTAATGCTCAAAATTTAGTGGTTATTTCTGAAATCATTATTAGATGGCATACATTTTTTCGGGATTCATGATAATTAAGCCCAGATCACCAGTATGGCGGCGATAACCACCAGCAGTAAGCCCCAATGTTCCGCTTTTGCCAGTTTTTCCTTAAAAAAATAGGCAGAAATTAACAGGCTAAACAAGATTTCAATTTGTCCCAGTGTTTTTACAATGGCCACCGATTGCATGCTCATGGCAGTGAACCATCCCAAGGACGCAATAAAACTGCACAGACTGACTTTGAAGGTTAAGCCTAATCTTGCCCACATGGCCTTTAAGGTCTGGCGACTGAATAAACCTAAATAAATCAGCATACTGACACATTGAAAACCAATAATACTGAGCAATACCCACGCCGCCCGATGAATAAAGGGCAGTTGTGGCAATTCCAGGCTGGCTTCACGAACCAGTAGTGAGGTAATGGCAAAGCACAGGCCACTGCCTATACCGATCATTAATGTCGGCATGGAAAGCTTTTCCGCTCTGGATCCTTTACTGAGTAAAAAGACTGCCAAACCACCTAAGGCTACCCCAAACCATCCCAATGCACTTAAATGATCACTCAGCAATGAAGCGCCAATCAGCGCGGCTAAAATGGCTTCACTCTTGGACAGTCCCACACCGATAGCATAGTTTTTTTGTTTAAATAATTGCACCATTAATGCAGTGGCAGCAATCTGGCTGATCCCGGCAATGACAATATAAATGGCATAACGTGGTGTAAAGCTAACCGGAAGTGGTATGGGCTGACTCTGATATAAAAAGGTCAAGTAAAGAATGGCTAAAGGAAAACCAAAAATAAATCGCGCCAGTGTTACTCCATAGACATCAACAGTGGTACTCAGTTGCTTTTGAAATGCATTACGCCAAGCCTGCATAAATGCAGCCATCAGCGTAAACAGAATCCATGTGGATGCCATCACTTGACCTTATTAAAGCTATAAAATGTAAGTAATTTACTCCCTCATCACCAACTTGACGAATCATTTTTTCTAAAAAAAGATTTTAAGTTTTCATCAGTTCTTTGCAGCATACGATAATCAAAAGCCCTTTATGATGAAGGGCTTTTTGGCTGAACGAGGAATTAATCCAGTGGATTACCCACAATATTACTGATAATGCCTTTCATGATATGCGGCCCCTGCTCTTTACGGAGTTCTTCATACCACTCTTTGGTGATTTGCTTATCTTTCATATGCGTCACATCGCAACGTTTACGTGCACGCAGCACCAATTCATTGGCACGTTCATTACGCTTGTTTTGATAACGCTTTAAAGCGTCTTCCAAGCCCAAGGTGTTAATTTGCAAAGCTCGAGATAAATAAATCGCATCTTCCATCGCCTGGCAACCACCTTGGCCAATATCCGGCGTGGTACTGTGCGCAGCATCACCGACGATCACCACACGCCCTTTATAAAATTGTGCAAACGGTTCAATGTCATGAATTTCCACACGATTGGTTGTTTGCTCATTTATATTGTCAATTAATTTTTGAACTTGCGGACACCATCCTGTGAAATATTCTTTTAACAAAGCTTTATAATTACTACGATTATTCTCTAAGCCCACGGGTAAAGGTACATCAAAGAAAAAATAGAAACGATGATCAGCCACTGGCATTAACGAAACACGCTTGCCCTCACCGACATAGGTGGTCCATTGATCAGCAGGTGCATAATCCTCTGAAATTTCAACTAAACCATTCCAGTTGACATAACCCGCATAACGGCGCTCAACCTGTTCGCCCAATACATAAGCCCGGGTAATTGAATGTGTACCATCCGCACCGACCAAGAGTTGTGTTTGTACTTGCGTTCCATCTGCAAATTGCACTGTGACTACATCATTGGCTTCTGTAAAGGACAACATTTTTTTGCCCAGATGAATATTTTCACGGCCGAACTCATCCATCAGCATGTTTTGTAAATCTGAACGCGACACCGGATATGGACGTTGTCCAACTTCTGCTATGAGGGGATGCAAGCTGAACTGTGTCATCACGTCACCTGTTAATCCATCCATATAGGCCAAGTGATCCATTTGCCCACCCAGTTTCGCGACCTGATCAGTTAATCCTAAATAATTTAAACATTTAACCCCATTTGACCATAAAGAGATGGCTGCTCCCATAGCTAAAATTTGTTCTGCTTGCTCATAGATGGTGACTTGGTGTCCAAACTTTTTTAGTGCAATTCCTGTGGTTAAACCGCCCATACCTGCACCAATAATTATAATTTCCATCTATAACTCCTTTGTATATTTAAGTATCTGCACCACAAAATGCTAAAAACGTGCCATTTTTTTGATAACGCACTTAAAAATTTCAAAAGTTGGCACAAGCTGTGCTTCTAAACATATGTAAAAGCTTGTTTTTATCAATTGTTCAAAATGAATCACCCAACAAAACAAGTCTATTCATTTAATTAATAAAGTTAATGGAAGATATTTATGGCAACTTTGTTTGCACCAATTTTTGATGCTCCTACCCATATACAGCAACTGACTAATCTGGCAGATGACCGAATTGGTGCAGAAATCATTGCTTGTTCTGATGATTTTTTTGCTGAAGCAAAACGCATGTTGCAATTCACTTCTCCAGTATTTGTAGAAGATAAATTTGATGAACATGGCAAATGGATGGACGGCTGGGAAACCCGCCGTAAACGCCATGCAGGCTATGACTGGGCCGTTATTAAACTAGGTGTGGCAGGAAAAATTAAAGCACTTGATATCGATACCACTTTCTTTACAGGGAACTATCCGGCTTCTGCTATTGTAGAAGCATGCTATGCACCAGATGGAGAACTGAGTCATATAGAATGGCAAAATATTTTAAAAAATAACCTTCTAGGCCCAAGTGACCATCACATTTTTAATATTGATACCGAACAGGTGTTTACCCATATCCGTTTAAATATTTATCCAGATGGCGGTGTGGCACGTTTTAGAGTCTATGGTGAAGTGCAAATTCAAGTAAAAGATGGTACTCAAACTCTGGATTTATTAGCTTTAGAAAACGGTGGTCGCGTGATTGCCTATAGTGATGCGCATTTTGGTCATCCGCGCAATCTGATTAATCCGGGTCGTGGCATTAATATGGGAGATGGCTGGGAAACCAAACGTCGCCGTGCACCTGGTTTTGACTGGTGTATTCTGGCTTTAGGTCAAAGTGGCCATATTGAAAAAATTGACATCGATACCGCACACTTTAAGGGAAACTTTCCTGCACAAGTGTCCATCCAGGCGATTTACGTAGAAGATGCAACAGACCAGCAGCTGATTCCGCAAAGCATGTTCTGGCCTTTCCTGCTAGAAGCGCAAGATATGCAAATGGACCATATTCATTCTTTTGTCGAGGAAATCTTAAAGCAGGAAAAAATTTCCCATATCCGTATCAACATGATTCCTGACGGCGGGATCAGCCGGATTCGCTTATGGGGTAAAGTCGCTTAATCGATATGAATACTATGACCATGCAAACGATAAAAATACAGCCTTTAGATGCGGAAAGTTTTGCGCCTTATGGCGAAGTCATTGCGTGTAAAGGCAATGACTTTTTTCATATCAATGATCAACATACCGAGCGTTATCATGCTTTGGCTGAAGCACAAACCGATGCAAAAGTTGGACTCAGTATTTTTAAGAATATTCAAATCACTGAAATTCCTTTTGAAATTTCAATGCTCGAAAGACATCCCCTCGGTTCACAAGCTTTTATTCCGATGCAGGGACAACAGTTTTTGATTGTGGTCGCACCGAGTCTTGATCATGAAAAGCCAGATCTGAACCATATTCAGGCATTTATTACGAATGGTTCACAAGGCGTGAATTATCGTGCCGGGACATGGCATCATCCCTTACTAACTCTTGAAGCACCCAGTGAGTTTGTGGTTGTTGATCGTATAGGAACAGGACCGAACTGCGATGTTTACTCTTTTCCAGAAAAAATTCTTATAGAACGCTAAGCCAATTAAAAAAGCCCTTGTGAACAAGGGCTTTTTTAATATTTAGCCATAACTCTGCTTAGAAGTGATATTTCACTAATGCACTGACGTTGTTTTCATCAGCATTTGGAATGCCATATTTGTTGTTCCATACAGAGTGTTCGATACCTAGATATAAATTAGTATCAGGAGAAATATGTTTACCTACATTCCATTTCCACTGCGTGGTCCAGTTCATCTCACTCTTATGATCGTCTTCTTCTGTTGACCAATCCAGGAAGCCATCGACCAGGAATTCTTCAGTACCCAATTTGAATGGCACACCATAGGTAAGGGTCAATTGATAGTCATCATCAATGTTTTCATTGTTTGCACGGTAAAGATTGATGCTTGCGTAACGGAAATATGGAATATCCAGATCGAAACCTACACCATATAAGAAGTTATCAAAACCTTCTCCACCTTCCCAAGTGGTCGAAATCAATACATCTTTCACAGGACCGAACGCAAGTTTTTGACCTGATACTTCACCTAAGCTTAAACGCGGTGACAATTCAAAATAACTTGATTTACCATCATCTCCACCACGCATGCGGTCAACAAAGAAGAATACATCTGCATATTTAACTTTTGCTGTATATTCAAGCGTTAAAGTCGTTTGCTTCTCGTCTACAACTTCATAATTTTCCCCATAAAGACCAGACACGCTGAAGTCTTGCCAGATTGGTTTTGCTTGTGTAGATACAGCACCTAATGCGAGTAATGTTGCAACAGTAACTTGAGTGAATTTCATAAATAAGGTCCCCCAATAACGAATAAAATAATCACGTATTAAATAAAGCAAAAACAAAGCCAAGTTTTTAATTGTTGGTATAAAAAAGCCCATAGATATGGGCTTAAATGTAGCCTAAACATTTACAGAATTAATGTTGTGTATCTACCGCTGCTTTAGAGCCGACAGATGGATTCCCTTTAAACACATTCAGGTGATTAAACAGAAGATTAAGAATAATCGCCATCAAGCAGGTAGAGCTAATACCTGAGTGGAATAAGGTTTGCACCCATTTGGGGAAATTTGCATAAAATGAATGGTCAATAATCGGGATCATGCCTGCAGCAATCGCAGTTGCCACAATAATCAGGTTTTTTTGTTCATTGTAATCAATTTTAGCCAGAGTACGGATCCCACTCGCTGCCACAGTACCAAAAAGTACCAGACCTGCACCGCCCAATACGGGAACGGGAATGGCGGCAATTAAACGCCCCATAACGGGCAACAATCCCAAGACCACTAAAATCATGCCGCCTGCTGCCACCACAAAACGGCTTTTCACCCCGGTAATAGCGACCAAGCCAACATTTTGTGCAAAAGCACTTTGCATGAACGATCCAAAAATAGGTGCAACAGCACTCGACAACATATCGGCACGTAGACCATTGGAAATACGTTCCGAGTCCACTTTTGTTCCGACAATTTCACCGACCGCGATAATATCAGCCGTAGTTTCAGTCATGATCACCAAAGTCACAATCAGCATGGAAATGATAGCGGTTAGCTCAAAGGTTGGCAGTCCAAAAGCAAAGAAACTCGGCACTTGTACCCACGCTCCATTGGCCACTTTAGAAAAATCACCAAAGCCAAAAATATAGGCAAGAATGCTACCCAATACGATGGCAAGTAAAATAGATAAACGACGGATGGCCGGATTACGGGTTAAATTCAGGCATATCACAATGGCCAAGGTCATCAGTGCAATGCCAATATTTTCTACACTACCCCATTCTGGCGCTTTGCTGTTACCGCCCATCATCCAACGTACCGCCACCGGCAGTAACGACAGACCAATCACGGTAATCACGCACCCCGTTACAATGGGTGGGAAAAAACGGATAATCTTGGAAAAATAAGGCGCAAGGAAGAAACCAATTAAAGATGCAATGATTACTGCCCCATAAACTGTTGATAATCCTCCACCTGTCGTCACAATCGCCACCATCGTCGCAACACCGGCAAAGGACACACCTTGAACCAGCGGTAATTTGGCTCCGATATATTTCACCCCAAGAGTTTGCAGAATTGTGGCCAAACCGCCGACAAATAATGCAGCAGCAATCAGCAAACCTATTTGATAAGGTTCCAGACCTGCTGCTGTTCCCACGATTAATGGTGGCGCGATAATTCCGCCATACATAGTCAACACATGTTGTAAACCATAGGCTGCACTTTTGCCAGCGCCTAAATATTCATGTTCTGGTGAAATTGTTTTGCTTTGTTCTGTCATTCTTTTTCTCTCCCTCAAAGTCAAAAATAAAATCAGCTTCCGCGATATGTGGAGTATGCGAATGGGCTAATCAGCAAAGGAATATGAAAGTGCTGCGATGCATCTTTCACATAGAAATGAATGACTGCTTTGGGAAAGAAGGTCTCTAATCCCAAGCCTTCAAAATAAGCAGAGGTGGCAAATTCAAGACTATAAGCCCCTGCCTTAAATTCAGTGAAACCAAAATCGGTCACCCGGCCATCCGTATTGGTCAATGCTTCACCAAGTAAAGTGCCATCTTCGGAAAAAAGTTTGATCGCGACTTTTGCCGCCGGTTTACCCAGATGGGTATCTAAAATATGGGTGCTGATCATGCTTTAAGCTCCTGAGACAGTCTTAACAAGGCAATTTCAGCCAGTTGATTGTGGACAATGCGTTTTTCAATCTCTGGATCATTGACCAAACGATATTTCAGCGCTTGAAGCACGTCTTCGCTGGTTAAACCAAAGGCTTTAATCAGGAAAATATGGCCATATTTTTTTTCGTAGGCAATATTGCCTTTAAGCAAAGCGAGCTGGGTTTCTTCATCCGCTGTAATGGATGATTGCTCACGGTTAGAAAAGTTCTTCTCGATTTCACTCAATTCAGCCTGTGCTTTTTTCTCGCCAATACGCGGATGATTATCCAGAGCCGCTTTAATTTCGTCCCATGTCCAGGTGGCTGCCTGTTGTTTGGCTGACTGCATAACCGCTTCAATTGATGCATAAGGGCGCTTGGCTGCAATCTCGGTCGACCAGCTGGGTATTTGCACACAGTGCTTTAAAAAGCTAATGGCATCTTGTGGTGATGCTTGATTAAATTCAACGAGTTGCACTATTAAATCGCCTGATTATATTGAATGTTTGTTCAAAACTGGTTTTGCAATAACAATGCCAAATTTGATTTCTCTATTATTTTTATAAACTGCATAAATCAAAAAAGAGAACCCAAGGTTCTCTTTAAATATGTTTTTTTGATTATGGCGCGTGGTGTTTATACCAGTGCTCGGCAATATCACCACGTCGGCAAATCCAGACCTTGTCATGACTTTGAATATAGTCGAGGAACTTTTGTAGGGCTTTAAAACGTCCCGGTCGCCCTAAAATACGACAATGCATGCCAATCGACAGCATTTTCGGTGCAGTTTCCCCTTCTGCATAGAGCACATCAAAGGCATCTTTCAGATATTGATAGAATTGTTCACCGCTATTAAAGCCACCCGTTGAAGTAAATTTCATGTCATTGGTTTCAAGGGTATATGGAATGATCAAATGAGGGCGTATTTCACCTGCGGCATTGGTCAATGTGCTCCAAAATGGCAAGTCATCGCCATAGTAGTCGCAGTCGTATTTAATCTGAGGAAATTCAGCCAGTAACTGACGCGTGTTTGGGCTGTCACGACCGGTATACCAACCCATGGGAGCATCACCAAACAATGCCTGTAATACGCTGATGGCTTGATCCATGTGTTGGCGTTCAGTCTCAATGTTCATATTTTGGTAATTCAGCCAGCGTTGACCGTGCGAAACCACATCATAATTGGCTTCTTTGATTGCTTCGACAATATAAGGATTACGCACCAATGCCATGCCCACGCCAAAAATGGTCATGGGTAAATTTCTTTTTTGAAATTCTTGATGAATGCGCCAAAAGCCTGCACGTGAGCCATATTCGTACATAGAATCCATCGACATGTGTTTATCTGGAAAGCTTGCTGCGCCAATAATGTCAGATAAAAACTGTTCCGAGCCGGCATCGCCATGTTCAACATGGTTTTCCCCACCTTCTTCGTAATTCAGTACAAACTGCACCGCAATACGAGCTTGGCTTGGCCATTTCACTTTGGGAGGTTCGCCGTGGTAGCCAATCAGGTCTCGTGAATAGGGTGCATTGCGAATGTCATCAATGAGTGCTTGGCCGCGTAAGTAGGTTGTGGTCACGTCAATTCCCTAATGTGTTATATCAAACCGTTAAATTTCTATAACAGCGATAAGCAATTTATGCGCCAAAAAAGTTCATTTAATTCTTTCTAAATTCACCTATTAGTTTTGCCAACTGTTCCATACCATCGAATGTAGTTGGGATCTTGTCATCTGATGAAACTAAGGGTGAAAAGATAATATTTTCAAATTTCTCAAACCCGGCTTGGTTTTTCTTATGCAATTTTTCTGAATCTTCTGCGTAATTATGGATAAACTGACATAGCGCCATACGAAGTTCAAGTTGCATCATTTGGGATTGTATTGAACGAACATGCTGTAATCCTACTCTCGTAAAATAAAAGAGGAAAAGTATTAAAGTTGTAATGGGCAAAGCTAAGAACCAAAGTGAAGAAAGCTTAGCTTCATAACCTGATAGAATCATAATCACAATAGCTACAATTACGGCAAGAGGAGTACAAACTAATAACGCTCCAAACATTGAGTAGCCATCTCTTCGTTCTTTTAACTCAAGTTTCTTTTGATCATAAAGTTGCTGGAAACCTTTGCTAAGCAGGACAAAGTCATAAGTTAATTTATTTTGTTCTAATCGTTCTTCTAAATCTTGAACAGCTTTTTGTTTTTGATCGAATGACTCTTCCCATTTTTCAATCTTTTTGAGTGTCTCTTCCGTACTAATAATCAATTTATTAAAATCTGAAAAATCCTTTTCTTCTAGAAATTTTCTAATTTCATTTAATTTAGAATTACTATAAATATCCTTAGTAATTCTGTATGGAAGTTCATTTAAATAATCAAAATATGTTTTGTATGTTTGATACTCATTCATTTTGAGATCATAAATTGCATCTTTAAACCTATTAAAAGCTGGATCTTCTTTATCAACTCCTAATCTAAAATAGGCTTCTTGCAAGTAAATAAATATAATTATTGAAGCAACTTTTAAAAGCTCTAATTCATCATCTTTACAATGCTTATAACACTCAACTAAGTTAAATAAATCCCATTTTCTTGTTTCAGGCAAATTTTGTTCAAGTTGATCAATCGATTCAGCGTTAAATACAAAATTAACAAGTATGATTTTTTGTGCCCAATGCTTTAAATCTGAGTCTGATTTTTCCATTGCTTGACTTGAAACAGATCTTATTCTACTAATTACATTCTGGAATTCATTTGTCTTTAATGAGAAACTCATTGATTACCTAAATTATTTTTACAAAATTAATTTTAATATTCTTATAAATCAAAAACTAAAGCAATGTAAATATAGCCCTCATCCTAACCTTCTCCCAAAGGGAGAAGGAACTTTTCCAAAATTTATTTAAATAATGGAAATTCCCTCTCCTGAGCAAATTTTAAAGCACAGCTTTAAAACTTAGCGCAAGTAAGGGTCAGGGAGAGGTCAAATCAAAATAAGAAATACCTTTGCGCCATAGGCAACACTTCCGCAGGTTCACAGGTCAAATGCACTCCATCCGCACGCACTTCATAAATCTCCGGATCGACTTCCATGACTGGTGTATAGGTATTGTGCTTCATATCGGCTTTAGAAACATTGCGGGTATTTTTAACCGGTGAAATGATTTTTTTCAGCCCTAACTTTTCCGCCACGCCATTGTTAATTCCGGCTTGTGACAAAAAGGTAATACATGTGTTATGTACACCGCGCGCGCTTGCCCCAAACATCGGACGGTAATGCACAGGCTGTGGCGTTGGAATAGAACCGTTAATATCACCCATCGGTGCTGCTGCAATCATCCCGCCCTTAATAATCATGGCCGGTTTCACACCAAAAAATGCCGGTTTCCAGAGCACTAAATCGGCCAGTTTGCCTTCTTCCACCGAACCAATCTCATGGCTTAAACCGTGGGTAATAGCAGGATTAATCGTATATTTGGCAATATAACGCTTCACACGATTGTTATCATTCGCAGCAGTGTCGCCGTCTAATGAACCACGTTGCACTTTCATTTTATGGGCGGTTTGCCATGTGCGAATAATGACTTCACCGACTCGTCCCATCGCCTGAGAATCAGATGACATCATCGCGATTGCGCCTAAGTCCTGCAAAATATCTTCCGCAGCAATGGTTTCACGGCGAATACGACTTTCTGCAAATGCGACATCTTCCGAAATAGAGGGGTCTAAATGATGGCAGACCATCAACATATCCAAGTGCTCATCAATAGTATTGACGGTATAAGGACGGGTTGGATTGGTTGAAGATGGCAAGACATTCGGCTGACCAATAGCTTTTAAAATATCCGGTGCATGTCCACCACCCGCACCTTCAGTGTGATAAGTGTGAATAGTGCGGTTTTTAAAGGCCGCCAAGGTTTCTTCCAAAAAACCACTTTCATTTAGTGTGTCAGTGTGAATCGCAACTTGTACATCATATTCATCCGCCACAGTTAAACAATTATCGATGGCCGCCGGCGTTGATCCCCAATCTTCATGCAATTTTAAACCGACCACACCGGCTTCAATTTGTTCACGAATCGGATCGGGCAGACTCAAGTTGCCTTTGCCGAGTAAACCAATGTTCATGGGTAAGTCATCAATGGCTTGTAGCATGGTGGCAATATGCCATGGCCCCGGTGTAACCGTGGTTGCAGATGTGCCTGCTGCGGGTCCGGTACCACCGCCAATCATGGTAGTTGTTCCAGACATCAGTGCCGTTTCAACTTGTTGCGGACAAATCCAGTGAATATGGGTATCAACCCCCCCAGCAGTTAAAATCTGACCTTCGCCTGCGATCACTTCCGTTGCAGCACCAAGAGGAATAGTAATATTCGGTTGAATATCCGGATTACCAGCTTTACCAATTTTCCAGATTCGGCCATTTTTCAAGCCAACATCAGCTTTAACAATGCCCCACCAATCGATAATCAGGGCATTTGTAATGACAGTGTCAGCCACTTCGGATGACAAAAGCTGCGATTGCCCCATGCCATCGCGAATCACCTTTCCACCACCAAATTTAACTTCTTCGCCATATGTGGTGAGGTCCTGTTCAACTTCGATAAATAATTCGGTATCGGCTAAGCGGACCCGATCACCTACCGTTGGTCCAAACATTTCGGCATACGCACGACGCGACATTTTCATGATTTATAAACCTATATAATTCTGATGCAATTTTTATGAATCGAGCTTACCCATCACTCGTCCTGCAAAGCCATAAACTTCACGTTTCCCGGCCAATGCAATAAGTTCAACATTTCGGCTTTGCCCGGGTTCAAAACGTACAGCAGTACCGGCAGCAATATTCAGCCGATAGCCACGTGCCGCATTGCGGTCAAATTGCAAAGCATCATTGGCTTCAGCAAAATGAAAATGTGACCCAATCTGAATCGGTCGGTCGCCTACATTGGCCACGCTCATTTTCAAGGTTTCACGTCCTACATTTAATTCAATATCACGATCAGGCGTGATGACTTCACCCGGAATCATCGACTTATCCTTATTCAAATAATCGGTTGATGGACAGTGACCAGTTTCGAACCATCGGGAAATGTCGCTTCGACTTGAACTTCAGCAATCATTTCGGCAATGCCATCCATCACATCATCACGGCTGAGTAAGGTTGTACCAAAATGCATCAGTTCACTCACGCTCATACCATCACGTGCACCTTCAAGCAGTGCCGCAGAAATATAAGCAATTGCTTCTGGATAATTGAGTTTCAAACCACGTGCTTTACGACGTTCTGCGACTAAGCCCGCAGTAAAAATCAGGAGTTTGTCTTTTTCTGTTGGATTGAGTTCCATAAACGGTTCCTAATTCATGTATTTATTACTAAGCAAAATGTGTGCAAGGTTGAATCTCCCCCCCCCAAATTCTTTTTTATAAAAGAGGTGGGCTTTTCTCCTCCCTTTGGCAAAGGTGAGCAGCACTGCTGCGCAAGGGAGGGATTTTAAGTCCGCCAGATTCTTGGAAACTCTTCGTCTAAATCAAACCAGTAACGTCTTAACCGTGCCCGAATAGCAGCAAAAGCATCATGGCACTGCCGTACATCATCACCCAAGAAACGTGCGCAAATCACATCGCCGAGTACCGTCAAAGTGACATTAATTTTCATCCGCGTGATCAGTTCACGAATCACGGCAACATATTCTTCTAGATACACAGTGGCACGATATTTTTCTGGTGCAACAGCCCAAAAGCTGCCCATGACGGCCTGACCATTCATACCCAAACATGAGCTTAACCAGCGATCATTACCGACAAAATTCAAACTGTCTGCTACCAGCAATTTATCTTCACGCAGCAGCTTAAAATGATTGCGGTATTGACCATTCGTAAACTGCTCTGCACAGGCTTGACGACCAATCACCAACATATCCCAGCCTATAAAACTTGCTGCTTTATCCAAGTGAATGGCGGTTTCAGAATGCGCATGTGCGCCATTAAACAACATGGTTTCTTGAGGCAGCCATTCGAAAATAGCGTTGTCCTTTAAGCGAATATGAATATGCTGAAAGGCCGATTTACCGTTGGTTTTGTACCATTTCCCGGCTCCGGGTGTGGTCACCAAGGCATGCGCATCGGCATCCACCTGCATATCAAAAGTTAAGTGGTCGCCTCCGGCAATACCTGCAGGAGGATGGACAATAATGGCATGACACACCCCACTCTTTTCCGGCCAAAGCATCTTTTGTACCCGAACCGGACCTGAATGTTTACGATGCGCCAAGGTCGTGCGTTGCTGCGCAGCTTGATAACGAAAACCAAGCTCGAGGCACGCGTACCAAAGCTGCGATGGGTTCTGTGCATCAGCAGTTGGTAAGATGCTCAACATATTCATAATCAATACTGCTTAACGCGCATTAGGCCAGACCAATAACAGCAAGGATTGCTGCCAATGCTGCAATAATCTTACGACCCTGTGGCAGGTATTTTTCAGTAAACGCCCCTAAGCCTAAACCTATCAAATAAATGAGCGACATCGCAGAGACCATACCCAACATGAGTTGCATCATGTGACCTGATTGTCCCAATTCATTGCCATGTGCCACGCCATGGAAACTTGCGAGTACCATGGTCGCGACAGCAAAAATACGATTGGATTTCATCAATAACGCTGTCGCCAAAACGGCTAAAGATAAAACAATGCCGTATTCTGCAAAAACATTGGGTAATACTTGCTGTTGTCCTAAAACAAAACCTGTAATCATGGCTACCGCTAAACCGAAAAATCCTGCGACTTTCCTGCGTTGAGTGGCAGTCCAAAGTAATACCCCAAAAGCAATTGCCATCATCAGATGATCTAATCCGGTAAAAGGATGGCTAAAGCCCATCCAGAAACTGCTTTCATGTGCATGACCAGGGTGTGTCATCGCCATCATCGGTAAGCTGCTTAACCCAACAGCAATCATTTTTTTTAACATTGACATCGTGCTCCTGCTTAGGCCTTAAACAAACCTTGCTTTTCAATAAAAGAAATAATGGATTCCAGCCCATCCTTGGTTTTCATATTGGAAAATAAAAACGGTTTTTCGCCGCGCATGCGTTTGGCGTCTTGATCCATGACATCCAGGTTGGCACCAACCATGGGTGCCAAATCTGTTTTGTTGATAATCAATAAATCAGATTTGGTAATGCCCGGACCGCCTTTACGCGGGATTTTTTCGCCGCCACCGACATCAATCACATACAAGGTTAAATCAGACAGTTCTGGACTAAAGGTTGCCGCTAAATTATCACCGCCACTTTCGATGATAATCAGTTCTAGACCGTCGAATTTCTCACACAAGTCATCAATCGCCGCCAAGTTAATTGAGGCATCTTCACGAATGGCGGTATGCGGACAACCGCCCGTTTCTACGCCCACAATGCGGTCTGGAGACATCGCCTCATGACGGGTCAGGAAGTTAGAATCTTCTTTGGTATAGATGTCATTGGTGACCACGGCCATATTGTATTTTTCACGCAACGCCTGACATAAATTTAGGGTTAACGCTGTTTTACCTGAACCGACCGGTCCGCCAATTCCCACCCGTAATGGACTACGTTCTGACATCTGTATTTCCCCTGTTATTTCTTTAATTTGTATATTTACGATCTGAACAATCTTGAATACTGGTTTTCATGCTGCATGCTCAGCATGGCATATCGTGGTAAAGCGCTACTGATTTCGCTATCTTCTAAAGCCAAAGCGTGCTGAATTGCGTCAGGTATAAGACCATGTAAATGCCATAAAATCCGTTGTCCACTCATTTGTCCTAACGGTACTGTTTTGACTGCAGCCAACACCTGGTTTTCTAATACGGTGAAGGTATAAGCCGTGAGTACATCGGCTGAGTTCAAGCCTAAAGTGCCACATAAATGCCCATACACCGGCATAAACCCCAGCTGTTTTTTGACCATGACCGGTTGTTTTAAAACATCGCGAATCCAGGCATTGAGTGAAAAAGCCAACTGGGTGGATTCTGCGAGCAACTCTTTGCTTTCACGGCTTGCACGATACAGATTGGCCCAATATTCAAATTGAGCTTCATCATCAAAGCACTGCATTAAGCGCTTAAGTAAAGGCAACTCGAAACGAACCAGCAACATCTCAAGCACTTCTTCAAAATAAGCAATACTGGATGCTTCATCATGAATCATGCCACGATCAATCGCAGTTTCTACTCCTTGCGAGTAGCAATATGCTCCAATCGGCAAGGCCGTAGAAGACAGCGTCAGTAAACTGAGCAGCTGTGCCGCATTAGTGATGGACATGCTGTAAAGCTTTAATTGGGCTTAGACGATGATCATGTTGATGTTGGGCATAGGCGCCACTTTCAGGCTCAAAAGGATGCAACGTTTCTGTCACGCTGAGTCCTAAGCCCACCACCATCTCCGCCAAAACATGATCGGGTTCAAAATAAAGTGCCCTAGGCGTTAACATTAAAGGAACATGACGATTGCCCAAGTGGTAGGCTGCTTTTAACAGATCAAAGTCTGATTGTGCTGTGACTTGCATGAGTTGTTCAGCTTGTGCATTCACTTGCAACACATCGCCCTGCGCTGTTGCAATATAAGCGCCACTACGTAAAATGCCGTTGCGCGGTAAATCCGCACCAATATCAACCCCATTTTGTAAGGTTGCACGAAAACGGCTCTTTTGACGCACATCAAAAGTTAATTCAATCGTTTCAAACCGCTCATTGTGTTTAAGTTGTTCTAATCGTTGAGTATAAATTTTCATTTTTGCTCCATTTTAGTATTTCTTGATTTCACTCTTGCTCTGAAATAAAGCAATAAAAGCAGCATGAATATAAAAGTGCATCATTATGATTATTAGGCAATTTTCATACCAAGTTATTTTTATAGATTAGGTTTTAGAGAATATTTTTATTAAAATTAACCCATATGCTTAAGAACCCACCCCGACTAAATCATGTACTGCTAGATATTTCTGCTTCAACGCCATTTTCCCAATGTTCAAGATCTTAATGATCGACGTAAATACCAAGATTGAAGCAGCTTGCTGATGCGCTGATAGGTAATGTCACCCACTTTTCTTAAGCCAAAGCTCAAAACATCCCAGGAAATCCTCGAATCTGTACGGTAGCAATTCCACTCGTAAGATCAACGCTTTACGACAAGCATAACTTGCTTAACATTAAGGTGAAATGTAGGGATGCCACTCTTGGTAGGACTAGTCGACTAATCACAGAATAAAATTAAATGCTTACGAAAAAAATCATCTTTGAAATAAAATGCTAACGAAAAAAAGTATCTTTGAAATAAAATTCTTATGAAAAAAAAAGCATCTTTGAAATAAAACGCTAACAATTCAAGCGTAAGCTACAGCACAAAACGAGTTGTTACACCAAACCAATAATCAAGAAACATATTGCTCAAACTGAAAAAATGCAATTCAGAAATAATTTAGCTCGAAGAGGCACTGGAGGTATTTAACAATTTTGGAATCGTTGCACAAAAGGCGGAATTACTACAAAAGCAATAGAAGTTCTTACTCAGGAATAAATAACATGCCTACCCAAATTAAACAGAGTTCACGTACACGCTACGTCCGTGATTTAGGTGAGTTCAGTGTTGTATCAGGAGCGATTCGCTTCACTGACCCTTGTTATGCCAATGACGTTTGGTGCAAAGGTTCAATGCTGGCAGCCAACGGTAAGTACCAAGCCCAGATCGGTTTTTTCCGCGATCCCTACGATGAACGCAGTATGTTGGAAAAAATCGACCAATTTAAATACCTCCTGCACTATCACGCAAAGTTTGGAGAGACCTACAAAGATCACTTGTTCTCTTTTGAAAAACTGGTCAGTAAAGCGCGTGATCAAGCCAATTGGGACGGAAAGTTGCAAAGCGTTGAAAGACTCTTTCAACTGATCAAAGAAGAACTGGACGTTGAAAAACAACGCATCTATAAAGAATTAGCAGACGATGCAGTGGAATGGTATTCGAAGTGCTATGTGTCAGAAGAATACAATTACTGGGGAAAACAAAGTTGGTTACTGTTTGAAATCAATTCCACTTTTGCCCACGCAAGACCTTCGATCAGCACACGTCCTTCCAAGTTCCGTGCATTAATGCTTGACCAACACAGCCAACACCTGAGCGAAGATCAGATCAGAGGAAAGGTTAAGAAAATTGAAGCGGACGAACGACGCGACTTTATTGCGAACCTCGAAAGAAAAATCACTGACCTGAAAGATGCTTATGCTGCAGGGAAACCGCTCCGCACTCACTTTCTGCGGATCAAGCATGAATCAGTACCCAATTTTAATTCAATTGAAACCGGGAAATGGTATTTCAACACTGACTTTGATGTAGGGGTTGATTCGGGACAAGCAGGCTTTTTCGATGAGCTTTGGTATGAACGTTATAACGGAGATAGCAACAGCCAAGACCTTCCTGCTTACTTCAACTTATGCACGTTATCATCAGGTGGTAATCACGATCGAAGTGTCAAAAAATCAATGAAAGAAGGTGGTGTATTTGAGTTTGGTGCCAATTCTTACACTGCACATGGTGACGGTTCAGCTCCACTCATTTATCGCCTCAACAAAGCGGGTGAAGTGATTGAAGCAGCCTATCTATATGATGACGTCAATTTCGATGAATCTGAAGTTGCATTAAACAATAATAAGGCAACTATTGAACAAAAGGTGAAATAGTGAAAATTAACGATTTTAATAAAATCTTTCAAGCAACCGAACATCTAAACGTAGAAGATTCCAATTTAAACGGCTGCTTAAATGAAGCCTCGAACATTGATGACAGCAATAAAATTACTTTTGTGGTGGGTGAAAATAAGAATATACGGCTTGACCCATTAAAAAGATCTACAAAGATCAACAATGAATATGATCCTGTCTCATACCATGCAGGCAAGGTCATTTTCAAAAAAGAGAATTATGAACAAGCTGTTTTAGATTTGATGAGTATCGATAACGAAGCCCAAAAAATTTTTAAAAAAGCAAAGTTTCAAGGTTTTGTGATTGGCTTTTGGCATGAGGACAAATTTGCATTCGCTAATATTTCGAAAGCGTCGGACAAACCTGGACAACCCCATGCCAATGCCCACTTTTATGAATCGCCCCGATACGCCACTTGTATGCATGATCTTTCCGAGGCTGCCGAGCAGCTTGTGCATATTCAAAATGTATCTAATGAACGTACATTTCAAATTTTCGTGCTGTATTTAGGCGAGACAAAATCAGGCGAAATCTATTTACCACTTCCATTGTATTTTGAGGAAATGTTCCTTTAAAGACAGGACTTTTTAAGGTTGGAGAATCTTGTTTTCCAGCTTATTTTTCATCAATTCTAAAAATATATTTTTTCAAAAGGTATGATATGAACGACATTCAAGCAAAACGTAACTTATTAGAAACAGTGGACAAGTTAGTCCGTAAACCAACAACAATAAGCGAATTGGATTTGGTCAATATCTTCGTTCACTTAGGCTCAATTCTGAAAGAGTCTTTCGCTGAACCTGTCGAGATTACGCCAATCTTTTCAGGTCGCAAGTCTATAGTGCCCATTCAGCTTGGGGAATTAACTGCAGAACAAAAGGAGGCTGAACGTCAAATGTTCATTCGCTTCCTCAAATTACAACCCCATGTTTTAAATATTGGTTATAACACTGAGACACAGCAGTTCCTTCTAAAAGAAGATCAGGCAGCATGGGATGCTTGGTTGTATCGTGCAATGATTGCACGCAACCTTCTTAAGTCAAGTGAAGTACCAAAAGATATGCTAGAGCGCTTCGATACACACTATAAGAAAACGCCAAAAGGTTATAAGATCACTGAGACTGTAATCAGCTTTTGGAATTTCGACTGTCAGCGTTTTATGATTGATGAAATTCAAAATGAATTTGAAACCTGGTCAAAAGCAAGTTAATAAAATAAAAATGAACAATAATAAGTTGCAAAGATAAACCCAGGAAAAAGCGAGTGATTCTTGCAGGGCAATCAATTTATACTGTTCCGGCAACTTGAGACCGGAAAGTGAATCGATATTTTACGTCCTTATCTGGTGAATCTAATCCAAGAAAAAATGTATTGCATGATGAGACCTGTAATCCCTCATCATGCAATTTAATGTCTAAACTTTCTGGAAAATACTACAAGGTTTTTACAGGATCTAAAGCACTTTTATTTCGAAACAATGCTTTTATGCTGAAATAGTGCTTCCACAACCCATAGCTTGAATTTGAATTACCCGGATCAAACACCCAATGTCATTCCCCTGTAATGACATCAAAACGATCAATCACACCACTTGGCATATCAGCAGCAAAGTGATCTGCAATATGACTACTCACCACACCTATTGTTCCGGTAACAGTCTATGCATAAGTCACTTCAAATTTAGGTGATTTTGTACCATCCCCTAAACTTTCAAGATCGCATAGTAGCTCTTTATTATGCTACTCGGTTTCAAGCTTAAAATTTCGACAAGAATTTCAAGATAGTATTTCTTATTTGAAGTCATACCTGCAATTAATCAGGTCTGGTTTTGCCACACTTACGACATTCAACTTCTTCGAAATATTCATAAGTGTGCACGCAGAATAATTTACGGAAAAAGTGAAACATATCGTTGACCTCCTGCCATAGCAATCAAGCAGTACCCCCAATTGGGTATCGCTATGTGTGGATCATATATTTATATGGGGACATTACATCGGAGTTAAAGATTTTAAGTTCAAAAAGTTGGCTATTTTTGCCTTAGCTACCACAAGTATTTTTTAGTTTTTAGATGATAAAAACCACTGATTAAAATAATGAGATTTACTTTAATTTCATCCTTATTAAGGTGATTTGTTTTTAATTTTTTTAATATAAAAAACCATAAATCACGTTGATTAAATTGGTAAGCACATGTAAATAAAAACAAAAAACAAACAGAGTTAAAATAAGAAGAAAATATGTAAATTTTATTTAAATTATGTAGGCTTAATAATAAATTGAGGCGATATTTAAATTTTTAATGCTATTAGTTATTAATCAGAATAAGTAGTAGATATCAAATATGCGTAATGCTACCACCCAATTTTTAAATAATGAATCTTATTCTTCAAACGTATTACAACTTATTTCTCATCATTTTTCTAAAGGAAAACAATACTGTTTGTTTCTTGATATAGATGGGACACTTTCCGAATTTCGCATCGATCCTTCACAAAGTTTTATTCCTAAAAGTACCTTGCAAACATTGCAGCAACTCATAGATTTAGACATTGCTGTTATTGCTATTACTGGACGTTCTGTAAAAGTAGCATCTCAGCTATTTTCTCCTCTTCAGTTACCTATTGCAGGAACCCATGGTTTAGAAATACAAATAGATCAAGAAGATAAATTAAATACATGCGTTGATGAAACTGATATTTCTTTGCTCCAACACAATGTTCAAAAGGCTTGCCTTGCCTATCCTCAGCTATTAATTGAAAATAAAGATTATTCAGTCGCTATACATTATCGTGAATATCCTGAGCTGGCTGAAATCGCAAAAAAAATTGCGCATGATATCCAATGCATGTACCCAAAATTTAAAATTAATGAAGGTAAATATGTATTTGAATTATTACCTGCGGAGGCTGATAAAGGACGGGCAATTGAAAAGATTTTAGATCATTTTAATTTCAGCAATGTTTTACCCATTTTTATTGGAGATGATAAAACGGATGAATCCGGTTTTAAAATAATCAATCACTATCACGGCGTCAGTATAAAAGTTGGAGAGGAACAAACCCAAGCGCACTATCGCCTTAAAAATTTTGCAGATGTCGCTCATTTTCTGGATTTATTTTCACAATTTTTAAAAACACATTTTTCAAGACAGTCTGGAGTATCAAATGGAGAAAAAGCATGTCTAAATTAATTGTATTATCGAATCGTGTGAGTTTACCCAATCCCGATAAATCCACTGCTGGCGGCTTAGCTGTAGCTCTACAAGATGCATTGAACGATATCGGAGGAATCTGGTTAGGCTGGAATGGAGAAAAAATTGAAAATCACCATGATCCGCATTTTAGCCCGACTGAATATGAAGGTGTGGAATACATTACCTGCCCTCTAACTGAAGCACAATATAGCGGCTATTATTGCGGCTTTGCAAATGGTGCTCTTTGGCCAGCGATGCATAATCGTGCAGATTTAATAGAATATAAACCAGAAGAATTTAAAATCTACCAACAAGTTAATCGTTTATTTGCCCAGCAGCTTTCTCAAATTTCTCATCCGGATGATATCATTTGGGTTCATGATTATCATTTTTTAAGTGTGGCACATTATTGTCGTGAATTAGGTATGCAAAATAGAATCGGATTTTTTTTACATATCCCCTTTGCTGATTTAAATATCTGGAATTTACTTCCGACCGCCCCATCCCTCATTCAAGATCTTTGTCAGTATGATGTGATCGGATTACAGACTGAACATGACCAAAAACGATGTATGGATGTATGTCACCATTTTTTGGCATCTCAAGTCATTCATTCCAATGTGCTGAACTATAATAACCACCAGATCACTATTCAATGTTATCCAATTGGTATTAATCCGGAACTTATCCAAAAAGTTGCTCAACAAAAAAAAGAGAATCCTCACCCTATCTTTGAATTTGAGGATTTAATTGATCAAAAAACAATTATTAGCGTCGATCGTATTGATTATTCCAAAGGTTTGATTGAGCGTTTTAATGCTTTTGAAGAGTTTCTGAAAAATAACCCTGAATATCATAAACACATCACCGATTTACAAATCGCCTGTCCATGTCGCATGGAGATCCCGGCATATAAAAATTTATATGAGCTTATAGATTCAAAAGTCGACTTTATTAATCACGAGTTTTCACAGGATAATTGGCAGCCTATCAATTGTAGTCATGAGACTGTAGCGCATGATGACTTGATGAAAATTTATCTTCAGTCCGATATCTGTTGGGTCAATTCATTACGTGATGGCATGAATCTGGTTGCAAAGGAGTTTATCGCAGCACAAAATCCTGATAATCCCGGTGTACTGATTCTTTCTAAATATACCGGTGCCGCAGAGCAAATGTCAGAAGCCATTATTGTCGATCCTGAAAATCGTGGCGATATGATCAAGGCATTAAAGACAGCTTTAACCATGTCAAAATCAGAACGTTTAGAGCGTTATAAACAATTAATGCAGGGTCTAAAAAGTTTTGATATTAATGACTGGCGTAATGCTTTTTTAAAGGATCTTAGACGAGTTCCTGTATTGCATATTTTTAAATCTCCCCTTCGAAAATCCTATAATCGAATTGTCAGTTATTAAAGATATGCATGAGGTCATCTATATATTTAGCTGCAAAAAAGCCGATATATCATCTGATAGACCGGCTGTATATTTTTTAAATGAAGGATTAAAAATTAAGAGGTTTTGACCTGAGTAAAATGATTTAAAAAAGCAATCAGCATTAATAGAGCAGCAATCATCCCAAAAACAAGGGTAAGTCCCATCATTTCACTGCTCAGTCCCACCAAAGCAGGCCCTAATAAAGATCCGCTATAAGCCATTGTCGAAACACACGATAATGCTGCAGCTTTGGGCATGATATTTTGACGACCTACACGCGAAAACATCACCGGTACAATATTAGAACAACCTAAACCCAGTAAAGAATAACCGAATAGCACAACCATCCAATGTGGCGCCATGACGACAGTGAAAAGACCCAGTGATGCGCAAATTGCACTATAAACAATGATATTTTTTTCACCCAGTATTTTTTGCAAGTAATGACCCGAAAAACGTCCAGCAGTCATTGCGATAGCAAAAAATGTATAAGCCAGTCCAGCAAATGCCGGTTTTAAGCCATATTCACTGACTAAATAAATACCACTCCAGTCCATGGCTGAACCTTCTGAAAGAAAAGCAATAAAACAGACCAGACCAATCAAGAGAATCAGTGGGCTAGGTAATTTTCTAGGCTTATTCTGTATTTCAGCAGAATTGATTTTTTTATCATTTTCAATCTCAGATAAACTATTCGGAACAGCAATTAAACTGATTATCATCAGTAAAATACAAATAACCAAAGCACTCAACAGTGGTGATACGCCGATCGCAAGCAATGCTGTAACCGTCATTACTCCCGCCAAACCACCTAAACTGCACATACCGTGGAATTGAGACATCATGCTTTTAGCACTATTTTTTTCTACAATGACTGCTTGTAAATTAATAGCAACCCCTAAACTACCAGCAGCTGTCCCAAACAAGAACAAAGCGACTGACATGATTAACACGCTACTGCTCAAAGCAAACGTAGGTAAAATCAGTAATAAGAGTAAAATTGCTACCGATATAACCGCACGACAGCCAACTTTTTGAATTAAGAGTCCTGTTGCCGGCATAGCAATCATGGAACCTAATCCTATACTCAGTAACAACGTACCGAAGTCAGCATGATTAAGATGAAGTCGTTGTTGCGCATAAGGAATAAGCGGAGCCCAAGCCGCGGTACTCAATCCCAGACTGAAAAAACACAGCAGTGTGGATAGACGCTGTGCATGATGTTGTGTTGCATGGTCTAGATGTGCTGTTTTGGAAGAAAACATGTGTGAGCCACCACGGTAAGAAAGTTTTGGCATCCCATTCCAAAATAATTTCCATAGAAAAACCTCTGTAGACTTATCGGAAAACCGATAACTATACAGAGGCTAAATTTGGCGAAATTATACACAAAAAAATCGTCAATAAATTTCTTTTTTGAGTATTTGAAAAATGTTTTGTAACTGCCTTAATGACTACAAAAACACAGTCCCTAGAACCCAGTGATAAGATATTAAAATCATAGATTATTTAATCTGAGTCCTTAAAATAGTCCTTACTTTTATGAAAGGTCCCGTTATTTCAAATGAGTTGATGGCCAAAAATGTTGTTTTTGGACTGAAGTAATAAACTTGAAAATCCATTCGCTACACGAGCATTCAAGTGGCTACTAGGCGTGCTGAGTGTTCAATAATTTAGACTACACAAACCGACTTATACATTGGGTTTTAGGGATTTGTTCGTAGGAAAAAATCACTTCATTAATAGAAATAGCTTATGCATTTTTTCGATGGAATAGATAGGATGATGATGAGATATCCTCAGAATATTAGAAGCTTTAAATGCTGATATGTCTCAAAGGTATAATTTTTGCACAAGAAGAAACTGTACAAATTTTACACAACTAAACAAAAAAATATATATCTTAGGTACATGTTTTTATTCCCATTATATATTCTGTAAGGGCTCAATTATTATAAAAATACCTTTCAGGAGCATCTTAATGTCAACTCAATTCGATTTTGTTTCTGTAGTAAAAAAACCAAATATTTATTTTGATGGTTTATCTATTAGCCGTACGATCCAGTTCAAAAATGGAATAAAAAAAACACTAGGCGTCATTTTACCTACAGAACGACCTTTAACCTTTGAAACATATGTAGCTGAACGTATAGAAATCATTTCAGGTAAGTGTCATGTTCAAATTGCAAATGATATAGAAGGTCAGATTTATTATGCTGGACAATCATTTTATGTCCCCAGAAATAGTCGTTTCAAGATTATGACAGATGACGTCTTAGATTATATTTGTCACCTAGAGGACTAAATTTTCTCATTAATAAAAATAAAGAATTATATTAATTTAATTTATTGATTTTTATATAATTTAAATAAAATAATTATGCAAAGCATGGAAGTATGATCCCATGCTTTACATTTAAAATGATGATATATCACTGGATGGAGAAACATTGCTGTTGCCCCATTCAGTGATAGTTCGTTCTACATTCGCTTAATCATAAACAGATGCTTTTTAAGCATTTAAGCAGGAATTGCTTCCGCATTTTTTCCCCTCGCCCAAATACGATGATGACGAATTAAATCCTTAAATTTATCCTGTATTGCAGCAAAACTGTCCGTACTCAAGGTACCCTCATCCGTAACCAGTTGCAGAGCATCAAGTAGTTTTTGCTTATCACCTAAAAATACAATCGGTTTTAAATGCTTATAAGCTTCAAGAATATAATGTTTAGTTACACCATCTTGTTTCACGACTTCATAGTTATCACCATCCACAACAATCACTGCATCATAAGCAATCGATGGCTCTGCTTTCTGCATTCCATTAGAATCCAGTTTCGCTTGTTTACTATTTAAAACGGGTGCAGGCATAGGAGTAAGTATATGAGCCACTGCATTTTCAGTTTTAGCCCATTGTTGAATGGCTTCAATATTCTCTTGGTTCACCTTGTCATGAACCAATACTGCTATTTTTCTTGCTTTAATATCTTCTGGAATAAAAGCCTGCATGGTAAATTTTGCTGATTTTTCTACTGTGGAGGACTTCATATTTTGTGCTGAATTAGGAACTTCTATTCCCAAGTTTTTACCCACTTGTTGAGCCAAATCCAAGTCAATATTCGCCAGTACTTCTTGCACTTCCCTTTCTCGGATATGTTTGCGTTGCACTTTACTTAACTCAAAAGTATAGGCATCTACCACATGCTTCTGTTCGTGAGGCGCCAAGCTCTTATAGTACAGACGTGCATGAGAAAAATGATCAGAAAAAGACTCACTGCGTGCACGAATTTTCTTGCCATCAATACGTTCTTGATAGCTTTCAAAACCGCCATTTTCTGCAGCAGGTGCTGTTTCTACAGGCCAGTTATTGTCAATGGAGTTAGGTTGATACGATGCTTGACCTTTATGGATCGTGGTTTGGTGCATCGCATCTCGCTGGTTATTATGAAATGGGCAAACCGGTTTATTAATCGGAAGCTGATGGAAATTAGGTCCACCCAGACGGCTAAGCTGTGTATCTGTATAGGAAAATAAGCGGGCTTGTAAAAGTGGATCATTGGTAAAATCAATTCCCGGTACAATATGTCCAGGACAAAATGCGACTTGTTCAATTTCAGCAAAGAAATTATCGACATTGCGATTCAGTACAAATTTTCCTATGGGTGTAACAGGAACCAGTTCTTCAGGAATAATTTTGGTTGGATCAAGCAAGTCAAAATCAAACTTCATTTCATCTTGTTCTTGTACAATTTGGATGCCCAGTTCCCATTCAGGATAATTCCCTGCTTCAATCGCATCATATAAATCACGTCGATGAAAGTCTGGATCCTTCCCTGCTAATTTTTGCGCTTCATCCCACACCAACTGGCTCAAACCTTGTTTTGGTGTCCAATGGTATTTCACAAATATGGCTTTACCTTCGGCATTAATCAACCGGAACGTATGTACGCCAAAACCTTGAATTGAACGTAGATTGCGAGGAATCGCCCGATCAGACATCGCCCACATCACGGCATGAGCCGATTCGGGAACCAATGAAACGAAATCCCAGAAGGTATCATGGGCAGAACCACCTGTAGGTACTTCTGTATGCGGTTCTGGTTTGACTGCATGGACAAAGTCGGGGAATTTAATCCCATCTTGGACAAAAAACACCGGTGCATTATTACCGACCAGATCATAATTGCCTTCCTGAGTATAAAACTTAATGGCAAAGCCACGAATATCACGTACCGTATCTGCCGAACCGCGTGGTCCTTGAACTGTCGAAAAACGTACAAAAATTGGCGTTTCAATATCAGGATCAGTCAGAAAGCCGGCTTTGGTATATTTTTCATTTCCCGGATAAGCTTGAAAATAACCGTGTGCACCCACACCACGCGCATGCACAATTCGCTCTGGTATACGTTCGTGATCAAAATGGGTGATTTTTTCCCTGAGTATGAAATCTTCTAATAAGGTTGAACCTCGAACTCCAGCCCTTAAGCTATTTTGATTATCAGCAATTTTTACCCCCTGATTGGTCGTCAGTGCTTGATCAGTGGCATCACTACGGAAAGCATCTAACTGTTGGTTTTTTACGCTTTGATTTTGTTTATCTAAAGTATCAGTGCCTGCCACTTCACTTTTGTTCGATTTATTGTCCATGTTTTTCTACCTATACAATTGATCAAAATAATAATTTTGGGGGGATAGCGTTTAAATCATCAATAACTGTCAAAACCTTTTATCGATATTCAGCTAATGGGGTGATGAATTTTTATCGCTCAGAAATGGAAAAAGAAAATTGACAAAACGTTGAGTACACCAAAGTCCAATTTCACTGTGGTGGGCATGAGGTGCCAAGTAAGGAAGCAATTTATTCATCTTCATCGCGAGATTGCCTGTTGCTGAAATCTGATGTTGAATTTCCTCCAACTCTCCATCAGACAAGTAACTGAACATAAAATCATTTTTATTTTTATCAGCGGGAGTAATTTTCTGCGTATTTAAATCAAAGTGTTTAGAATGCTCTCCTGCAATCCAATCATAAATAATCTGCTTTTCTGTCGAATTAAAGACGCCGTACATTTTCCCATCTTCATGACTAATCAACTGCCAGAAGCGACTTTCTTCAGGGTCTCTATCCATCTTGATCCATTGTTTATCAATCAAAAGTTCTACAAATTCTTCGACCAGATTCGGTTCTGAAAGCCATTCATTAATAGATCGATTATTTAGTTTGCATTTATCACTGTGAATCATATTCCCCACTAAAGCTTTACGTTTAAGAATTTTAAGTACCAAAGCTTCTAAATTGAGGTTTTTAATAATTTGTAATGAGGCTAATCCTTTATTATTTAAAGCGAAACCAGCCTTCACTTTATCCATAAAGGAATCTTTATCCTTGAATTTACTATAGATTTTCTCAAGCGCTTTAATAGATAAATTTGCATGACCATTATCAATATTGTCTATGGTGATATGCAGATTAAAATATTGGGAATTTATCCCTAATTCTTTAAGCTCGTAATTGGTAATCAGAAGATGCAATGGAAGTTGCTCATATCCCAAATTAAAACCAATAATTTCTGGAATGAATTCTGGTGGAGCGTAAGCAAGGGCTAATTGAATTGCAGGTTGATGATAATATTCATCTTCTAGTTCTAATATGAAATGTTCTAAGCCTAAATTAAAAAGTAAATCATCAAATAAACACACATGATTCGATTTAGCCAGCCCTAATCCTAATTCTTCAACATAAATCTGGATTAAGTCTCTGAAAACTGGATCATTCCAGTAATGGACTATGCTATATAACCATGAACCGTCTACTCGCTTTACGGGAGCAACTTCGATTAAAAATTCAAATGCTTGACCTACATTTTTAAAATATTCACGCTCTGCTCCGCTATTTCTTCTTTCTTTGTACAATTGGTATTCATGACATTGAATTTTATTGTTATTCACAATCCATTGATGAATTTCACCTAAATTGGAAGGAAAATTGGAATAACTTGAATTGAGCGTGTGAATTTCTCTTTTTAAAAAAATAGATGCTTTTCGTTCCTTATCGGGTGTAGAAATATTTGAATCTAGGAAAAAGGTAACTAAATCGCAATAACTTTGATGGTTTTTATCAAGTAAATCTAGCAATTTTTCTTTTACTGCTACTGGCATTTTTATTCTCCACGCGGTAAGTCTGCTATAAACCTAATTTATCAATATGACATGGTGAAAGATTCAAATTGTTATTATTCGTTTAAGTTGTGTTTGATTAATTTCTATCTATTTATACAATTCAATCACTTAACATATATAAATCCAAAATTGTGATAAAAACACCTATAAAAAAGATATTGTTAATATCTAAATTCATTCTTAAGATAATTTAATTAAGCCTAAATAAAGTTATAAATATGTCTACTACTAAATGTTGTGAATTAATGGCCAAAAATCAACTTAATATTACTTTTATTGAAAGTGCTTCTGCAGGCTACTTGGCTTACCGCTTTTCCCTTAGTCCATTTTCGGGTGAAATTTTAAATGGTGGACTGGTTTGTTATGATTTAAAAATCAAAGAAAATGTTTTGAAAATTTCATCAAAAATGATTAAGAAATATACACCTGAATCTTCTAAAATTACTGAAGAAGTAGTTAAAAAATCAAAAAAAATATTTAAATCAGATATATATGTTGGATGTACTGGGCTACTCAAACATGGTGGCTCAGAATCCAAAAATAAGCCAGTAGGAACTTTTTTCTATTCCATTTTATATAATAATAAAATTTATAGTTATCGATGTTTTTGCAAAGGACAAAAGGAGAATAAACTAAAAAAACTGATTAATTATATTTGCAAGAGTTTAATTAAAATTATTCAAAATAATTAATTTTCAGTGTTTTGTAATTTTAATTTAAATTAGTTACTCCTTTTCTGTGTAATTTATTAATACATTCCAATCATATAACTTGTTTTAAAATTAAATTAATTAAATATTACACAATATGTAACATCTATTGGGTTTTTTAATCTAAAATTCATGCTAATAATAATTATATCTAGCTTATACAGATTTTTAAAAAATCACTAATATATTATATTGAGGTGTAAAAATGAGTAATATAAATAATCAGCAAGATCAAAATAATGGTAGCCGCAATAATCCAAATCAATCCCAACAGCAAAATGAAAATCAAGGTAAGCAACAGCAAAAAAATGATCCACAGCGTCAACCCAATCAGCAAAACCCGCAAGATCCACAACGTCAACAGCAGCAACAAAATGATCAACAACGTCAGCAAACTGGTCAACAGCAACAACAAAATCCTAATCAGCCTTTAAAACATGTAAATGATGATCAGCAGCAATAAGTGCTGTATTAACGATTAGATTTCATATTTTCACCTGTGGAGAGTATTGAATAATACTCTCCCATGTGGGTTGAAAAAATCAGGAGTTAAATAATGACGACCAATTTAGAAAATCAAAACCCTACTCCAAATAGCGAGTCTGATCAGTATTGGCGCGAAAACTATATCAATCGCCCTTATTACACTGACTTACAGCGTGATATTCCAGATATTGAATATGATCGAGATCTGTCCTCAGCTTATAAGTTTGGTCAAAATTCACGTTCTGAATATGGGGAAAATGCCCGATTTGAAGATTCAGAATCTGACCTTCAAACCAAATGGGATAATTTTAAAGCAGCGTCTCGTTTAAAATGGGATCAAGCTAAACATGCTGTAAAAGATGCGTGGGATAAAATATAAAGATTATAAAACATGGGCTTTTATAGCCCATATCTTTGCTTTAAGCATGAAAAAATAATTTTCAAGAATAAATAAAATTGATTTCTTTGAAATATTTATTCATATCATAACGATAATTCTAAGCGTTAATGCATTTAAAAAATAAATAACAATAACTATATTGAAAAATATCCGAGAAACTCTCTCACCACTGATACCTTTAATTAACAGAAGTGCAAAGCCATCAACCTGGTATTCAATCCAAAATGCATCCCCAACCTGAAATCATCAAAGCCAATTATGAAGGTAGTAACAAATTAAAAGATAAGGTCGCATTGATCACTGGCGGCGATAGCGGAATTGGTAGATCGATTTCCGTACTGTTTGCCCGAGAAGGTGCAGATATTTGCATCTGCTATTTAGAAGAAGATCAAGATGCTCTTGATACTAAACAAATGGTGGAGAATGAAGGACGACGTTGCTTACTCCTTAAATGTGATTTACAACATCAAGATGAAATAAAGAAAATGGTTGAGCTAGCCCTTCAAGAATTTAAAACCATCAATATTTTAATCAATAATGCAGGTGTTCAATATCCACAAAAATACATTACAGATATCAATACACAACAGCTTTTTAAAACCTTTGAAATTAATATTTTTTCAATGTTTTATTTAACTGAATTGTTAGTACCCTATATGAAACAGGGTGATACGATTATTAATACTACAAGCATCACCAGTTATCATGGACATGACCTGCTTATAGATTATGCGAGTACCAAAGGTGCAATCACCTCATTCACACAAAGTTTATCTACAAACCTGTTAAAAAATAAAACAGGAATTAGAGTGAATGCTGTCGCTCCAGGACCTATTTGGACACCCTTGATCCCCAGTAGTTTTGATGAGGAACACTTGAAAAACTTTGGTAAAAACACGCCAATGGGACGTATGGGACAACCTAGCGAAGTCGCTCCAGCATATTTATTTCTTGCCTCTGACGAAGCAAGTTATATCTCTGGACAAGTCATTCATATCAATGGTGGCAGCATCGTAAATGGCTAATAAGGTTTAAAAAGTTAAATCCATATTAGATAATGCAAGATGATTATTAAATAGGAGTTGATACGAAAACGCGGACCTAAGATCCGCGCCTTTTTATTTATCAGCGATTATTTTTGCTGATTTTGCTGACGTTGTTGATCATTTTGTTGCTGCTGTTGACGTTGCTTATCTTGCGGGTTTTGCTGATTGGGTTGACGCTGTGGATCATTTTGTTGCTGCTGCTGACGTTGTGGATCCTGCGGATTTTGCTGATTGGGTTGACGCTGTGGGTCATTCTGTTGTTGCTGCTGGCGTTGTTGATCTTGCGGGTTTTGCGGTTGATTAGCCATTTTTATATATATCCTATTTTTAAAATAAGTCACAGTGGTTTGTAACCACCCTACATTTACATATCCATTATGATAAAGCTATGAGGCTCATGTGACATTTCTTGTCATTGTAAAAGAAGATATTTTAAAATCAGAATAAATGATTCATTAAAATCAGATTATTTAAAGGTTTTTAAAAAATGTTAATTACAATTTTTACTTAATCAAGACATAGATAAAATTTCAATTCTTTAAAAGAATAATTTTTTAAATAAAACCCATATAATAATCTTGATATTAAATAGAATGAATTTTCCGAAAACTTTTCTTAATTATTATAACGGAATAATCAAACTTAAGCTTTGCAAGATTATATAAAATGCATAATGACTTAATGTTTATTCTATTTATTACATAATATTAACCCAAGTTTTAAAAAATAATTAAGGTAAGTATATGAAGTTAATATCCTATTTTTTTATTGGAATAAATGTTTATGTCGAACATGCATAAAAGCTCAAGTCTCCCCTTGGCGAAAATTGGATTAGGTATTGTGATTGGTACTAGCAGTATTTTAACTCTGGCGCATGCACAAACTGAACCATTACAGGCTGTTGAAAAAATTGAATTAAATAAGTATTTAGGGACTTGGCATGAAATTGCCAGAAAACCTTTGTATTTTCAAAATAAATGCGAAAGCAATGTGATCGCAAACTATTCTTTGAATAAGAATGGCAATATCAAAGTCGATAATAATTGTTATACAAAAGATGGAAAGTTCAAACAATCTATTGGTGAAGATTTTGTACAAAATGCCCCTTTTAACTCTAAACTTAAAGTAAGTTTTTTACCAAAAGCTGTACGCTGGCTGGCTGTCGGACGTGGTGATTATTGGGTTTTAAAAATTGATGAGAATTATGAGACAGTATTAGTGGGTGGACCAGATAAAAAATATATGTGGATTCTTTCTCGTTCACCGCAGCCACAACCAGAAGTCGTACAGGAATATTTGGATTATGCTGAATCCATTGGATATGACTTGAGTGATGTAATCAAAACCAAACAGACTCAAAACTAATTTCCATAATGAAGCATCTAAAGCATGGACTTAATGTTCATGCTTTTTTTATGTCTCAACATTGCATAGAATCATAATCAATCATCTTTTCGAGACATTATACATCTATGCAATTCATTTGGTTTCGACAGGATTTACGCATTCACGACCATGCGGCTCTTTGGCATGCCACCCAAGCGGGGCCCTGCATCGCATTGGTCGTTATCTCACCTGAACAATGGGCTTTACACCATGATGCTGCTGTTAAAATAGATTTTTATTTAAGACAACTTCAATCACTTAAAACGCAGCTAAAAAACCTGAATATCCCCCTAGTAATTCGGCATATTCCTTTTTGGAAAGATGTTCCGCAAGGCGTTTTACAGCTTGCACAACAATTCAATATCAATAGCATACATGCCAATATTGAATTGGGTGTAAATGAGTTAAAGCGCGATGCCCAGCTTCAAAAGCTCCTAGATAAATATAATAAATCACTCGAGCTGTATCATGACCGCACTTTATTTCCTGTGGGCAGCATTCGTAATAAGAGTCAGCAACCTTATCAGGTTTTCAGCGCATTCAAGAAAAATTGCTATGAACGACTCAGTGTGAGTTTGCCGCAGTCTTATCCTCAAATTGAAGCACAGGCTGATCTTCAACTTGACTCTCTCGAGGATGAGCCGGTTTGCACTTTTGCAGAATTATATCCAGATCATCCTTCGATAAAATTACAGGATCGTTGGCCAGTCAGCGAAGAATATGCCTTAACTTTATTGGATGATTTCATCAATGATAAAGTGATTCATTATGAGAAAGAGAGAGACTTTCCTCATCTGGATTCGACCAGCCAATTATCACCTTATCTAAACTTAGGGATGATTTCTATCCGTCAATGTATTCAGGCTCTATTTCGTCGACAGCATGGACACTTCCATATAGAAGATTTAGGTCAGCAAACCTGGCTGGATGAATTATTATGGCGCGAGTTTTATCAACATATCTTATTTGATTTTCCGCAGGTTTCTAAACATCAGCCATTTAAGGCAGACACAAAAAAAATCCAATGGCGTGATTCCCCCGAAGATTTGGCTGCCTGGCAGCAAGGGCAAACCGGTATTCCTATTGTAGATGCAGGAATGCGCCAATTATTGGCAACGGGCTGGATGCATAACCGTGTTCGCATGATCACAGCCATGTTCCTGACCAAAAACCTGCTGATTGACTGGCGATTGGGTGAACAATGGTTTATGCAATATTTAATTGATGGTGATTTGGCAGCAAATAATGGCGGGTGGCAATGGTGTGCCTCTACAGGCACGGATTCAGTGCCCTATTTTCGTATATTTAACCCTATCAGCCAGTCGCAAAAGTTTGATGCAAATGGTGACTATATTCGCCAATGGGTTCCGGAACTGGCCCATTTAGATGCCAAAGCCATCCATGAGCCTTATACTAGAAATTCCAATTTGGCTTTGAATTATCCCAAACCAATTGCAGATTTGAAACAAACCCGAATTCGGGCGATTGAGGCTTTTAAAAATATTTAAAAACAACATACAGTAGGTGTTTAAGCTGAAATAGCAGAATCAAAGCTTCCTATTTTTTCTACCATTTAATTTATATAAGACGAGTTATACGTAATAAAAAATCCCAACATGACTGTTGGGATTTTTTATCTCTTTGCTCTGCCTTACTTTCCTTCTACTAAAACTTATAATTTTTGTTTTTTGTTCCGGAACATCCTGTTCCCTATATTTTGATCATAAGGAACAGCCAATATGGAAAATATAAGAGATAGACTTGAATTTTTGTAAGTTAAAACTGACAAAAATTAATTAAATTTTTCCATACAAATTGGAGATTATTTTTGGCTTTGAAGGGTTCATAACTCAGAGTAAACCTTCAATTATAAAATGCAATTTCATGAGGGAACATACCTATGAAAAAAGGAGGACAGTCCCTCCCTTTTTTAAGAAGAATATTAAATCGCCACCAAATCTTTAATTCCTTTCTCAGGCATTTCACTTCCTACACCATGAGCAATCACCTGCCCACGTGCCATGACCGTATAGCCATCCGCGAGTTCTTCAGCGAAGTCATAGAACTGCTCCACTAAAATAATGGCCATTTCTCCACCATCCGCAAGTTTACGAATCACCTTGCCAATATCTTTAATAATCGATGGCTGAATGCCTTCAGTCGGTTCATCTAAAATCAATACACGCGGTTCAGAAGCGAGCGCACGTGCAATCGCAAGCTGCTGTTGCTGACCACCCGATAAATCTCCGCCACGGCGATGTTTCATTTCATCCAATATGGGGAAAATCTCATAAAGATGCTCAGGAACTTTTTTGGTTTTAGCGCCTGAAAATTTAGCCATTCCAATCAGGATATTTTCTTCAACAGTCAAGGTGGAAAAAATATCCCGTCCTTGTGGGACATATGCCAAGCCAGCACGAACACGTTGTTCGGGACTCATTTTTGAAATGTCTTTGCCATCCAATAAAATCTGTCCCGATTTAATTGGCAAGATCCCCATCAAACATTTCAATAAAGTGGTTTTTCCTACGCCATTACGTCCAAGTACAACTGAACATTCGCCTACAGGTGCCTGGAAAGACACGTCACGTAAAATATGACTGCCCCCATAAAACTGATTGACGTCTTTGACTTCTAACATGGTCTGCTCCTTAACGTCCCAAATATTTTTCAATCACATCTTCATTGGCTTGAACTTCTGCCAATGTACCTTCGGCTAAAATTGCCCCCTGAGCCAGTACCGTCACTTTTTCGCTGATGCTGTTAATGAAACTCATGTCATGCTCCACCACGATCAAGGTGTGGTTTTTCTTGAGTTCTAGACAAAGTTCCGCTGTCCGTTCGGTTTCGGCATCAGTCATTCCTGCCACAGGTTCATCCAGCAAAATCAGTTTTGGACGTTGCATCAACAACATGCCAATTTCTAACCATTGCTTTTGACCATGGGACAACAAACCTGCAGGTTTGTTAATGAATTCTTTCAAACGAATTTGCTCGAGTGATTGTTCTAAAGCAAGTTGAGCATCTGGTTCTAGCTTGCTGAAAAAACTTTTCTTTACCTGTTTATTTTTAGGGGCGGCAAGGAGCAGGTTTTCCATCACGGTGAAGTTTTCAAAGACAGTCGGTTTTTGAAATTTACGTCCAATCCCTGCTTCAGCAATTTCTTCGGTACTCATTTTCGCGAGGTCATAATTTTGACCGAAAAATGCGGTGCCTTGCGTTGGGCGCGTCTTCCCTGTAATCACATCCATCAGCGTGGTTTTACCCGCACCATTCGGACCGATGATGCAACGTAACTCACCTTCATTGATGTAAAGCGACAAATCGTTTAATGCACGGAATGCATCGAACCAGACACTGACTTTCTCTAGATATAAAGCGATGCCATGGCTAAAGTCAGGTCCTGCTTCTTTTAAACGTCCATAGCCTTCGCCCAGTTGACCGCCATGTTGTTGTGGGTTTAATCCTAAATCTGACATTTAGTTTTTCTCCTTTTTAAAGCGGTCGAACATACCGATCACCCCTTTAGGAAGGAAGATGGTCACGACGATGAACAGTGCTCCGAGAATAAGCAACCATGCTTCTGGATAGGCCACTGTGAAATAGGTCTTTACGCCATTAATTAAACCTGCCCCTAGAATGGGTCCGATCAAGGTTCCCCGACCGCCTGCCGCAACCCACACTGCCATTTCAATCGAGTTCACCGGGTTCATTTCACTGGGATTAATAATCCCCGCCTGTGGGACATACAATGCTCCTGCAATACCTGCAATAACTGCAGAAAGTACCCATGCAGACAGCTTGTACCAAAGCGTTCGATAACCTAAATATTGCAGACGATTTTCACTATCCCGAATTGCCCCCAATACACGTCCATAAGGTTTATTCATCAAATGACGTAAGCCAATAAAACACAGTAACAATACTAAAGCGGTGATAAAGCATAAGCTTGCACGCATTGAAGTAGAGGTAATATCCATACCCAAAATAGTTTTAAAACCCGTAAAACCATTGTTCCCGCCAAAGCCTGTTTCATTACGGAAGAACAATAAGGCTGCTGCAAAAGTCATTGCCTGAGTGATGATGGAGAAATACACGCCTTTGATTTTGGAACGGAAAGCAAAATATCCGAAGATAAAAGCGATCAGTCCAGGAACCAAGATCACCAAGGTGAGTGACCATAAAATATGTTCTGTTCCCACCCAATACCACGGCAGTTCCGTCCAGCTTAAAAAGCGCATAAAGTCAGGCAAGCCGTCCCCTGCGGATTCACGCATCAGGTACATGCCAAAGGCATAACCACCTAGGGCAAAGTACAAACCATGTCCAAGACTTAAAATTCCGGCATAACCCCAAACCAAATCAAGTGCTAAAGCCACCAAAGCCAAACACATGATTTTGCCAATCAAGGTCACCCAATATGCAGAAAGATGCAGACTTGAATCGCTTGGCAACAAATGAAACCAGGGTAAAATCAGCATGATGGCAAAGCACATGGCAATGGCCACTGCGCTATAGGGTTTATCGGATAGGAATGATGTGATTTTCATAGTGTTTACTCCACAAATCGACCTTTAATGGCGAATAAACCTTGTGGGCGTTTTTGAATAAACAAAATCACAAGAACCAGTAAAATAATTTTTGCAAGCACAGCCCCCATGCCAATCTCAAGAACGGTACCGCTGATTCCTAAACCCAGTGCGGCAAGAACTGCGCCCCAGACTTGTCCTACACCACCGACGACCACAACAAGAAAAGCATCGATAATGTAGTTTTGACCCAAGTCAGGGCCAACGTTACCGACTTGTGCCAAAGCACAACCTGCCAGGCCTGCCAAACCTGAACCCAAACCAAAAGCCAGCATGTCGATGTGACTTGAACGAATCCCCACGGCACGTGCCATTTGACGGTTTTGCGTCACGGCACGAACGAATAGACCAAAACGCGTTTTATTCAGTAGATAAACCAAGAGCAGAAAAACAGCCACAGTAAAGACGATAATGGCGATGCGGTTATAAGGCAGCATCAGGCTTGGGGTGATTGAAATCCCACCCGAAAGCCATGAAATATTGGAGACTTCGACATTTTGTGCACCAAAAATCATGCGCACCAATTGCATTAAGATCAGGCTGACACCAAAAGTTGCCAATAAGGTTTCAAGTTGACGACCATATAAGGGACGAATCACGGTCCTTTCAATCAACATGCCAATCAATGCACTGACCACGAATGCAGCAGGAATTGCAGCAATCAGGTACCAATCGACATATCCTGAAAAATGGGTCTTGAACAGGCTTTGCACCACATAGGTAGTATATGCACCAATCATGATCAGTTCGCCATGCGCCATATTGATGACACCCAGCAAACCGTAGGTAATGGCTAACCCTAAGGCCGCCAATAATAAAATGCTGGCTGTACTCAAACCTGAAAAGACATGTCCTGTCCATTCACTGGCTTGAAGTCGGGTTTTAATACTCCCTTTGGCATCGACCAATACTGTTTTTAATTCTGGATTTAAATTCGGTTGTTGGAGTTCTTGTTCGACCAAAGCCAATACCTCGGGACGATTTGATTGTTTGAGTACTTTTACCGCTTGGATCTTGACCCGTACGTCTGTACTGCCATAGTCCAAACGTGCTTTGAGTTGTTCTAATCGGGCTTTAACCTTATTATTCGTTTCATTTAAATACAGCGTATTCACCATTGCTGTATCTAATTCAGATAAATTATTTTCCAAAATATCTATCGCTTCTAAACGCTGAGAAGCATCTTCAGACTGTAATCTTACTTTGGCTTGTCCAAAGCTCAATGCCTTACGCAAGGTGTTCACCAAAGTAACTTGGGATAAATCTGATGGCCAAGTTGCCACAACCTGTTCATTTGGATAGCTGAATAACTTTTCATCATTTTTTAAAATATAGGTTTGTCCAGAACCATCTGTGTACAGTTCATTGTTATTCACATAGGCAACCAAACGATCGAGTTCTTCGATACTGGCTGGCCATTGGTTCAACATATTGCGACGTTCAGAAAACCCTGCTTGGACAAATTGTTGAATCGCATCACCCGATGAGGCAACTGCCTTATGGGTATTTTTAGTCTGGCTGATAATAGCTTGAGTGTTTTCTGCTGAAGAAGAATTTGGCGTCTCTGCATTCAAATTTTGCAGGAAAAAAAATTGAGTAATAATGAATAGAATAGTGGGGTAATTTATTCGATCAATCATGCTAAGCCTCCCTATTAAGTGTTATTTCCATGAGGGAAAAATAAATCAAAAAAGCCTGCTACAGATGCAACAGGCTTTGGGGAAACTTATTTAGGAATATACGGACTCCATGGCTCCGCTTTTATAGCAGTAGGTGTTTTGTAAACAATATCAAACTGACCATCCCCACGAATCTCGCCAATCATGACCGGCTTATGTAAATGGTGATTGGTTTCATCCATTTTCAAGGTATAACCAGATGGAGCCGCAAAAGTTTGCCCCGCCATTGCTTCACGTACTTTATCGACCTCTGTGGTGCCCGCTTTTTCTACCGCTTGCTTCCACATATTAATGCCCACATAAGTTGCTTCCATTGGATCATTGGTGACAACCTTAGCTGCATTTGGTAGCTTGTACTCCACTGCAAATTGTTTGTATTTATCAATAAATTTAGTATTAATTGGATTTTTCACAGTCATGAAATAATTCCATGCTGCCAAGTGTCCAACTAACGGTTTGGTATCAATTCCTCGAAGTTCTTCCTCACCCACTGAAAATGCCATAACCGGAATATCCGAAGCTTTTATGCCCTGGTTACCCAATTCACGGTAGAACGGTACGTTTGAATCACCATTGATTGTTGAAATTACAGCAGTCTTTTTACCCGCAGCAAATTTCTTCACATTCCCCACAATGGTTTGATAGTTACTGTGACCGAAAGGTGTGTACTCTTCCATAATATCGGTTTCAGCAATGCCTTTAGATTTTAAGAATGCACGCAGGATTTTGTTGGTGGTCCGTGGGTAAACATAGTCTGTACCCAACAATACAAAACGCTTGGCGTTACCGCCCTCTTCACTCATGAGATATTCAACTGCAGGGATTGCTTGTTGGTTTGGTGCAGCACCGGTGTAGAAAATATTTTTTGACTGTTCCTGTCCTTCATATTGAACTGGATAGAACATTAAGCCATTCAGCTCTTCAACTACAGGAAGTACAGATTTACGCGATACTGAAGTCCAGGCACCAAAAATCACTGCCACTTTATCTTGAGTGATTAACTGGCGTGCACGTTCTGCAAACAAAGGCCAATCGGAAGCAGGGTCAACCACTACAGGTTCCAATTTTTTACCTAATACCCCGCCATTCGCATTAATTTCATTGATCGCCATTAATGCGGTATCTTTTAATGAGGTTTCAGAAATTGCCATCGTGCCTGAAAGGGAATGCAAAATACCGACTTTGATCGTATCGTCACTTGTCGCAGCTGCTTTCGCTTCAGGCTGAGTTGCTTCATTTTTTTCAGCGGGTTTTGAGCATCCTGTAAGTGTAATGCTTGCCAGTAATGCAGCTGTAAGTAAACTTTTAGAAATCAATTTTTGTTGCATCATCATTTATTCTCCGACCCTTTTTAAGGCATTTTCTTGTAAAGTCAGAATGTATTATTCAAATAATGTGCCAATTGTGACTATCCATACTTAAATCAATGATTATTATTAATATTAACTATTAAATGGCAGGCTCTTTCTCTTCTATGAGCACTAAAATGGAACGAGTGCTGCACAATAGAAATGGAATAAATATAAATAATTGACAGATGATGATGCAGAATTGAAAGTATCTAGCTTGAATTCATTTTTTCAGTAGATAAGAAAAATTTAAAAAAATAAAGCCTTATAGTCTCTCCCAAAACTATAAGGCTTAGATCTGTAGCTTCCTCTTCATAACCTACCTTTTTATCAGGTCACAGTTATGTGTTTATAATTATTATTATGCAATTTCCATCTATACATGATGGAATTCATTAAATGAATAATTACAGATATTTAAGCTAAGTTATAGCGGTAATTTCCTGTTTTTTCGTAAGCCTTTACCTACAAAAATAAAGCGCTATCAATTTTATAGCGCTATTTTCAATCATCTATTTACAATACATATAAAGCGATTTATACGAAACGAAAAAACAGAAGTAAAACTCCCATCCTTTACTCAGTTTTAGGATTGAGTGCTATTTTTTCATGCTTACTTGAAATATATGAACTGAGCCACATTATAATTAATAAGGCTTTTATTAATTAAAAGTGAGTATAAATCATGACACCAGAACAACGCTTGCAAGCAATATTTGCCAAATCAATACAACATGATGATGAGCAATCTTATCGATCTAAATTGGAAAATAAGCTGGTCGCAACAAGTCATGAACTTAAAGAATTAGCCAATAAAATTGAAGAAAAAGTCACGAATTTAATATTTATTGAGATGGATAAATTCTTAGAATCTCAAGGATGGATTTCAGAAATCCATGATGCAAAGAATAAAAGATATACGCAAGCTTTCAAAAACATTTATATAAGTGTTATAAAACCCGCAAGTGGAAAATTCGAATTTATTATTAAGCATGATCTATTTGAGAGCATAGATCATCGTATAGAAGTATCTTTTAAAGATAGTACAACTTTAAGCCATTTTAAAACAGCCACTCAAGTTCTAAATATTAAAAAAGATATGTCTATAGAGGTGCTTGAAGATTGGGTAAAAGGCTTGCAATCCACTCATCAAAAACTAAAAACAGAAAGTGACAAATTAAAACTCGAAGATTTAACTTTCGAAGTGATAAAAGTAGGTCAAAGTCATCAAAAAAAACGACCTAACTTTATTGAAGCATTTTTATCAATTTTGGAAAATCAATAAGCCCTTTTTAAATCATATAAGACGACCTTTAGACATTTTTTATTTTTTCTACTATTTACATGATACAAATTTTACGCAATAAAAAAGCCCAGACATCCTGTCGGGCTTTTTCGTATTGATGACTTAGGTATAACTCCTGTCGTACCTCACGATCCTCGTGCGAGAACTCATTATTATTGTTTTTTGTTCCGGAACTTCCTGTACCTGTTGTTTCCTATCATAAGAAAAAATTTTAGTAATACCTATCCGCAAAGACCTTAAATGTATGTGAGTTAAAAAACGTACAGATCTGTATAAAACCATCCCAAGTCTTATCTGCAAAAATTGAGAATATTTTCTGTCCTAAAAGCATTGCTAACTCAGAGTGAATTTTTAATTTATTTACTTATTGATCATGTTAATTAGCAAAAAAATTCAGAATTTTTCAAAAAAATCCCATTTGTAACAAGGTTATTTTTTAGTGTTTTTATACTTAATGCATATTCTTATCCAAATGGACACTTAGTAGTGCATATAACTGGACACTCGTTCTTCCTTCATTGGACAAATAAAAGCCAATTACCTACGTATGAATAATTGGCTTAATTCTTAGCTAATATAAAAAAGAAAATGCTATACATGAAGGAAATAAGATATTGATTTAATTTGTTTTTATATTAAATGAAGTTAAATAAGGTGTGTCAATTATATTCTTTATAAAGGACTCAATGTTTTCTATATTAACACTAGGTATAACAACTATGTTTTCATAAAAGAAATATTGATTAGAATCTAAATCATCTTGTATTGTTTGATTTAACCTAACAGGATCATAAAAGTTAAAGGTATAAACATTAGCATAGATTTCAATATCTATTTCGAGACACCCTTTTGATTCAATTTCCCATGCATATTCATTGAAATCATCTGGTAATTTAATCTTATAATTTTTCATAAAAATCTCTTAATCTAAACATTTTATTCCAGAATACAATTTAATATATTGTTCTGGTGTTAAATTTGAACCAGAGCGTGGAGCTATTTCATAGTAATTAAGATCTTTCGCCCGATGTATAATTTTGAATTGATTTGAAATAGATGTAGGGTCTAGTCTGTAAGGTATAAATCCTTTTGAACTTACGCTGTTAGAATTATTATCATCGGAAAGATTGTCACTTTTACCATACATTAAGTGTCCAAGTTAATTGCCACTTTGATTTTGAGAAAGCTTTATTAAAGTGTCCAACTAACAGGCGAATAGATGTTCAAGTAAGGATTCATTTTGCAACTTAAGTAAAATTTTTGAATTATATCAATTTTTTGAAAAAATCGTATAAACACAATGCCGAGTTAAGCAAGTTCAATTGCCTTTGAACGATCAGTTCGATACTATTTTTATAACGATACCTTGCCAGCATATCTATGTTTGAACCCCAGCTTTCATTAAGTGAATACTTGTCTACGGTAAAGGAAGTTATCCGTATAGCTTTTGACGAGCCAGTGTGGGTAAAAGCAGAGATTCGCAATCTCAGTATCAAAGGTGGTCATTACTATTTAGAGCTTGCAGAAAAAGAACATGATACAGATAAAGTGATTGCCAGTTGTAAGGCAACGATATGGAAGTTTTCAGCTGCCAAAATGGTTTTAAAGTTTGAGCGTGAAAGTGGTATTGAGCTATCAAAAGATTTAAATGTCCTGATAAAAGTAAAAGCCAATTTTAGTCCTCAGTATGGTTTTTCAGTCAATGTAGAAAATATTGATTCAAGCTATACCTTGGGGGAGATTGCTAAACGTTATCAGCAAATATTAGAGCATCTTCGCTTAGAAGGCTTAGCCAATAAAAATAAATTACTCCCTGCTCCTTTCGATATTCAAAACGTCTTGGTAATTGCTCCTGAAAACGCTGCAGGTTTAGGTGACTTTAAAAAAGATGCAGATGCTTTGGATCAGGCTGGGGTTTGTCACTTCGTCTATCACACGGCGACATTTCAGGGAAATACTGCAGCTGTCAGTATGATTGAATCATTAACGAATGGCTTAGCTCAGTGGGCGACAGATTTCACTTTTGCTCCCGATTTGATTGTGATTATTCGTGGCGGTGGTGCTGTGAATGATTTAGCGTATTTGAATGACTACCCTTTAGCAGCTTTCTTGTGTACATGTTCAGTTCCGATATGGGTGGGTATTGGCCATGAAAAAGACCGTACTATTTTAGATGAAGTCGCCCACCGATCTTTTGATACGCCAAGTAAAGTGATTGGAGGTATTCGAAACTTGATTGTTGAGCGGACACAACAAATACTGCAATCATTACAGGCCATCAAACATTTATCTCAACACCAGATCGCGGCCTATCAAAGCCAAAATGATCAGTACATCAAAGTGATCAAGACACTGGCTCAAAATCAGATTAATACGACTCAGCAAACGCTTGAGTTAATAAAAGGCAATAGCCAATATTTTGCGCAACAACAAATTAAATTGGCATCAACCCAAGTTGAATCATTATTACGTGAAACGCTTTTACAGAATCCTAAAAATGTGATGGCCAAAGGTTACGCTATTGTGCGCAGCCAAGGCAAATCCATTCGTTCGATTCAACAAATTTCAGGTGATGACATTCAGGTAGAATTACAGGACGGCATTATCAACGCCGATGTTAAAGAGGTAATCCGCAATGGCTAAAAAAGAATTAAGCTTTAAAGAAGGTTATGAAGTGCTTAAAAAGAATGCTGAACTGCTTGAGTCTCAGGAAGAGCCGGATATTGATAACTTAATGAAGATTGTTGAAGAGTCCATGATCGCATACAAAGCCTGCAAGACAAGGATAGATGCAGTGCAGCAAGCTCTGAATGAAACATTTAAAGATTAATCAATAGGCTTTTTAAATTTAATTAAGTAACTTTAGGTGCTTAATCCGTATTTTAATTTTAGGGAAAAGCCTACAGGAAACCTTTTAAAACCTTCGCAATTATTTTTATCTTCGTAACAACCCAAATCGTTCTTTTCGCCGGATAATCTGACCATCAGTGAATAGTAAGTTGATTATCAGCTCTGCAAACCTGAGCGCATGGTTCTCAATCAAATAACTATCCTGTTCTGTGGTCCAGTGAGTTGTGGCTAATTCAAGTTGCTTTCGGTATCGTCTATTTATCGACCGAATTATAAGATATCCTTCTTCGATTAAATAATTTAAACAATTATTTCCCAAATAGTAGAATTTTCTTCGGCTTCACAAAACCCAACAACCTCATTAGTGATATTGATTTGAGGAATAAAATGATTGTTATGCATATCATAATAACCGGCATGCTCTTGGGCCTTGGCTAAGGTGTCTTCATCACCGAGAACTTTATTAATCGTTCTCTCTTCTCCAGAATTTGGATTTTTAATTTTGATCATAGCTTTTTTACTCCCTACTTTTATTTCTATCATAGGGAATCTGGGGTTAATGTATAACTTACTTTGTTAGCTTGAATGTAAATGGGCAATTAATTTTTGACATTTATACTTGATTGATTGCAGAAAAAACCGACTGCTACGGATAAAATTAGTGGGGTTGTAAATTATAAAATTTATTAGAACCCTTTCATTAATATAAAAATTATATACTACTTAACAATGAGGCAGTTTTTGGTCATCTTTTTTAGCCTATTAATAATTTCTTATCTTAGTCAAAAATAAAAGCCCTATAGTCTCTCCCAAAACTATAAGGCTTAATCGTGTAGCTTCCCCTTTATGACTTACGTTTATGTAAGTTCGGAGTTATATTCTTATAATTATTATACGATTTTTCCATCTATATAGAGTGGAACTTACTTAACAAATAATTACAAATATTAACAATGAATCATATCGGAAATTTCCTGTTTCCTTGTAAGCAATTACCTACAAACGTTAAGAACACCTCCTAACATAGAGATGTTTATACAAGTGATCGATCTATAATTTAAATAAGATGAATTATGTGAAAGATGTATGTTTTAACTGACAAAGATTATCAGGATGATATAGCGAAATTTCAGGTGTCAGGAATGTACTAACTGCCTACCTGTCTATCTACGTACCAGCACAATTTTCATGAGGTGTTCATCTTCCTCTTAATTGATTAGATTAATGGCTGGTATGGTCTGTTGATAAAATTTTACCCATAAAAAACCTCCCGTAGGAGGCTTGTTGTCATTCTATTATTTCTATAATTAAGATTAATCGCTGACCTAAAGCAAAATGCATATTAGGCATCACCGAATGTCTAGGCATTTTGTCATAAGGACGTTTGGATGAACGTAAATAATTTCCCTCTTGATCACAATAAAAATAATTTAAAGTTCCCATGCTCGTATCTTCTTCAGCATTAAGTTCTATCATTTCACCTGTATTTCGGTCTTTAGCAATAATTTTCATTCTAATACCTTATATGGATTAGACTCTATAATTTATCATGACAGATGAATACAATTTCATCCACGAACTTACCACATACTGATCCTTACATAAGAAAATATAAAAAAACCGCCCATATCTCGTATGTAGCGGAGTTTTATGGGCCATAGTACATTCCAGCTATAGGAGAATAGCTAATATTTTGTTTAGGTTTTTTCCACATTTGCGGCACACTTTGATCATCTTGCCATTGTCATCCTGCTCATACTCATACCAACAATATAACTCTCTTAAAAATTGCATCAAATTAATACTCCACAGTAATCACAAATGTATTCTCACCCTCTAAATGAGTTTGAAAATTAAAAGCGGGGGGCAGTATTCTTCCAATTCTAAAATAACACCCTATCTCGATAGAATCTAAAGGTGCTTTTAACAGCACGAGATTTTGCTCTCGCTTAGCAATAGCATGGTAAAGTTCAGTAAATAATTCTTCAAACGTTAATAGCGAAGTTGATACAGTCATTTTGGTCACCATTGATTACCAAAAATACAATTATAATCTAAATAAAAAATCATGAAGGCCTTACAAATAAATCACAAACATTTGTTTTATATTACTAATTCTATATGCAATATTTACCAATTCACTTCCGATACTCAATTTCATCAAAGTATTCAGAAGCATGGATACAAAATAATTTACCGAGGAATTAACACATCTAAACTTTCTTAAAAGGAATTAAAATTTCAGACAATAAAAAACCGCTTAACCCGGTGAATTAGTCCTATTTAAGTTTTTGATTTATCTTTTCCTTCGAATAACTAAAATATCCCCCTCATTTCGTCGAAAAAATATAGAGAAACTATTTTCAACCCTTTCTTTAATTCACTTTTTATTTTCAATAATATAGCTATTTTAAGGGTAATAAAAAAACCTACCTTTTGCTAAGTAGGCTTCCTTTTGTCATTTGCGAAGATTAAAGGTGATATTGTTAAATTAAATCATTATCGATGCAATTGTTTATATACCCATGCCAGAAACTCATTTTTATGCCGTATGGGAGGCGCTAAATTAATATTGATTATTTGTCGACTCCCAAATTTACCGATAATTTTAGAAGGTGAGTCAAGCCTGACTCCTGTTTTTTGATCTTGCTGTATTTCTGAAAAAAATTCTAATAATAGATCTAGCTCTGCTTTTGTTTTAAAGTTTGGTTTCTCAGCCATAAAGTTATAAACTTGCTGTAACATCTGAAAATTAGGGGCACTTTTCATTTTTGATTGCTCCAGCAAGCATATTAATTAAACACTATACCCCTGAAGAATTTCAAAAATATTCACTGCATTTGTTAGCTGATTGTTCACATTTAGTTATAAAAAAGCCCACCTTTCAGTGAGTTTTTAATTTCTTGTTTATACTTTAATAACTGTGATAAAAATCAACCACAACTTGCATGGGTGATTTTCTTAGAAACAGGATCAATCGTAACTGTAATTCGATTTGAACGATAATCCATCGTTACTGGCTGACCAGGCGCAATACGACGAATAATTTCAGATTGAGTTTTTTGTTTAATTTCATTATCAGTTAAATCAGTTTTTCCCACCAGAACTTTAGCCTCCTCTGCTAAACATTCTTTTGAGCTATCGCGGAAAAATTTCCACTCTTCAATGATTTGACCATTTGGAAAATGGCAATAAACAACCTGACCATTCACTTCGTTTCTTATTTCTAATTTTCCACCTTGGTTAATACAATATTCACTAGCAGGATTGGCTGCACTTAATTTTGGTGCATGAGTGTCTTTGTTATGTACAGTTGAACATGCTGCAAGTGAGGAAATCATCATTCCAAGAAACAATATTTTTTTCATCATTTTAAATTCTTACCAAAATTCAAAGATATCAAAAATAGGAAGATTATCAATGTTGTTATTTGAAACAAAAAGCCCATCTTTGGATGAGCTTTTTTTCTTTCTATTTTGCTATTAGATTATTAAAAACTTAAAATAAACGTTTAGTCTTTTTTTTAAATTTAAACATATCTGTTTGTTTTATTACCCTGAATACTTTCCCAGTTCCAGGATGAGTAAAAATATTATCTTTATTTAAATTAAATACTTTTTCACTAATTACTATTTTAGGTAACGCCATCCAATTCAAGCTTGCTCCATCCTCATTTAAATTCTTTTCAAAGATTTGTTCTACGATTATCTCTGTGCCGCAACTGCTTATAGCATTTACTTCTTTCAAAATGAGAATTTTAGACATTTCTATAGCCTTATTATTATTTTCCCAATAAATTATAGAAAATCATTTATTTTATTATGTTAAGTTTATTTGCCTATTTGTTAACAAATTCACACTTTACGTAAATTAATTTAAACAAATCACATAATGTTATTTTTTAATGCTGCATCCTCTTTACATTTGGCTTAAAGAGAAAAAATTTATACAATAAAAAAACCCATCTTTTGATGAGCTTTTGCTTAAACTAGGGTAATTCAAATAACGATGAATTTACACCCCAATTATATCGTAACAGAATTAAATCATACCCCGTTTATAAGACTAATCCACTACATTCTGCGTATAATCTACAAACTCAACTAAATGCAGTAATCTATGATTTTTATCATATAAAAGAGATCAAATAAGAGTTTCAGTCTTAAACTGTGGATGCTGTAATCTATATAGGCTCAATGCTTCCTTTTCCTTGGCTAAAAACAATTTTGACTCTTGCTCCCATGTAGGTTTACAGCCATCAAAATGTGTATTGTTAATAGCCCACTCGGAAACTAAACCATAAATAAAAGACTGATCTGCAAACACTAATTTAGATTGACTTCCAGTTTCGCTTTTAAAAACCTTATGGGTTGGTAAAGAACCAAACACATGAAAGCGAGTGTACAAATATTTATAAGTAAGATTCATGGTAAAAGTATTCTCCGCTATATTGAACTATAACAGGAAGTGCAGACACCTTCACAAGTAAAACCAAATCACAGGCAATAAAAAATCGCAAATTTAACGCGGTTTAATAAATTGCGAAATCAATATCATGGTGATTGTTTATACTTGCCATACACTCTCGTGTTAGTGAATAAATCCTTCAATATAAGGACGAGCAATTGAGCGAATGGATAAATTCGACAATACGAATAACCAAACGAAAGTACTCCAATAGAAAGCTTAAATTTACTCAAGTCGGTCAATTATTTTAAATAACCCAAACACAAAAATGTATGCGTTAAACGGTCGGTTAGTGATCCTTCTCATCCTACATATTCTCGAAAAAACTTCATTACACAGTTATTCCAACAAAGGGATCAGCACGAGATTCTGGAACGCTTAGAAAAGGCAAAAGTTGCCAATGCCAGTGTGAATGAATTTCAGGATATCTGGGAACATCCACAACTCAAAGCGCTCAAACGTTGGATTGAAGTGGATTCCCCTATAGGCAAAATACCTACCACTTAAGTCTGTGGGTTTGACGGAAGAAAAGGATTTTAATATTCACGCGATTCCAGATTTAGTGGAACATTCACAAAAAAACCTTACAAGAGTTAGGTTTGAACACTCAGCAAATAGAAAACTTGATTCAACAAGGCATGATTAAAAATTAAAAGTTTATCCAGCCTTCTGAGGCCAGAGATTGGATTTTTTCTCTTACATCAGAGAATTACACTCAGGATTGAATGATGAAGTTTAATTACTTCAAGTAGTCTTTACTTTCACTAGAAATGATTGGGATATCCTCCCCCAACAATAGCGACATCAAATTCCATTGATTCATGCTCAATTTCATCTTTCGGGAACCACCCTACTCCAAAAATGAAAAATTTCAATACAATTAATTAAGAGTAGATTTACTTAAATTTCTAAAAATGCCAGGAACTATTTCAAATAAGAAAAAAGAGTCATAAAACCTTAGTTTTACATTGCGGTATTTTATTTCAAAATAACTCAATAAATATTAAAATGGGAAGTAATTACAAGGCGTATAGGAAATAAGATTAAATGTCGATGGATCAATATACAGGTTTAGAATTTTTAACTGCTGTTAAAAATGGTGAAATTCCACATGCACCGATGGCCAAGACCATTCCCATGAAACTGGTGGATGTGCAAGAAGGTTATGTCGTGTATGAAGTTACACCCGGTGAAGAACATATTAATTTACAAGGTGGCGTGCATGGTGGATTCTGTGCCACTGTTCTAGACAGCGTAACTGGTGGAGTTGCCCACTCAATTATGGGAAAAGGCAATCGCTTTGCTACTGTAGACTTGAATATAAAAATGATCCGTCCCATGCAAGTCGGAAAAACCTATCGAGGCATTGGGCACTTGATTAATGCTGGACGGACAATAGTCAGTACTGAAGGCAAAATTATTGATGAAAATGATAAAATTTATGCACATGCTACTGCAACATTGATGATTATTCGAAAATAAACAAAAAGAGTAGTATCTTTTTGAATTAATACTGCTCTTTATGTGACTATTTAAATAATAGGTATAGCGTCTTAATAACAACTATCCAACATCTGTACGAATATTATTTACCATATGTACTAAGCGCGGGGCGATTTCATCTTCCAGCTTTTCACGACTTAAAATAAAGCTTGGTCCACCACAGTTAAATACCAATAAACCGTGTTGCTCATGATAATAAGGCACAGCCACTGAATTTACATCTTTATGCCAATCACCTACCGAGAAGCAATATCCAAAGTCTTGATAGTCTTTAAAAGCTTTATCTAAATCGCGATTAATCTTGATCCAGTCTTCTTTGTGTTTGGCACGAATGGCATTCAGTAAAAATTCGCGTTCATCTTCTGGCATTGCTGCCAAGCATGCGCGACCAACAGAACTTAAATGAATGGGTAAATAGGTACCGACTTGGCGTCGCATAGTAACACTACCTTTGCCTTGTACAACATCTAAGTAGATCATGTTTAAGCGGTCACGGGTTGTCATAGCAACTGCTGCACCTGCGTAATCCGCTAATTCTTTCATGTATGGATGAGCAATCGAACGGACCGAAAGATTCGACAACATCGAATAACCAAATGAAAGTACGCCCACAGAAAGCTGAAATTTACTTGAGTTTGGTACTTGTTTCAAATACCCCAAACGTGACAGCGTATGGGTTAAACGACTAATGGTTGGTTTAGGCAACCCTGTCATTTGAGAGAGTTCCTGGTTACCTAAATGTTGATGTTTTGGTGTAAAACAACGTAACAGTTCCAAGCCACGGGCAAGAGCGGTAATGTATTGGCGATCATTTTCATCCTGCATATCCTCAATGGGATCCAAGAGTTCATGTCGTAATGGAGCTAACAGCTTCTCCGCTTGTTCCGATTCTGTCATTTCAGTCATTTAAATGGCCTAAATTCTTTAATTTTGTTTCGCATGGCGAAAATTATAATATAAATATCCTATTAATAGCAAAGAAGCAACTTATAAAAAGTTGCTTCTTTATTCATTTGAAAAAGGCTTTTAATATAGATTAACCAATAATGCCTTTTGTTCGCAGTTCTGCTAATTTTTCAGCATCAGCTATACGCGCTAAGATTTCATTGGTATGTTCACCCAGCATCGGTGGTGCTTTCTTGTATTCCACTGGGGTACGAGAAAGTTTGATGGGAGAACCAATCACTTTAAGCTTATCTTTTAAAGGATGCTGCATTTCAATCAACATGTTACGTGCCTGAATTTGCGGCTCTTCAAAAGCTTGTTCGAGGTTATTGATTAAACCGACTGGAACTTTGACTGCATGAATCGCTTCAACCCAATGTTTCGCATTATTATTAAGGAAATGCTCAGACAATAACTCGCCAATTTCAGTACGGTACTTAATCCGCAGTGCATTGGTGGTAAAGCGCGGATCATTGGGTAATTCCGGCAAACCAATCGCATTACTGAGTGCAACGAATTGTTTGTCATTACCACAGGCAATAATAAAATCTTGGTCTGCTGCTTTAAATACTTGATAAGGCACAATATTGGCATGTGCATTACCATAGCGACCCGGCACTTTACCCGAAGCTAAATAGTTCATGCCTTGATTGGCAAGCGTTGCCACTTGCACATCTAGCAATGCCATATCAATGTATTGACCTAAGCCAGTAATGGTGCGATTCAACAATGCCGCTTGAATGGCAATTGTTGAATACAGACCCGTGGTTAAATCGGCAAATGCCACACCGACTTTTTGTGGGCCACCACCCGGTAAATCATCTTTCTCACCGGTCACAGACATTAAGCCACCCATGCCCTGAATGATAAAATCATAACCTGGTTCAGGCGCACGCGGACCTGTTTGACCAAAACCGGTAATTGAGCAATAAACCAGTTTCGGGTTAATTGCACTTAAACTATCGTAATCCAGTCCGTATTTTTTCAACGAGCCAGCTTTATAGTTTTCAATGATCACATCAGAGTCGGCAGCTAAAGCACGGACCAATTCCTGACCTTCAGCGGTCGAAATATCAATCGCAACGGAAAGTTTATTTCGATTCGCAGATTGATAATAAGCTGCTTCACATGTGTCCTCGCCTTGATTGTTCTTCATCCAAGGTGGACCCCATAAACGGGTGTCATCACCGGTTTTTGGACGTTCAACTTTAATCACTTCTGCGCCCAAATCCGCGAGGATTTGACCACACCAAGGACCTGCAAGTACGCGACTTAAATCCAGTACGCGAATACCCTCTAATGCACCCATGTATCTTTCCCTTTATACGCGTTCAATAACCATTGCGAGACCTTGCCCCACACCAATACATAGACTGATCACAGCATATTTTTTGCCGCTACGTTGTAGTTCACGTGCCGTTGATAATGCCAAGCGAGCGCCCGATGCACCCAGTGGATGACCGACTGCAATCGCACCACCGTTTGGATTGACACGCGGATCATCCAACGCCACATCCAAACCTCGGAGACATGCCAACACTTGAGAAGCAAAAGCTTCATTGATCTCGATGATGTCCATATCCGCCAAAGTCAGATTGGCACGTTTTAATGCCAGCTTGATTGCATCGACAGGACCTGCACCCATAATGCGTGGCTCAATCCCTGCTGCACCCGATGCCAATATTTTCGCGATCGGTTTAATGCCCAATGTTTGCTCAGCTTGCTCAGAACCAATTAACAGTGCTGCTGCACCATCGTTGACGCCTGAAGCATTACCTGCAGTCACGACACCGCCTTCAAACAGTGGACGTAATTTTTGTAGCGCTTCAAAATTAGAAGACGGACGTGGATGTTCGTCTTGATCAACCAGCTTCGGTGGCGACTTACGGCCTTGAGATACTTCAACACCAATAATCTCGCCAGCAAAGAAACCAGACTGTTTCGCTGCTTCGTATTTGGCTTGTGATGCAGCCGCAAACTGGTCTGCATCTTCACGCGTCACACCATATTCCGCCGCAACATTGTCACCGGTTTGTGGCATGGTGTCGTTACCAAACTGTTTTTCGATCAATGGGTTTGGGAAACGCGCACCAATGGTCGAATCGAAGACTTTGAAATCACGGCTAAATGGCGTTTCTGATTTGGCAAATACAAAAGGCGCACGCGACATCGATTCGACACCACCGGCAATAAAGATCTCGCCTTCACCACATGTAATCGCACGTGCTGCATCGATGACTGCTGCCAAACCTGATGCACAAAGACGGTTCACGGTTTGTGCAGGGGTTTTTACATCTAGACCTGCCAGCAAAGTCGCATGACGCGCGATGTTACGGCTGTCTTCACCTGCTTGGTTGGTATTGCCCAAAATCACATCATCATAGATATTATTCGGTAAATTATGTTTTTCAACCAAAGTCTTAATCACGTGAGCGGCCAAGTTGTCTGGACGGATGGTAGCTAACTCACCGGCATGGCGACCAAAAGCAGTACGTACGCCATCATAAATATAAGCATTTAACATAGGAATATTCTCTTGGTTCGCGCTTAAACAGCCGCGGTATGAAGTAAAGATAAATTCAATTGCGCACGACGTTTTAGCCATGGGCTTGGACGGTAACGTTGATCACCGGTATTGGCATAGATACGTTCAAGAATCAGTAAAATTCGATCGCCACCTAAAACATCGCCCCATGAAATTGGACCATGCGGATAACCTAGACCCAGTTTCACGGCTTTATCAATGTCGGACGCAGTCGCAATCTGCTGCTGTGCAATGTCACAGGCCAAATTCACCACCATCGCCAAGACACGCTGTGCAATAAAGCCCACGCTTTCTGCAATCACGGTCACGCCCTGCCCATCTTTAGTAAAAATGGCATGTGCTTGATCAATATAGTGTTTAGCTGTCACGATAGATGACATCAAGGTGCGGTGTTTGGCAAAATCCGTCAGCATATCAATCGACACAACATGCGCTGCATCGACACCTAAACGTAAAGCTGCTGTAGTCGTGTCTTCACCATAGGTTGCCAAAATAATTAAGCTGTCTACCGCAGGAACGTCAGCACTATCGAGCACTAAGCCTTGCTCACGGATATAGTCACGTAAAACGCTGGCATCTTGCTCATGATCCGCCGCAATCCACACCGCATTAAAGTGGTTGACTGACGGAACAGCTTGTACAGGTGCTTCGTTGGTTTTTTTGCCGTCGATATATTTATAGAAGCCTTCACCGACTTTACGACCGACTTTTTTACCGGCCAGCATTTGACGGGTTAAAGCATGCGGACGATAACGGTCTTCTTGATAATACTGGTTAAAAATTGATTCCATCACCGGATGTGAAACATCAAGTGCAGTCAAGTCGAATAACTCAAACGGCCCCATACGGAAACCTGCACCGTCACGCAAAATACGGTCGATGTCTGAAACAGAGGTAACACCTTCACCGAGTGCTTTCAGCGCTTCAGTACCATAGGCACGGCCCGCATGATTGACGATGAATCCCGGTGTGTCTTTGGTACGCACACCAAAGTGGCCCATACGCTGTGCAAGTTCAAGCAAGTCCGCAACCACCTGTTCTTCTGTTGCCAGACCTGCAATCACTTCCACAATCTTCATCAAAGGTACTGGGTTAAAGAAATGGAAACCTGCCATACGCCCTTGATGTTCAAGGTTTGAGGCAATCGCAGTGACAGATAATGACGATGTATTGGTGGCTAAAATCGTTGTTGGTGCAACAATCGCTTCAATTTGCTTAAACAGACTTTGCTTGATCTCAAGGTTTTCAATGATGGCTTCAACCACCATGTCCACACCTGCGATTTGCTCAATGCTGTCTAAAACCACAAAACGCGCCAAGGTTTCATTTAACACTTCTTCGGTGAATTTGCCTTTGGCCTGCAATTTTTCCAGCATGGTTTTGAGTTTGGCTAAGCCCGCTTCTGCAGCACCTGCCTTTGCATCGAATAAACGAACTTCAACACCGGCTTGCGCAGCAATTTGCGCAATTCCCATCCCCATTACACCGGTACCGATCAACGCCATAGATTGAATGGTCATGTCTTATTCTCCAGTGTACTGTGCAGGACGTTTTTCAAAAAATGCATTCACGCCTTCTTTTTGATCTTGGGTATCAAATAGAATCTGGAAGGCTTTACGCTCTAAAGTCAGCGCACCCTGTAAAGACAAATCCTGACCTAAATTGGTCACTTCTTTAATTTGCTGAACTGCAATTGGAGAGAAACTTGCAATAGTCTTAGCCAGTTCTAATGCATGTGGAATGGTATTTTCATCTTCAACCACTTCCGAGACCAAGCCCATTTGGCTTGCTTCTTCTGCGCTGATGAATTTACCCGACAACACCAACAGCATCGTTTGGAATTTACCAATCGCACGTAGTAGACGTTGTGTACCACCCGCGCCCGGCATCAGACCGAGTTTCACTTCAGGTTGACCAAATTTTGCCGATTGACCGGCAATGATGATGTCGGCATGCATCGCCAGTTCACAGCCGCCACCCAAGGCATAGCCATTTACAGCCGCAATGATCGGTTTGCTGCAATCAACCAGGCTTTGCCAGTACTGTTCGGTATGGCGTAAATACATTTGCGCAGTCGTTGCTGTGGTGAAATCTTTAATATCAGCGCCGGCCGCGAAGACCTTTTCACCGCCAGTAATCACAATTGCGCGTACAGCGGGGTTCTGATTCAGCGCTTGAAAAGTTTCTGAAAGTGTCTGACGTAATTCCAGATTCAGTGCATTCCTTGCTTCAGGTCGATGTATTTCTACCAGCGCCACGCCATCTTCTTGAATGTTGAGTTTTAATATTTGAGTGCTTTTCATAATCTTCTCATTTCGCACAGCGGTATATAATTACAATATACATAATTCCAGGCTAATGTTAAATCAAATTTTTTCATATGAAAAATAATTAATAACCATGATAGATCTAGTCAATCTTTTAAAAACAATAAGTTAATATCAAAAATTTAATAAATAATAAATACCGCAGTGCGAAATATACTTTCGTATATGTTGTATATGCGATCTTTTTTGATTAGTATCCGCATAAATTTAGCTTAGTGACTACATCTTGTTCGATTTTATTGCGTGGAAAAAACAAGGTGTTAACCCTAAAAACGGAGTTAGGACATGATTCGTGATCAGGAAACCTTAGACCAGTTAGTCGATATGATTCGTCAATTTGTTGAAGGTGTATTAATCCCCAATGAAGAACTCGTTGCTGAAACAGACGAAATTCCTGCAGAAATCATTCAGCAAATGAAAGAGTTAGGATTGTTTGGTTTAACAATTCCTGAAGAATATGAAGGCCTTGGCCTAACTATGGAAGAAGAAGTTTATATTGCCTTTGAATTGGGCCGTACTTCTCCTGCTTTCCGTTCGCTCATTGGTACCAACAACGGTATTGGTGCTTCAGGCTTGATCATTGATGGTACAGAAGAACAAAAACAATATTTCCTACCGCGCTTAGCAAGCGGTGAAATTATTGGTTCATTCTGCTTAACTGAACCTGATTCTGGTTCTGATGCTGCATCTTTAAAAACAACCGCAGTAAAAGATGGCTATGAATACATCTTGAATGGTACCAAACGTTTTATTACCAATGCCCCACATGCCGGTGCATTTACGGTAATGGCACGTACCAACCTTGAATTAAAAGGTTCTTCTGCTATTTCTGCATTTATTGTCGACAGTAAAACGCCTGGTATTTCACTCGGTAAACGTGACAAGAAAATGGGTCAAAAAGGCGCTCATACTTGTGACGTGATCTTTGAAAACTGCCGTATTCCAGCATCAGCTTTAATTGGTGGTGTAGAAGGTGTGGGCTTTAAAACTGCGATGAAAGTACTTGATAAAGGTCGTATTCATATTGCAGCGCTTAGCGTTGGCGCAGCAACACGCATGCTAGATGACTCACTGAAATATGCAGTTGAACGCAAGCAATTTGGTCAAGCGATTGCAAACTTCCAGTTGATTCAAGGCATGTTGGCAGACTCAAAAGCTGAAATCTATGCAGCTAAATGCATGGTTTTAGATGCGGCACGTTTACGCGATGCAGGCAAAAATGTCAGCACTGAAGCCTCTTGCGCAAAAATGTTCGCTACAGAAATGTGCGGTCGCGTCGCAGATCGTGGTGTGCAAATCCATGGTGGCGCAGGTTACATCAGCGAATATGCAATTGAACGTTTCTACCGTGATGTGCGTTTATTCCGTTTGTACGAAGGTACAACTCAAATTCAACAAGTGATTATTGCGCGCAACATGATTAAAGAAGCTACGCAATAACAGTTTTGGCTGGGTCACTCTCCTTGCGACTCGGCCTTTTTTATAAGGTAATGGATTATGGCTGTTAATACTTTATCCAAAATTAATTCAAATACATGGAAAATTGCATTTATTTTTGCGTTTTTGGCCTTATTGGTTGATGGTGCAGACTTAATGCTTTTATCTTACAGTTTAAGCAGTATTAAAGCTGAGTTTGGATTAACAACGGTCGAAGCAGGGATGCTTGGAAGCTTCACCCTTGCTGGTATGGCCATTGGGGGCATTTTTGGTGGATGGGCATGTGACAAGTTTGGTCGCGTGCGCACTGTAGTGGTTTCTATTTTACTCTTCTCTGTATTGACTTGTGGTTTGGGCTTCACTCAAAGTTTTGCAGAATTCGGTGCTTTACGTTTCTTCGCATCCCTCGGTTTAGGTTCTTTATATATTGCCTCTAACACCTTGATGGCAGAATACGTACCAACCAAATATCGCACCACTGTACTCGGTACACTTCAGGCAGGTTGGACGGTGGGTTATATCGTCGCAACTTTACTTGCAGGCTGGCTGATTCCAGACCATGGCTGGCGTATGTTGTTCTATGTGGCTGCAATACCCGTTGGTTTAGCGATTCTGATGCATTTCTTGGTGCCAGAACCTGCTGCATGGCAAGAAAACCGTTTCAAGAAAGTTGAAGTAACCGACAAGCCAGCTGAATCGACTTGGAAAATGATTTTCCAAGATAAGAAAAACCGTAATATGTTCATTCTTTGGGCATTAACTGCTGGCTTCTTACAATTTGGTTACTACGGTGTAAACAATTGGATGCCAACATACCTGGAAACTGAATTGGGTATGAAATTTAAAGAAATGACGGCTTATATGGTCGGTACATATACGGCAATGATCTTGGGTAAAATCCTTGCAGGCTATATGGCAGATAAAGTTGGGCGACGTTTTACTTATGCATTCGGTGCCATTGGTACAGCGATTTTCTTACCTCTGATCGTGTTCTATAACTCACCAGAAAATATTCTTTATCTATTAGTCATCTTCGGTTTCTTATACGGTATTCCATATGGTGTAAATGCAACCTACATGACTGAAAGTTTCCCGACAGCCGTACGTGGTACAGCAATCGGGGGTTCATACAATGTTGGTCGTCTTGGCGCTGCCATTGCACCTGCCGTAATTGGTTACTTAGCAAGCGGTGGTTCTATTGGCCTTGGTTTCCTTGTAATGGGTGCAGCATACTTTATTTGTGGTGTGATCCCTGCTCTCTTCATCAAAGAAAAACAATACGATCCACAAAAATCATAAAGTTTTAAAGCCATTAAAAAAAGTCTCTCAGGAGGCTTTTTTTATTTGAAAAATATGAAAATTAAACTTCATAACAAATTTTAAAAATGATAAAATACCGCTAAGCGAAATAAGGTTTTACATTATGGATGATATAACTAGAGAATCGATGGAGTTTGACGTCGTTATCGTAGGCGCAGGCCCTGCGGGTCTTTCTGCGGCGATTAAAATTCGTCAACTTGCAATTGAAAACAATCTGAACGATCTGTCCGTTTGTGTGGTGGAAAAGGGCTCCGAAGTTGGTGCGCACATCTTGTCCGGTGCGGTGCTTGAACCGCGTGCCATGAATGAACTGTTCCCGAACTGGAAGGAAGAAGGCGCGCCTTTAAATGTTCCGGTGACTGAAGACAAAACGTTCTTCTTGCTGTCTGATGAAAAATCACAAGAAGCGCCACACTGGATGGTGCCGAAAACCATGCACAATGATGGCAACTATGTCATCTCGCTTGGCAACGTGGTGCGCTGGTTAGGTACAAAAGCGGAAGAACTGGAAGTGTCAATCTTTCCGGGCTTTGCCGCATCAGAAATTTTGTATCATGAAGATGGCACCGTTAAAGGCATTCAAACCGGTGACATGGGCATCGGCAAGGATGGCGAACCGACGCATAACTTTACTCCGGGTTATGAACTGCATGCCAAATACACCATTTTTGCTGAAGGTTGCCGTGGTCACCTCGGTAAACGTCTGATTTCAAAATATAACTTAGACAAAGATGCCGATCCGCAGCACTACGGCATAGGGATTAAAGAACTCTGGGAAATTGACCCGGCTAAACACAAACCCGGTCTGGTGATGCATGGTGCTGGCTGGCCATTGAATGAAACCGGTTCTTCAGGCGGCTGGTGGCTCTATCACGCTGAAAACAACCAGGTGACTTTGGGCATGATCGTGGATCTTTCCTACACCAACCCGCACATGTATCCATTTATGGAAATGCAGCGCTGGAAAACCCATCCTTTAATCAAGCAGTATCTTGAAGGCGGAAAGCGTATTTCTTATGGTGCGCGTGCCGTGACCAAAGGCGGCTTTAACTCGCTGCCGAAATTCACCTTCCCGGGTGGATCATTGATTGGTGATGATGCCGGCTTCCTGAACTTTGCCAAAATCAAGGGTTCTCATACCGCGATGAAATCCGGCATGCTCTGCGGTGAAGCAGTATTTGAAGCAATTGCTGCCGGTGTGGAAAAAGGCGGTGACCTGGCGGTTGCACGCGTTTTAGAGGGCGAAGATTTCTTCACTAAAGAATTGACGGCTTATACTGACAAGTTCAACAACAGCTGGCTGAAAGAAGAGCTGTATAACTCGCGCAACTTTGGCCCGGCGATGCACAAATTTGGTCAGTGGATTGGCGGTGCGTTTAACTTTATCGACCAGAACGTGTTTAAGGTGCCATTTACACTACACGATCTAGTCCTTGACTATGCAGCACTGAAAACTCAGGCTGCAGAAACCTTCAAGCCGAACTATCCAAAACCGGATGGCAAGCTGACTTTTGACCGTCTGTCTTCAGTGTTTGTATCGAACACGGTACATGAAGAAAACCAGCCGGCGCACTTGAAACTGACCGATGCCTCGATTCCTGTCAACGTGAATTTGCCGAAATGGGACGAGCCTGCTCAGCGCTACTGCCCTGCCGGTGTTTACGAGATTATGGAAGAGAATGACGGCTCGAAACGCTTCCAGATTAACGCAGCCAACTGCGTGCACTGCAAGACCTGTGACATCAAGGATCCGTCCCAGAACATCACCTGGGTAACACCTGAGGGTGGCGGTGGTCCGAACTACCCGAATATGTAATGTTAAGGTAGTTCTTGCGCTGCAATGCAGCTCATACCCACAATGCAGACGTTTAAATAACGCCTTCATTTATTTTTTAGGTAATCTGAGTCTCCAAGGAGGCTCAGATTAAAAATATCTTTACTGACTTTTCGCATAATTTTGAAATCAAACGTTATTCGTTTCAATGAAATTTCTGACTTGAGACTGACAAATAATTTTTATAATAAAAATTTCATAGAGTAAATTAATAAAAACTATAAAATTTTATATCGATGATTGTTATACAAATTTTTCTAAATACAGCACATAAAATTTAACTCATTCTCTTCTTTTATCTTATTGATATAAAGAAGATATTTAATGATATGAGCTAGATTTTAATTAAATATAAGACAGCGAATATATGATTCAATGCCAAGGCTCTATTTATTTACCGATTACTTTATCTGGGTAAAGACTACAAACATAAATGTATAAAAAATCCATAATAACTACTATTTTTTTTATAATAATTCTAATTGAACATATGTTCTTCTTTTCCGAGTAGAAGTCTTGCATGTGCAATACAAAATTTCTATTAATTTTAAAGAAAAAACTTACTCAAATCAGTTGAGGTCTAATGATGATAAAAACAACTCTAAGTGTATTAGGACTATCTCTAGTTTCTAGCCTTGCTTTAGCTTCTGATCCATTACATGGCACTAAATGGAAAACCATCGATGATGAAACCAAAAAGCCATTATCGATTGTTCAATTTTCTGAAACCTCGAACGGTGTACTTTCTGCAAAAATTCTAGATGTACTGGACGGTACTGAAGGTGAAAAATGCACGAAATGTGCAGGTAAATTCCATAACAAATCAATTGAAGGTATACAGATTGTTTCAGGTCTGAAAAAGACTGCCAATAATGTTTATGATGGCGGAAAAATTACCGACCCTAAAAATGGTAAAACTTATAGCTTTAGTGCAAAGATATCCAATGATGGTAAAACCTTAGCGGGACGTGGCTATATTGGTATTTCTGCTTTAGGACGTAGCCAAACCTGGATTCGTATAAACTAATTCTCTGGTTGATGTATCAAAAAAAGCGACTTATTAAAGTCGCTTTTTTATGGGTGTCTATCCTCATGATTAATCATCTTTCATGACAATGAATACCTATGTTATTCAACCTGAATCATTTTTAATATCTTGATTTCAGCAGATATCTGCTCCTCCCGTTATTTAATAATATCGGGAGGTATACAGATCTTAAAAGCAAATATTGAATTAATGTTAAGCAATATCTTCCAGTAAGTTTAGTTCCTGACGCATCAATTCCTGCAATTTGAATTTCTGTGCCTTGCCTGAGGCGGTCATTGGAAATTCAGTAAAAAAGCGTACATATCGCGGTACTTTATTGTGCGAGATATGCTCTGCACAATACTTACGAATCGCTTCTTCATTGATCTGATGATGCTCGTGCAGGATAATACACGCACAAAGTTCCTCACCATAACGTGCATCTGGCAGACCAATCACCTGTACATCCGAAACATCTGGATGAGTATACAGAAAATCTTCAATTTCTTTCGGGAATAAATTCTCGCCGCCACGAATAACCATATCTTTAATCCGGCCTTTGATTTTTACAAAACCCTCTTCGTCCATTTCGGCAATATCACCGGTATGCATCCATTTGGCAACATCAATCACTTCTTGAGTCTTGTCCGTATCTTCCCAATAACCGAGCATCACTGAATAACCGCGTACACAGAGTTCACCGAGGTTTCCACGCGGTACAACTTTTCCATTTTCATCGACAATTTTGATTTCAAGATGTGGATGGACTCGGCCAACCGTACCTACACGACGTTCCACAGAATCTGCCGTTGAACTTTGTGCACTCACAGGTGCTGTTTCAGTCATACCATAACAGATGGTGATTTCTGTCATGTGCATGCGTTCAATCACGCGCTGCATAATTTCACGCGGACACGGACTGCCCGCCATGATACCGGTACGTAAGCTTGAAAGATCGAATTCATCGAACTGCTCATGTTCCAATATGGCGATAAACATGGTGGGTACACCATACGCCGCGGTACATTTTTCTTGCTGGATAGTTTTCAGGGTATCTAGCGGATTAAACACAGCCGATGGATACACCATGGTTGAACCATGGGTAATGCAGGCCAAATTGCCCATCACCATGCCAAAACAGTGGAATAATGGAACCGAAATACACACCCGATCCTGCGAGGTTAGATGAATCGCTTCACCGACAAAATAGCCATTATTCAAAATATTATTGTGCGTCAGCATGGTTCCTTTCGGATTACCCGTGGTGCCAGAAGTAAATTGAATATTAATGGTTTCATCAAACTGTAAATCAGCGGCAATCGCTTGTAATTGATCTAACTGTGCAGCCGTCGGTTCTGGCAATAAATCAGCAAAACGGTGAATACCGGTATGCTGTTCATGGTCAATTTTAATAATGTGTTTTAAATGCGGGAGTCTTTGAGAAGAAAGCAGTTTATCTATCGATTGGGTAATTTCAGGGGCAATTTTAGTCAAGATATCCTGATAATTACTACTCTTAAATTGAGGTGCAATGACCAATGCCTTACAGGATACTTTATTCAGCACATATTCAAGTTCACTGCTTTTATACGCTGGATTCAAATTGACTAAAATCATGCCGGCTTTAAAGGCTGCAAATTGTGTAATGGTCCATTCCACACAATTGGGTGACCAAATCGCGATTCGATCGCCTTTTTCCAGGTCTAATTGAAGCAGGCTGCAAGCAAATGCATTGACTTGATCCTGTAGCTGTTTATAGCTTAAGCGTACATTTTGATGCACGCTGACCACAGCATCTTGTTCAGCATATTGCTGACAGGCCTGATCAAACTTTTCACCAATGGTCATCCCAAGTAAAGGCTGACTGCTTGTTCCATAGGCATAACTTAACCGTACTTGTGTCATTGAATCACTCTCCTTGATTCTTTGTAATTATGATTCTTTCACTTTAATTGTTTTGACTCAGACAACTTTCCAAAACAGCCTTATTTTTTGTGTTTAACCGACCAATCTCCCTCCTTTTAAGCAAACTCCACTGACACAAAAATCGGCAATTTGTTTGACAAAATAGTCTTTATAGGCCTGATCAAACCTCACATTTTTAGAAGGATTTAACGGTTCAATTACCACAAAAGTCATTGCGCCAACCACGCACAGCGCTGCGGTATTTAAATCTTCAAATCCAAACTCACCATTGATTTTACCTTCGGCAAGTATTTCATTAATGCTTTGTTTAATCAGCTGCTTACTACGAAAACGCTCATGTTCTATCGAAGGATCGACAGGTTCAAACATCAGCGAATACGCAAGCTGAGGACTGTTTAATGCACGTTTAACGAAAGTTGATACTGCCTTATGTAATTTTTCAGCGACGGGCAGATCACTTGCAGCAATGTTATTCAAAATTTGAATTTCATACTGAATAGCATCTGACAATACTTCAATTAACACTTGGCTTTTATTATCGAAATAACGATAAACCAGACCACTGGAAACGCCAGCACGCTCAGCAATCGCCTGAATTTGTGCATCTTTAAATCCCCCTTGAGCAATCAGTTCACGAGCAGACTGCAAAATCGTTTGACGATTTTGTTCCATTCGTTCCTGCATCAATGATGATCTTTTATAACTCATAATCGTATTCTCAACCAGATAAAATGAATTGTAAATCATTTTGTGAATTTAGATTCACTTTTTTGAAAAATAGTTGTATTGTAAAAATCAAGCACAACAAAAATGCTTTTTGGAACAACAAATATAACCATCAGGATGAATGAAGAAATGAATCTACAAAGCTTAAATTTCGGTTTGGATGAAACGCTAGTTGCCTTACAAGATTCAATCGCAGCATTCTGTGCAAAGGAGATTGCACCGATTGCTCAGCAAGTTGACCAAGACAATGAATTTCCTGCTCACCTATGGAAAAAGTTTGGTGATATGGGACTGCTTGGTCTAACTGTAAGTGAAGAATACGGTGGTACTAACCTTGGTTATTTGGCCCATATTATTGCCATGCAAGAAATTTCCCGCGCATCAGCATCGATTGGCTTGTCCTACGGCGCCCATTCTAACTTATGTGTAAACCAAATTAAGCGAAATGGTAGTGAAGAACAAAAGCAAAAATATTTACCTAAACTGGTTTCCGGTGATTTTGTCGGTGCCCTCGCGATGTCGGAGCCAAATGCGGGTTCGGATGTGGTGAGCATGAAATTAAAAGCCGAAGACAAAGGCGATCATTACCTGCTGAATGGTTCAAAAATGTGGATCACCAATGGTGGTGATGCTGACGTATTGGTGGTCTATGCCAAAACTGACCTGAAAGCCGGTTCTAAAGGCATGACAGCTTTTCTGGTTGAAAAAGGCATGCCGGGTTTTAGCCATGGTACCCATTTAGATAAATTAGGAATGCGCGGTTCAAACACCTACCCGCTTTTCTTCGACAATGTTGCAGTGCCGAAAGAAAATGTGCTGGGTGGCGTAGGTAATGGCACCAAAGTTTTAATGAGCGGTTTGGACTATGAACGAGCAGTTTTAAGTGCAGGCCCATTGGGCATTATGGATGCCTGTTTAGATACCGTTATTCCTTATATTCATGACCGCAAACAATTTGGTCAGGCACTCGGTGAGTTCCAGTTGATGCAAGGCAAAATTGCAGATATGTACTCGACTTGGCTGGCATGTAAAGCACTGGTGTATGCAGTGGGTGCTGAATGTGACAAGGCGGAACATAGCCGCAGCCTACGTAAAGATGCAGCCAGTGCAATTTTATATGCAGCTGAAAAAGCCACCTGGATGGCAGGTGAAACTATTCAAACCTTAGGCGGCAATGGTTATATCAATGAATTTGCAGCAGGTCGTTTATGGCGCGATGCCAAACTTTATGAAATTGGTGCGGGAACTTCTGAAATCCGTCGCATGTTGATTGGTCGCGAACTGTTCAATGAAACAGCTTAAAGCACAGTCTGTCTGCATAATGAATCACAAGGAAGTTCGAGAATGAATATATTACAAAGCAAAATTAATATTCGAAGCGAAGATTTTAAAACCAACCAGACTGCCATGCAGATTTTGGTGGATGATTTAAAACAAAAAGCGCAACAAATTGCTTTAGGCGGTGGCGAAAAAGCCCGTGAAAAACATTTGGCACGCGGCAAACTTTTACCACGTGAACGGGTTGATCATCTGATTGATGCCGGAACTGCCTTTTTAGAAATTGGTCAACTGGCGGCTTATCAAGTCTATCCGGATGATGTCCCAGCTGCTGGCGTGATTGCCGGAATTGGTCAGGTAAATGGCGTGACCTGCATGATTGTCGCCAATGATGCCACGGTGAAAGGTGGAACCTATTATCCGCTGACAGTGAAGAAACATTTACGTGCCCAAGAAATTGCAGAACAAAACCATTTGCCGTGTATTTATCTGGTCGATTCAGGCGGTGCGTACTTACCAATGCAGGATGAGGTGTTTCCAGATCGTGATCATTTCGGACGTATTTTCTATAACCAGGCGCGTATGTCGAGTCAAGGCATTGCCCAAATTGCCGTGGTGATGGGCAGTTGTACCGCAGGTGGTGCTTACGTCCCTGCGATGTCGGACGAAACCATTATTGTCCGCAATCAAGGTACCATTTTCTTGGGTGGCCCACCTTTGGTAAAAGCAGCGACTGGTGAAGTGGTCAGCTCTGAAGACTTGGGCGGTGGTGATGTCCATACCCGACTTTCTGGGGTTGCCGATCATCTGGCTGAAAGCGATGAACATGCGATTGCCATTGCCCGAAATATTGTGGCGAATTTAAATAAAAAACCCAATAAAACTGCAGATGAAATTGAAGCGCCATTATTTAATGCAGATGAGCTGTACGGCATTGTACCAAGTGATGCACGTAAGCCATTTGATGTGCGTGAAGTCATTGCCCGTATTGTCGATGGTTCGCGTTTTGATGAATTTAAAGCCCGTTTTGGTAACACGTTGATTACAGGTTTCGCTGAACTTTTTGGTATGAAAGTCGGCATTATTGCCAATAACGGCATTTTGTTTTCGGAATCTGCACAAAAAGGTGCGCATTTCATTGAACTGTGTACCCAACGCAATATTCCCCTGTTGTTCATTCAAAATATCACTGGCTTTATGGTCGGTCGCCAGTATGAAAATGAAGGCATTGCCAAAAATGGCGCCAAACTGGTGATGGCGGTTGCCAATGCCAATGTGCCTAAACTGACCTTGGTGATTGGTGGTTCATTTGGTGCCGGTAACTATGGCATGTGTGGTCGTGCCTATTCTCCGCGTTTCCTGTGGACTTGGCCGAATTCACGTATTTCGGTGATGGGCGGTGAACAAGCTTCAAGCGTCTTATCCACTTTAAAGCGCGATCAGATTGAACAAAAAGGTGAAGTCTGGTCAGCCGAACAGGAAGATCAATTTAAACAACCGATTCGTGATCAATACGAGCGCCAAGGTCATCCTTATTATGCTTCAGCGCGCCTTTGGGATGATGGTGTGATTGATCCTGCGCAAACGCGTCAGGTTTTGGGCTTAAGTTTGGCAGCTGCGCTGAATGCACCAATTTTACCAACCAAATTTGGCGTGTTCCGCATGTAAGGGATGAAAAAAATGACCTATCAATTTTTACAACTCGAACAACAGAATCAGGTGGCAACGGTCTGGATTAACCGTGCTGAATTGCACAATGCCTTTAATACCCAAGTGATTGAAGAACTGCATGCCTGCTTTCAAGCTTTAAATAGTCGTGATGATGTGCGTGTGGTGATTTTGGCGGGTCGAGGCAAGAGCTTCTCGGCCGGTGCTGATTTGAACTGGATGAAACAGGCAGGTCATGCTTCGCAAGCAGAAAATGAAGCTGATGCGCTGAAACTGGCGAAAATGTTGCAAAGTTTGGCGACTTTAAAACAGCCCACCATTGCCCGGGTACACGGTATTGCCTTTGGCGGCGGTATGGGTCTGGCTTCAGCTTGTGATATTTGTATTGCGAGCACGGATGCCAAATTTGCTACTTCAGAGGTTCGTTTAGGTTTGGCGCCATCAACAATTAGCCCTTATGTAATTCGTGCCATTGGTGCCCGTCAGGCTTCACGTTATTTCTTAACCGCCGAACGCATTACTGCCGAGCAAGCACAAAAAATAGGTCTGGTGCATGAAGTCGCTGCTATTGAAGAGCTGGATAGCAAGATTGATGAAATTATTCAAGCCTTGCTCTTGGGTGGCCCTGAAGCACAGGCAGCATCCAAACAGCTGATTCAACTGGTCGACCAACAGGTTTTAACTGAAGAATTACTGCTGCAAACAGCGCAACATATTGCTCATGTACGCCAAGGATCAGAGGCGAAAAATGGCTTGAGTGCTTTTTTAGATAAGCAAAGTCCTTCCTGGATTATCTCTACAGCACAACAATAATAAGGATCATACAATGTTTGAAAAAATCTTAATTGCAAATCGTGGTGAAATTGCCTGCCGTGTCATTCGTAGCGCGAAAAAACTGGGTATTGCGACAGTGGCAGTTTATTCCGATGCCGATGCACAATCGCAACATGTCAAACTGGCTGATGAAGCCATTTATATTGGTGAATCCCCTGCGGCACAAAGCTATTTACAGATTGATCGCATTATTCAGGCAGCTGTAAAAACTGGTGCACAAGCCATTCACCCGGGTTATGGTTTCTTGTCGGAAAATGACCAGTTTGCCGAAGCCTGCCAAGCCAATAACATTACTTTTATTGGTCCACCGGTAGCGGCCATTTTAGCCATGGGTTTAAAAGCGACCTCAAAAGCCTTAATGGAAAAAGCAGGTGTTCCGCTGACACCAGGCTATCATGGCAGCAATCAAGAGGCTGAATTTTTAAAACAACAGGCTGATGCGATTGGCTATCCAGTACTGATTAAAGCCAGTGCTGGCGGTGGCGGTAAAGGTATGCGTCTGGTAGAACGCAGTGAAGATTTCCTGAGCTCACTGGCTTCTTGTAAAAGCGAAGCCAAATCCAGCTTCGGTAATGATGAAGTTCTGATTGAACGCTATGTAATTAATCCACGTCATATTGAGGTACAGGTATTTGGCGACTCACACGGCAATTATGTGCATTTATTTGAACGGGATTGTTCAGTGCAGCGCCGTCATCAAAAAGTCCTTGAAGAAGCGCCTGCCCCATTGGTTTCACAAGACAAACTTGATGCCATGCGCCAAGCTGCCATTGATGCCGCGCGTGCGGTCGATTATGTCGGTGCTGGCACGGTCGAGTTTATTGTCGAGCAAGACGGCACCGCGTATTTCATGGAAATGAACACCCGCCTACAGGTTGAACATCCGGTCACTGAAATGATCACCGGCGTTGATTTGGTGGAATGGCAATTGCGTGTTGCCTTTGGCGAACCATTACCGAAACAGCAAGATCAGTTAAAAATTCATGGTCATGCCATTGAAGCCCGCGTCTATGCTGAAGAACCTGAAAAAGGCTTTATTCCTGCGATTGGGCAAATCAGCTATCTGCACTACCCTGAACAAAATCAGCATGTCCGTGTTGACAGCGGGATTGTTCAAGGCGATGAAATCAGCAGCTATTATGATCCGATGATTGCCAAACTGATTGTCTGGGGCGAAAACCGCGAAGCCGCTTTATTGCAAATGCATCATGCCTTAGGTCAGTTCCATGTTGATGGTTTGGGTAATAATATTGCCTTCTTGGATAGGATCATTCGTTGTGATTCATTTAAAAAAGCCGAATTGGATACCAATCTGATTCAGCGTGAAGATGAGTTCCTGTTTAAAAATATTCCATCGCTGCAACCTGAGTTGGTAGTTGCAACGGCATTGACAGAGTTGCTGCTACGTTTCAGTAAGAATAAACCTGCAAGCAATCCGGTTTGGCAAAGTGAAACGCTATGGCGCGTTAATATCAGCCCAAGCTATGCCATTAAATTAAAGCTCGATGAAGCACTTTTTCAAGTTAACTTAAGTGCTGAAAAAGAAGGTTTTATTGCTGAATATCAAGGTGCAAAATTCCATATTTCCGGACAGCTTCTAAATGCCAATACGGCACATTTCAATATTAATGGCAAACAAGACAAAATTGCGTTTAGTCGAAATATACACGGCATCACCATTTTTAAAAATGGTCAAAGCCACAAGTTTGGTTATCTGAATCAGAAATTTAGTTCTGAGGATGCACAAAGTACTGAAGGCAACTTAAAAGCGCCAATGCCAGGTGTAATTACCCAAGTACTGGTTGCTGCCAATGATCAGGTGAAAAAAGACGATGTGCTGATGACCCTTGAAGCCATGAAAATGGAATATTCAATTCGTGCGCCGCATGACGGCATCATTTCGGCTTCTTACTTCCAAGCCGGTGACCAAGTGAAAGCCGGTGATGAACTTGTGGAATTTCAAGCCCTCGTGGAGGAAGTTGCATGAGTGAATTTGTCAAAATCGTTGAAGTCGGTCCTCGGGATGGTTTGCAAAACGAAAAGACGCCTCTTACGCTTGAACAACGCAAAGACTTTATTCTGGACCTCATGCAAACAGGCTTGAAGTCTATTGAAGTCGGTTCTTGTGTTTCGGCAAAGTGGGTTCCGCAAATGGCAGAAAGTGACGTGCTTTTTGCCCAATTGCCGCAAGATCCCAATATTCAGTTCAGCTTGCTGACACCGAATTTAAAAGGTTTTGAGTCTGCGTTAGCGGTCGGCTGTAAAGAGGTTGCGGTTTTTACCGCAGCTTCTGAAAGCTTTACCCGCAAGAACATCAACTGTTCCATTGACGAAAGCTTTGAAAAGTTTGCAGATGTCATGGCAGCAGCCAAAGCCAATGATATTAAGGTTCGCGGCTATGTCTCCTGTATGGTTGATTGTCCCTATGAAGGCGCAATTGATCCTCAGCAAGTGGCCAAAGTCAGCAAGCGATTATTGGATATGGGCTGCTATGAAGTGTCTTTGGGTGAAACCATTGGCACTGCAACTCCTGATCGGGTCAAAAAGGTGTGGGATGCCTGCCTTGCTGAATTAGACAGTCAGGTTTTGGCGGGTCATTTTCATAATACTTACGGCATGGCGATTGCCAACATCTATCAATCGCTTAATCAAAACATTCGGATATTTGACTCGTCGATTGCGGGTCTAGGTGGCTGCCCCTATGCCAAAGGTGCTTCGGGCAATGTGGCCACAGAAGACTTGTACTATTTATTGTCCAAGATGGGTTTTGAAACCGGTATCAACTTGGATGCATTAATGCATGCAAGTCAAAATATCAGTCAGGTATTAAAGCGCAATAATCCATCGAACTATGCCAATGCCTATTGGCAAACCCAGTGTGCCTGACACAAAGCGGCGATTTTTAAACTGATAAAAAAATTAAAGTTGGTCATACAAAGGACTGACCATGGATAAAAAGAGGGATTAAATGCCAAATAAAGTTTATGAAAGTGCACAAGCGGCATTACAAGATATCGTCAAAGACGGTCAAACCTTAGCAGTCGGTGGTTTCGGTTTATGTGGCATTCCGGAAGCATTAATTGCGGCACTCAAAGACACCGGTGCCAAACAATTGACCTGCATTTCCAACAATGCCGGCGTCGATGGTTTTGGTTTGGGTATTTTGCTCGAAACTAAACAAATCAAAAAAATGATTTCATCTTATGTGGGTGAAAACAAAGAATTCGAACGTCAGTATTTAAACGGCGAACTGGAAGTTGAACTGACACCGCAAGGCACATTGGCGGAAAAACTTCGTGCCGGTGGTGCCGGTATTCCGGCATTTTTCACCCAAACGGGTGTCGGCACTTTAATTGCCGAAGGTAAAGAAGTTCGTGAATTTGAGGGCAAGGAATATATTTTGGAAAATTCCTTAACTGCCGATATTGCCCTGGTTAAAGCGTATAAGGCGGATAAAGCCGGCAATTTGATTTTCCGCAAAACTGCACAAAACTTTAATCCGGTGTGTGCCATGGCCGGTAAAATCAGCATTGCCGAAGTGGAAGAAATTGTTGAAATTGGCGATTTAGATCCCGATGAAATTCATCTTCCCGGCATTTATATCAACCGGATTATTTTAAATACCCATCCTGAAAAACGCATCGAACAAATGACATTAAAAGCGGAGGCTGTATAAATGGCTTGGACTCGTAATGAAATGGCACAACGTGCCGCTTTGGAACTTGAAGATGGTTTCTATGTCAATTTAGGCATTGGCTTACCGACATTGGTGGCGAACTATATCCCTGAAAATATGGATGTCTGGTTACAGTCGGAAAATGGCTTACTCGGGATTGGTGAATTTCCAACGCAGGAAACCGTCGATGCTGATTTAATTAATGCCGGTAAACAAACCGTTACTGCTCGCAAAGGAGCGGCTTTTTTCTCCAGTGCTGACTCTTTCGCCATGATTCGTGGCGGTCATGTCAACATTGCCATTTTAGGTGCCATGGAAGTCTCCCAAACTGGCGATTTGGCCAACTGGATGATTCCGGGTAAAAAAGTCAAAGGTATGGGCGGTGCCATGGATTTGGTTGCGGGTGTGCAAAAAGTGGTGGTGTTGATGGAACACTGCGCCAAAGATGGCACGCCAAAAATTGTTGAGCAATGTGCCCTGCCACTGACCGGTAAAGGCGTAGTACACCGCATTATTAGCGACTTGGGTGTACTCGATATTACCGCTGACGGGGTCAAACTGGTTGAACTGGCGAAAGACGTCAGCTTTGAAGAGATTCAAAAAGTTACCGGTGTAAAACTGCTTCAATAATGCTGTCTTGATGTGAAACTCTATTCTCTTTCTCCCCTTAAAGCTGACTAAAGTTTTAAGGGGAAATCATTTGGGCATGAATATCAGGTCGAACGTTTAGCTATATTCCAGCTACTTTTTAACAATAAAATATAGAATTAAGGGCATGTAAACATGCCCTTTTTTATGACTAATTCAACTCAATAAATAAACCTAGCTTTAATAAACATCTCGTTGATAGCGCCCTTCGATGCTCAACTGCTCTAATTGTTCAGTACCTAAAATATTTAACAAGGTCTGATCTACTTCTTGCGCCATGCCTTTTAAGCTACCGCAAACATAAATGGATGCACCAGTTTCAACCCAATGCAAAAGCAGTTCAGATTTTTGCTGCAAGATATGTTGTACATAGATTTTTTCAGTTTGATCACGGGAAAATGCATAATCCACATAAGGCAGCAAACCTTGCGTTTTCCACAGTTGGATCTGCTCTTTATACAGATGGTCAAACTGCTGCTGGCGTTCACCGAAAATAAGCCAATTTTGCTGATCGCCCCATTGCTGTCTTTGCGCTAAATGAGCGACTAGACCCGCGATTCCCGTTCCATTGCCAATTAGAATTAAAGGTTTGTGGGTCGGTTTTAAATGGAATGTAGGATTAGAGCGGATTTTTGCAACAATCGCTTGTCCAAGCAAGGCATGTTCAGTTAACCAACCAGAACCTAGACCTAAACCTGTTGCCGTTTTTTCCTGTCTCACCACCAGTTCTAGAATGCTTTGTTCAGGAATACTGGCAATTGAATATTCACGAATGGCTAAGTCATCAAAGCGTTGCAGCCAATTCGCAAAGGATTCATTCGGCAACTGTTCGGGGATTTGTCTTAAATTCTTAAACTGCAATGCCGCTAATACATCTTCATTGACTGTTTTTTGCTGGGCTTGTAAAAATGCCTGTATATCTTCAAGCCGATTACCACTTTGAACTTCTAGAATATCTCCAGATGACCAGATAAGTCCTTCCGCATAAGACAACTGAATTTGATAAATTGGATTGCCATGACTGCCGCTATTTAAATACACCCGATTTTTTAAGATAAAGGAATGCCAGTTTTGCTTTTGTTCTACCGGTGTTAATTGTTGCTGCGTGAGCTGTTCTAAACGTTGTGTCCAGAGATTTAAATCTACCTGCTTCAAATGGTCAACACAGACCATTTCAAATAAAGCCTGTGCCTGATGCTGCTGCAAATATTGATTTAAAAGCTGTCCAAATTGACAGAAATTGTTATAGCGCTTATCACCCAAGGCTAAAATCGCATAAGACTGATGGGAAAGGTCTAAAGCCGGATGGCTAAAGATATTCTTTACCACCATTCGTGCAGTATCAGGTGCATCGCCTTCTCCATAGGTACTCACAAACCATAAGACTTTGTTAGCTTGCAGTAATTGTTCAACAGTCAAATATTGAATATCGACCACGGTGACAGTTTGCCCAATATTTTTTAACTGTTGGGCGCTGTGCCGAGCAAAATTTTCTGCCTGACCCGACTGACTTGCAAAAACAATCAGATAATCGTTTTGATTAAATATCGTTTCTTGTTTTTGCTTACGATTGATTAAAATCAAGTAAGCAATAATCACGGCATAAAGCAGTAATAAAATGGCGAGTGCAATTAAAACCACAGCAACAGAATGTGTCATTAGATGAGATTACCTATACCGCAGACCAGATCAGCAAAATAATCATCGCCAGACTGACTGCTGTGAGCACAAGGTGGGTGACGAGTCGTGTTTTAATGCTTAAAAACAAAATGTAACCTACTAATGACAACACAATATAAATAATCGCACTGATATCAATCAGCCAGCTCCAACCCAAACCTGAATTTTTACCACGGTGTAAATCATTCAGCATCGATACTGTAGACGCGGGCTTTTGGGTAATTTCAGTTTCACCAGTATCGGTAGTCACAAAAATATCGGTCGCTCCGGCTGGACTTTCCAGGCGAATCATCACTTCGTTGTCCATGACTTCGCTACTTTGATAACGTCCCACCAGATTTTGCTGTTGGCGGACATAATTCAAAATAGTATCGCTTGGGTTTTCTTGCTGCTCAATCGACTTTAGAACAGACGCAGGTAAAGTCAATTTAGTCGTTTCTTCTGTTTTAGCCGGTTCAAACCATTCGGGATGATTCAGCAACAAGCCCGTCACAGAAAAAAACAGTAAAGTGATAAATGCAAAAGCTGAAAGCCAACCATGCACATAGCGTGCATGGCGGTAAAAATCACGACGTTGATACACGTATTCGGCCTTAGTTCACTTTTTGAAAGTTGAGTTGTACTGCACCAATTTCTTTTTGCGCAGGTAACATCTGATTTGAGCCTTTGGCTTTTACATCCAGATTGAATGTTTGATAAGAATGTTCACCATGCTCACGCGAGGTTTCAACATGAATCAGGTACTGACCTGCTGCTACCGCTTTACCGGTTTCATCTTTACCATCCCAAGCCAATTTGTAATGACCCGGTTGACGTGAAGGTTTCGCTACGGCATCCAAATTTGGCATTTGGCGTCCATAACGGCGATACCAGACATAGTTCGAGTTAATCCATTTCTCATCTTTTCCCCAAACTGCCAAGGTACGGACAATTTTTTTATTGGCATCTGTCACCCAAACCGAAACATATGGGGCACGGTATTTTTCAACCGCAATTTTAGGAATCGTCAGGTCAATAATGGCTTGATAACCCGCTGGCCATTTTGCAGAGGATTGACCCGCTGCTACAGTTCGCATTTCTGCATGTTGAGGTGTTTGAACCAAGCTGTTCCAACCCGAACTTTGATAAACCTGACCATCCGTCAAAGTGACTTTAGCTTCATAACCAATCAGTGCTTCAATCAGTTCCAAGCCTTCAGATGGGGTCATTGCGGCTAAAGCTGTTGCTAAAGCATCCGCATCTGCAGCACAGGTTCCCACCACAACGCATTGTTCAACTTGCTGTAGAGGCATGCCCGTTTTCGGGTCAAGTAAATGAGTTTGTCCTGCAAGACTACGGTAACCTTGTCCACTAAAGGCAATCGCTTGATCTTTTAAGCTTAAGACTTGTTGTGGTGCGCTGTTATCGGTATGTACAAAGGCATCTTGAACGCCAACTTTCCAGCCATCTTTTTGTGGTGCATTGCCCCAAACACGGATGTCACCGCCAATATCCACCAACAGACCTTCAATACTTGGAACGGCTTGACGTGCTGCAACTAATGCACGGTCAATAATGTAACCTTTCGCATAAGCATCAGGTGTAAATTTCACAGCTGAATCCATCGCAATGCTTTGTTGTTCTGCATCTAATTTTACGCTGTCCACTTTTAACTGGTTTAAAACTTGGGCACGGGTGGCTTCATCCAGCTTGACTACACCGTGCGATTGTTCCCATAAAGTAATCAGTTGCCCCAAGCGAGCATCGAAAGCGCCACAAGTTTTATCACGCCAGTTTTCACAGGCCGCAATCACTTCAAAAAGTTCAGCTGAAACATTGCCCTGTTTATTGTTATTTAAAGCAGTAATTTCACTGTCATCACGCCAAGTCGATAACACCTGATCTAACTGGCTAATTTCTTTTTGAATGGCATCTACAGCGCGTTTAGCCTCTTGTTTAGAAGCACCTTGAACCACTACATCTAATGATGTACCTAAAATATGATCACGATGGAAACGATGGGTTTGTGTAGCAATATTTTCAGACTGCTCTATTTTTTCACTTTGCTCGGCAGCATTTGCATGAAAAGGAGAAATCAGTGCCAGCGCCATAACCAATGGTGAGAGACGGAATGCCTTACGGATCGGATAAAAATTTCTAACAGCAGATGACATGCTGATTCTCCAGATTATTTTTAATGAATACTATTGATAATGATAGTAATTATCAAGTAGATTACGGTCATTCTATTAAATAAAGTTGATCTGGAGTAGCTAACAATGAATAACTGGTTAAAAATTGCTTTACTCACCTCTCTACCCGTACTGAGTCATGCTCATACCATGAGCCCTTTTCTGCTTCCTGAAGTATTTGATACCAAAGCAGCGCAAAGTATTAGTTTCCAAAGTGCGATTACAGTCGAGAAGTTTTTCGTTGCGGGGAATAATTTTAAAACCACGTATATTGTTACCGAACCTGATGGCCAACAAAAACCGATAAATGCAGCAGCATCATTAAAACGCTTTAATGTTGCAGAATTTGATTTACCTCAAGAAGGTACTTACCGGATTCGTACTCAAGATGCGCTGGGTAATAGTGGTAAATATGCCCTAGTTGATGGTCGCTGGTTACGCGTTCGTCCTGTTCGTGCTCCGATGCAAGCGCCTGCAGCTAAATCTGTTGAAACAGCAAGCACACAAAAAGTACCTGTCAATAATCAACCACCACGCGTGATTGCAGCGGATCAAGTGCCTGCAAATGCGAACATACTTGAAGTGACTAACTACTTTATTGCGGAAAGTTATGTGACTAAAGGCAAACCTTCTGCGCTTTCAGCACCAAGCAAGAAAGGTTTTGAGTTCAAGTTACTGACTCATCCAAATGAGTTATATGCAGGAGAATCATTAAAAGCACAGGTTTTAATGAATGGCAAACCTGTTCCTAACCTTGAAATTGATGTGTTTAAAGGTGCCAGCAGTTACGAGCCAAATGCAAAACGTGAACAGCCCCATGTAAAAACTAATGCTAAAGGCGAAGTAGATATTAAATTAGATCAAGCAGGTATTTATTTAATTACCACGTCTTATCCAGAAGCCAATGCTGATGCCACTCAAAAACCGGCAACAGAAAACTTTACTTATGGTTTAACGGTTGAAGTCACAGAATAACGTTGTTGGATAGATAAAATCTAAAAAATGATTCATATAAAAAAGCCTCCATTTTTAAATGAAGGCTTTTTTATTAATAGTTATAGAAGATTAAAAGTTATAGATCGCTACAGCATTCAGGCGGTTGTCTTCACCAGTCTTGCTACCATTTGGTGCAGCACCAAATGCTTCACGTTCACCATAGACATATTCCAGACCAAAACTTAAAGGCTTGGTTGGACTATAGAAAATATTTGCCCATGCCTGCCAAAGTTCTTTGTTGGCTTTGGTTTTATCTGCAAGAGCATCAATATAGTTTTGATCTTCATCAAAAGTCATATAACCATATCCCAAAGTACCGCGTAGTTTTTCATTAAACTGTTGGGTCAAACCTACAGTAATCGAATCAAACTCACTTTGAGCAGCAATACGGCTATTTGCTGTAATTGCCCCATTATTAAGATTAGTAACCGCTACACCACTATTGGTAAAGGAAACAAAACTGCTATCTCCTTTGACATGGTAATAATCGGCTTTTAGGGTTGTTCCTGGCACCACATCATACTTGGCACCTACACCTACACCCCATGCCATTTCTTCATCATTATTGATGCGTTTTTCATGCCCCATGGCACGTGCACTGATGTTGAAATTGTCGGCAAACTGGTGGTTTAAACGTGCAGTTAAAGCAGGTAAACGCTGATTTACCGTACCATCTTTCGGGTCTTCTGCTGCAACAACCAAATTAGTTTGTGGGCTAAACTTAGTGGTATGGCGTACTTGTGGCGTACGTTTCACTGCACCACCCACAAAAGCCAAGGCATCAATCGTTTCTGGCATATAGTCAGGTACTGCAAAATTTGACCAGGTTTGCCCTATCAGCCAGTTACCATAATTTAAATAAGCATGACGAATACGCAGATTATCAAAGTTGGCTCCACCCAAGAAGTCGACTTCAATTTTACCCTTGACCTCTTGCTCAGCAGCTTGAGTTTTAAAATCTAAACCTAAACGTGTTGCCGCTAAAGTCGATCTTAAACGGTCACTGTTTTCACTATTTCCCTTTAATGCAACAGCATTAATGTGGTTATAGGGCAAATCTCTGCTCGTGCCTTCCACTTGATAGGATGCATCTGCACGGACATTACCATACAGATTAAACTCGGCACCTTTGGCAGTTTTCAGTACAGGGGTTGCTGTAGCCACAGGCGCTGGGCGTTGAACCGCTGCAATAGCAGTTGCAGTCTGTGCTGTCTGTACTTTTTGCTGTTCAACCAGGTTGCGCAAAGCTTGAACTTCCTGTCTGAGCTGTTCAATTTCTTTCTGCTGTTGGGTTTGGGCTTGGGCCGCTACGCTGACTCCCCCTACACTTAGGGCAATCATGCTCATCATGAGCGTACGTTTCATTGTTGGTTGCGTGGTGTTCATCCTAAACTCACTTGTTGTTGTTCGATCAAATATTAGCAATAGATTTTCGCTACTACGATGGCAATCTATTTCACTTAGACTATTGTCTTAATTGAAAATGATAAGAAATTATTGGGTTAATTTTCGCGTAATTGATGTAGGGTTAACCTCATGTGCTGTACGGGATTGACCATCGACAGACACTTTTAAATTGACCAGATAAATGGCGAGAGCGGCAATAATTCCTGGAATAGCGATGGCCAAAAAGTTTATTTGATGGGGTAATTCAAAAGTGAGTAAGGTGCCGGTTAAGACAGGCCCAACAATGGCACCAATTCGTCCAATTCCTGATGCCCAGCCCATACCTGTCGAGCGAACTGCAGTTGGGTAAAATTGTGCAACAAAGGTATAAAGCAGAATCTGTGAGCCGATGGTTGCTGCGCCAGCAATCGCAATCAGAACATATAGCACCGCTTGTGGGCTGTTAAAGCCAAGCAAGATTAAGGCAATCGCTCCGACAGTAAACATAATGCTGAGTACCGGTTTTAAATGGAATCGATCCGCTAAAACACCGCCACCAATTGCGCCGATCATGCCGCCAATATTCAGGGCAAACAGGAACATGAGACTTGCACCCAATGAATAGCCGGCCTGAATCATCAGTTTTGGCAACCAGCTGCCTAATGCATAAACCATCAGCAAGCACATAAAGAATGCTGCCCAAAACATTAAGGTACTGAACATACGGCCTTGCTGAAATAAAGCGCGTAATGGTGCATCATCACCAACAGTAGGTTCATTCAGAACAAAAGTCGTTTCTGGACCAATCTCTTGTTCAGGTGCAATTTTTTTCACAATTGCACGCGTCTTTTCTGTTTCACCCTTTTTGGTCAAAAACATCAGGGATTCTGGGAGATATTTCCAAATTAACGGTAAGGTAAACAAAGGAATACTGGCGATATAGAACATGATTTTCCAGCCATGGTCTGCTACTAGCCATGCGCCCAAGAGTGCTGAAGCCATACCACCAATAGCATAGCCACTAAACATAATGGCAACCAAGGTGCTGCGAATACGTTTAGGTGCATATTCAGTCATCAGCGCAACCACGTTTGGCATTACTCCGCCAATACCCAGCCCAGCCAAGAATCGTAATATGCCAAATTCAGTCGGTGTGCTTGCAAATGCGCCCATGAAAGTAAAACCGCTAAAAATGGCAATACAGATCATGATGGTTTTTTTGCGACCCAGCTTGTCTGAGAGGGTACCAAAACTCATGGCACCAAACATCATGCCGAACAGAGCGGTACTGGCCAGCAATCCGGCTTGTACTGAACTGAGTGCCCACTCCTGCATTAAAATAGGTAATACGACGCCATAAATGACTAAATCATAACCGTCGAAAATAATAATCATTAAACACCAAATCAGCACTCCCCAATGAAAAGGAGTAAATTTGGCTTCATCCACTAAAGTATTTATGTTCAGTTTATTGGTATTCATTTTGCGCTCCTGCATATGAATCTTTAGATTTGTGGCAACAATGCGGCAAAGTGTTTTTTTTGTCCAAAACCGATTACATATATATTCATACCTTAAAAGTTAGACTCGCGTTATTAAAAATGAAAACAATACCTTATAGATATCTAAAAACTGAATGATATCGGTTGTGACATTTTATTTTCGCTATTGCGCTTTATTTTTCTGATAAAAATATGCCTACTGATCAAATATAGACAACTTGATCAGTAGGCATATTTCAAAAATCACGGTTTGATTTGGGGGATAACAATGCTAAAAATTGTAGGGAGATGAGACCTTGCTCTGTTAAATTACGGCACGATCATAAACAATCGCTTCAAGGTCATAAACCTGATAAATACAATCAAATAATGAGCGGATATCTTCACTTTCATCCATGCTGCGTATCGCCAGAAAAATAGGACTGACAGCAGCATCATCAAGTAAAGGAATATAGTGCAAATGCGATAACTGAATGGTTCTAGCACTTTCAGGAACAACGCAAATCCCTTCACCTGCGGCAACAAGTCCCAAAGCCAGTTGGATTTCACGTACCTCTTTTAAACTTTTTGGATCTAGGCCGTATTCCGAAAAAAGCGATCGGACTTGCGTAGAAAAATTAGGTTTAGGGTGGCTTGGGTATAAAAACAGGTTCTCATCCACAATATCGGTCAGATAGACGCCCTTCTTTTGCATGGCAAGTGGATGACTGGCATGCACCGCGACCATTAAAGGCTCTTCGCGTAAAAGTATCCGTCTAACTGCAGGATCCGAAATTCGTAGTCGACCAAAGCCTACATCAATTCGCCCTTCCTTCAGCGCCTGAATTTGATCTTTGGTGCTCATTTCGATGAGCTCAATTTTTAAATGCGGCTGTTGTTGACGGAATAGATAGACAATTTTAGGCAATAAACCATAAAGCAGCGAACCGACAAAACCCATAGTTACGGTTTTTTCGACCATTCCTACACGCTGGGTCATGGCCTTAATTTCCTCGGCATTAGACAAAAGTTTAACAGCGTGTTGATAAAAGAACTGACCCGCTTCAGTGGTCAGTAATGGTCGGCTTCCACGCTCAAAAAGCTGGATACCCAGCTCTGCTTCAAGGTTTTGTATCTGACGGCTTAAAGGGGGCTGAGCAATAAACAGTTTTTCAGCCGCTTTCGTGAAACTTTGCTCTTCAACCACGGCAACAAAGTATCGTAAATGTCTTAGTTCCATAATTAACCATACCTTTAAAGCATAATAAAATGCAAATTTGATCTTAGACAGTATATATTTATTCTTTTAAGGTATACCACATGAGATAGACAAAGCAAGATTGGGAAGCTTAAAGATGTACAAATCCATAGAAACGTTGCTTGTTGAAATTCCAACCATCCGTCCGCACAAGATGGCTGTGGCAACCATGCAAACCCAAACATTAGTGTTGGTGAAAGTCACGACTGAAGATGGTTTTACCGGTTGGGGCGAAGCGACCACGATTGGTGGATTGGGATATGGTGAGGAAAGTCCGGAAAGCGTCAAAACCAATATTGAAACATATTTTGCGCCATTACTAAAATCACTTTCAGGTCTAAATGTCGCTCAAATAATTAAAACGCTTAAACGTAATATTAACGGTAACCGTTTTGCTAAATGCGCTATTCAAACTGCGCTACTGGATATTCAGGCACAACGCCTAGGTTTGCCGTTGAGCGAAATCCTCGGTGGCCGTCTGCGTGATAGCGTGCCAGTGCTTTGGGTGCTTGCTTCAGGTGATACCGAGAAAGACATTGCCGAAGCGAAAAAAATGATTGAGCTGAAACGTCATAACGTATTCAAACTCAAAATCGGTTCGCGCCCTGTTGAAGCGGATGTCGAGCATGTACTGGCAATTAAAAAAGCCCTCGGTTCAGATATCTCGATTCGTGTCGATGTTAACCGTGCCTGGTCAGAACTTGAAGCGGTTAAAGGCATTCAGTTATTGCAAGATGGTGGTGTCGACCTGATTGAACAACCGTGTGCGATTGAAAATCTGGATGCAATGCAGCGTTTAACACGACGCTTTGATATTGCCATTATGGCGGATGAATCATTATACGGTCCGCAGAGTGCTTATCAGATTGCCCGTAACAACGGTGCATCAGTATTTGCAGTAAAAATTGCCCAGTCAGGTGGTCTGATTGAAGGTTGTGAAGTTGGAAAAATTGCCAAACTTGCAGGTATTGACCTGTATGGCGGCACCATGCTTGAAGGTCCGGTCGGAACGATTGCTTCAGCACATGTGTTTTCAACTTTCGAAAGCCTTGCCTATGGCACAGAGTTATTTGGCCCACTGCTATTGACTGAAGAAATTTTAAAAACACCGCTTCAATATCAAAACTATGAGTTGGTTCTGCCAACTGTACCTGGTTTAGGTATCGAACTCGATTTAGACAAAATTGACAACTTACGTCGTCAGTAATTGAAGGAGTTAGACATGCTTTTCCAAGTACGCATGGATGTAAATATTCCCCTGGATATGCCAGCTGAACAGGCCAACGAAATTAAAGCCGTTGAAAAAGCGTATTCACATGATTTACAGCGTCAAGGTAAATGGCGTCATATCTGGCGCATTACCGGTCAGTACTCAAACATCAGTATTTTTGATGTCGAGAGCAATGAAGAGCTACACAATATTTTACAAGGTCTTCCGCTATATCCGTATATGAATATTGAAGTTATGCCGTTGAACCGTCATCCTTCTTCTATTCATGAAGACGATCGCTAAGTTTCAAACATGCAAGATGGCGAACTTCTTCTCCATCTTCGCAAAAGCAACATTCAAAGGGTAATTAACAAGGACTGTGGCAGCCAGTGATCTCAAAGCAAACACTGAGAAACTAGCCACCCAAAAGCATACTTCCAAGGAGTAACAAAATGGATCGTCAAACGATTGAAAATGTAGTTAAAGCTTGTAACGTGGACACTTCTGAAGGTCCAGTAAATGCACGCGTACAACAAGTACTGGTACGTTTAGTTACAGATTTATTCCAAGCGATTGAAGACTTAGATTTAAGCCAATCAGAAGTTTGGAAAGGTATTGAAACTATTATCGACATTGCAAAAGCAGATGAGTTTGCATTGATGGGTTCTGCAGTAGGTCTTGAACATTTCCTTGACTTACGTGCTGATGAAGCAGATGTAAAAGCAGGTTTAGCCGGTGGTACGCCACGTACGATCGAAGGTCCACTTTATGTCGCAGGTGCACCTGAATCAACTGGTTTTGCACGTATGGACGATGGTTCTGAAGAAGGTAAAATCCCGACGCTTATCATCGACGGTACAGTAACTGATACTGATGGCAACATCGTTCCGGGTGCTAAAGTTGAAGTATGGCATGCCAACAGCCACGGTAACTATTCATTCTTTGATAAGTCACAAAGCCACTTCAACCTACGTCGCTCAATCTTTGCAGACGAAAAAGGTCAATACACTGCGCTTACCACCATGCCTGTAGGTTATGGCTTAAACCCTGAAGGTCCACTTCAAGGCGTATTAAACCAGATCTCTCGTCATGGTCAACGCCCTGCTCACGTGCACTATTTCATCTCTGCACCGGGCTTCCGTAAATTAACTACGCAGTTCAACATCGAAGGTGACAAATACCTTTGGGATGACTTCGCATTCGGTACACGTGAAGGTTTGGTTGCAGAAGCTGTTGATGTTACTGATGAAGCTGAAATCGCGCGTCGTGGCTTGAAAGGTCCTTTCAAACACATTCAATTCAACGTGGTTCTTCAACAAGAGAAAGAAGGTGCACCTTCTACTGAAGTTGAACGTCGCCGCGCAAGCGCTTAATGACCTCATAATAAGGAACCGAGATGTCAATTTAATGACATTTCGGGGACTTGCCCAAATTTGGAAAGTCGGAGAACGGACATGCCACGTATTCCTGTAATTAACACCAGCCATCTCGATCGCATTGATGAATTACTTGTTGAAAACTATGAAACAGGTGAATTTAAGCTTCATCGTTCAGTATTCACAGATCAGGCCTTATTCGATTTAGAGATGAAATATATCTTTGAAGGCAATTGGGTTTACCTGGCACATGAAAGCCAAATTCCGAATAATAACGATTTCTATACCACTTATATTGGCCGTCAACCAATCATCATTGCACGTAACCGTGCAGGTGAATTGAATGCCATGATTAATGCCTGTTCACACCGTGGCGCACAATTGTGTCGCAATAAGAAAGGCAATAAAGCGACCTATACTTGCCCATTCCACGGTTGGACATTTAACAACTCGGGTAAATTGTTAAAAGTAAAAGATCCTTCTGATGCAGGCTATTCAGACTGCTTTAACAAAGACGGTTCTCACGATCTTAAGAAAGTGGCCCGTTTTGAAAGCTATAAAGGTTTCTTGTTTGGCAGCTTAAACCCGGATGTTCCTCCGCTGGAAGAATACCTTGGTGAAGCGACTAAAATTATGGACATGATTGTTGATCAGTCTGATCAAGGTCTTGAAGTTTTACGTGGTGCTTCGACTTATACCTATGAAGGTAACTGGAAGTTAACTGCCGAAAATGGTGCCGATGGTTACCACGTTTCTGCCGTTCACTGGAATTATGCTGCGACCACTCAGCAACGTAAGGAAAAAGAAGCGGGTGACAACATTCGTGCCATGAGTGCAGGTTCTTGGGGTAAACAAGGCGGTGGCTCTTACGGTTTCGACAATGGTCACATGCTACTTTGGACACAATGGGCGAACCCTGAAGACCGTCCAAACTTCCCTAAAGCAGAAGAATATACCGAGAAATTCGGTGCTGCGATGGCGAAATGGATGATCGAGCGTTCTCGTAACCTTTGTATTTATCCAAACGTATATTTCATGGATCAGTTCGGTTCACAAATTCGTGTACTGCGCCCGTTATCTCCCTCTAAGACTGAAGTGACCATTTACTGTATCGCCCCTGTGGGTGAAGACAAAGAAGCGCGTTCACGCCGTATTCGTCAGTATGAAGACTTCTTTAATGCTTCAGGTATGGCAACTCCAGATGACTTGGAAGAATTCCGTGCATGTCAAGCTGGTTATGCCGGTATTGCGCTTGAATGGAATGATATGAGCCGTGGTGCAAAACACTGGATTCAAGGTCCAGATGATGCAGCCAATGAAATTGGTTTAAAACCAAAACTTTCAGGAATTAAAACTGAAGATGAAGGTTTGTATCTTGCTCAGCATGAACACTGGTTACATCTGATGAAAGACGCGATTACTTCTGAAAAAGAACTTGCTGCAACTGAAGGAGAAAACGCATGAGCGCGATTACTTTAGAAAAAATTGCTCAATTCCTCTACAAAGAAGCTCGTTTTCTGGATGATGAACAATGGGATGACTGGTTACAGTGCTATGCCCCATCAGCAGAATTCTGGATGCCATCTTGGGATGATGATGACAAACTGACTACAGATCCTCAGTCTGAAATCTCTTTGATTTATTACCCTGACCGTCAAGGTTTAGAAGACCGCGTGTTCCGTATCAAAACTGAACGTTCTTCTGCAACCATGCCGGATACCCGTACCAGTCACAACATTTGCAATATTGAAATTGTTGAGCAAAACGGTGATCAAGTCACTGTGCGTTTTAACTGGAATACTTTGAGTTTCCGTTATAAAACCAATTACAGCTACTTCGGTATGTCACGTTATGTGATTGATTGCTCAAGCGAGCAGTTCAAAATCTTGAACAAATACGTGGTTCTCAAAAATGATTACATCAATCAAGTGATTGATGTGTATCACCTCTAAAACTGCCCAAACAGACGGTAAAACCTTTCAGCCAGATGGAAAATTGGCTGAAAGGTCCAGATTTAAAGATTTATATAGGATATTCAGCCATGTCAAACCACAATGTTGCACTTCAATTTGAAGATGGCGTTACACGTTTTATTTCTGTTTCAGACGGAGAAACCCTGTCAGACGCAGCTTACCGTCAAAAGATCAATATTCCTTTGGACTGCCGTGACGGTGCATGTGGAACGTGCCGTGCGTTTTGTGAATCAGGTTCATATGACATGCCTGAAGAAACTTATATTGAAGATGCATTAACCCCTGAAGAAGCAGCTGAAGGCTACATCCTAGCTTGTCAGTGTAAACCGACTTCAGACGCAGTATTCCAGATTCAAGCTTCATCAGAAGTTTGTAAAACTGAAATTCATGAATTCCAAGGTACTTTGGCGCGTGTAGAAAATTTATCTGACTCGACCATTACATTTGACATCCAGTTAGACGAAGGTCAACCTGATATTCACTTCTTGGCAGGTCAATATGTCAATGTCGGTATTCCAGGAACCACTGAAACCCGTTCTTATTCTTTCAGCTCTAAACCGGGCAACCGTTTAACCAGTTTTGTGGTACGTAACGTACCGAACGGCAAAATGAGTGAGTTCTTAAGTGCCAATGCCAAAGCGGGCGACAAAATGACCTTCGCCGGTCCATTTGGTAGTTTTTACTTACGTCCAGTTACCCGTCCTGTATTAATGCTGGCAGGTGGTACGGGTATTGCACCATTTATGTCAATGTTGCAAGTGCTTGAAGAAAAAGGTTCAGAACATCCGGTACGTTTAGTTTTTGGTGTAACCAATGACTTTGACTTGGTGGCCATTGAAAAACTGAATGAACTTCAAGCGAAATTTCCTTGGTTTGAATATCGTACTGTGGTGGCAAATCCGGAATCTGCACATGAGCGTAAAGGTTATGTGACAGGTCATATTGAAAATGACTGGTTAAATGCAGGCGATGTCGATATTTATCTGTGTGGCCCTGTCATGATGGTAGAAGCCGTGCGTGGCTGGTTAGATGCTGAAGGCGTTAAACCTGCAAGCTTCTTATTTGAAAAATTCTCTGCAAACTAATTCGGGAATCAATCAAATGTCTGATCGTCAAAGATTTCAAGATAAAGTCGTAATTGTGACCGGTGCCGCTCAAGGCATTGGTCGCGGTGTGGCGCTGCAAGTTGCCAGCGAAGGCGCACAAGTGGTGATGGCTGACCTTTCCCCTTATGTGGAAGAGGTACTGGCTGAAATAGAAGCCACTGGTGGCGATGCGATTACTGTCAAAGCCAATCTGGAAACTTTTGCCGGTGCCCAGTCGGTCGTTGAAAAAGCAATAGCGACCTATGGCCGTGTCGATGCCCTGATTAACAATGTCGGTGGCGCGATCTGGATGAAACCTTTCGAAGAATTTTCTGAAGAAGAAATTATCAAGGAAGTGAATCGTTCATTGTTCCCAACGATGTGGTGCTGCCGTGCAGTGTTACCTGAAATGATTAAAAATCAAAAAGGTACTATCGTTAACGTTTCATCTATTGCAACACGTGGTATCAATCGTGTGCCTTACTCTGCTTCTAAAGGTGGTGTAAATGGTTTAACGGCTGCCCTCGCATTTGAACATGCCAAAGATGGTATCCGTGTCAATGCGGTAGCAACTGGTGGAACCGAAGCGCCACCACGTAAAGTGCCACGCAATACCAATCCTCTGACCGAGTCAGAAAAAGAATGGATGCAGCAAGTAGTGGATCAAACCATTGACCGTACTTTTTTGGGACGCTACGGCACCATTCAAGAACAGGTGAATGCCATTGTATTCCTGGCTTCAGATGAATCTTCATATATGACAGGAACTGTGGTTCCTGTAGGTGGTGGCGATCAGGGTTAAACCTGATCTCATCAAAATTCAACAGGATCATTGAATTCTACGCATGGAGGCAATAGCGCAATGACGACCCTGTTAAAAACATTAAAAGATGATTGGTCCATTTCAGCCACGGTCGCAGGATTTTTGGCCGTGCTGATCTCCTATTCAGGTCCACTGATCATTTTTTTCCAAGCCGCCCAAAAAGCGCAAGTATCCAGTGCCATGATGATTTCGTGGATTTGGGGAATTTCAATTGGTGCAGCTGTTGCCGGTATTTTTCTTTCGATTAAATACAAAGTTCCGGTGATTACCGCATGGTCTGCACCGGGAACGGCATTATTGGTGACCCTGTTCCCCAATATTTCATTGAATGAAGCCATCGCCGCATACATCACTTCTGCTGTGGTGATTTTTTTGATTGGAATTACCGGTTATTTCGACAAATTATTGAAATGGATTCCCCAAGATGTCGCAGCTGGCATGATGGCCGGAATCCTTTTTCAGTTTGGTCTGGGGCTTTTTACTGCAACGGATACCATGCCGATGATTGTTTTTGGCATGCTGATGGTGTTTCTCGTTGCAAAACGTTTAGTGCCACGCTATGCCATGGTTTGGGTGCTCGTTTCAGGTGTAGTTCTGAGTCTGGTTTTAGGCAAGATGAATCCGGTGGATGTCAATTTCACCCTCGCCATTCCGCAATTTATCGCCCCTGAATGGACCTGGAATTCAACCCTGAATTTGGCCATTCCCCTGATTCTGGTCAGTCTTTCCGGTCAGTTTTTACCGGGTATGGCCATCATGAAACTCAGTGGTTATGACACGCCGGCTAAACCGATTATCACGGTAACCAGTATTGCATCCTTGGCAGTCGCTTGTGTCGGTGGAATTACCATCGTTCTGGCCTCTATCACTGCTGCTTTATGTATGGGTAAAGATGCACATGAACTGAAAGACAAACGTTATATCGCCGGAATCGCCAACGGTATTTTTTACATTTTAGGCGGTTTATTTGCCGGCAGTATTGTCATGTTGTTCAGCTTATTGCCTAAAGAGTTGGTCGCTGCATTAGCAGGTCTGGCTTTACTGGGTGCGATTGCAACCAATATTTCTGTCGCGATGAAAAATGAATCTCATCGAGATGCAGCCCTCATCACTTTTTTAGCCACTGCCTCTGGCATGCATTTTTTAGGGCTCAGTTCCGTATTTTGGGGTATTTGTATCGGTATCATTGCACATTTAGTTTTAAATAAACGTGAACCGAATAGCACTGCTCTCCCTTCAACTCAAAGCTCTAAAAGTTAATGGGCAAATGATTGTCTAGGAAACATTATGATTGATAAAAGCTCCGCTTCACTGACTGAAGCACTTTCGCAAATTAAAGATGGTGCAACCATCATGATTGGTGGTTTCGGTACGGCTGGACAACCGGCTGAACTGATTGATGGCTTGATTGAACTGGGTGTTAAAGACCTGATCATCGTCAACAACAATGCCGGTAATGGTGATTACGGTTTGGCTAAACTGTTAAAAACCGGTGCGGTACGCAAAATCATCTGCTCTTTCCCTCGTCAGTCAGATTCCTATGTATTCGATGAAATCTATCGTGCCGGCAAGATCGAACTGGAACTGGTACCGCAAGGCAACCTGGCCTGCCGTATTCAGGCTGCAGGTATGGGCTTAGGTCCGATCTATACCCCAACCGGTTTTGGTACCTTGCTGGCGGAAGGCAAACCGACCATGAACTATGAAGGCAAAGACTATGTGCTGGAAAATCCGATCAAAGCAGATTTTGCTTTAATCAAAGCGCATAAAGGCGACCGCTGGGGCAATCTGGTTTACCGTAAATCGGCACGTAACTTTGGCCCGATTATGGCCATGGCAGCCGATGTCACCATTGCCCAGGTTTCTGAAGTGGTTGAACTGGGTGCACTTGATCCAGAGCACATCATCACCCCGGGGATTTTTGTTCAACACGTGGTTGCAGTAAAACCTGCACAGTAATTGGCATTGGAGTATTAAAAGATGAGTTATACCAAATTAAGCCGTGACCAGATTGCTGAACGTGTGGCACAGGACATTCCAGATGGCGCCTATGTCAATCTCGGGATTGGCTTGCCGACCAAGATTTCCAGCTACCTGCCTTCAGACAAAGACGTGTTTTTACATTCTGAAAATGGCTTGCTGGCTTTTGGTCCTCCTCCTGCTGAAGAAGACCGTGATCCAGAGCTGATTAATGCCGGTAAAGAATTTGTTACCTTGCTTGAAGGCGGTTCATTCTTCCATCATGGTGATTCCTTTGCCATGATGCGTGGCGGTCATTTGGATATTGCTGTGCTAGGTGCATTCCAGGTCGCTGAAAATGGTGACCTGGCCAACTGGCATACCGGTGCACCGGATGCGATTCCTGCTGTTGGCGGTGCGATGGACTTGGCTGTTGGTGCAAAAAAAGTCTTTATCACTACAGACCACGTGACTAAAAAAGGCGAGCCAAAAATCGTCGCTGAGTTGTCTTACCCTGCGACTGGTTTGAAATGTGTCGACCGTATCTATACAGACCTGTGTGTGATTGATGTGACAAGCGAAGGTATGAAAGTGATTGAGAAAGTTGAAGGTCTGTCATTTGAAGAATTGCAGTCATTGACCGGTGCCAAACTGATTGATGCAACTCAAGGCTAATACACTTTAAAGAAAATTTTAAATCCCCCTAATCCCCCTGAGCCAGACTTAAGCATTGCTTTAAGTCGATGCGCAAGAAAGGGAGACTTTATACCCAAGCTCAAATCATTTTGAAGCCGGGTAAGTCTCCCTCCTTTCAGGAGGGATTAAGGGAGGTAAAAGGATTACACAATGAAAAACGCCTATATCGTAGATGCCATCCGTACCCCATTCGGCCGTTATGCCGGTGGTCTGGCACCCGTTCGTGCCGATGACCTCGGTGCTTTGCCGATTAAAGCTCTTATTGAACGTAACCCAAGTGTGAACTGGGAACAGGTTGATGATGTGATTTATGGCTGTGCCAACCAAGCCGGTGAAGATAACCGTAACGTCGGTCGTATGTCATCTCTGCTTGCAGGTCTGCCTTATCAAGTGCCTGCAACGACGGTCAACCGTTTATGTGGTTCATCGCTGGATGCGGTAGCAATCGCTGCACGTGCCATTAAAGCTGGTGAAGCCAATCTGATTATTGCCGGTGGTGTGGAATCCATGAGCCGTGCGCCCTTGGTGATGGGTAAATCGGAAACTGCATTTGGTCGTAGTCAAAAGCTTGAAGACACCACCATGGGCTGGCGTTTTATCAATCCAAAACTGAAAGAAATGTATGGTGTCGAAACCATGCCGCAAACCGCTGAAAATGTGGCGGAACAGTTCAACATTAACCGTGCAGACCAAGACCAGTTCGCTTTCTCAAGTCAGCAGCGCACAGCAGCAGCACAAGCAAAAGGTTTCTTTGCCAACGAAATCGTGCCTGTGGTAATTCCGCAGCGTAAAGGCGATCCTGTTGTCGTGGATACCGATGAACATCCGCGTGCTTCGACCACCCTTGAAGCCCTCACCAAGCTGAAACCGGTGGTAAAAGCAGAGGGTACAGTGACGGCTGGTAATGCATCCGGGATTAACGATGGTGCAGCAGCCCTGCTGATTGCTTCGGATGATGCTGTAGCACAGTATGGCTTAAAACCACGGGCCAAAATTATTGGCGCAACGGTGGTGGGCGTTGAACCTCGCATCATGGGCTTTGGTCCTGCACCTGCGATTAAAAAGCTGTTGAAACAAACCGGTTTGACTTTAGAGCAGATGGATGTCATCGAGCTGAATGAAGCCTTTTCTGCTCAAGCCTTGGCAGTAACCCGTGACCTAGGTTTAGAAGATGGTTCAACCAAAGTCAACCCGAATGGTGGCGCGATTGCTCTGGGTCATCCCCTCGGTGCATCGGGTGCACGTCTGGTGACGACTGCTTTAAATCAGCTGGAACAAACGGGTGGCAAGTATGGCCTTTGTTCAATGTGTATTGGTGTCGGTCAAGGTATCGCTTTGATTATTGAACGCGTTTAAAAAATAGAATCCTTCAAAAACCCTTCCTTGCTGTGCTTTTTTTTATAGCAATATTTAAATTTTGTACAGTAAGGATTGAGGAAGGATAAGTAATACAAGGAATATCTATGCCAACTTTTAGCTCTAATGGTGCTCAAATCAATTACCAAACCTTTGGTAATGTGACTAAACCTGCGATCATTTTTTCAAATTCGCTTGGGACAAATTATGCAATGTGGCAACCTCAAATTGATCATTTTAAAGATGATTTTTTTGTGATTTGTTATGACACACGCGGTCATGGTGCATCATCAGCTCCACAAGGTCCCTATACGCTTGAGCAATTGGGTCAAGATGTAGTGAACTTGCTTGACCATCTGAATATTGAAAAAGCTGTTTTTTGTGGTATTTCAATGGGTGGCTTAACCGGTCAATGGCTTGCCGTTCACAAGGCCAAACGTTTTAACCAAATCGTTGTCTGCAATACTGCAGCGAAAATTGGTCAAGAACAAGCGTGGAATGAGCGCGCAGCACTGGTGCGTGAGCAAGGTTTACAGCCGATCGCTTCAACTGCAGCCGGGCGCTGGTTTACAGATAAATTTATTCAAAGCAATGCAGCAGAAATTGAAAAGTTGCAAAACAGCTTGGCAGCTGGCAGCGCCGAAGGTTACGCAAGTTGCTGTGAAGCTTTAGCAAAAGCAGATTTACGTGAACAGTTAGAAGAAATTCGTGTACCGATACTGGTTATTGCAGGTCAAAAAGATCCAGTGACCACAGTTTCAGACGGTCAATATATGGTAAATCATATTAAAAATAGCGCGTTATTTGAAATTAATGCCTCGCATATTTCAAATATTGAATGTCCAAACGAGTTCAATCAGGCTGTTCAGCAGTTTATTGCTTAATAGAAAAATAACAGAATTAGCCCTCACAAATTTGTGGGGGCTTTTGCTTTATAGCGGCTCAAAAGTAAAATTGAAGTGCTCTATAAAACCTATAAAAACCTGAATAATTTATGATACGTTTATTTAAGTTAAAGATAGAAAACTGAGAAAAAATGCCAAAAATCGTGATCTTTTCCGGTGCAGGAATGAGTGCAGAAAGCGGAATCAATACTTTTCGTGATCATGATGGACTCTGGGAAAACCACAAGATTGAAGATGTAGCGACGCCCGAAGCATGGCAAAAAAATCCGGAACTGGTGCAACGCTTTTATAATGCACGACGCAAAAGTGTTTTGGAAGCACAGCCAAATTTAGCTCATCAACTCATTGCCAAAATTCAAGATTTTGCAGAATGTTATGTCATTACCCAAAATATAGATGATTTGCATGAACGCGCTGGAAACCGGCATGTTTTACATTTACATGGCAATATTCGCTTAGCTAAAAGCTCTGCGCCTGGTGCCCAGTATTCTGAGACTTTCTATCCGATTCAAGGTTGGGAATTAAACCTGGAACGAGATAAATGTCCGCAAGGCTATCCGCTGCGTCCACATGTGGTCTGGTTTGGCGAAACAGTTCCTGCGTATGAACAAGCCATGCAACTGGTTCAAGATGCCGATATTTTCATCGTGATTGGATCCAGTTTGGTGGTTTACCCAGTTGCAGGACTGATTCATGAAATACCTGAAACATGTAAAGCTTATTATATCGACCCTAAAGCCGATCACCTTCGTGTACCACAGCAATATCATTTAATTCCCGAAACAGCGACTCAAGGCATGCAAACCCTGTTTACCCAACTTGAAGAAAGATTTTCGAATAATCGCTAAAATGGAAGAATTTTGTACTTAAAGCGCTGTCCATATTGAGATGAGATGTAATTCAGCTCATTCAACTAAAAAATCTAAGTTGACCATATTTCAAGGAAAAAATATTTTGTTTTGATTTAGTTGAAACCCGAATTGATTCCGTCAGTAGCGGAAATCAAGTGGATGCCAGTTTGATTGAACAACTCACTACAGAAAAAATAGATTTAGACCTCATTCAACAACAGCGTGATACGTAACTTAAAAAAGTGTATTTAAAAGTCTTCAACAATTTGAGGTTCAAGCTGAATATTGCCTCATTATTGAAGATTCATTGATTAGTGTTGAAGCAGTTCACAATGTGAGGATCGATATAGGCTATCTATGATCAATATTCGGTACATGAATTAAAATAAATTAAAACCTATACAAATTATTTTGTGCAAGATTATGCCGAGTTATTAAATTCTATCAATGAGATAAAAAAGATGCCGTAACTAAACTAAGCCACGGCATCGGATACAATCATTCAATTATTTTGCTTTTTTATAAATTGAGCCTGAACCCACCAGATTTCCGGTTTTCTCGTCAATCGCAAAATCAACCACACCGGCACCTGCATTCACCTCAAGTAAACCATTCTTGCTGACTGAGGCAGGAACAGGATTTTTCTTTTCAGTTTTACCGGTTGCTTTGTCTTTTAACGTATTGGTAATGAAATAATTGTCACCATTTTTGGCAATCACGAGTGAATTTTCAAGTTTTGGGTTTTCTAAGGTATTTTTCCAAGTACCTTGATAATCCGGTGCTTTAGCACAAGCAGTTAACAGAAGTAATAACGTGATTCCTGAAAAATATTGAATATATTTCAAAATTTTGACCTTGAGTATTGCAAAGCGGTCATTATAAAAAGAACGCCCTTTCGGTTAAGCAGGTTCTTGTTGGCAAACGGTTTCAGCAGTACTGCATCTGTTTTGCTTTCGTCATTTTTTGAAATTTATATCCACATTTCATTCATAAAAAAACCCATCTCATGATGGGTTCTCTCATTTTCTAGCTAGACGTGATCTTATGCAGTTTTTTGCATGCTACCTGTTTCTTCAAATTTTGCATGCCAAGACAAAGCTTCTTGCAAAATATGCGGCGTGTGTCCGCCCTTTGCACAAGCACGGTCAAAATAGTCGTTTAACGCATCGTGGTAACTTGGATGCGCACAGCAGTCAATAATCTTGCGGGCACGTTCACGCGGTGCTAAACCACGTAAATCTGCCAGACCCTGCTCCGTAACTAAAATATCAATGTCATGTTCGGTATGATCCGTATGACTGACCATTGGAACAACTGAGGAAATTGCGCCGCCTTTGGCAATCGACTTGGTCACAAAAATTGCCAGATGTGCATGACGGGTAAAGTCACCTGAACCGCCAATACCATTCATCATTTTGGTACCGGTGACATGGGTCGAATTTACGTTACCGTAGATATCAAACTCAAGTGCCGTGTTAATCGCAATAATCCCTAAACGACGGATGATTTCAGGATTATTGGAAATTTCTTGCGGCCGTAGCACAATCTTGTCTTTGTATTGTTCAAAGTTGCTCATGACACGCTTGGCACAAGCGTCAGACAGGGTCATTGAACAGCCTGAAGCAAAAGTCATTTTGCCAGAATCAATCAAGTCGAAAGTACAGTCCTGCAAGACTTCCGAGTACATTTCCAAATGATGGAAGTTTGAATGTTCAAAGCCCGAAAAAACGGCATTGGCAATTGAACCCACACCTGACTGTAACGGACCCAGATTTGTCGGCAAGCGCCCTGCTGCCACTTCATTCTCAAAGAATTGAATCAGGTGTTTGGCAATCGACAAGGTATCGCTATCTGGTTCATCCATATTGAAGGATGTATCTGGAATATCATTCAGTACAATCGCGGAAATCTTTTCAGGACTCACCTGAATTCCAATCGTACCAATACGATCGCCGGCGTGAATCAAGGGAATCGGCGCACGATTTGGACGGGCTTTGGGCACATAAATATCATGCACGCCTTCAAGCACAGGATTGATTGTATTATCAATTTCAATAATGACATGATCAGCCATTTCAATAAAATTAGCCGAGTTACCGCATGAACCTGTTGGAATAATCTGACCATCTTCTGTAATGGCAGTTGCTGCAATGACAGCCACATTAATACGCGGTAAATTATGATGACGAATGTTATCAGCCATTTCAGACAGATGCTGATCGATATACATCACTTCACCGGCGTTAATAGATTTACGCAAGCTGGGATCGGCCTGATAGGGATAACGGCGTTGAATGGCATGCGCTTCATTCAAGCGGCCATCAATTCTATTACCCAAACTAGCACCGGTGGCCAGGGTGATTTTTAAAGGATGTTGTTGAGCGAAATCCGCCAAAGCCAAAGGGACAGTTTTGGCTTCACCCGCACCACCAAAACCACTTAAACCTACTACAGCACCGTCTTGAATCAATTCAATCGCTTGTTGAGCAGACATTATTTTGTCGCGAAGGGAGACTAAGCGAATGCGTTCTAAACCGTTTTTCATTTAAAAAATCTCAACATAAACATAATTTTTGCCATCATCCTAGCGCACTAGAATCATGGCGTTTGTTGTGCTTATTCATGTATTTATTGTTGTATCGGTTTAAATCAATTCAACCGCAACAGCAGTCGCTTCACCACCACCAATACATAATGCTGCAATACCTTTCTTGCCACCGGTACGTTTAAGTGCATGAATCAAGGTCACAATAATACGTGAACCTGATGAACCCAGTGGATGTCCAAGTGCACACGCACCACCGTTCACATTGACTTTGGCTTTATCTAAATTGAAAGCATCAATGGCTGCCATGGTCACCATCGCGAAGGCTTCATTAATTTCCCAAAGATCAACTTCTGCAGCAGTCCAGCCAGTTTGCTTCAAGACTTTCTCAATTGCGCCTACGGGTGCAATACTAAATTCAGAAGGATGTTGTGAATGGCCTGCATAGGCTAGAACTTTAGCAACGGGTTCAAGACCACGTTCAGCGGCAATTTCTTCCGAAGTGATCACCAAGGCAGATGCACCATCGCTAATCGAGCTTGAGTTTGCCGCTGTAATGGTTCCATCTTTTTTAAATGCTGGACGTAAAGTCGGAATTTTATCTGCTTTGGCATTCAGTGGTTGCTCATCTTGCTCAACCACTACATCGCCTTTACGGCTAGATACGGTTACAGGTGCAATTTCAGCCTTGAAATAACCATTATTAATTGCCGTCACGGCTTTATTTAAAGAGCTGATCGCAAAAGCATCTTGTTGCTCGCGGGTATAGCCTTTTTTATCTGCCATTTCTTGTGCAAGAATGCCCATGGAAAGACCGGTTTCAGCATCTTCCAGGCCTTCCTGGAACATGTGGTCTGTGGTTTTACCATGTCCCATACGGTAACCGGCACGCGCTTTTTCAAGTAGATATGGCGCATTGCTCATCGATTCCATACCACCGGCAACCACAATTTGTGCAGAACCGGCTTTAACGGCATCAGCAGCTTGCATCACCGCTTTCATACCCGAACCACAAATTTTATTGATGGTGGTCGCACCGGTAGAATCAGGTAAGCCTGCCTGGCGCATGGCTTGGCGTGCCGGACCTTGCTTTAAGCCTGCGGGCAAAACACAGCCAAAAATCACTTCATCAATATCTGTAGGCTGTAAGCCTGAACGTGCAACCGCTTCTTTAATGGCCACTGCGCCTAAATCGGGTGCGGTACATGCAGAAAGTGCGCCTTGAAAACCACCCATCGCTGTACGTACACCATTTACAATAACAATCATTTTTTCCATCCTAATTTATAAATTTTGTTGTTTGATATGAGCAGAAGACTCTACTCATGTCATTTCCTTTTGAAGTAAAGCCTTGCTCTTAGACTTAAGATTGAGCAGTAAAGTAATCTTCTGGCAACTGCATCATTAAGTTTGAACCGGCTTTAATTTGTGCAATACGTGCAGTTAAGCCTGGTAATACTTTCTCTGCAAAGTACTGCGCCAAAATAACTTTGTTTTGATAGAACGCTTCTGTTTTAGCTTGAGCTGCTTGCGCGATTTTCGTAAACATATAGCTGAAGCTCAGTAAGCCCACTGCATGCAAGTAATCTACCGCAACACCATTGGCAAAATCGGGTGCGCCTTTCGCCTGTTGCAAAATAAACTGGGTGATGGCTTCTACTTCGCTACACGCATTTAAAGTTGCGGCTTTAATCGCCAGTGAATCATCCAGTGTAGCGACAAATTCACGAATTTCAGTGATATATTCCGCCATATTTGCACCATTGTTGCGAATGGTTTTACGACCGATTAAATCCTGTGCCTGTACACCGTTAGTACCTTCATAAATTTGTGAGATGCGTAGGTCACGAACGCACTGTTCCATGCCCCATTCACGGATATAACCATGACCACCAAACACCATTTGTGAATCAAGTACTGCATTCAATGCCGTATCGGTTAAATAGGCTTTAGCGATTGGTGTTAACAACGCTACACGGTCATTGGCTTTTTTAACCGCTTCTGCATCGGTAGAAAATTTAGTGATATCCAGTTGCTGACCGACATAGACTGCAAATGCACGCGATGCTTCATTATTAGCACGACCGTTAAGCAACATACGACGTACATCACCGTGAACCAAAATCGAATCGGCTGGTTTCTCTGGCGATTTCACCCCTGTTGCACTGCGGCCTTGTAGACGGTCTGTCGCATATTGTGCTGCATTTTGATAAGCAAACTCAGATGCGCCTAGACCTTGAATACCCATAGATAAACGTTCGTAATTCATCATCACGAACATGGCCGCCAGACCTTCATTTTCCTTGCCCACAAGGAAGCCTTTCGCGCTATCAAAGTTTAATACGCAAGTTGCAGAACCTTTAATCCCCATCTTGTGTTCAATAGAACCGGCGCCCATCGTATTACGTTCACCCAATGAACCATCTTCATTGACCAGAAATTTCGGCACGATGAATAACGAAATACCGCGTGAACCTGCAGGTGCATCCGGGGTTTTAGCCAAGACCAGATGAATAATGTTTTCCGATAGGTCATGCTCACCGCTGGTAATAAAGATTTTGGTTCCGGTGATGTCATAAGAACCATCTTCATTGCGTTCAGCTTTGGTTTTAATAATGCCTAAATCGGTCCCTGCATGCGGTTCAGTAAGGCACATGGTTCCTGACCATTCACCTGTGTAAATTTTAGGTAAATAGGTTTCTTTCTGCTCTTGAGAGGCGTAGTTGTTCAATGCCATGCCTGCACCCACAGAAAGTAGCGGGTAAAGCATAAACGATGGATTGGTCGCCCAAATCATCTCATCAGCCAGTACGGTCAGCATTTTTGGCATGCCTTGACCGCCCCATTCTTCTTCAGCACCCAGGCCAATCCAGCCGCCTTCTGCATATTGCTTAAATGCTTCTTTAAAACCTTTTGGCGTGGTGACTACCCCATTACTAAATTGAGCGCCGCCTTCTTCATCACTTGAACGGTTTAAATCCAGAATGACATTTTTAGAAAATTTGGCCATTTCTTCTAAAATGGCATTGGCTGTTGCCATGTCAATGTGGGCTAAGTCGTCGTTGCCTTGCCAAAAATCTTCAGCCTTAAATACATCATTTAAAATAAAATCCATGTCTTTAAGTGGTGCGTTATAAATAGGCATATTGCTTTCCTTGGGTGAAGACTTCGCATTGAATATTGAAGTGCTTTTTTAAGTTGTAAAAACCTAAACTGAAAATAACGAGCTTTATTTCAACCCATATATATTTAAATAAAATTTGGGCGTTCAAACCGGTTTTCAATATCCATCAGGAGAAATGCTATTGAACTCAGGACCAAGTTTGAAGGACAGCCTCATAAGAGTTTAAGCGTTAAAATATGTTCATCATCTGATGTTCACTCGAATGTTTGCTGAATAAAACATCTTTTCTGTAATTTACTTTGAATTGAACGATCCATCCTAAAACCTAATCTTTAAATGTACGGTTGAAATACTGTTTGATCAGCACATTATTCTGTTTGCGTTTAATCCGTGATTTCACTTTTCAGCGCAAAAAGACAATAAAATAATTATTACCCAATTGGAATTTTATTGGCGATTATTGACCTCTCAGGTTCTCATTTATTGACTTTTAATTTTCGCTATGCAATTGAGAGCTATGAAATTCAAAATAGGGTTAAATAAAAATATCTATTTTAAATATTAATTTTCCCCATACCCGACAATGGTGGAATGGTCATCACGATTTTATTGGTATATGTTGAAGGCGCTTTTTTTAATGTCTGCTTGGGACGATTGCAATGAATACAGTACGCCAACAAAATTTTCTATTGCGCAAAGAGAAAATTTTAGCCATGGCAGAAACGCTGTTGCTGGATAACAATCAAGATATTACCCTTGGAGAGTTAGCCTCTGAACTGGATATTGCCAAGGGTACAATTTACAAGCATTTTAAAAGCAAGAATCAGCTGTATTTAGAATTGATTATCTTGAATGAAAAAAGACTGTTAGAAATTTCAAAGAAATATAAAAATAATATTAAAACCTATGTTTCCCAGTACATGCTATACAACATGTTAAATGCCAACCGCACTATTTTATTACATGTGATTGAAGACCGATTAACCAATAATGAAAGAAAATTAAAAGAATTATTTGAAGAATTATATCAGGTGCGTGAAGAACGGATTATTGAAATCAAGGACATGACCGATGAATATTTAAAATCATTAGATAGCGCCATGTCGATTCGCGATTATTTATCTTATATCTGGACGGTGACCTATGGTGCATCATTATTACTCAATTCAACCCATTATCAAAAATCAATTGGTTCACGGGAACGCTTAATCAAGCTGTATATTAATCAGGCGCTCATGACGCCTGATAAAATTTCTTCGGTGGATTAATAACAATCCATGATTGAGCTGGTGGTTCTTATTAGTGCTGAATGATTCCATAAGCCGAACCATCTAGTTCATTCATTTGGCTAAATAATTCATGGCACATCTGACGCAGCCATTGATGGCTGGTTTTGTGATGACAAGACATATGCCAATATTGTTTAACTGCATACGTAGGAAAGGTAATCGGTGCCTCTAAAACTTGCAAATTACCCCGAGACAATAAGACTTTACTTAAATAATAAGGCACCGTCGCAATCGCATCGGTTTCCTGAACCACCAGTCCCACACCTAAATAACTGGGTAGACGCATCAGAATATTACGTTTTAATTCTAAGTTTAATAATTCATTTTCAATATGGTAATGCCCCATTCCCGCATCAATATCAATATGTGATTCACTAATATATTGTTCAGTACTTAAACTGTTTCCGCTGAGCCTTGGATGATCCTTAGAAGCGATCACCACATAATATTGCTCAAATAATTTTTGCTGATAAAAACCATTTTCCAGATTCGGTAAAAAACCAATGGCTAAATCAATTTCCCCATTCGCCATTTGATAACTGGTTTCAGAGGTAATCGCACGCACATTCAAGCGAATGTTTGAGGCATGCTTTTTTAAATACTGGGATATTTTAGGCAATAATACCAAATGCGACACATCGGTCATGGCAATGGTAAATTTCTGCTGCGAGGTCGACTGGTCAAAATTAATGGTGAAATTATTGATGATCTCGACTTTGCTTAATGCTTCACTGACCAAGGGGAAAAGCTGTTTCGACAGTTCTGTCGGAACCATTTCATTGCCAATTCTTAAAAAAAGCGGATCGTTATAATGCTGTCGAATTTTATTCAGGATATTACTGACTGTTGGCTGGCTCATCGCCAGATATTCAGCTGCAACTGAAACACTTTTATATTTATAGATATAAAGAAAAACACTGAGTAATTTACAGTCAAGTTCAAACACGAATCAAAATCCCTGATCTTCTATTTTTAAAACTGCTCTATCATCTGCTTTTTTAGACATATTTCCAATGTTCATTTATACCGAATATGGCATGGAATTGTAATTAAATTGGTGCTTAATCATATAACTGTGAATAAGAATAAAATATTTTTTATTTTATGAATCAAGTGCTAAAGTGTATATCTTTTAGCTTAAGGCTTCGGTAAGATCAGTTTCAATAGGTGATGAAAACAATAGAAATATCACTTAAAACAAAAAAATAACATTCAAGAATAAATAACAGGAACAAGATCCTCTATGGAAAACAAGGCATTTGATTATATTGTCATTGGTGGCGGCAGTGCCGGTTGTGTGTTGGCTGGACGTTTATCAGAAAATCCAGATATTTCAGTGTGTTTATTAGAAGCTGGTAGTCATGGCAATAGCTGGACAGTCAATACACCTGCCGCAGCCGTGATCAGCATCCCCACCAAAATCAATAACTGGGCCTTTGAAACCGTGCCGCAAAAAGGTCTGAATGGTCGTAAAGGCTACCAACCACGCGGGAAATGTTTAGGTGGATCATCAGCTATTAACGCGATGATTTATGTGCGTGGCCATCAAAAAGACTATGATCAATGGGCGGAACTTGGTAATCATGGTTGGAGTTATCAGGATGTACTACCCTATTTCATTCGCTCGGAAAACAATCACGATATTGAAAATGAATATCATGGCAATACTGGGCCGTTGTCGGTATCGAATTTACGCACTGATAGTCCATGGCATGAGCGTTATATCACGGCAGCCAAAGAACAAGGTTATCGAATTTTGGATGACTTTAATGGTGCAGAACAAGAAGGTTTAGGCGTGTATCAAGTCACGCATATTAACGGTGAGCGCTGTAGTGCGGCGCGTGCCTATTTATTTCCGCATTTGGAACGTCTAAATTTGACCATTTTCACCCATGCATCGACGCAGCGCATTTTAATTGAAAATAATGTTGCGGTTGGTGTCGAGGTTAAACATGGCGGTCAAATCAAACAGCTGCGTGCTAATAAAGAAGTGCTGTTAAGCGCAGGAGCAATGCATTCGCCGCAAATCTTAATGCTATCCGGTATTGGCGATGAAAAAGAATTGCTTGAGCATGGTATTAATGTGGCTCAGCATTTACCGGGTGTCGGTAAAAATTTCCATGATCATCCTGACTTTATTTTTAGTTATACCGTCAGTGAGATTGCCGGCACTTTTGGCGTGTCACTGGCCGGTACGATCGATATGGTGAAACAAATTTCGCGCTACCGTAAAGAGCGCCGTGGCATGCTCAGTACCAATTTTGCCGAATGTGGCGGCTTTTTAAAAAGTACGCCTGAAAAAGACATTCCGAATTTACAGCTGCATTTTGTTGTGGCCTTGGTCGACAACCATGCGCGAACTTTCCATGCCAGTCACGGTATTTCCTGTCATGTGTGCCTACTGAATCCGAAAAGTCGCGGCAGCATTAAAATCAGTGGCCCAAGCATCGATGATCCTCTACTGATTGACCCCAATTTCTTTGATCATGAAGATGATATTGAAGATATGGTCAATGCCTATAAGGTTACACAACAATTGATGCATTCACCGGCATTGAAAATGCTGCATAAAAAAGATCTATTTTGTGCTTCGGTCAAAACCGATGATGAAATTCGGCACATTTTGCGTCAACGTGCGGATACCGTGTATCACCCGGTAGGTAGCTGTAAAATGGGCGTTGATGAGATGGCCGTGGTTGATCCACAGCTATGTGTCTATGGTATTGAAAATTTACGTGTGGTGGATGCCTCGATCATGCCGAATGTGGTCAATGGTAATACTAATGCGCCAACCATCATGATTGCTGAAAAAGCGGTGGATATGATACGCGCCAAGCAATTGCACGCTTAATTCAAACAGCAAGCTCAGTTCATTCTCAGTTCGCTCATAGTACTTGATGATATGTTCGAACTCAGCATGTAATATTTCTAAGAGATTCAAAGTTATAAGCAAAGAGAGAATAACCCAATCATAATGAAAAATTCAGGTTATTCTCTCTCACCACAGGCAAAGGATATGTAAGATGTTGAATCACAAAATGGATCAAAATACAGATCAAAATATCTCGATCGAATTACAACAATTATTCGAGAAACAACAACAGGCATTTACGGAAAACAGTTACCCGAGTTTAGAGCAACGTAGACAGCATCTTAAAACCTTGCAGCAATTGATTCTGCAGAATAAGACCGAGATTAACGTGGCCATTAGCCATGATTTTTCTAACCGAAGTCATTCTGAAACTGAAATGTTTGAGGTGATGACCAGCGTACTCGGCATTAAATACGCGTTAAAAAATTTAAAAAAATGGATGCGTCCAAGTAAGCGTCATATTGGTATTCTTTTCCAACCTGCGACAGGTTATGTCTTGTATCAACCGGTCGGTGTGGTGGGGATCGTTGTGCCATGGAATTACCCGCTGTTTTTAGCCATCGGCCCACTCTGCCAGGCCCTTGCTGCAGGAAATCGGGTGATGTTGAAAATGAGCGAATATACGCCTGAATTTTCTGCACTATTCAAGCAACTGATTGCCCAAGCCTTTCCGGAAGATTTGGTGTGTGTCGTCAATGGTGATGCAGAAGTTGCACAGAAATTTACCCAATTACCTTTTAATCACATCTTGTTTACCGGTGCCAGTGAAGTCGGTAAACATGTGATGCGTGCCGCAGCCAACAACCTCACGCCAGTGACGTTGGAACTCGGTGGAAAGTCTCCGGCACTGGTTTTAGCCGATGCCAATATTCGTGAGAGTGCCCGACGGATCGCCTTTGGTAAAGCCATGAATGCCGGACAAACCTGTGTAGCACCCGACTATGTGCTGATTCCTGCGCAATTGCAGGCTCAATTTATTGAGGAATATTCGACAGCCATTCAGGAGTTTTTTCCAAAATTAGCCGATAACCCTGATTACACGGCGATTATTAATGAGCGACAGCTCAATCGCTTGAATCACTATATTGAAGATGCAACTGCAAAAAATGCGACTGTTAATATCATTACCGACGCATCTTCAGGACGACGTTTAGCGCATTATGTTTTAAGCAATGTCACAGATGATATGCAGGTGATGCAAAATGAAATTTTTGGCCCCTTATTGCCGATTGTGACTTACCAACAACTTGATGAAGCGATTGATTACATTAATCAAAGACCGCGTCCTTTGGCTTTATATTATTTTGGCTATAACAAGCAAGAGCAGCAAAAAGTACTCATGCAAACCCACAGTGGCGGTGTTTGCCTTAATGAAACCTTGGTTCATGTCGGACAGGAAGATTTGCCTTTTGGCGGTGTGGGTACATCGGGGATGGGCAATTATCATGGCTATGAAGGATTTGTCACCTTTAGTCATGCGAAAGCCGTATTTAACCGACCGAAATTTAGTTTGATGCGTTTGTTCTATCCGCCTTATGGCACATTTATTCAAAAACTGATTTTAAAACTGTTTATCCGTTAAGATTATTAGTTATACAGACTAAATAAAAAAGGCTGAAGATCAACTTCAGCCTTTTCACTCTTTTTTATCGCTTAAAATAATTTCAATTTTGACAAAAATTATTCTGCAGAAATATCTTCAAACAAAACCGAAGATAAATAACGCTCACCCGCATCCGGTAAAATCACCACAATGGTTTTTCCGGCATTTTCAGGACGTGCTGCCAGTTGAGCTGCCGCTGCCATTGCTGCGCCACTTGAAATACCCACCAGAATACCTTCATGAGTCGCGGTTTTACGCGCCCATTCAATCGCTGCTGAACTTTCAATCGCAATGACTTCATCAACCAAATCTAAATCCAGATTTTTTGGAATAAAGTTTGCGCCGATCCCCTGGATTTTATGCGGCCCCGGAGTTAGTGGCTCACCACGTTTAGTTTGTCCAATAATTGGCGATTCCGCAGGTTCAACAGCAACCGAATAAAGCGGCTGATTTTTTACCTGCTCAAAATAACGTGAAATACCTGAAATGGTACCGCCTGTTCCTACGCCAGCAACTAAAATATCGACCTTACCGCCAGTTGCTTCCCAAATTTCAGGACCCGTGGTTTGCTCATGAATTTTAGGGTTGGCCGGGTTTTCAAATTGTTGCGGTAAATAATACAGTTCCGGTTGTTCTGTCGCTAAACGAACCGCTTCATCCACCGCGCCTTTCATGCCTTTAGCTGGTTCAGTCAATACCAGATTTGCACCAAATGCCTTTAACACTTTACGACGTTCAACACTCATGCTTGCAGGCATGGTTAAAGTGATGTCATAACCTTTTGCAGCCGCTACGAATGCAAGTGCAATCCCGGTATTACCACTGGTCGGCTCTACAATATGCATACCCGGTTTAAGCAAACCTTTTTCTTCAGCATCTGCAATTAAAGCGGCACCAATACGACATTTCACAGAAAATGCAGGATTACGGCTTTCAATTTTAGCCAGTACCGTTGCAGCTGAAGAAATTGAACGATTAATACGAATTAAGGGGGTGTTGCCAATAGATTCAGCATTATTACTATAAACCGCAATGCCTAAATTATTTGGTATTGGAAATGCAGAATCTGTACTCATTTTAACTCCTTGAGCGATCTTTTGATTTTAAAGTCATGCCTTTCATCATAAGCCATTTGGACTGTGAAGATAAGTTTTTCTATTCCAGTTTTTTTCGCCTTAAGCATATATTTAAGCCTAATAAGCAAAGATTTTTTCACATCCTCACAGCTGGTTTTTTCTTAAATAGTTACAACTTAAATGACGTATTTGTCATCAATAAGATTTGTATTTATCCTTGTTATTGCACACAATATCAAGCAAATGAAAACTGATTTAGGGAATACAATGTCTAATAAGGGTTATAGCCGATTCTATCGACAATTTACGCAGAAAATCCTCGATAAAATCGTGACACCTCAAGTCTTAGGCAATACTGAAGAATTAGAAAAAACCATAGAAGATCAACTTGATAAAAAAATAATTTGTTATGTTTTACAAGATGCATCCATCAGCAACACGGTCATCATTGATACTGAAGCCCAAGCACGAAAACTGCCTTCGGTTTTTACACCGTTAAGCATTCAGGAGTTTAAAGAAGATGACTCCATTCTGGCTTTAAATGTACCGAGTTCCAAAAATGAGGCCTACCATTATTCGGCCAAACTCATTCGACTGATTGAAGCTTTGGAAAAATACCCTGAATACGATATTGAACTGGTACCGGTGACGGTTTTATGGGGACGTTCACCTGAATATGAAAATTCCTGGTTGAAAGCTTTATTTGCGGATGCCTGGGCAACCCCATCCAAATTAAAACAAGCCTTGAATATTTCATTATATAGTCGTGAAAACTACATTGAATTTCATAAGCCGATTTCGCTTAAAGCAGCGATTGAAAAAGCTAAAGTCGAATATCCAAATTTTTCTCCCGCACATTCGATTGTCAAAGAACTCAATACAAATTTTAATAAACACAAAGAAGCGATTTTAGGACCCGATTTATCAGACCGTCGCAATCTCATTAATAAGTTAATGAAAACCGAAACGGTTCAAGATGCCATTCGCAAAGAAAGTATTGATCATAAAATCAGTATGTTTGAGGCAGAAAATCGCGCTAAAGGTTATTTAACCGAAGTGGTTTCGGATTTTTCCTATTCAACCTTACGTTTTGCGGAACTGGCTCTGACCAAGTTATGGACGCAACTTTATGATGGTATCGAAGTGCATAATTTCGATACGGTGCGTGAATTAGCCAAGGATTATGAAATTGTCTATACCCCATGCCATCGCAGTCATATCGATTATTTGCTGCTCTCTTATGTGATTTTTAACCGTGGACTCATGGTTCCGCATATTGCCGCGGGGATTAATTTAAACCTGCCAATTGTGGGTCAAATCATGCGTGGTGGCGGTGCTTATTTTATTCGTCGTACCTTTAGTGGTAATGAACTTTATACTTCTGTTTTTAAAGAATATTTGCATAGCCTTTTATCACGCAACACACCTTTGGAATATTTTATTGAAGGTGGACGTTCACGCACGGGATTATTGTTGCCGCCTAAAAAAGGCATGCTTTCGATGACAGTACAAAGTCATTTACGTGGCGCGACCAAACCGATTGCTTTTATTCCAACTTATTTTGGTTATGAAAAGCTGATGGAAGGTACCTCGTACTTAAATGAACTGAATGGCAAACCCAAGGAAGCTGAATCGATTTGGGGGATTTTAAGTTCAGCGCGTAAAATTGAGAAAGTTTTTGGGCAGGTTTATGTTAATTTTGGCGAACCTATTTTCCTTAATAAAATTTTAACCGCCAATCACGCAGATCAAATTAAACTCAATATTAATGATGAATTACCTCAACCTGTAGTTCAAACAGTCAATCAGGTTGCGAGTTCAATTTTAGAAAATATTAATAAAGCGGTTGTGGTTAATCCTATTTCACTGATCTCACTGATTTTACTCAATGTTGAAAATCATGTTTTAAGTGAGCAAGATTTAATCTCACAGATTGATCAATATCGTCAATTATTAAATGACACAAAATACGATCCAAGAATGATGATGACGGAATTATCCAGCGCTGAAATTATTCAATATGCTAAAAAATTAAAACAGGTTGAAACTTTTAGTCAAAATAATGAAAACTGGATTCGTGTAGCTGAAAGTCAAAAAATTCTGTTAAGTTATTTTAGTAATAATATTCTGCATTGTTTTATTGTTCCTGCATTAATTGCCATGCTGATTCAATCTTATAAAAAGATTTCATGTCATTATTTAATCGATACCGTTAAAAATATCTATCCCTATTTTAAAGAAGAGTTTTTCTTAAAATGGAATCTTGATGAATTAGAAAATGAAATTGGATTAATTTTAAATAGCTTAGAACAGTTAGGCTGGATTGTTCAGCAAAACAACACGGTATCCATTGCATCAGATCAACAAATGCAAAATAAGCTGTTATCACTTGCTCATCTATCTAGCTCCAGCCTGAATAACATGATCATGATTTCAGAATTACTCAAGCATTACGCTCCGATTCAAGCGCTGACCATAAAAGAGTTAGAGAAAATGGGCAAAGCAGTATTGCAAAAACTTTTCCAGACTCAAAAAATTCAATCTGGCTATTATTTTGACAGTGCAACCTTAAAAAGCTTTATTTCAATACTGAAACAAAACAGCTTGTTAAATATTCAGGATGATCATTTTGCGATTAGTGATGATTTTGAAGAGAAAATGTCGGCTATTTTCAATTGGTATGACCTTGATACTCGTCAGGCCATAATTGAAGCGCTTCATTTCAATGAAAAAGAATTAAAACAATTTAAGCAACCGGTTAAAAAATAACTTCAACATTTTTAGCACTGAAATAAGGCATGGAGTTTAAACTCCATGCCTTATTTTTATTTATATAAGAATATTTGATATTTAGCTTCATTAAAAACCATTGAAAATATTACTTTTTCATCATGTATTCAATTATGCAGGCTTTATACTGCGTATATTACTGATGAGTAGTATGGAAATGCTCTATGAACACCGATCTTGAAATTGCCGCTATGCATGATTCTGTCGATATCGTTGTCACGATATTAAAATCACTCGCCAATACAGATCGCCTACTTATTTTATGTCATCTGGCTAAACAAGAACTCAATGTTTCGCAAATTGAAGAAATGACTCAAATTAATCAACCCACCTTATCTCAACAACTGATGATGTTACGCAAAAGTGATGTGGTTTCGACCCGTCGTGACGGCAAACAAATTTTTTATTCGATTAAGGATGAAAAAATGGTGCAGCTGTTAAATACTTTATATGATTTGTATTGTCCTAAAAATATAATTTAATTAAATGAATATCAATTATTTAGCTTAGTCATTTGAATAGCTTAAGACTTCTTAGCACTTTTTATGCATAATATATCTAAAATAGTGATTTAGTTTTAGATATGTCAGATTTAAATACTCGCTTAACGATGTTGTTGCCCGCTTGGCAATGGCTGCAAAAATACAATCAAGCCAAATTTAAATCTGACCTGCTTTCTGCGCTGATTGTCATTGCAATGCTGGTTCCGCAAGGTATGGCCTATGCCATGCTTGCAGGCTTACCGCCTATTATGGGCTTGTATGCCAGCATTCTGCCGATGATTATTTACGCCATGGTCGGTGGTAGCCCTACACTCTCGATCGGTCCGGTCGCCATTATTTCCATGATGACCTTTGCCACTTTAAATCCCTTATTTGAAGTTGGTTCTCCGGTTTATATACAAGCCGCCTGTCTGCTTGCAGTGATGGTCGGGGTCATTTCATTATTGCTCGGGATTTTTAGATTTGGCTTTCTGATTCAACTGATTAGCCATCCCGTGATTAAAAGTTTTATTATTGCTTCCGCTTTGCTGATTGCTTTAGGTCAATTCAAGTTTCTTGTCGATGTCCCCTTAGAAGCCAACAATATTCCTGAGTTTTTGCTCAGTTTTTGGCACTATATTCGTTATAGCAACATTCAAACATTCATTTTTGGCATTGTTGCATTAGTGTTTCTTATCTATCTGCCTAAAGTTTTAGGTTCCAATGCGGTTAAAAGTCGCATTGGATCAACAGCTTTTATCTCTAAAGCATTGCCTTTGGTACTCGTGGTGGTTTCAATTGCTGCGGTTTATTTTCTAAATTTGCAAGAAATCGGTATTAAAACTGTGGGAGAAATTCCTTCAGGATTTCCGCCTATCACTATGCCATTTTGGAATTTGGACTTGGTCATCACCTTATTACCGGGTGCTGCGATGATCGCCATGATTAGCTTTGTCGAGTCTTTATCCATCGCACAAGCGACTGCATTACAACAACGCAGTCATTTAAACAGCAACCAGGAACTGGTGGCTTTAGGTTTAGCCAATTTAAGTGCCGGTCTCAGTTCTGCATTTCCTGTCACAGGCAGTTTATCTCGAACCGTGGTAAATGCAGACTCTGGTGCCAAAACACCACTGGCAGGTGTGTTTTCATCGCTGCTGATTATTTTAGTCAGCCTTTATTTCACCAGTTTTTTTCGTGATTTGCCTTTGGCTATTTTGGCAGCGACCATTATCGTTTCTATCTGGAAGCTGGTCGATTTCAAACCTTTTATTGAAACCTGGCGTTATTCAAAAGCCGATGGTATTGCCATGTGGATTACCTTTTTTGGCGTGATCTGCATTGATATTACCACCGGTTTAATTATCGGCATTGTCTCCACCTTTATCCTTTTATTATGGCGAATTAGTCGTCCACATATTGCAGTGATTGGTTTAGTTGAAGGCACGCAGCATTTTAGAAATGTGCAACGTCATCATGTACTGACCTCTTCCAAAGTGATTTCCCTGCGTATTGATGAAAATCTTACCTTCTTAAATACCAATACCTTTAAAGGTTTTTTAATTAATGCGATCAGTCCCTATGCTGATTTGGAACATGTGGTGATTAACTGTTCCAGTATCAGTGCAATTGATTTCAGTGCTTTGGAAATGCTGGAAGATATCAATGCTGAATTTAGAAAACTTAATATCAAATTGCACTTTTCAGAAATCAAGGGTCCAGTGATGGATAAATTACAGCATTCGAAACTGTTAAAACATTTAAGTGGTCAGATTTATTTGTCGCATTTTCAAGCCATGCAAGAGCTTTCACCTGACGTTTTTTAAATGATTGAGATAAATCACAATTCTAAATCTCTCAAGCCTATTCACAACCATGGACGGGATTAAATCTAGTCCATGGTGGTGAATAAATGAATAACTTCTAGAAAAAATTCCGCCACAATAATGATGCTTTGAAGCATTTGCAGGATAACAATATTTGAAATTTTTGAGTTGAAAAATATTTAAAAATAAAAATATCAACTTTAAAAATAAGTAGTTAGTTTTTATATAAAAATTAATTTTTAGCAGTAACTCTTTTAGGTATAAAATGGTGAACATATTTGTGAATTTTTTAGTCCTCGTATTTGTAACAAGGCACCCTTATGTTCTCTGCTTTAATGCGTTTGAGTTTAGTCTCCCGAATTATTATCGCCATTATTTTAGGTATTGGTGTTGCTGTTTTGTTCCCTAATGTGGCTCCCTATTTAAGCCTGTTGGGTGACTTGTTTATTAAAGCTCTTAAATCTGTTGCACCTATATTAGTTTTTGTATTGGTTTTATCGTCTATTGCTAATTTTAAAGTCGGACATGGTGCTAAAATCAAACCGATTATGGTGATGTATGGTGTTGGGATGTTCTTGGCTGCGTTAAGTGCAGTGATTGCCAGTATCATTTTCCCAAGTACCTTATTTCTGGATATCCCCGCAAACGCGGACTTGCAACCACCAGGTAGCCTGATTGAAATCTTAAAGAACCTTCTTTTAAGTTTTGTGGCGAACCCTGTGGTGGCGATTAGTGAAGCGAACTTTATTGGTATTTTGGCTTGGGCTGTTGCTTTGGGTGCTGCATTCCGTCATGCCAATGACACCACAAAAGTACTGCTCACCGATGCTGCAAATGCCGTAAACACAGTGATTCGTCTGGTGATTAATTTTGCCCCTGTCGGTATTTTTGGTCTGGTGGCTGTCACCGTTGCAGAAGCCGGATTAAGTACCTTTGAAAGCTATGCGCAATTGTTGGCTGTGCTGATTGGCACCATGTTCTTTGTGGCTTTGGTGGTTAATCCAATCATGGTGGCATTTGTTACCCGCGCCAACCCATATCCACTAGTATTTAAATGTCTACGTGAAAGCGGGATTACCGCCTTCTTCACCCGTAGTTCGGCTGCAAATATTCCAGTGAACCTGGATTTAGCCAAACGTTTAGGCGTGAGCGAATCTACTGCCAGTGTTGCTATTCCACTCGGTGCTGCCATTAATATGGCGGGCGCTTCAGTGACCATTACCGTCCTCACCTTGGCTACTGTAAATACTTTGGGTATTTCGGTTGATTTCACCACCATGCTGATTTTATCGGTACTTGCAACCATTTCAGCATGTGGCGCGTCTGGTGTTGCTGGTGGTTCTTTACTGCTTATTCCAGTGGCTTGTGGCTTGTTTGGCATTAGTTCTGATATCGCCATGCAAGTGGTTGCCATTGGTATGGTCATCAGTGTATTGCAAGATTCGACTGAAACTGCATTAAATTCTTCGACAGATGTGCTATTTACTGCTGCTGTAGACCGCGGTTTAGATTAAGATAGTCATTATTAAGATTTTTTTATGACGTTATGCCTCTTCAAACTTTACCGCTTTGGGTTCAATTAGGTGCTTTTTTTCTTGCAATGAATGCAGGAATGATTAACGTCCTCGGACTGGTGACCGTGTTGCATCAGTCCGTTTCACATATGACCGGTAATGTCAGCATGTTGGCCATGGCTTTGTTGCATTGGCAACCTGAACAGATCCTCTACTTAGGCTTGGTTGTCCTATGTTATGTGATTGGTTCATGTTATAGCGGATTGATACTGGGAAATAGCCACTTTAGCTTAGGACGCCGTTATGGTTTCCCTTTAAGCCTGGTGGCTTTTTTTATTGGTCTGTGTTGGTTCCTATTGCCTTATTTCCCTCGTTACGCCCTGCTTTGGGCATGTGTGGCGATGGGAGTACAAAATGCCATGATCAGCCATTACAAAGGCGCAATTATCCGAACCACTCATTTGTCTGGTGTTTTGACCGATTTGGGTTTAGCGTTAGGTTATCGTTTACGTGGCCTAGATGTAGATCGCAGACGGATTATTCTCCATTTAGCCATTTTATGTGGATTTTTCGTGGGGGGCTTGGTTGCCAGCATCATTTATCCTTATTTAAAATTAGATTCATTCCTTGTCCCTGCGCTGTTAAGTTGGACACTTAGCGCCGTATATTGGGTTATTTATTTTCGTTATCGACGTATTCAAGAGTAGTTTCGGAATTTATTATGGTCAAAAATGCATTACAGGCTCAATTGCTAAAAGCGGGTTTAGTCGATAATAAAAAGGCTAAAAAGCTGTCTAAACAGGCTGTACATGAGCAACGTACTGGACAAAGCAACGAAGCTGAATTGAAAGCGAAAATTGCGCAAGATAAGCAAGAAAAACTCGCGAAAGATCAAGCTTTGGATTTAGAGAAAAAACGTCTGTTGCAAGGTAAAGAATTAAAAGCTGCGATTATCCAAATGATCAATCAGCACAAAATTCGCGACATCGATGGCGAAGTGTCTTATCAATTTATTGATGACAGCAAAATCAAAAAGATTTATCTGAATCAGCAAATTTATAATGCGCTGGTTTCAGGCTCCTTGGTGATTGCCAAAGAAAGCGAGGGTTATGCAGTTTTGCCTAAAGCCTTGGCAGATCGAATTAATGACAAAATGGAAGGCTTTATTATTGTCAATAATTCTGAAAAGAATGAGCAAATCACCGATGAAGAAGATCCATACGCAGCTTATGTGATCCCTGATGATTTGATGTGGTAAGTTCAGCTTATCTTTTTATCTTTAATTAAAAATAGCGATGTCAATATCCGTATTGGCATCGCTCTCAAAATAAAAAATTGAATAACATTTCAAAAATACTCGCCGCCTGATCTCAACATGACTCAAGGTCGTTAATTCAGTTTGGGTTCATGTAGCTAAAACGTTATCATTAGCGATGATTAAAATATAACTATATAAACTATAAAGAATTTTTAAATTTCCATATTGAGGGTGTACTTTTGCAGCATTTTGCTTTTATCCAGAATATTCAAGATTGGTCAGATCAATATCCATGGTTAGAGATGCTGACCTCTTTAAGTATCTTGATTTTACTGGCTGTCCTCGCAAATTTTATTGCCAAGCAGGTGGTGGTTCGAGGTATTCGCAAGCTTGTCTCCAAGATGAAGTCGGCGAATTCGAGCATTTTTGCTGAACATAATGTTATCCGTCGTATTTCCAACATCGTGCCTGCAATTGTCATTATGAACGGCATCGTGACTGTTCCGCACCTTTCAGAAAAAATCGTCACCTTTGTTCAAATGGGCGCACAAGCCTTTATTTTCCTGACTTTGGCTTTGGCAATCAGTGAATTTTTAAGCATTTTCAATCTGATTTATCAGCGTAATCCAAAATCAAGAAACAAGCCGATTAAAGGCTATTTACAACTGGTTAAGCTGATTATCTTTATTGTCTGTGGCTTGATGATTTTAGGCACATTCCTGAAAAAAGATGTCTTTACCTTGCTCGCAGGTTTTGGTGCCATGGCTGCGGTGCTGATGTTGGTGTTCCAAAATACCATTCTGTCTTTAGTCGCTTCAGTGCAGATTTCATCTTATGACATGGTGCGTATTGGTGACTGGATTGAAATGCCGTCTTTAAATGCCGACGGTGATGTCATTGATATGTCATTACATACCATTACCGTGCAGAACTTTGATAAAACGGTGACCACGATTCCGACCAACAAACTGGTGACGGACACTTTTAAAAACTGGCGCGGGATGCAGGAAGCCGGTGCGCGCCGGATTAAACGTTCGATTCAGATTGATCAAAGCAGTGTGCATTTCATGTCGGCTGAAGAACAGGACAAGCTGAAAGATTTTATTCTGCTAGATCAATATTTAAATACCAAGGCAGAAGAACTGGAGCAATTTAACCTGCAACTCAGCCATCATTCGCAGTATAACCAGCGCCGTTTAACCAATTTAGGAACATTTCGTGCCTATATCGAGTTTTATCTGCAACAGCATCCGGGAATTAGCAAGAATCACTCGCTAATGGTACGTCAGTTACAACCGACCAGTGAAGGTTTGCCACTGGAGATTTATGCTTTTACCAATACCACGGTATGGAAGGATTATGAGGCGATACAATCTGATATCTTTGATCATCTGATTGCGATTATTCCAGAGTTTGGTTTGAAAGTTTATCAAGCCCCTTCTGGCGCCGATTTTAAGCAGTTATCGGCTGTTTCAGCAACGCTAGCAAAATCAAATCATCCATCGATTTAAGGTACTTATTTTAAATGACGAACTTATGATGACCTTAAAAAACCCTCAATCGAGGGTTTTTTATATGATTTTGATTTTTCTAATTTATTATTTTTGAATTAATAAGTTCTAAATACCTGATTCACGATTCTAGGCAAAGTTTTCATATCTATTGTCTGAATAAATTTGCACGATCTTAACCGAGTTGCTTCCGGGAATTTTACTGTTGAAGATGTTGATTCGGTTGATCAGGCTGTGGATTAGGCGGATTGGGCACTTTTATTTCATCAGGCTGTTGAGTATGTTCAATATGTAGGGTGGGTTGGTCAGGTTGTGGATTTTGTGATTGATTGGTCATGTTTAACTCCCTCCTTTAGATTTTGAATCTCTATCGCCTTCATCACGACACTATCAATTTACTCTTTCTTTTGCCTTATTCTCACTCTAAATCTGTGTCAATTTCTTTCATTGTAAATAAGATAACTGCATACTATTGATTCATCGTTGTCCCGTCCCCTCTACATCCATAATCATTACTTGAACTCACTTATCTTTAACATTGTGCCCCCTATTTATAATCAAAAAACCTTTACTTATTTTTAATTCATTGCTTAATGAAGGATGCAAATTTGATATTTTTTTACGGTGAGAGCGAGTGAATAAATGCTGTATATACAGAGGCGGCTATTAACGTGTGTGTCTTAACGTGCCTAAATGAACTTGCAAAAATTAGCCATCACTTGAGAACTATTAAAAAACATTCGGATCAAAATATGATTCAACTTTTACATCGAATACGCGATCAAAAAAACCAACCTTTTAAAATTAAAAAAGATTGGTTTTAAGATGATTGAGGTTATTTAGTAGCTGCTAGGGACGTAAACGATTCCATGCATCACGTGAAGCATGTTTAGCCTCTTCCCAGGATAGGCGAGATTCTGCTTTTGCTCTTTCCCATTTCGTACGAAGATCTGGCTCTACATCTTCAAACCTTTTGGTTGAATCATATGCGGATAAATCCTCATAACCTACACGATAGGCATGCCGATAATCTCGATCATAGTCCAAATCAGGATAAGTATTTTGTGTGGACTGATAATAAGGTTGATGAATACTGTTTTCACGCCAATAAGTATCTTCAACAGTGGGGTCCATCGCTTCACCTGCTGCATGGCCGGCTACTCCACCCACTATTGCACCTACTGTCCCACCAACTATAGCTCCTACTGGACCGCCCACACTACCGATCGCGGCACCTGCAGCGGCAGCACTTGCTGCGCCTATACCTGTTCCCACGGGGTGTGAATCATCCTCATCAGTATTTGGATTGTTTTTGATACGATCTTCATCAGAATTCGCCATCTTTTTTCTCCTTATAACAATATTGTGTTTAGGGACATTGACTTGTTCTAGCCAGTTTCACTTATGGAGTTTCTATATTCAAAAAAGCATCTAATTTAAATTCATTACTTGTGATCATCTTTCGCATTATCGTATTGGTCTACGCGCTTGAACTTATCTTGTGCATAGGGCTAAGCAGTGTATTACCTTGCTCATTCTTCAAATTTCCCATGTTTTCATCTTTATTTCTGTCATATAGGGAATAAAGAATGACTACAATTATTACAGCGACGATGACACCGATTATGATTTTTACATCTTTTGAGTTCATATTATTCTTCCCTTTTTGATAAATAAGGATAAATAGAAATGAAATAATTAAACTATAAATCTAAGAAAACTTTGAACACAGGAAAAATCATGAATAACAATTAATATTCAAGATAGTAGATCAAAGTTTTATTTCTGTTGTTTATGCGGATGTTCTTGTTGATGGTCGTTTTGTTGGTTGGGTTGCTTTTGCGGGTTTTGTTGTTGCTGTTGTTGGTTTGGTTGTTTTTTCGGGTTCTGTTGAACTGGTTCTCGAGTAGTCATTTATATTTACCTCTTACAGTTTGGTATATACCGTACTAATCACGACTTTATTAACTCTACTCCTTATATTTTATTCACCAAGCCTACATCTGTTTCAATTTCCTTCAATGTAAGCCTGATAAATATATCTGATTGATCTACAAAAAATATATTGCGACTTTATTAACATTTATTACTAAAAGTACAATAATAATCAAGAAATGTTCCACACAATAAAGCAATGTTACACAATGTTCTGATGCACTTTCTGTGCATACGTATTTCATTTTAAGTTATTGTTTTTTTTATTTTAATAAATATACCGTAAAAATAATAAACTCCTCTTGTTTTCCTAAGACAGACTAAAATTCTTATGCAGCTTTATTTAAGTCGCTAAGTATTCCTACATAACGGATGCTTGTACGAAAAAGCTAGGGATCTGCAAAAGTTCATGCTGGATCATACGAGGTTAAATAGGATCAAAACCTAATTTTAGATAAATATACTTTTCGTAGCCCCCCATGATCTGATAAATCCATACGATTTAATTTCATGATAAACTTCTTGGAAACAGGAAATCTTTTCATTAAATTAAGTGTATTCATTTTTGATTTACTCTCTACATCACCTGCTTTGCTGAGGTAAAGCTTAATAGCATCCGTTCATTTCATATTTTTCATATTGATCGTCATATAGAATAATTGGTTGACTTCAATTTCGATTTCACATTTTTAAGCCAATTTTCTGACTTGCATCATGGGCTAAAAGTTTGACTCTCTTTGTATTCAGGTTAGTCTTTATGATTGATGCGAATTTCAATGCGGTATCTTAAAATACCATCTAAAAGTTGTGTTGTAGGAACTGTTACCAGAAAATTTACATCTCAACCGTTTTCCAGTATGGCGTCATTCAGGGTCTAAACATAAACAGGTTTAATGCATAGATGCTTGTTGACACTTATTCAAACAGGCTTTCAACGTTAATATAGAATATTGTTTATACTGGAAAAATTGCATAATACCGATATTAAATCGTTTTAACCAAATGGAGTGTAAGCAATGTTGCAGTGGTTTGAAAAACTGGTCGATCCTTATCCCACCAAAGGTTTAAACGAACCACTTCCAACGCGTTTTTTCCCTTTTGTATGGCAAGCTGCAACAGGCGTTCGCCGGTATTTGCTGTTACTTGTGTTATGTACTGCAGGAGCGGCAAGTTTTGAAGCCGTACTGTATGCAAAAATTGGCGATTTAGTGAATTGGTTGAGCAAGAGCCAACCTGAAACATTTTTAGCTGAACATACGCAAAATTTGACCCTTTTGACGGGTATTCTGCTGGCCAATATTTTATTCGCCAGCATGCAATCGATTATCAAGCATCAAATTTTATACAGCACCTTCCCGATGCGCCTGCGTTGGCGCTTTCACAACCTACTTTTGCTGCAAAGTCTAGATTTTTTCCATAATGATTTTGCCGGCCGTTTATCTGCCAAAGTCATGCAAACTTCGCTTGCGGTACGTGAGTTCTGGGTAATTTTGGGAGACATGCTTGCATATGTGCTGATTTACTTTGTCACCATCAGTTTTGTTCTGGGCGCAATTTCCCCTCTGCTTATTTTGCCACTGATGTTGTGGTTAGTGCTGTTTATTATTGCAGCCTGCTATTTCATTCCACGTTTAAGCCAAATTTCCAATAAACAGGCTGACGCACGTGCAGTGATGACTGGTCGGGTGACGGATGCTTATACCAATATTCAAACCGTGAAACTGTTTGCCCATGCAGGTCGTGAAAGTCAGTATGCCAAAGAATCCATGCAAGGCTTCATGATCACAGTTTATAAGCAAATGCGCTTAGGGGTTCGGTATGAAATCAGCATTAATTTACTCAGTGTGGTTTTATATGTAGGTGTTTTAGGGACAGCGATTTGGCTCTGGATCAATGGGCAAGCTCAGCTGGGCATTATTGCTGCGACTACCGCGATGATATTAAAACTCAACAGCATCGCTGAGTTTATGATGTGGCAATCTTCAGCACTATTTGAAAATGTCGGCACCATTCAAGATGGCATGAAAACCATGGGTCGCCCGATCAGCATTCAAGACAAGGAAAATGCCAAGCCTTTACAGGTACAACAGGGTGAAATCAAATTTGAAGATGTCAGCTTTGCCTATAACAATAAAAATGTGATTGATCATTTAAATTTAACCATCAAGCCGGGTGAAAAAATTGGCATTGTTGGTCGTTCTGGTGCAGGTAAATCAACCCTGATTCAATTGTTACTGCATTTTTATGAGCTCAACCAAGGGCGTATTTTGATTGACGGTCAAAACATTGAAGATGTGACTCAGGATAGTTTGCGTAAAAGCATTGCCTTGGTGACTCAAGATACCTCTTTATTGCACCGCACTGTGGCTGAAAATATTAAATATGGTCGCCCACAAGCAAGCGATGAAGAAATGTTTGAGGCTGTTCGCAAAGCCAAAGCAGAAGAATTCATTCCCCAGCTGACCGACTTACGCGGTAAAACGGGTTATGAAGCCTATGTCGGTGAACGTGGGGTCAAACTCTCTGGTGGGCAACGTCAACGCGTAGCCATTGCCCGGGTATTTTTAAAAGATGCACCGATCTTGATTTTAGATGAAGCGACCAGCGCCTTAGACTCCGAAGTTGAGGCAGCCATTCAATCCAGTCTAGATGACTTAATGGAAGGTAAAACCGTTATTGCCATTGCCCATCGCCTGTCCACCATTGCCCAAATGGACCGTTTAGTTGTACTAGATGAAGGTAAAATTGTGGAACAAGGCACGCATGATGAACTTGTGGCCCTGAATGGCATTTATGCGCATTTGTGGCAAAGACAAACCGGCAGTTTTTTGATAGAACAACAAGCATTGAAGAAAAAGGAAGCACATTAATGCTGTATTTAGAAGATATAAAAATCGGTGATCGTTTTATTAGTCGTGAATATGAAATGACCCTGGAAGAAATCAAGCAATTTGCGCATACCTATGATCCACAAGTTTTCCATACCGATGAAGATCAGGCTAAAGAGCATCCTATTTTTCAAGGGATTGCCGCAAGTGGTTGGCATACCTGTGCCGTGACCATGCGTTTATGGACAGAATGTTTTCCGGTGGCTTATGGCCTGATTGGTTCAGAATCCAACTTGCGCTGGCCACGACCGACTCGTCCTGGCGATAAAGTTCATGTTGAAGTTGAAATTGTTGCAATTACGCCATCAAAAACCAAAACTGACCGCGCTATAGTGAGCTATGTGACTCAGGCACTGAATCAAAATAATGATGTACTGCTTATCTCTACAACGAAAATCGTGGTCTTTAAAAAGGAATTTAAACCTGTTTAATTTACGCAGTTTGAAAAAATTGTCGAACAATTTTAATAGAATGCTGTTTCTTTTCATGCCAATATGAAAAATCAACAAATAGAAAAAACGACTAAGTGCAATGGATAGCGCATGAAAACGATTTCTCCAAGACAAGATCAAGGGATACCCGGGGTTTACGGTCTGCTCCTGTTAGATGTGGTGTCACGTTGGGGCTACAACGCAGAAGCATTGTTTACCCCTTTTAATTTAAGCAGTGAACAACTGGCAGAGCCAAATTTTCGCATTCCAACGCCTGTTGCAAATGAACTGGTGAAACACGCATTACGTTTAACCGGTGAACCGACGCTGGGTTTTCATTTGGGTACCCAAATGCGGATTTCCATTCATGGCTTTATTGGCTATGCCATCATGACTGCACATGATATTAGCGATGCCCTGGTCTTGGCCAACCGCTTTATTCAGCTCCGTCTGCCCTTTTTACAGCTTTATTTTTCCACTTTTGGTGACAAAGCCACGCTGCAATTGCAATGTGATTTTGATATTGAGCCTTTGCGCACTGAAATTGCCATTGCTTTGACCTTTGGCATTATTACCATGGCCAAAGCATTAACCGGTTGTGATGATTTATCTGGCGAGATTGATTTTGATTTCCCAAAACCACCCGGTTTTGAGCGTTATATGACAAAATTTCCATCGCATACTTTCCGTTTTGAACAACCTCATTTACTCTCAAGTTTTGATAAAAAATACCTGAGTTTAAAAATGGTCAATGCTGACCCCCTTGCCAGCCAGATTGCGATTAACCAATGTGAAGCTGAACTCTCGGCATTAGGTGAACGCCGACGTTTGGCCATGCGGGTGCGTGATATTTTGACCAATTCGGAACAGCATTATTTAAGTATCGAAAATGTCGCAGATCGATTGCATATGTCAGATCGGACTTTAAAACGCCAATTGGCTGCCGAAGGTACTTCCTTTTCAACCATCGTGGATGAAGTGCGTTATCGTCATGCAACATCGCTGCTTTCTCGGACGGATTACACCCTAGAGTTGATTGCCGATGAACTTGGCTATAGTGATGTGGCCAATTTTAGCCGGGCATTTAAACGCTGGAGTGGTCGTAGTCCAAGCAACTGGCGTAAAGATCCTTATTTATAAACTTTTGTTTTTATCAAAAAACCTGTATAAAACATGGCAAAAATGATTTGAATATTTTAAAGGAGTCATCAATGAATCACCCTTCAGAATTAAAGTACGCCAGTACTCACGAATGGGTCAAAATTGAAGGTGATCTGGTTGTTACCGGTATTTCCGACCATGCACAGGATGCTTTAGGCGATTTAGTCTATGTGGAAGCACCTGAAGTAGGCCAGCAAATCACTGCCGGTGAACAGGCAGGTGTGGTGGAGTCGGTTAAAACAGCTTCTGATATTCATGCACCTGTTTCAGGCGAAGTGGTTGAAGTGAATCCAGAGCTTGAAGATGATCCTGACTTTGTGAATGATGATCCGTATGGCAAGGGCTGGATTTATAAAATTAAGCCAAATAATATGGCGGATGTAGAAAAGTTACTTTCAAGCAGTGAATATGAAGCAGGTTTATAATCCTGTTTATATCCATAAAAAAATCAGTCTTTAGGGCTGATTTTTTTATTTTAAGCCAACAACAGTCAGATATGAAAATATCACATCTAAAAATCACAATATGAGATTAATAATAAATAAAACCACAGAATAAAATTAATTAAGATGTTTTATTCTTGATAAACTATACTTTTCAAAAATAATCATCTAAAATTTATACAATCTAACGATGATCTGACTTGTCTTTAATCATTATAAAAATCATTTTCCTGGCTCACAAAAATAATTGCCTCGATAAGCCCGATGAATCGTCTATCTCTTATGGATCTAGGTAAATTATGTCGCCTGTAAATGCACAACAGTTATGGAATAAGTCCTTTATTCTGTGTCTAGCCAATAATCTGTTTTTGTTTATATTTTATTTTGCACAAACCACAATTTTACCTATTTATATTTTAAATGAATTACATGGAACTTTAGCGCAAGCGGGTTTAGCCATGACGCTATTTATGGCCTCATCGATTGCAGTTCGTCCTTTCAGTGGTTTAATTATCGAGAAAATTGGACGAAAAAAAGCGCTTTATATTTCAGAGACTTTGTTCTGTCTTTTTTCATTTGCCTATATTTTTGCAGATAATCTGACTTTTCTTTTAGTGATCCGCCTGTTTCATGGTATCTGGTTTAGTATTTTAACCACGGTTACCGTCCCGATTGCCAATGACTTTATTCCTGCAAACCGTAAGGGTGAAGGCATGGGATATTTTGTCATGTCAGTCAACTTGGGGATTGTGCTGGGTCCATTAATTGGTCTGACCTTGATTCAGCAACTTTCTTATCAAATGGTTGCAGCGATTTTAGCCGGCATTATTTGTTTAGGGTTTGCATTTTGCTTCCTGATCCCAATTCAAGAAACCATAAAAAATCAAGTTGAAACCGTTAAACGGAAATTATCTGTTCATGATTTTGTTGAAAAGAAAGCCTTGCCCGTCTCGGTCATGGCAATGATCGTCTCTTTTTCTTATGCCAGTATCATGTCCTTCATTTCGACTTTTGCCGAATCAAAAAATTTACTTGCTTATGCCAGTTTATTCTTTGTGGTCTTTGCGATTTCGATGATGAGTTTGCGACCCATCACTGGGAAAATTTATGATCGTAAAGGGCCAAATTTTGTAGTTTACCCTGCGATTGCGCTATTTTCGATTGGGCTGATTGTTCTAAGTCAAATCAATAGCGTGACTGGATTGATGATTGCTGCGGTATTTGTCGGTATGGGCTTTGGTTCAGCTCAACCCTGCTTGCAAACCATTTCCATTCAGCATTCACCGAAAAATCGAATTGGGCATGCAACCTCAACTTTCTTTACCTGTTATGACATCGGTATTGCAATTGGTTCAATCTTGCTGGGTATGGTGATTGCTCATCAGGGCTACAGCTTTGCCTATCTACTCTGTGCATTGATCACGGCATTAAGTTTGGTTTTTTATAAATTATTTGTAGATCGCAAACATACAGCAGCCTAAAAAACTTCAAACCAGACTCATATAATAGAAATATGCATCACCCTAAAATTGGATGATGCATATTTTTTATAGCTTCACTTAATAGTTTTAAAATTATTATTTTAAAACATGACTCAACTAAGCTTGATTCTTCTCTTTGGTTTCACTTTCATCTACATTACTTTCCTGCATCATGCTAAATGATGATGCTGAACCGGGCACAGATTGATCCTCTCTAGGACTTTTTAATTTGATCTGTAAGCGTAATTCATTCATGGAATCTGCATTGCGCAAGGCTTCTTCATAACTAATCGCACCTTCATTATACAAATCAAATAATGCCTGATCAAAAGTTTGCATGCCCAATTCACGGGATTTTTTCATAATCTCTTTCAGTTCATGAAGTTGACCTTTCAAAATATTATCGCCAATCAATGGAGTATTCAGCAAAATTTCAATGGCAGCACGACGACCGCTGCCATCTTGAGTTCGCACCAAGCGCTGGGAAATAATCGCTTTCATATTGGAAGACAAGTCCATCAGCAATTGATTTTTTCGTTCTTCAGGGAAAAAGTTAATGATTCGATCAAGTGCCTGATTGGCATTGTTGGCATGTAAGGTTCCTAAACATAAATGCCCGGTTTCCGCAAAGGCAATTGCGTGTTCCATGGTTTCAGTATCACGGATTTCCCCAATCAGGATCACATCAGGTGCCTGACGCAAGGTATTTTTTAAGGCATTGTGCCATGAGTGGCTATCTACACCCACTTCACGGTGAGTCACCATCGATTTCTTGTGCTTATGTACATATTCAACCGGATCTTCAACGGTAATGATATGCCCGGCTGAATTTTCATTACGGTGATCAATCATTGCCGCCAAAGACGTAGATTTACCCGAACCCGTAGCTCCAACGACAAGGATCAATCCGCGTTTCGCCATCATCACGTCTTTTAATGTTTCAGGCAGTTTTAACTTGGTAAAATTTGGAATTTCCGCGGTAATGGTTCGAATCACCATACCCACTTGTAACTGTTGTTGAAACACATTAATACGAAAGCGCGAAACATCGGGAACATTAATGGCAAAATTACATTCGAGTTCTTTTTCAAATTCCTGACGTTGTTTTTCATTCATTAAACTGTAGGCAAATAATTTTGTCTTATCTGCAGTTAATGCCTGTTGCCCAATCGGTTTCATTAGGCCTTGATGTTTAATGCTGGGCGGAAAATCTGCTGAAATAAATAAGTCCGAGCCACCATATTCCACCACTTTGGTCAGCATATGAAATATTATTTTACGCGCTTCTTCCAGTAATTCCGCACTATACATATTTTTCCCCATTTAAAATTATTTCCAGTACTCAGCAATATCTATAGTGAATTGTAATTATTAAACAATTAGTTATTGCTGAGTATCAATTTCAATTATTGTGCCTAAAGAAGCTATACGACTCAAATTTGTTAATTCCAATCAGTTAAAAGAATGAATAAAAAATGTATAGAGCATCAACAAAGTATTGTTCTAAATTTAAACAGACAACATAAATGTGCTTATAAGAAACAACAAAGCCCCGATCAACGGGGCTTTGTTAGAAAATAATCACGCTTTTTAAAAATATTAAGCACTACGCTTTAATTGAGAAATACGCAGGGAATCTGCAACACCCAATAAAAGTTGCTGGGTTTTATCCCAACCTAAACAACCATCAGTCACAGATTGACCATAGGTCATCTCACATGAAATCTTTTGCTGACCATCAACCAGATAGCTTTCCAGCATCACGCCACGAACATTGCTTTGTACGCGTTCATCTACAATGGTACGTAAAACTTCAGGTTGTAATAAGGGATTTTTGTGACTATTACCATGACTACAATCAATCACTAATGCCGGCAATTCAACTTTGGATTTTTCTTTAATGTGCTCGATTTCAGCCAATTGGTAATTAGGACCCGAATTTGCACCGCGTAAAATCAGATGCGCTTTTCGATTACCTTGTGATTCTAGAATACAAGGTAAGCCGGATTGGCTCATGCCTAGGAATTCATGTGGATGTGAAGCCGATTGAATGGCATCAAGTGCAATTTGAATTGAACCATCTGTGCCATTTTTGAAACCAATGCTGTATGGCATATGGCTTGAAATTTCACGGTGAATCTGCGATTCGCTGGTACGTGCACCAATTGCACCCCAAGCCAGCAAATCATCGAAATATGCGGTCGCCATCGGGCTTAAAATTTCCGATGCAATTGGTAAACCCATTTCTATAATTTGCAGATATAACTCGCGTGATTTTTCTAAGCCCAATTGCATGTTAGATGAACCATCTAAATTTGGGTCATATAAAAAACCTTTCCAACCAATCGTGGTGCGTGGTTTTTCAATATATGCACGCATAACCAGAAAAATTTGATCTGATACCTGACTTTGTAATTGTTGTAATTTTTCAGCATATTCAAGTGCAGAAACGGGATCATGAATGGAACACGGACCTGTCACCACCATCAAACGATGATCTTTGCCATCTAGAATATTTTGAATGGTTTGACGCTGCTCGGCAATTTGTTGAGCCAGTTTTGCAGATAAAGGAAATTGTGCCTTCAATTGATGAGGCAAACTTAAAGTGGTTTCTTTCGCAGTCGTTTGCGTTTGTTGTAAAGCAGTATTTAAAGCATTCATTGGTCTTTCCTGGGGACTTTTTTCAGTCCAATCTTTTATTTGAGCGTTATGGGTCTAATGGATTGCAAGGCAAGCGTCATCATTTGACTAAAGTAAAACCAATAAGAGTTGCTAAAATATGAGTAATTTAATGATTTCATGAGCTAACTCCAAAAAGTGTAAGAAAAATAAAGCATAAAAAAACCTGATCAGGGTTGCCGATCAGGTTATAAACTTGGTGGGCAACCATTTCTTGCCCGAACGCGTTCAGGCAATTATCTAAATTGCCAAAAATAATAACGTGCGTTTGAGATGACTGGTTGCTTTAACATCTTTATTTCTTCAAAAAAGTATGTGTCTTAAAATTAAAATACGCTGTATTCATCAATTTGACAAGAATTTTATACAAAATAAAAATACATAAATCAGTCAACTTTTACTTATATATTGTTTAAAAATAAAGCTTGGCTCTCAAACTTCAATTTAATCGTTTTCTATTTTTCATGTTCTTTAAATAAATATCTCAATACTACTGGGCAGTTCCTATAAAAATAAAAGACCATCCATTGGCATTAAAAGATAAAATGCGTTCTATACCGAAGGCTTGATTTGTTTACCACATATAACGAAGGATATATTCATGTTCCAACATGTTGATAGTTATGCAGGTGATCCGATTCTTTCTCTTATGGAAGAGTTTGGTAAAGATGAACGGACGCAAAAAATTAATTTAAGTATTGGACTTTATTACAATGAAGACAATATTGTTCCTCAATTAAATGCCATTAAAGCAGCCTATAAAAATATTGAAGCGACCAATGATCAGGTCAAGCTCTATTTACCTATGGATGGTTTGAAGTCTTATAATCAAGCTACTCAAGCCCTTGTTTTAGGTCAAGATAGTCCAGCCCGTCGTGATGGTCGCGCGGTAACGATTCAAACTTTGGGTGGTTCTGGCGCACTGAAAGTGGGTGCAGATTTTCTTAAAAAATATTTTCCGGAATCTGACGTTTGGATGAGTCAACCGACGTGGGAAAATCATATTGCCATCTTTAATGGCGCTGGCATTCACTCGCATTTCTACCCTTATTTTGATGCAGCGACCAATGGCGTCAATGTGCCCGCCATGCTAGAAAAATTAAACCAGCTTCCAGCAAAAAGCATTGTGCTGTTACACCCTTGTTGCCACAACCCGACAGGTGCAGATTTAACCTCTGCTGAATGGGATCAAGTGATTGAAGTCTTGCAAAAACAGGATCTGATTCCTTTCCTGGATATTGCCTATCAAGGTTTTGGTCAAGGCTTAGAACAAGATGCTTATGCGATTCGTGCTTTAGATAAGGCAGGCATGAATTTTATTATTAGCAATTCATTCTCTAAAATTTTCTCACTTTATGGCGAACGCGTCGGTGGCTTAACTTTTGTATGTGATGATCAAGCCACCGCACAAAAAGTGTTGGGTCAACTAAAGGCAACTGTACGTCGTATTTACTCAAGCCCTCCAACCACGGGTGCCTTGTTGGTGGATAATGTACTGAATGATATTGATCTGACTGCACAATGGCAGGCGGAACTGACAGAAATGCGCGAACGTATCATTAAAATGCGTCAAATTTTGAATGAAAAATTGAGCCAAGCTTTGCCTGAACGTGACTTTAGTTATCTGGTCAAACAGCAAGGGATGTTTAGTTACACAGGCTTAACGGCTGAACAGGTTGATATCTTAAAAGATCAATATGCTATTTATCTGGTGCGCAGTGGTCGTATGTGTGCTGCAGGACTGAATTTAAGTAATATTGATTATGTGGCTGAATCTATTGCAGAAGTCATTAAAGCTACTGCTTAAACAAGCGGATATAAAAAAACGGGCGATATGCCCATTTTTTTATTTTGAAGAAGATTAATCTTTAAAATGGATGACTGTACGAATTGATTTACCTTCGTGCATCAAGTCAAAAGCTTCGTTAATTCTGTCTAGACCCATGGTATGCGTTACAAAAGGTTCAAGTTGAATCTCGCCTTTCATTGCATCTTCAACCATGCCCGGAAGTTGTGAACGACCTTTCACACCACCAAAAGCGGTGCCTTTCCAGGTACGACCAGTGACCAGCTGGAACGGACGGGTCGAGATTTCCTGACCTGCACCGGCTACACCAATAATCACGGATTGTCCCCAACCACGGTGTGCACATTCAAGCGCAGAACGCATCACATTGACATTGCCAATACATTCAAATGAATGGTCAACGCCCCAACCTGTCATTTCAACAATTACTTCTTGAATCGGTTTGTCATATTCTTTTGGATTTAAGAAATCTGTCGCACCGAATTCTTTCGCAAGTTCAAATTTTTCCGGATTGGTATCGACCACAATAATCCGGCCTGCTTTAGCTTGGCGAGCACCTTGTACAACTGCAAGACCAATACCGCCTAAACCAAACACTGCAACAGAATCGCCTTCCTGAACTTTTGCAGTGTTATGTACCGCACCAATACCTGTGGTAACACCACAACCCAATAAACATACATGTTCAGGATTTGCATCTGGATTGATTTTTGCCAAAGACACTTCAGCAACTACGGTATATTCACTGAAAGTTGAACAACCCATGTAATGATAGATTGGCTGACCATTATAAGAAAAACGAGTCGTACCATCTGGCATTAAGCCTTTACCTTGCGTCGCACGAACTGCGACACACAGGTTGGTTTTTCCAGATTTACAGAATAAACATTCACCACATTCAGCGGTATAAAGTGGAATCACGTGATCGCCAGGTTTAACACTGGTCACGCCTTCCCCCACTTCTACGACAATCCCTGCACCTTCATGGCCCAATACTGCCGGGAAAACACCTTCAGGATCATCACCGGATAAAGTAAAGGCATCAGTATGACATACGCCGGTATGTGTGATTTTCACCAAGACTTCACCTGTTTTCGGTGGAGCCACATCCAGTTCAACAATTTGAAGTGGTTGACCCGGACCAAATGCGACTGCAGCACGTGATTTCATGAAATGACCATCCTTTATTTGGTTCTTTAACAGATGAGCTACAGTAACCGCTTTTTATTGTCCGGTTCAACCTTTAACATGATGATAATATGTACTTATAACTTTATGACTTCATAATAATTATGCAAATTAGACAATCTGCTCAAGCTGTCTTACTTTCATTTGCAGTCATCACACTGACAGGATGCAGTTTGCCGATGAATGAATCAAAAAAGCAATCTTCTATTCACGTTCATGCTGAACACTGGTTAAACGGTTCCAATGTTGATGCACAAATGGCACAAGGTCTAACGGCTTATTTTACTTTGGAAGATGCCTTTATCAGTATTGCTTCAAGACTTCATCTGATTAATAAAGCGCAATATAATCTCGATTTGCAATATTACATGTGGGAAGATGATTCGATTGGACATCTGATGCTGGCTGAATTGCTCAAAGCCGCAGATCGTGGGGTAAAAATCCGTTTATTGATTGATGACCAAAACGGTTCCCAACTCGATTTCACCTTAAAACAACTGGCAAAACATCCAAACTTTGAAATTAAACTCTTTAATCCTTACACATTTAGATTTAGAAAATTACGGGTGTTTGATTATGTTTTTCGTTTTAACCAAATCAATCACCGTATGCACAATAAGTTGATTATTGCAGATGGTGCCATAGCGGTGACGGGTGGACGCAATATCAGCCGTGAATACTTTGATGCCAGTGAAAATTTTCAGTTTACCGACATGGATATTTTGTTTTATGGCACAGCAGTGAAGCAGTCCAATCAAGTGTTTCAGGACTTCTGGAATGATGATTTAAGCTATTCAGTTCCCCAGCTGCTAGGCGATGGTCATCAAGAGCAACTTTCCAAATTACGTAAATATTATGAACTGACGGCTTTACAAAAAGATCAGCTGAAAAAACGGATTGAACTGGCCGAAAAACAAATTAATCAGCACTTAAAAGACCGTCCCATTAATTGGGCAAAAGCACATTTTGTCGCAGACTCACCGAACAAAATTCGTGCAGAGGCATCAGGAGATCAACTGATTTACCGTCAGATGCTGAATATTATGGGGGAACCAAAGCAGCATCTTGAACTGGTTTCTGCCTATTTTGTACCGACCCGTAAAGGTACAGATTATTTAACCAAGCTGGTCAAGAATAATGTTGAGGTTCGAGTACTGACCAATTCATTCATGGCCAATGATGTTCCAGTAGTGCATGCCTTTTATAAAAAATATCGTCATGATTTGCTAAAAGGTGGTGTCAAACTTTATGAGTTTAAGCCTTATATTGAACGGCATAAACGTACCTGGTATGAAGTGGTCACAGGCAATGTGATTCCCGCCAAAAATAAAAATGCCTCAAGCTTGCATGCAAAATTTTTTGATATCGACGGTATGGTGTTTATTGGTTCATTTAACTTCGATCCGCGTTCAGCCAATTTAAATACTGAAGTCGGATTGGTGGTTGAATCTGATGTATTACAAGATCAGATTTCAACCTCACTGGATCAATACTTACCACAAATTGCTTATGAGTTAAAACTCAACCCACAAGGGGAAGTGATTTGGCTAGATTATCAAAAAGATGGATCTACAGTTGAATACAACCAAGACCCTAAAAGCACCAAATTCCAGCGTTTTGCCATGAAAGTGGTGTCTTATTTCCCGATTGAATGGGTGATGTAATGACAAGTGAATGACATCAAAATAGAGATTGTCCTTTTATTTCCAATGCTATTTCAATTGAATCAGTTCAGCATAATAATTAAAAAATTAATAACGTCACGGTTTTTTAATATTGATTTCATTCGCCTAATGTTCTGCATGTTGTGGATTTTTTAAATCAATGGGGCTTGGTACTTCTTTGATTAACATTATTATTATGACTTATAAGATATTGAATGCGATTTATACATATTTTAGATGAATCAGCACAATGGTTTTACTCATTTCCTGATTTGCTTTAACATCCCACTTTTCGAGTTTTTAACTCATTTATCTCCTGATCGTGACCCCCTGCAATGCAATTTTTTGATTTAAGTCGTCAATTTAATTTAAGTGGTATTTTAACGCCCTACAAAACACTAAATGAACTTGGACAGCAAGAATGGTTTTTAGCCAAAGTCCGTGTGGAATATGATTGCTTATCTGATTCTGAAACTCTTGAAGGTCAGGCTGTTTTGAAATCCAGTGAAAATATTCAGCTGGAATTGGAATGGATAATTCAAGATACTGGTTCGGAATTACAGGTGGTATTTAAAGGCATTGAAACTGAAGCAAATGAAGAAACCTTGCTCTTGGTTAAAGGCGCTCAAATTATCGATAGTGAACAAAAGAATATTTCTGCACAGGCTTTAAGTTTATGGATTGATGGCACATTATTACCCATGCTACCGAATATCCGCCGTGAAATTAAATCCCGTTTAAATTTATGGGACTATGTTGAATATGATGGATAAATTTCACGCTTTATTAATGATCTTTAAACATCATAAGTTTGATAATTCTCAATAGCCTCTGACAATACATCGAATACTTTTTTATCGACACATTTAACAAAACGATGTTTATCAACTTAGATATCGTTATATCTTGGACATTGTTCATATCGTTTTTCAAACTTAAAAATTATATGAATGACCAGTCAGATTGCTAAAAATGTATTCAATTTTTTTTCATCCTACTGAATAATATTAAAAATAATAAAAAGGACAATCAAAATGAATAATCAAGAATGGCGGCATATTCGTAAAGTGATGGAAAATACTCAAAAAGCTGCCATGCACTGCTCTATTGCCACTGTTGATGCACAGTTACAGCCCACCATCACGCCTATAGGTACTTTATTTCTTAGAGAAAACCAAACCGGTTTTTTCTTTGATACTTATGCTGAATCTTTTAAAGAAAATTTGCCACAGAATAAAAAAGCCTGTATTCAAGCAATTAACAGCAGCCGCTTATTTTGGTTAAAATCTTTATTTAAAGGTGAATTTAGTGATTATCCCGGTGTGCGACTCTATGTTGAAATTGGAGAACTACGCCCTGCCACTAATGAAGAGTTAGCTCAAATTGCACAGCGTATTCAAAGTCTGAAATGGACCAAAGGCAGTCAACTCATCTGGTCCGATTTTACTCAGGTACGGGATTTCAGCGTGCAGTCTTTTAGATGGGTCAAATATCCCAAAATGATGCCTTTTGGTAAATAAAACTTACTTATAGTAAGCCTATTTCATTAAATAATTGACCATATGCTTCAGCTTTTTTCTCTATAGCAAGTGGATAAGCACGTGATGAA
>NZ_JABERI010000040.1 GCF_013004375.1 Acinetobacter terrae | reverse complement strand
AACCTCTTTGCGCTGATGGTAGTGTGGGGTTACCCATGTGAGAGTAAGTCATCGCCAGCTCATTATTCCGAAAAATCCCCCTCCGCTATAAAGCAGAGGGGGATTTTTTTTATGCGCGGAATATTTATTTTGAAAATTTCTTTTGATGAATTTAAATTATTCTAATTAGTGATAAGAAATAAAATAAAAGTTTAAAGAATTTGCAGATTTAGAATATGAATCCATTGATGAAGTTAAGGATGTGAAATTCGAAGATCAAAAAGCAGATTATTTTGCTTTTGATAGAAATTGGATATTAGAAGTTAAACCTTTAGAGACTGATAGAGATGTAAAGGATAATGAGCGCATAAACGCATATGCTGATAACTACCCAAGTTTTCCAGAGTTTTATGGAACTATACATATTGAAGAATTGATCAGACAATATGGTGATCTACAGGGATTTAGGAATGAAATATGTGGTTATGGTGCTGGAAATTTAAAAGATATTTATTCAAAAGCAGATAAGCAAATTTATCAAACAAAAAAATCTCTGAATAATTATGATTGTGTTGGAATATTAGTATTATTAAACGAAAGGGTTGGAGTCTATGATAATGAATTTATCTTTCAAGAATTGGATAGATTATTAGAAAAAAAGAAAACTTGAAAAGAACAATATTCAAGCCATATGGTTTATAAATGAATATGAGGAAAATGATAAAAAACAGACTTGTTCTAATTTTTATATGGGTTCTGCAGCGGATATGAAATCAAGCAAATCGTTATTAAACTTTTTACATATGGATTGCTTACAATGGATATGCTTTTATCTCATCAGATTTAGATCCTTGGTGAATTTAGTGTCAAGTGTGAAATTTAATTCAATTCAATCTCCCTAATCCCTGAAGATGGAAAATAAAATTTCCTGAAACTTTTAAAGCTTAAATCTGCAAATATATTCATTCATTTTTTGCATTCTATAAAAATCAAAAAATAACTAGAAAATTAGATAGAACTATCTTCACTCCATCTTATTTTTATTAGAAAAACACATTGTTTGACAACTTTATTTCAAATTTTTAAAATATTTCATAGTTTTCAATTTAAATAAAAAATCAGTAAATTTGATCTTTTTTATAATTAAACAAATGAATTAATTTAAAATTTATGAAAAATTGAGCTAAATAAAAAATTAAATTAGGCTCGTTGATTGTATGAATTTTGATTTATCTGTGTTATAAAATTTAAAAGCGGCATAAAAATTGCTTATAAGTCGCAGAATTATGAGGAACTTTAAGAATGAAGTTATCGGTTGGATTAAGAGTTGCGAACTCCTTGTCGTTGACACCGCAGTTGCAGCAGGCCATTCGTTTGCTTCAATTATCAAGTTTAGAGCTTGAGCAAGAAATTCAAATTCAACTCGATAGTAATCCTTTATTAGAAAAAATAGAAGAACAGTCGAATATTGAAAGTCTATCTTCTTTGGAAGAACAAGAACGTGACAATAAAGATCTAACCAATGAGTTAAATGCCAATACTTTGCCGGATGATTTACCCGTTGATACCGATTGGGATGATGTTTATACGCATCAACCAACGAGTCTAGGTTCACCTGAATATGAAGAACGTGAAGATAATCGTCAAGGTCATTTAGGCTTAAAAGAGCATATGCTTGAACAGATTAATTTATTGCATTTTTCACAAGTTGATAAACTGATTGCGCATTGTATTGTTGATTCTTTGGATGAAAAAGGCTTTTTGGATGCAGAAATTACAGAAATAACCATCACCGTTCAGCATTTATTGGAATCTATGGATTACGACGATGAAGTCGAAGATGATGAAGTGGTTGCGGTTTTAAAACATATTCAGCATCTTGATCCTCCTGGCGTGGCATCACGTAATTTGGCTGAATGTTTATTGGTGCAATTAGAAAGTTTAGCTGAGCAAACAGCCTATCGTCGTGAGGCAATAACATTATTGAATCATTATGAGCTATTGATTTCCAATGAATTACCGAAACTGGTTAAACAAACAGGTTTGAACCCAGATCAATTAAAGTGTGCAGTTGATTTGTTAAAAACGTTAAAAGCTTATCCCGGCATGGAGTTTGAGGAAAAAGATTCGGACTATCAAATTCCAGATGTGGTCGTAATGAAAAAAAATGACCGTTGGCAGGTGCAGTTAAATCCCGATATTATGCCGAAATTACGGATAAATTCTTTTTATGCCAATATGATTAAGCGTGCTGATCAAAGTACTGATAATCAATATTTACGCAATCAAATGCTGGATGCCAAAAATTTTATTAAAAGTGTAGATGAGCGGCATAAGACTTTATTAAAAGTTGCAAGCTGTATTGTTGAACATCAAAAGATGTTTTTAGAAATTGGTGCAGAAGGAATGAGACCTTTGGTGCTACGTGATATTGCGGAAGAAGTAGAGTTGCATGAGTCTACGGTATCGCGTGTAACCACCAATAAATTTATGCTCACACCACGCGGTTTATTTGAGTTGAAATATTTCTTCTCAAGTCATGTGGCAACAACGTCTGGTGGGGAAGCCTCTTCTATTGCCATTCGAGCGAAAATTAAAAAGTTGGTTTCTGAAGAAAATCCGCGCAAACCGTTATCTGACAATATCATTGCGAATTTATTAAAAGAAGATGGGATTGATGTAGCCCGTCGAACTGTTGCTAAATATCGAGAGTCGTTACATATTCCGTCATCTTCTGAACGAAAAGTCTTGATCTAAATTTTAAAGTGTGGCTATTCTAGAGATTCATTATGACAACATAATGAATCTCTTTTTACTTAAGGAATAGTCTAAATGATTTAATGTTAAATTTGCAGGATTGTATTTTTGCTGTCATTAGGTCGGCTTGGCTATTCTTTTCTAATCCTAAAAGAAGGTGAGGGATAGAACTATGCAAATAACAATTCGTGGTCACCATTTAACGATTACCCCTGCAATTGAAGAAAATATTCGCCTTAGATTTGCGCAAATGATAAAAAATTTAGATCAAGTAAACAGTATGCAGGTTAAACTTTCAAAAGATCATCAAATAGATAAATTTTCTAAAAAAGGCAGTGATAATCATATTGCTGAAGCCATTATTCGTTTACCCGGGATAGAGATGTTTGCTCAAGCCAGTGCAGATGATATGTATACTTCAATTAAAAAATTAACAGAAAAGTTAAAAAGACAATTACATAAACATCGGAAAATGCAGATGGAAGATCCACCTTTGCTTGTATAGTTTGATTTTTAAACAAAAAGAGGTTTTTTAAAGACCTCTTTTTTTATGTATAAAATGTTATGCGTTAATGATTTATTTTTCATATTTATAGTAAAATGGCAGGTTTTTACACCGTTGGTCCTATAAGAGGTCTTTGTGATGAATAGTGAACAGCTCACTGAAATTTTAAAAGCTGCTTTTCCAGAGGCTGAAGTTGCAGTTAGTGGGCAAGGCGGTAAGTTTGATCTTCGAATAGTCGATGAGCAATTCGAAGGCAAGCGTCCAGTCGCACGTCAACAAACGGTTTATGCTCCGTTAAATTCATATATTGCCAGCGGTGAAGTACACGCGGTAACTATTCGTGCAATGACCAAAGAAGAATGGCGTAAAGCAAGCTTATTCGGAGCTTAGAACTAAATGGATAAATTTTTAATTCAGGGCGGTGTTAAGCTCGAAGGTGAAGTGCGTATTTCTGGTGCAAAAAATGCAGCCTTGCCTTTACTTGCAGCGATGATTCTTGCTGATACGCCGACCACATTAACCAATGTGCCAAACCTTAAAGACGTGAATACACTCGTGCAATTGATTGCCGGTCTGGGTATTCAAATGTCTTATGAAGGCGACACGGTTACAGCTGATACTTCTACATTGAACAATCAGTTTGCACCGTATGAGCTCGTAAAAACCATGCGTGCTTCAATTTTGGTGCTTGGTCCATTACTTGCGCGCTATGGTAGTGCACAAGTATCGCTTCCGGGTGGTTGTGCCATTGGTTCACGTCCTGTCGATCAACATTTAAAAGCATTAGAGGCTTTGGGTGCTGAAATTGAAGTGGAAAATGGTTATGTGCATGCCAAGGTTAATGGTCGTCTAAAAGGTGGCGAAGTCATCTTTGACATGGTGACTGTAGGTGGTACTGAAAATATTCTCATGGCTGCAGTTTTGGCTGATGGTGTGACAACTATCCGTAATGCGGCGCGTGAACCAGAAATTACTGACCTTGCGCAAATGCTCATTAAAATGGGTGCAAAAATTGAAGGTCTGGATACGGATACCTTAGTTGTGACGGGTGTTGAAAGCTTGCATGGCTGTGAATATGCTGTGGTTGCTGACCGTATTGAAACAGGTTCTTACTTGGCTGCTGCTGCCATCACTGGCGGTAAAATCAAAACTACACATACCGATCCATCATTACTCGAATCTGTTTTAGACAAGTTTGAAGAAATGGGTGCGGAAGTAACCCGTGGTGATGACTGGATTGAGCTCGACATGATGGGTAAACGTCCGAAAGCAGTTAGCTTCCAGACTTTGCCACATCCAGAATTTCCTACAGATATGCAAGCGCAGATCATGGCGGTAAATGCTATTGGTCGTGGTTTTGCTACTATTTCTGAAACGATTTTTGAAAACCGTTTTATGCATGTGCCTGAGCTTTCTCGTATGGGAGCAAATATTCAGGTTGAAGGTAATGATGCTGTTGTGACGGGTGTAGAAAAACTTTCTGCAGCACCGGTTATGGCAACCGATTTACGCGCTTCATTCTCTTTGGTTCTTGCCGCTTTAGCTGCAGATGGGGAAACATTGATTGACCGTATTTATCATATTGACCGCGGTTATGAAGATATTGAAGCGAAGTTACAGGGTTTAGGTGCCCAAATTAAGCGAGTAAGTTAATGAATGATATGAGAAACGATGATCCAAACTTTGACGTAATGGGCAATTTTGATCATGGTTTAACTTTAGCATTAAGCAAAGGGCGTATCTTAAAAGAAACTTTACCATTGCTTGAAACAGCAGGAATTAACTTACTGGAAGATCCAGATAAATCACGTAAGTTGATTTTCCCAACCACGCATAAGCAGGTACGTATTTTAATTTTACGTGCTTCGGATGTTCCCACTTATGTAGAAAATGGGGCGGCTGATTTAGGTGTTGCAGGTAAAGATGTGTTGATGGAACATGGCGCACAAAATGTGTATGAACCACTCGATTTAAAAATTGCCAACTGTAAATTAATGACAGCCGGCAAAGTCGGGATGGAGCGTCCGAAAGGCCGTTTAAAAATTGCGACTAAATATGTGAACTTAACCCGTCAATATTATGCGAGCTTAGGTGAACAGGTTGATGTGATTAAACTTTACGGTTCGATGGAACTTGCACCATTGGTTGGTTTGGGTGATTACATTGTCGACGTCGTTGATACCGGTAATACACTACGTGCCAATGGTCTTGAGCCGCTTGAAGAAATTTGCAAAGTTTCTTCTCGCTTGATTGTGAATAAAGCCAGCTTCAAACGTAAGCAAACTTTATTGAATCCGATTCTTGCACAGCTTGAAAAAGCAGTTGAAGAACGCGAAAGCAAAAAATAAGCATCTCTCATGCAAATTTGAAAAACCGTCACCCAGTGGCGGTTTTTTTATGCATGAGAGAAAACTGCAAACATTCAATGTTTTCATCAATCTTAGCGAAAGTTAATTTCAATAAAACTGATACTGATACCATATTATTGCTACCGACAAAACGCATGAAAACAGGTAAACTAAAGCCTTCGAATTCAAACCTTATGGGTAAATTGATGCGACGTTTATCGACCCAAGATCAAAGCTTTAAGCAAGCATTTGCTGATTTATTGGCTTTTGAGACTGTGAATGATCCTGAACTTTTAAAAACTGTAGATCAAATCATTGCTGATGTGCGTCAGCATGGTGATGCTCATGTTCTTAAACTCACTCAACAGTTCGATCGACATCCAGCGCATCAGTTTTCAGATCTCGAACTTACTCAAGAACAACTCAAAGCGGCTTTTGAAGGTTTGGATAACGATGTTCGTGAAGCTTTGGAATTGGCTGCAAATCGAATTCGTGAATTCCATCAAGCACAAAAGCAAGAGGGTTGGACTTATGTTGATGCTTTGGGCAATACACTCGGTCAAAAAATTACACCGCTTGATCGTGTGGGGATTTATGTGCCAGGTGGCTTGGCTTCTTATCCATCTTCAGTGTTGATGAATGCTGTACCTGCTCATGTTGCGGGTGTCGCTGAAATTATTATGGTGGTTCCTGCACCCAATGGTGAATTGAATCCATTGGTACTCGCTGCTGCGTACCTAGCAGGTGTGACTCGTGTATTTACCATTGGTGGAGCACAAGCGGTTGCAGCTTTGGCATATGGTACTGAAACTGTTCCGGGCGTAGATAAAATCACAGGTCCAGGGAATCGCTTTGTTGCAGCGGCAAAACGTGCAGTATTTGGTCAGGTTGGTATCGACATGATAGCAGGTCCTTCTGAAATTCTGGTTTATGCAGAAGGCGAAAATAACGCGAAATGGCTTGCGATGGATCTATTGTCTCAAGCTGAGCATGATACTGTGGCTCAAGCTGTGTTCATTACACCCGATGAACAGCTTTTAAATGAAGTTGAGCAAGCGATTGAAGAGCATCTAGCTGAATTGCCTAAAGCTGAAATTGCGCGTACATCTATTGCTAATCGTGGCGCTTTAGTTTTGGTGAAAGATCGTCAAGAAGCCATTGATTTAATTAATCAGGTTGCACCAGAACATTTAGAGCTTTGCTTGGATGATGCTGAAGCAATGGCTGAAGATATTCGCCATGCAGGTGCGATCTTCATGGGACGTTATACCCCGGAAGCAATTGGTGATTATTGTGCGGGTCCAAATCACGTATTGCCAACCTCAGGCACAGCGCGTTTCTCATCACCACTAGGGGTTTATGATTTTCAAAAGCGTTCAAGCTTGATCATGTGCTCACAAGAAGGTGTGAAGACTTTAGCGAAAACAGCTGATGTGTTAGCGCAACAAGAAAACTTGGATGCTCATGCGAGATCAGCAAGATATCGTTATCAATAATATAAAGTGAACAACTCTCCATTCAGTAATGAATGTTCCTCTCTGAACGAGCTTTAAGGATTGCTTTAAAGCAAAGTGCAAGAAAGGTTAGGAGAGGGCAAAGAATTTAATATTCATTTCGGTTTGGGATTAAGTTTGACCTCTCCCAAACCCTCTCCTAAAAGGAGAGGGCTTACATGAAGTAAGTTGAGTGCATTAAAGAGATAAAAACAATGTCTACCATCACAACACAACAAATGCGTTTTTGGAGTCCTGAAGTACGTGAATTAGAACCCTACGTACCAGGTGAACAACCCAAAATTCAAAATTTATTGAAACTTAATACCAATGAAAATCCGTATCCACCCTCTCCAAAAGTGGTAGAAGCGGTGCAAGCTGTATTAGAAAATTCAGCAGACGTATTACGTTTATATCCAGATCCAGATGCTTCTGCATTAAAGCAAGCCATAGCCGCTCAACAAAATGTTGATGCAAGCAATGTCTTTGTTGGAAATGGTTCAGATGAAGTGCTGGCACATATCTTTAAAGCATTCTTTGTGCAAGAGCAGCCATTACTTTATCCAGATATTACCTACAGTTTTTATCCGGTTTATAGTCAATTTTTTGGGGTAAAAACCAAAATTTTACCGCTCAATGATGACTTTGAAATTGTAGTGGATGATTATAAACAAGCCAATGGCGGCATCATTATTACCAATCCAAATGCGCCAACCAGTATTGCACTTGGTTTGTCTGCAATTGAAGAACTACTGCAATCAAATCCTGATTCAGTCGTGGTGATTGATGAAGCTTATGTTGATTTTGGTGCGGAATCTGCAGTGAGTTTAGTTGAAAAATACGAAAATTTGGTTGTATGTCAAACAACATCTAAGTCACGATCATTGGCAGGTTTACGAGTAGGATTTGCCATTGCTCAACCACATCTTATTGCTGCGCTGGAAGCGGTAAAAAATAGCTTTAACTCTTATCCAATGGATCGTTTTGCGATTGCTGCGGCAGTAGCTTCATTTGAAGATCAAGCTTACTTTGAAACACAATGCAAGAAAGTCATTGATAGTCGTGAAAAGTTGGTTGCTGATTTAGAAGCTATCGGTTTTAAAGTTTTACCTTCGAAAGCGAATTTTATTTTTGCATCGTTGCCAAATAAAGATGCAGGTGAATTAGCGGCTGAATTACGTGAACATGGCATTATTGTGCGCTATTTCAATAAACCACGTATCAATCAGTATCTACGTATTACCATTGGTACAGATGAACAAAATCAACGTCTTGTTGATACGTTAAAAAGCGATATTTTGGCGTGATTTGAATTCCTCCCAGCCTCCTTTAGTAAAGGCGGAAACTTCTCCCTTTGAGAAAAGGGAGGTTGGGAGGGATTTGTATTTCTGTTTTGCGCTTCGTTAAAGTAATGCTTTAACTTGCCCAGGACTCGCTTGTTTATTTTATTCAGGTATATACCATGTATTGAGTAAATCCAGCATGGCAGAAACTTTATCAAAACATTCCTGATATTCTGCATCACAATCTGAGGCAATGGTGATTCCACCACCTGCCCATAGAAATATTTCATCTTGATATTTTTGGATGGAACGAATCAAGATATTCCAAGAACCTGTACCATCAAAATTAAAATAGCCCATCGATCCGCAATAAGCCCCGCGTGGAGCACCTTCAAGTTCATCAATAATTTGCATTGCGCGAATTTTTGGCGCACCCGTAATCGAACCTCCGGGTAGTGCAGACATTAAAACATCAAATGGATTGATATCTTCCTTTAATGTTGCAGTGACTTCGCTCACCATGTGATGAACCTGATTAAAAGATTCAATTTCAAAAAGTTGCGGTGTTTTAACCGAACCTGTTTCCGCATAAACACTTAAATCATTGCGTAGTAAATCAACAATCATGACATTTTCAGCCTGATCCTTTTTAGAATGAATCAGGTTTTGTTTGGATTGTTCATCTTGTTTCGGATCAGCGTAACGGGGCATTGTGCCTTTGATTGGTCGAGTGACAATTTTTCGATTTGCTTCAAAATTAATAAACAATTCAGGTGAACAGCTCAATAGTTCAAAGTCATCAATCTTTAAATAACCTGAATAAGGGGCATCGGTGAGTTTCCAGAATTCTTCAGCCGTCGCTAATATAGTGCCTTGAGCTTTTGCTGTAAATTCTTGAGTCAGATTAATTTGATAGCAATCACCGGCTTTAATATAGTCTTGAACTTTCTTAAAGGCAGTCACATATTCATTTTTATTCCAGCGCGCACTACAAGTTTGAGTGAGTGAAAGAGAGGGATGTTTTTTGTGTTGTATTGCATCCTGAATAACTTGAAAAATACTTTCAGCCTCATCTTCATCACTAAAAAAAGTCCAACCCTGTGGAGTGAGCTTGAGATAACTGCGATAAATGCCCAAAAATAAGGCAGGTTGATTTTTTTGTTTAATCGAAACTTGTTGTTGTGCTGCATGGTCATAACTGACAAAGCCAATTAATCCACCGTTAAAATCAGAATGATAGTTTTGAATATTTTGTTTGAAAAAATGATTGAAATGAATAGATTGTGATTTTTTTTGATATTGATGCAGTGAAACACGAATGAAATTTTCAGTGACTTGACCTTGTTTAAGCATGTATTCAGATGCAAAAAAAGCGATCACAGGTTGGTTTACATTTTTTAAGTAAACCAAATGAGTAAGGTGCGATAAAGCAGACAATATTTGAGCTGTGTTAAGCCATTGTTCAGTCAACAGTTTTTTAAAAATAACCGGATTATTCATACGATGTTAAATTATAAAAGGCTATACATAGATAACCTATTCTATAACAATATTTATGCATAAAAACTGTAAATACCGTTTGTCGGTAACATATGGATTGCGACCAACAGCAGTTGAACAAAAAATGACACACATATAACTTTAGTAGGGCAAACAGGCTGCTCAAGGAAAGACTCCATTGTTGTCCAAAAACAAAAAACAACATGGAATATCGAGTGGTTGACAATCAAAAAAATAATACTCTTGGGAGAGTACGAAATGAAAAAATTTACTAAACTTGCTTTAGTTTCTTCATTGGCAATTAGTGCAAATGCGATGGCAATGCAAGCAATGGATGATGCTTCATTGGGTGCTACAACAGGTCAAGATGGTTTAAGCATCGGGATTGGGATTTCAAAAATTGAAATTGAAAAACTATTCATCCACGATAACGACGGTTTGGAAGTTGCTAAAGGTGGTACTGGTGAAGCAGGTGCGATCTATATCAAAGCGAATGGTAGTGGCGCTACTACAGCACACGGTATCGTGATTAGTGCAAACTATGATGCAAGCCCTACTGGTCCAGCTGGTTCTTACTTACTGCCTTCACGTAACTTAGCTGATTTGCAAATTGACTCGGATGCAAACGGTGGCAATCCATTCATTAATATTGCCGCACAAGTATCTGGTTTAGACATCAATATCGGTGAAATTGGGGTGGTTGCTTCTGGTGATGCCCCTGCCGCAAATGCAGCAACAATCCGTCGCGGTGGTACAGGTCAAGAGAACGCGATCTTAACCGGTCTTTCAGTAAAAACAGGTCAAATGGCTGCAAACATTCAATTGGGTGCTGCACCACAAGGCGCAATGATTAAATTGAATGCAACTATGGTCGGTGGTTTAACCATCACAGATTTGGGTATCTTGGATAACTCAACCAAAACTGCAACACGTGCAGCGGGTGTGATCCACCTTGACAAAATTCAAGTGGCAGATGCGAATAGCCGTAACTTAGTATTGAACCAAAGCATCAGCGTATTTGGTGAAGAAGGTGCTGATAAGGGTTATGTACGTATCGTGAGCACAAGCGGTGCGCACGATAACTACATCCAAGGTATCCATTTGGGTAGCAAAACTGCTGCATCTATTGGTGATATGGAAATTCAGGGCATGCAAACTTATTATGGCTCTCCAGCGGTAGGTGGCGTTTATACTCCGGGTGCGATTATTACAATCCGCGGTCACTAAGTTTCCGTGTTAAAAAGCGCGTGTTTACACGCGCTTTTTTTTACATAAATATCGTAAAATTTTGCAAAAAATAAAAAAAATACTGTTTTTTTTTCAAAAAAAAGGTATCTTGCTAAAACAGGGAAGTAGAGTTTCTACTCTAAAATAATGAAAAATGGCACGTCATGCCGATAACTAGAAAAGTTAGATAATATGTTAGAGATCGCATTAGGCTCGGCATTGATGTATTACTTTGCCACAGAAGCTTTTGATATAAAGAAAAAACCAGCTGAGGCTGTGTACTATACCGAGACTTTAGACTCTCGTAATGATTCTTTCACCCGCATGCACCGTGAAACCGTACAGGTTAAGCCAGCAATCATCGATCAATTTCGTGGCATTGTTCACCAAGCCTATGACTATAGTTGTGGTTCTGCTGCGTTAACGACCCTCTTAAATGGCTATACCAATCTCAATGCGACTTTAACCGAACAGCAGGTTATGGATGGTCTGATGAAATTTGGTGAGACAGACAAGATTGTCGAACGCCGTAGCTTTTCACTGCTGGACATGAAACGTTTTGTTAGCGCGATTGGCTTTGAAAGTGGGGGGTATCGCGGAGAATTTAGTGATTTGGTAAAGCAAGGGCAACCTGCCATTGTACCGATTTCCTATGCTGGCTTTAAACATTTTGTCGTATTTAAAGCGTATAAAAATGGCCGAGTCTATGTCGCAGACCCTGCACTGGGGAATATTAGTTTCGACGAAGTACGTTTTAAAGAAATTTGGGAAAATAACACCTTATTCTTAATTAATGTTGCGCCAGAAAAACGTAAAAATTTATTAGCTTTACAAGATTCGGATATGCGTCATGTAGAAGATGCAACCGTGAATCGTTATGCCTTGGTGAATATGCAATACCCGCAATTTTATATGGACAAAATTGCCGACAAAGCATCCACGATTCGACTTGATAAAAATATGAATGAAGAATCAGATTCTTATGGGGACTTAAATTATAATTTCTTGCGTCTTTATTATAAAAATAAATAGCGTTTAAGAAAGATTGAGCTTAAAAAAATAAAAAACTGGTGGGATGGAATATGAACAGTAAATGGATGAACAAAACCCTATTAGCGATCAGTATTCAAATGCTGATGGGTGCAGCTTATGCAGCTGAAGAGCAGCCAGGATTGGGGGAGTATGAAGTTGTAGATCAGCAAGAAGAGGTTGAATCAACATCATCACCGTCTGCAGATGTTAACTCAGTAGGAGGGAATAATGCTGCAGAAGAGCTATCATTGGGCGAGTATGAGCCTGTAGATGAGCAGGAAACACAAGTTAAAGCAGTGTCGGCACAGTCTGTAGATGCGAAGCCTATAGTAGAAACATCACCCGTAGATGAAAAATCGCAAGCATCTTCAGCCTTACAACAGCAAGAAGGCGACGTCAGTAAAGAAGCTAACTTACAAGAAGTTTTCACATCAAATGAAAGACAATATTCATTAATCAAAAAGGGTGATATCTCATCTTATTATGATATTGACTATACCTATTATCGTGATACACAACTTGATATGGAAATGGCATCGGGCCAGCTATACCAACTGCGTGTTCAAGAAAATGCAACACACTCAATTACTAATACTTTTACTGCACAGTACGGTATTTTAGATAATTTAACCTTTACTGCTTCATTGCCATTGGTAGCAAAAACAGACTTATTAAAGGATACCTCTACCGCAGGTTTGGGTGATATTTCTTTGGGGGCACGTTGGGAGCCATTTCCATTACAAGCGGGTCGTTTGCCACTGATTTTATTCGGTAATTTATCGACAAAAAGCGGTGACAGTCCATACGAAGTCAACTCTGCGACCGACTTAGCCACAGGTAAAGGGTATTATTCTGCTGGTATTGGCGCAAGTACACGTAAATATATCGACCCAGTGGTGTTGTTCGCTTCAGTTTCTGCAAACTATGGCTTTAAAGAAACTGACTTAAATCAACGCCGTGGTAGCCGTGTCATTGATGAGTTTGAACCGGGCATTAGTGGCGGTTTCTCTTTCGGTTTCGCATACTCATTTAACTATGACGTATCGATGACCATATCGTATCAACAAAGCTTTAATACCGGCTCTGAATTTACCTACAGCAGCGGTGAATCCTATTCACCAGCCGATCAAACCAGTTCAACTTTAGCGATTTCTCTTGGGGTGCGTGTATCTCCAGAGACGATTGTGAACGGTACGGTAGGCTTTGGTTTGACGGAAGATGCGCCAGATGTTTCATTGGGTTTGTCATTCCCACTTGATATTTTAGGCTTTGGTAAGAAAATTCGCTAAGAGGGCGGTCGTATGTATAAAATTCGACTCAGACCGCTCGTTAGCGCCATTCTCTTAACGGGCTGTTCAAGTGCTACATTTGCACAGTTAGGCACCAACCTTTCTGTAGATTTACGTTCCTTGAGTATGGGTAATGCAGTTACCGCAGATCCACCAGGGGTAAACGCTGTTCACTTTAATCCTGCGGGTTTAACCAAAATTGAAGGTCTGCAAACTGAGCAACAATTTATTGTTGCCAACTTTGACATTCAACGTGAATTTAGCGTACCACCAGGCTATAACGTGTTTGGTTATTCGGACGATCCAATGGTCTGTAATGATGGACCAGAAGTTGCATCTGATATTTGTACTGATTTTAAAGATAAAGTTAGTGGTGATGTTGAATATCCGAGTCTTTATGTTCCTATTTTGAAAAAGATGGTGGATTTAGGTGAAGGCATGCCATTGGTCGCACCTACTATGGGGATTGCCTATAACCCACCGGGTTCTAAAGCAACTTATGCGACGGCAGTGTATGCGCCACTGGTTGCGGGTTTTGGTGCTGAAAATGGTAATCCGGGTAACTACATGGGCCAACAGGTTGCCTTAGAACGGATTACCTATTTATCTCCATCCGTGGGTTACCAGGTCAATGACGAACTTTCGATTGGTGGTGGTATTGGTATGTCTTACCAAGCCATGGGCCTCAAAACCGATTTACGCTTCCCCAATGAACTGATTGGTATGTTACGAATGATCGATGAAGTCGTTTGTACGCCATTTAAAGAAAATTCAGACATTATTACCGACATTCTATTACTTGGGATGTGTAATGCCGAAGAAGGAATGAACCCATTCGGTAAATTCGGTCAGATGCAATTGGCGGTTGAGCAATCCTTAAGTCCAAGTTTTAACTTGGGGGTACTGTGGGAGCCAACGGATGACTTTAGTTTCGGTATGGTCTATCAAAGTGCAGCAAAAATGCGCTTAAAAGGGAAATACCATATTGATAATGCCAAAGCACCACAAGAATTAATTAAAGGCTTGATGTCATCGCCAACCGGACAAATTCTTGCAGCTATTTTAGGCTTCCCGAACTACATTCCATCCAGTGAATCCGGTCTAGTGTCCATGGACTTTGAATATCCTGCGCATTTTCAAGCCGGGATTAAATACAAAGTCATACCAGATCTACAGGTAAATTTTGATGTAGGCTGGACGGACTATAGCGCATGGGACAAATTTACGTTTGAGTTTGACCGACAAATTTCAGCTTTAAAAGTTGCAAAATTACTTTCTGAAAATGTTAGCGATAGCTCGTTATCCTTACCGCTTGGTTTTACTTCACCGTGGAGCTTCGGTATTGGTATGGAATATTCAGCAACCGATCGTTTAAAACTACGAGCGGGTTATGAACCACGTTCAAGTGCCATTCCAGATGGGAAACGGAATACCATGATCCCAATCAACAATGCACAATTGTTTGGTATGGGCGTGGGCTATCGTTGGGATGCGGATACGGACTTAGATTTATCCATTGGTTTCTTACGGAGTAGAGACAATATTCCAGCCAATACCAGTAGTTTAGCCAACCAAACAGGCGTAAATAACTTACTGCTTAACCCATACGCGGGCCTGAATGTGAAAACCAATACAAAAATAACCATTCTAGGATTGAACTATAGAACACGTTGGTAAACAAAGGAAAAGAATGAAAGGAAATTTAATGATGAAAACGATACTGATGCTAAGTTTAGCGCAAGTATCGTGGTCATATGCAGGAGAGTTTCATACTATTATTGGCCCTGATGGTCGTCCAATGATCATTCAACGTGAACCGCCAAAAGTAGCTGCTGAAAAAACGAATCCAAAACCCGTTATTGTACAACAGCAGAGTCTACCTGTAGCGCCTGCTCATGAGCAAAAAGCGTCAGCTGTAACACGTTCTGTGCAGAGTCCTATTGCTCAGATAACAGTTGCTGCACCTGAAAAATCAGTTAAAACTAGTAAAGTTGAATCGAGTGCTCAGACTGATCTTGACACAGTGAAAACTATAGAACCACAGACCAAAAGTGCTGTGAAGCTTCAGGTTGCAGAAAAAATGCAGCTACAATCAACGCAAATTTCTCCAGTTAATCGCCAACCCATTGCTACTGAAAACCAACCGGTGCTTCAATCGCAAACTGTAATTTCACAAAAAGTCTTAGAAGTAAAACCCTTGATTATTCAGGAAAACACAGAAAATACCGCTTTTGTGGATATTGATGGACAGCAATATGTCAAAAACGAATATTTAGAAGATAAAGAATTTAACTTAGAAGGCAAAAAGCGTTTTTACACCATGCCTGAAGGCATCATTGATCTTAAACATGGTGCGACGCGTCTGCAAACCGTTGAACGTGAAAAAGGTGTGGGTAAATCCACGATGCAATCCCTGTTTAAACGTAATGTCATGCAAGATACCGGTCCGATTACCTTGGCAAAGACTTATTACCGCATTTCACAAGCAGATGCGATTGATGGTTTGGGGCAACAATGTTTTTCTGAAAAAAAACTGAAAAAAGTCAAAAAACTTGATTTAAATAAAGAGGTCAACTTCTGGCCACGTGCACCGCTGAATGATGAGTTTGATTTTGAAGTTGCTGCACTGAATCCATCTGTGCAAAATATTCAGCTGAATTCGTATGCATCCCGGCAGAATAACCCGACCTTTTACTGGCCTTTTGTGGTGTTTTTAGATGCAAAAGGTTGTGTCTTAGAAGGTGCCGGTGGATATAAAAATCAAGAGGGGGCATCTACCCTCATTCAGCACGAAAAAATAGAAGGGGTACTGCATGTACCGGCAAACAGCAAATATATATTGCTGACACCGTTGGCTTCAGCCATCGATGTTGAAGATCGTGCGTTAACCAATCACGGGCAAGTTAAACTCGTTGCAATCCGTTAGGGATAGAATAAAAGAGAGTCAGGATGAACATAAATAAATATAAATTACCTTTTGCAGCAACTGCATTGGTTATGGCTTTAAGTGGCTGTGGTGGAGAAAGTGCCAACGTGACCCCTGAAGTGTATGATGAAAGTACGGCCAACGGTTCATGTAAAACGAGGACAACAGGCTGTGTTGAATTTGCCTTGGATTATCCATTAAACGGGTTAAATTTCACTTGTAGTAGTGATACCAAGAACCGCTTTACTATACTGTTTGATCCAAATGGTGGCGCGGCAACAGGTGCATGTAAGGATACCGATGAAATTACTTTCTTTTTACGCGGTGAAAAAGACAAGAAAATTGAATTAGGCAAAATGCCGCTGCGTAATATTGCCCATGTCAGCGTAGCGCAATTACCGCGTTTAACCCTATTGGATATTGCAGCAGGAATTCAAGGCAGAGCTGCACAAAAATTATCACCTGATGATGCAACGGTTAAAGTAGCCATTCGTTTGGTACGTTTGATTCAAGCAGTGGGCTTGCAAAGTCGGCAAATTGTCAATGCACGTGATATTCAGCCGATCAGTATTAGTGATGCAGACCGTAAAAAATTAGAGCAAATCACCTCATTAATCACGACAGAGCAATTTAAAGGCTTGTCAGATAAAGATTTTACCGATGCAGTCAAACCTTGGGTGGATATTTCTAAAGTCTCTAATGCCGATGCTTTTGATGTCATTACTCAATTGATGCGTATCACGACTGCAGCAGTGTATCAGCCTGAATTTTCACTATTTTCTAGTAAGGAAGTCCTGGGTAGTGCCTTAAGTGGTACGGAAGGTTTGGTGGGTTGTAATAAGGAAGAATGCAAGGCTGAAGATAAATCAGCAACGCATTTATTGGGACACTTTATTGTGATGACAGATCGTCAAGGCAAAACCTTTGGTAGTGGTTTACAATGGCGTGGTAAAGCTGAGACCGATGTGACCAGTATTGGCGGTGTAAATGCACAATTGATCCGTAAAGTGAAACCTGTACAAATGACGGCACTGCCACAAGACAGCTGGATTAATCCAATTACCAAAGCGATTAACAACAATCCGGATTTAACCACGCAACCGGGTTTCCAATTTAATGTGGCTGATATCAATTCACAGCCACTGATCGTGACACAGGGTAAATTGTTCAATGACTATATGATTGCAGGTAAAGAGCGTTTTTATAAACTGCTTACAGGTAAAAAAGAAGTCAACGAAGAAGACAAGAAAAATTACGGTCTATGGCAACAACAGATCAACAGTGAAAGCTTTAAGGGCACCCTCGACCTTTATAAAATTTATCCAATCACCTATTTAGACAGCAAAGTGTTCAAATCGGAAAATAATGTCAGTAGGGGGGCGTATATCTTCCCACTGTATGCAGACTTGACCTTTAAATTTACCGATACCTCGGTCAATACCGTGAAACTGGGTATTGTGATTGACCGTAATGGCGATATTCGGACTAATATGAAAGACAAGCCTCCTACGGCTCCAGATTCTTCTAGTACAATTATCGATATGTCGACAGGCACAAATGGTTGTAGTGGTGCGGATGTACTGGGTAGTAGCATGATTGATGACAACAATGTGCAACAGTACCGCATTGGAACCACGGGTCGTGCATTTACTAGCTCTGGCACTGATGGCAATAAAATCTCAATTCGTATGATCTTGGCCGACAAAGTGTTCCAAAGCCTAGATGGTGCGCTTATTGGTATGAACTCGAGTATTCAGACCTCTCCAAATTCGGGTGATTCTATTGTGATTGGTGGTGCATTACTAAACTTAAATCGCTTATTGGCGATGAGGTCAGGTGGTAAACCGGCTCCGGATGACGTGCCTTTTAAAGATTCAGCGGATAGTGATGTAAAATGGGCAAACAGTTTTGCCAGCTTCCAAAGCATTTATAGCGCGGTTGATCCAGCCGACGAAGATGCGAAAAAGTGGGCAAAATTCACTGGTGGTAGCATCCAATTTAATCTTGCGCCATGTTATGAAGTGAAAACCAAATAATGGCGATATAAAAAAGCCCATCAGATGATGGGCTTTTTTATGCTCTATATTTTTTATTTTATCGATTAACCGGTATGGTCAAGGCGTGAACCTAAGGTTTCTAAATGCATGTCAAATTGATTGGTTTTGCGGTCTTCAAAATAATGTCTTAAGGTGCGTTCTACACTTGGGAAGGCCAGTTCCGACCAAGGAATCTCATCTTCGCTAAATAAGCGGCTTTCAATAGTTTCTTCACCCGAGCCAAATTGACCATCGACTAAATTGGCTTTGAACAACACATAAATTTGTCCGATCCGTGGAATATTGTACATACAGTAGAGTTGTTCAATCTCGACTTCAGCTTCGGCTTCTTCACGGGTTTCACGTGCTGCACCTTGCTCCATGGTCTCAAATAATTCCATATAGCCGGCTGGAAGTGTCCATAAACCATAACGAGGTTCAATGGCACGGCGGCACATTAGAACTTTATTTTCCCAGATTACCAGTGCCCCGCAAATGACTTTAGGATTGATGTAATGAATATTGCCACAATCTGTACAAACACGACGTAATTGATGGTCGCCGAGTGGGATTTTTTCCGTTGTTTTATGTCCACAAATTACACAGAAATTCATATTCATCGTCAATGATAAAGGTGTGATCAGCATAACTGAAAAATTGAACTTTGGCATCATTTCTATCTTTTAGAATAAAAATTCAGCTATGATGAAACCAAGAAGAAATGATGGGAGAGTAGAGGTATGGATGACCATTCATTAATACAATCGTTACAGCAAAGATTACGTTTTTCCACACGGGTCAAACCGGCACACGCTGCTGTATTAATCGCGATTACAGATGAATCTGATCCAAAAGTTCTGCTTACTCGACGTTCTTTATATTTAAACAATCATGCTGGAGAGGTTTCATTTCCAGGCGGGAAAAGAGACCCACAAGATACCAGTAATATCGTGGTTGCATTACGTGAAGCTTATGAAGAGACGGCATTAAATCCATTTGATGTGCAATTAATGGGTGATTTACCCATGCAAAAAGCACGCAGTGGTATGTTGGTGAAACCTGTCGTTGGGTTGATTCCAGCCGAAGTCAAATTGATTGCTCAACCGAGCGAAATTGATCGTATTTTCTTTGCATCCCTCAGTAGTCTAATGAAGGCACCACCCATTCCTTATGAAGTGCGTTATGCACACCAGTCTTTATATTTTCCCAGTATGCGTGTGGAAAACGAAATCGTTTGGGGCTTAACTGCACGGATGCTGGTTTCACTGTTTCAGTATGGTTTGGATTATCAAAAGGAATGGCCATTTTTATTAAATTCTCCAGCCTTTCATATGAATAAGATTAAACGTAATAAATAAAGGAATATCACCACATGATGTACAAATTTAATGGATATGCACCTCAAGCAACACACCAACCTTGGGATGGCTGGGTAGCGGAAAATGCGACAGTGATTGGTCAAGTTGAAATGGGGAAACAGGTCAGTGTCTGGTTTGGTGCAGTGATCCGGGGCGATAACAGCAAAATCAAAATTGGGGATTTTAGCAACATTCAGGAAAATGCAGTTTTACATACCGATGCTGGAATCGAGATGCAGATTGGCAGTTATGTCACGATTGGGCATCAGGCGATGTTGCATGGTTGCACCGTTGGGGATAACACTTTAATTGGCATTAACTCGGTCATTTTAAACCATGCGGTGATTGGTAAAAATTGCATCATCGGGGCGAATGCGTTAATTCCTGAAGGGAAGATCATTCCAGATAATTCTGTGGTGATGGGTTCACCCGGGAAAATAGTGAAAACTTTAGATGGGGCTGCTGAAATTAAGTTAAAAATGAGTGCCATGCACTACGCAGAACATTTTAAGCATTTTCAGAACTTGGAAGCTGTTGAACTGTAATTTGATGATCTTATTCAGCCAAGCAAGCGCTTGGGTTTTTTGTATTCCGCAGATGGAAAATCTCGCCTAGTGCGAATGAGTGGAGTATCATATGCGTCGTTTTTTACATTTAAATTAATTAAGGTTGTGCATGAAATTGCTGGCATTGGAAACTGCCAATGAGCAGTGTTCCGTCTCTATTGTAGATGAAACCCAAGAATTATTTTTCCAATTAGATGCGCGAGCAAAAGCACAAACGCAAACAATTCTCCCGATGATTGAGCAGGCATTTACACAGCTTGGTCTATCTGCATCTGAATTAACTGCAATCGCATTTAGCCGTGGACCCGGTTCTTTTAGTGGCGTACGGATTAATGCAGCGGTGACTCAAGCCTTGGCGTGGGCAAATGATCTTCCTGTTGTTCCTGTTTCAAGCTTACAAGCTTTGGCTCAGACAGCATATCGTGTTGCAGGTTTAACCGCCGTGACAGCGGTACTCGATGCACGGATGAAAGAAGTTTATATTGCGAGTTTTGAGCTGGATTCACAGGGCATTATGCAGGCTGTGGATGAAGAGCAACTGTTAAATTACGATGATGCCAGCCAAGTCGTTAAATTTGAACTTGTAGGTTCCGGTTCAGCTTTACTTAAGCCTGAACAAATACAATACAAAGACTTAAGTGCGACTGCGCAAGATATTGCTACCATTGCGCGCGCAGATGTCGAGCAAAAAAAATGGGTCAGTGCTGAACAGGCATTACCTGTATATTTACGTGATAACGCTTGGAAAAAAATTCCAGAACAAGGCAAATCATAATCAGGATTTTGTATGGATCTTTTACTGCTGCTGAAAGCGGCAATTATGGGTATTGTTGAAGGTATTACCGAATTTCTACCTATTTCAAGTACCGGACATTTAATTCTCGCTTCCGAATTAATGAATTTCTGGACCAAAGAAAAAAGTGATGTATTCGTCATTGCCATTCAAATGGGGGCGATTGCAGCAGTGATTTATGAATACTGGGCGCGTCTGTGGGGTGCAGCAACCGGTATGTTTACCGGTGAACCCAAAGGTCGCCGTTTGGGTTTTAGCCTGATCATGGCTTCGATTCCAATCGTACTGATTGGTCTCACTTTTGGACAAGCAGTCAAAGAATTGTTATTTAATGATATTGCGGTTGCGATTGGCTTGATCGTGGGTGGTTTCATTATTATCTGGATTGAAAAAAATCCACCTAAAGTGAATGCCGAAGAAGTCGAGAATATCAGCTATAAAGAAGCAATGTGGATTGGTTTAATCCAAGTGCTGTCGTTAATTCCGGGAACCTCACGTTCTGGTGCAACCATTATTGGTGCAATGTTCTTGGGGATATCACGTAAAGCGGCCACTGAATTTTCTTTCTTCCTCGGGATACCAGTGATTATTGGTGCAGGTCTTTTAGATCTTTATCAGAGCTATCATGTATTCCAAAGTACTGAAGATTGGACTGTCCTTGCAGCAGGGATTCTTATTTCATTTGTTTCGGCTTTGATTCTAATTCGAGTATTGGTTGCCTATGTCGCAAAACGTGATTTTATGGTCTTTGCTTGGTATCGTATTGCCTCGGGTCTTTTAATCTTACTCTTTGCATTTACAGGCTGGAAATTATGGTAAGCGACATCCGCTTATTTGTAGAACAAGAATTTCAACAGAAAGCACAGCAGTATTCTGCTGTGCTTTCTTCTCGTGGAGTGAAGGTAAATCTTGAAATCATTGAAAAGCTCAATGCCCGATTTTTGCGTTTTCATCCAGAGCTGGCTTTATGTGTAGATGAGTCCGGACTTTGGCTGTGTGCCAATGGCATGAAGATGCAACCAGACTGGAAAGCGGAAGTTCCACGTTTAAAAAGATCATCATTAAAATCTGAAATGATTGCACGAGCCTGTAATCTCGGTGAAAAGCCCAGCTTGATCGATGCGACTGCTGGTCTGGGGCATGACAGTTTGTTGATGGCGCATTTGGGCGCTAATGTCACCTTGGTTGAGCGACATCCGATTTTATTTACCTTGCTTGAAGATACCAAAAGCAATGCTGAAAGCGATCCGTTTTTAAGTTCGGTGGTTGCCCGGATTGATCTTGTTTTTTCCGATTCTGCCGACTATTTAATTTATCAGGCTGAAAAAAATGCTGTGGTGGATGTCGTCTATCTGGATCCGATGTTTCCACAACGTGATCAAAACCAGCAAGCCATTAAAAAGCAGGCCCAAGTCAAAAAGCAGATGCAATTGTTGCATATGCTGTTGCCCGAAGATGGTGAAATGGATCTGGGTGATAATTTATTGATTTTGGCACAAAAAGTAGCAAAACGAGTTGTAGTAAAACGTCCCCGTTTAGCCGTATATTTGGCTGACCAGGAACCCAATCATCAATGGCAAGGAGATGCTTGTCGTTTTGATGCCTACTTTCAGCATCATCTTGTAGAGTAGTTTGGTAATTGCTTCAATATTGTGCATTAATTTGTTATATAGTGCCAAAGCAGCATTGATAAAACTTCCATCAAGCATAAACTTACACAGTGAATCAGCGAGCTACAGCTAACCCTAAATCCTATGATCGACTTTAAACCCTCCATCAATTTTTGGCATGATTTTAAAAGCAACCAAACTGCAGGGATGTGGCTCTTTTTGGGATCACGTCGGTCTTTACAAATTGTTCGCCCCTCAATTCTACAACTGATTTTTTGGGGGATTTTAGGCGGCAGTGCCAACAGTTTATTTAGTTGGTTAAGTTCAGGGGAAGTGGGGGAGTTTAACCCTCAAGGCTTGATCAGTTATGCCTTATGGCCTTTTATTGCGCTGATTGTCGGTATTTTCCTTTCACAACGTATTAATAATCCCCGTCTGATGTTGGTGCCTGCCTTATTGTGGCTGGTACTGGATACGCATATTGCCTTATTACAAAGTCTGATTCAGTATTTGGGTTATATCGATGTATTGCCTTACATCTTCTATGACTATTTACCGATGATATTCATGGTGCTGTTTGTCTGGCAAAGTTTAGCTGTGGTTTGGGTATTTTCACGTGAATTAAAATGGCCGTGGTGGGAGCGTGGACTGATTGTTGCGGCAACGCTTTTTACCCTGGTGGTCTGGCAAATGTCAGTCAAAAGCCAACCGATCTGGAAAGTTGAAGAAACACCACCGACTTTTGCCGAAGATGCCTTTTACGCACAAAGCCGTGTCCTGAATAAATCTCTGGAAGATGTGCAGTATGGTGAATTTACACAATCGCATTGGTATTTTTTAGGGGTAGCAGGCGCAGGTTATCAAGACGTGTTCAAGTCGGAAGTCGAGCGGATTAAGGAACAGTTTGATACACGCTTTGGAACCTTTGGTCGTTCACTCATCTTGGTGAATAATCCTGAGACCCGTACAAAAACTCCGATTGCTTCGCGTACCAGTATGGAGATGGCTTTACGTCGAATAGGGCAGCAGATGAACCGTGAAAGTGATGTGTTATTTTTATACATGACCTCACATGGTTTACCGAATCAGTTTGAAATGGAAAATGCACCGATAGATTTAAATGATGTCGATCCCAAATGGTTAAAAGACACTTTGGACAAGTCGGGGATTCGTTGGCGTGTTATTGTGATTTCTGCATGTTATTCAGGCAGTTTTGTTCCCGCCTTACAAGATGATAATACCTTAATTATTACCGCATCTGCCGCAGATCGAGCATCTTTCGGCTGTTCAAATGAAGCGGATTATACTTATTTTGGACGGGCATTCTTTGATCAGGCAATGCGTGAGCAGACCTCTGTGAGTGCCGCATTTGAGCAAACCAAAGACACCGTGGCGCAATGGGAAAAGGCGCAGGGTTTTGATGCGTCCGAACCACAATGGTCGATTGGTAAAAATATGGAATTTATGTTGCCGCAATTGGAACAACGATTATTTCCAGTGACCTCAAAAACAGAGACGAAGATAGAAATACCCCAATTAAGTGTTCAAACACAATAAGGAAAAATAGACATGGAATTAATCCAACATAATCGATGCTTTGATGGTGAACAACGAATTTATGCTTTTAATTCCAAGGTGCTCAAAGGTGAAGCTAAATTTGGCATTTTCTTGCCCCCTCAAGCTTTAACCGGTCAAGCATGTCCAGCACTTTTTTATTTAGCCGGTCTGACCTGTACAGAAGAAACCTTCGCGATTAAAGCCCATGCGCAACGCTTGGCAGCTCAATTGGGTTTGATCCTGATTAGTCCTGATACTTCGCCAAGAGGTGAGCAGGTTGCGCAAGGCGATTCTTGGGATATCGGTCAAGGTGCAGGCTTTTATATTAATGCGACCCAAGCACCGTGGGCTGAACATTATCAAATGGAAAGCTTTATTGCGGATGAACTTTATGATTTAGTCATTCAGAACTTTCCAGTACAAGCGGATGCGATGGGGATCTTAGGACATTCCATGGGCGGACATGGTGCATTGACACTTGCACTGAAATATCCTGAAAAATTTAAATCAGTTTCTGCTTTTGCGCCAATTTGTGCACCGAGCCAATGTCCATGGGGTGAAAAAGCCTTTTCGAATTATTTTGGTGAAGATCGAAATGAATGGTTAAAGCATGATGCCACTGCCTTGATTCAAGAAAAAGGGGCATTGTTTACAGAAATTTTGATTGATCAAGGATCGAAAGATCAATTCTACGCGCAATTGAATCCGGCATTATTTAAACAGGCTTGTGCGCAAGTGGGACAGTCACTGACCTTGCGTGAACACGCAGGCTATGATCATGGTTATTATTTTATTCAAAGTTTTATCGATGATCATTTGCAATTTCATGCTGTGCAACTTGAAGCATGATGCTTAAGTAGAAATAAAGGGAGAACATGATTCTCCCTTTTTTATTGATGCTGCCATGTTGCGGTAAATTCTTGCTGTGCCATACGGCTTAAATGATCGAGAACGACTCTTTCTAAAGTACTTAAGTCTTCTAGTGAGCTGTCAATCGAGACTAATAACGCTTCTGACTGAGGCATCAGCTTCACAGTTGCATCTGGCATAAAAATACTAAAATTGCCGTCAGTTTCAGCAACGTCAAATTTATGTTTCCAATGATTCAATAAACGCTTGGCGATACGAGCGGCTTCTGATGTGGTAATTTTAGTATTGCTTTTCATTCTCATTTACCTTGTGATGTGATATCAACATAACAGATTAAAAAAATAGCTAAAGTTAAAAATTGGAACGTAATGTTGCAGATTTGGAATGCCGAATAAATAGAATCGAATCAGGATTGAATCACAGCAGCAAGGTTCAATTTGTTATAATGTGAAAAATCAATTCGAATACATAGCCAGGTTCTCCCCATGTCCAAGCCATATTTAATTGCACCATCAATTTTATCTGCTGACTTTGCTCGTTTAGGCGAGGAAGTTGAAAATGTGCTCGCTGCTGGTGCAGATGTCGTACATTTTGACGTGATGGATAACCATTATGTCCCTAACCTGACGTTTGGTGCGGCTGTGTGTAAGGCATTAAAAAAATATGGGATTAAAGCACCGATTGATGTGCATCTTATGGTTTCACCAGTGGATCGTATGATTGGTGATTTCTTGGAAGCAGGTGCAGACATTATTACGTTCCACCCGGAAGCAAGCGACCATATTGACCGTTCTTTACAGTTGATTAAAGCCGGTGGTGCGAAAGCAGGTTTAGTGTTTAACCCGGCAACCCCTTTGCATTATCTGGATTATGTTCTGGATAAAGTCGATCAAGTGTTATTGATGAGTGTCAACCCGGGTTTTGGCGGTCAAAAATTTATTCCCATGACTTTGGACAAACTTCGTCAAGCACGTAAAATCATTGATGCTTCAGGTCGTGACATCCGTTTAGAAGTGGATGGTGGCGTAACACCTGCCAATATTCGTGAAATTGCAGAAGCGGGTGCAGATATGTTTGTTGCAGGTTCAGCTATTTTCGGTAAACCGGATTATCAAGCTGTGATTAATGAAATGCGTGCAGAACTTGCAAAAGTAGGCGCTGTAAATCTCTAATATTCTCTAATTAATTGCTGCTAAGTTGTGGATAACTTTATGGATAACTATATGGATATCTGTGTAGATAACTGTATGGATAACTTGATTAGTTTGTAAACGATTGTAGGGCGATAGTTTGAAAATTAGACATTAAATGTATAAAAAGGACTCAATTGAGTCCTTTTTTAATGGATTAAGGTGTTAAAAAATATGGTTGTTTATTAATCTGTGCTTATAAATAATCCTGTTTAAAAAATAACTTTATTGTTTTAATATGCATAAAAAGAGCGAATGATGCATTGTTGAGTATAAATTTAAACAATTGTGTATAACTTTGTTCTTGGTTATGCTGTTAGATCTAAATCAAAGTAAAATGATTTATATTTTATTCTGGACGGGTTAAAGGATAATTCTTTGCTGACTTCATTATGCAAACAGGCTTGGTTTGTGTTCCTGATGGTTTTTGCCATCGGGTGGAGTAGTGTTGCCTTTGCATCCGCAAAACCTATGCATCAGCAAATGATGAATGAAGCAAATGTTGATTATCATGATAATGCAGAAATAACGGCAATGTCTGGTTGCCATGATTCGGTGAGTGTTGAACCTCATATGCAACATTCTTCAGAACATGTAAAAGCAGTGCATGATCAAGATTGTCATCAGACCATGACGAATCAGCAACAGCATTTTAGCTGTAATGATTGCGTACAGTTGCATTGTCAGAGTTTAACGGTCTGGCTGGATTCACAAACAGCAGAATTACTCAATTTAGATCATATTCAAGAACATCCACAGCGCAATTTTGATTATTCAGCCCAGCATTTAACCGGTTTCTGGCAACAAATCTTACGTCCTCCTAAAGCTTAATCTTGATTTAAAAAACATTTTTATTTTTAAATTACAGGTTAAGTCATGTCTATTAAATTAACTCAAAGCCTCTTAGTCGGGGTGTGTTTAGTGTCATCATCGTGGGCGTTCGCTGCGGTCAAAGAATATCATCTGAACATTGATGAACAGATGGTGAATATCACCGGCAAGCCCTTAAAACGCATCACGGTCAATGGTCAGTTTCCGGCACCGCTTCTAGAATTTGAAGAAGGTGATGACGCCGTTATTCATGTGCATAACAATCTTAAAAACCAGGATTCCTCCCTTCATTGGCATGGTCTATTGCTACCGGGCTTAATGGATGGCGTACCGGGGTTCAACCAGTTCAAAGGCATTAAACCACAGGCGGATTTTGTCTATCGTTTCAAGGTACGTCAAAACGGAACCTATTGGTATCACGCCCATTCCAAAGGACAGGAACAGGATGGTTTATATGGCGCACTGGTGATTTACCCCAAAGATAAAAAGCCAGTTGCAGCGCATGAACAAGCCGAGCGTGATTATGTGGTGATGTTGTCCGATTTTCACCAGTCGACTGGTGAACAGATCCTGAAGAATCTGAAAAAGTCAGCGGAATACTATCAGAATGAGCGTGAAACCTTGGCTGATGTATTTAAGCAGGTGCAACGTGAAGGGCTAAAAAATACCTGGCAAGATCGTGGCATGTGGAATCAAATGCGCATGCTGAAAACCGATTTGTCCGATGTTACCGGTTATACCTTTTTGATCAATGGAAAAACGCCTGAGCAAAACTGGACCGGCATGTTTAAGCCGAATGAGAAAGTCCGGTTACGTTTTATTAATGCCTCCGCCATGTCCTTTTATGACGTCAGTATTCCCAACTTGAAAATGACCGTTGTGAGTGCTGACGGGCAGCCAGTTAAACCAGTGCCAGTCGATGAGTTTCGAATCGGTACTGCAGAAACCTATGATGTTGTAGTCGAGCCGAAAGCTGATCATTATCAAATTGAAGCCGAGTCGATCGACCGTAGCGGTTTTGCAATTGGTACATTGCATAATGAAAATTCTCCAGTGACGCATCCGATTCACATGCCTAAGCCGCGTCCACGTGCCTTGCTGACAATGGAAGATATGGGACATGGCTCATCATCGGGTGATCATGCTGATATGAATCACGATCAGATGAACACCAGTCAAGAAAGTGCTCATCCACAAAGCTCAAGTCAAATAAATCATCAAGCCATGGATCATTCAAAGATGGATCATTCCAAGATGAAACATGATTCAGCGACGATGGATCATTCGCAAATGAACCACACCAAGACGAATGACCATTCACAACATCAAGCAAAGTCTGATTCAGAACCACAACAAGGAATGAATCATTCTGCACATACTTCGGCGAAACCATCCTTAAATGAAAATACCCAAGTGGTTTATGGCTGGGCAAATGCCTCTACTCCCGCAGGACATAAGGCACTGCAATATAGCGATTTGAAATCATTAAACCCACAACCGGATACCCGTCCTGCAGAACGTGAATTGGAAGTCCGTTTGGGTGGCAACATGGAGCGCTATATCTGGACCATCAATGGCAAGAAATTTACCGAAGTTGAACCGTTACAGGTTAAGTATGGTGAACGTATCCGTTTGAAATTCATTAATGACAGCATGATGGCGCATCCAATGCATCTGCATGGCATGTTTATGCAACTGGAAAATGGACAGGCATTATCAGACCTGCCCAACAAGCATACCTTGATTGTGCCACCCGGTAAGACAGTTACTGCGCTGCTCACTGCGGATGAGTTGGGGGAATGGGCAATCCATTGCCATCTGCTTTATCACATGTCATCTGGGATGATGAGTAAACTGGTTGTTGTGAATGTAGATGGAAGTAAAACATCAATTCCAACATCTACTCCAAGTCCAGCTCAGCAAGGAGATTCACATGCACATCATTAATTTATTTGCCATGAGTACATTGAGTGCTTCCTTGTTGCTGTTGAGCGGGCAAAGTGTGGCGCAGGAACAACACCATTCTATGCCGATGCCACATCAGTCTGGACAATCTACTGAAGTGCAGGACGATCATTCACAGCATCAAACAGAGTCAGCAGTACCAGAGACTGCGGTTAAAGAAAAACCGATGCAATCGGTACAGCATGAACATCCAAGTTCAGACGAGGCGGATCATGCTGCACATATCAAAGAGCATGGTGGACAGATTTATCAGCAAACCACTGTTGAAAGTAAATGGCTGCGCAATGATGATGGCAAAGGTGTTTTAAAGTCGGAACTTGAGACCCGAATTGGCACAGATGAAAACAAGGTTTTTATCAAAGTTCATGCAGATCAAGCTGAATCACAGCAAGCCGAATATGATGCCAAAGTTTTATATAGCCGTATGGTGAGTGATTTTTGGGATGTACAAGCCGGTCTTCGCTATTTGAACAACCAGAATCGTGAAGTGGATCAAGAGCAGGTGGGTGCTATAGTCGGTATTCATGGCTTGGCGCCCTATTTCTTTGAAACCGATGCCTATTTATTTGTGGGACAGGATCAACAAATGTCATTCACGTTGGAAACTGAGCGTGATTTGCTGCTGACCCAAAAACTGATTCTTAAACCCTATCTGGATCTGAATGTCATTTTCAGTGATGACTCAAACTATGCCAAAAAGTCGGGTTTAAATACCGCGCAACTGGGTCTGGAAACCCGTTATGAAATCAATAAAAAGGTTATGCCTTTTGTTGATGTTGCATATGGCTATAATAAGGGAAATGAAGAAACGGCTTGGCAGCCACAATCATCTTCTGAAAATGAATGGCTATATGGTGCAGGTATTCATTTTAAATTTTAGACGAGTATTGTGATTAAAAAAATACGATTGGTGAGCACCAGTCGTATTTTTATTGGGGTATTTTTAGCGCGATAAATTGGTCAAAAAATGTAAAATCCGCACCAATTTAAAGCAATCATTTATATAATGATGAATTAAAGGAGGAACGACCTCCCTTGGTGTAATCTCATTGATATCTATACCAAGACAATTCGTCAGGACGACCTGACTCTTATCAGGTGGAGCATAGTCGTCATGGCTTGGGTGGTTTTAATTTTAGCCGGTATTTTTGAAATTGTATGGGCGTATGCAATGAAACTTTCAGAAGGTTTCACACGTCTAACCCCAAGTATTATTACCCTGGTTTTTATGGTATTAAGTTTTGCTTTACTGGCTTATGCCATGCGAACCTTGCCGCTCGGTACAGCCTATACGATTTGGACAGGTATTGGTGCAGTCGGTTCATTCTTGGTCGGAATCTTTATATTGGGTGAGCCAGCGTCAGCAATGCGTATGCTGGCAGCTGTTCTGATTATTTCTGGATTAGTGTTGATGAAACTGTCATCATCATAAAATCTGGACCATTTATTTCACTGCAGGAGAAGACGATGAAACTGGCTTTTATGGAAATGGCTTCTCCTGTCGGTACTTTAAAATTGGTCGCCCATGAAACAGCTTTAGTCGCGGTACTTTGGGAAAATGAAAATCCTAAACGTGTACGTTTAGCCGAATTGATCGAACAAACGCATCATCCGATTTTGTTGGAAACTCAAAAGCAGTTAACTGAATATTTTGCTGGAAAACGACAGCAATTTGATTTGCCTCTAGATTTTGAAGGCACCGAGTTTCAACAGAAAGTTTGGCAAGCTTTGTTGACCATTCCATTTGGGGAAACCCGAAGTTACCGCGATGTTGCCGAACAAATTGGCAATGTCAAAGCGGTACGTGCAGTGGGTGCCGCGAATGGAAAAAATCCAATTTCAATCATTGCACCGTGTCACCGTGTAGTGGGTACGAATGGCAAACTGGTTGGCTTTGCAGGTGGTTTGGATAATAAGGATATTTTGCTCCGTTTAGAGAAACAATAATTTAAATAGAAAAAACTGTTATTGTTCCTTATAAATTTTAATAAGTTATAAAATTATGAAAACAATATTAAGTCAGTTATTTTCAACTTTTTGGTGGGTCATTCTTGCTTTTGTTGCAATATCTATCATCAAAGCCTTTAAACCATTTATTAAGGGAAAAGTTGGTGAATTGGCGGTAGCTCTACAGGTCAAACTCTATTTGAAAGACCCTCAATATATTTTATTAAATGATTGTACTTTGCCGGATGAACAAGCGGGAACGACCCAAATTGATCATATTTTATTAAGTCCCTACGGCATCTTTATTATTGAAACTAAAAATTATAAAGGCTGGATTTTCGGTAGCGAACGCCAGAAAATGTGGACGCAGAAAATATTTAAAAAGAGCTATAAATTTCAAAATCCATTGCATCAAAATTACAAGCACCAAAAGGTTTTAGAACTGGTATTGGCAGATATTATTGCCCCTGAATATTTGCATTCAATCGTTGTATTTATGCCTGATTGTGAGTTTAAAACCGATATGCCTGTGAATGTATTTCGTGGTGCAGCATGGGTGGATTATGTGAAAAACTTTAAAGAGGAGGTCATTCCTGCGATGAAACTGAAACGGATTCAATTACGAATCGAAAAAGAAGTTTTAGACAAGTCTTGGAAAACCAATCGTATACATGTAGAAAATTTAAAGCAGCGTAAACAAAATAGCTAAATAAAAAAAGCCTTTGAATGTTCAAAGGCTTTTTTTATTTACTGATTTAAGACATTTAATTTTTCAATAATTTCAATCAAAGCTTTGATGCGTTTCACTTCATTCCACAATTCTTTTGCTTCAGGATAATGCTTAGACATCATGCCGAGCCACTGTTTATAGCGTCCGACCATATTAATTTCTTTTTTATAGGGTCCATTTAAAAAGCGGATTTGTAAGTCTAAAAGCTCATCCCAGTTAATAAGTGGTTCATCGGTATTTTTGCGGATACATTGCGTGATATCGGGTGTAGTCACAGCAGCTCGACCAATCATCAAATCTTCACAGCCTGATTCTAGGCGGCATTGTTTAGCGTCAGCATTGGTCCAGATTTCACCATTGGCAATCACATTAATTTTCAGTGCTTCACGAATGGGCTGTAACTGATCCCAAAATGCAGGTGGCGTATAACCTTCAGCTTTGGTGCGAGCATGGACGGTAACCCAGGCTGCACCGGCATCTTCAATGGCGTGGGCATTTTCCAGGGTGAAATTCCGATCCATATAGCCTAAACGCATTTTGGCAGATACTGGAATATGATTCGGTACGGCATCTCGAACGGCTTTGACCAGCATATGTACCACGTCAGGTTCATCCAATAATACTGAGCCACCACGATGACGGTTTACCGTTTTTGCAGGGCAACCAAAATTCATATCAATGGCAGGGGCACCCAATTCCACCGCACGAATGGCGTTGGCTGCCAGCATTTCAGGATTATTTCCCAAAAACTGCACATGCACAGGTGTACCAGCAGCGGTTTTGCCATCATTCAGTAATTCAGGGCAGTAATTATGATAGACATGGTCGGGTAAGACAGAGTCGGTTACACGAATGAACTCGGTTACACACCAGTCAAAGCTGCCGACATGAGTGAGTACATCACGCATGATGGGATCAGTTAAACCTTCCATGGGTGCAAGAACAAGTTTCAAAGTGTTAGACCTGTATAAAGAAAAACAGGGTTATACGTTTTTTTAGGCAGGATGTCTAGCTTAGGTCTTGAATTGCAATAGGCTACGCTTGTGATTTAAGGATTTATATTTTGAATCTGTTTAACAATTTTTTTCCAAGTGGTTTTTATCATTCAATCATGAGCAGATGTAATAAATACTTAATTTATTCATTAAAATTAATTTAATTAATTTGCGCCATTGTATTGGCATTAACAGGATGCGCGTCTGGCTAAAAACTATCCTTGTTTTATCCGCAAAAATTGGGGATGTTTTCTGCTCGGGGAAGGCCGGGAACATTGAGAAAAGTTTCATTTTGAATAAAAAAATCAATTTGTTTCCAAGCTGGTTTTTTACTGTTTTTATATACAGCTTAAATTTTATAAGTATTTGAAAAATAAAATATTTTATAAACGCGGTTCTTGTAATGGTCATTATGTTAAATACAGGGGAACTTCTTTATTTTCTCAATAAAATTCTCTTAAAAAAACTTTTTCTTTTTTCTTGTGGTTTAGGCTCTTCACTTTCAATTTTTTCACAGTCTAATTTAAGTTCATTTTTTAAGTCATCTGATAAATCAATAATAAGGTCATATTTATTAAACCAGTATGAGAAATTACTTATTAATTTATCTAGATCAAAATCAGTAATTTTATATTTTTGAACGATCGGTGGCATTTCTGTTAAAAGCTTCTTACATAACTCTGATACCCTTTGTTCGGGAGTCATTATTACAAATGTTTGATAATCCAACATGATATCCATGTAAAGTTTTTGTTTTTTCCTCGAATAGCGAATACGCTGTTTGAAATGAAGCTCTGGATCTCGGCACATGAAAATAATTACTAAACTATTTAAAGTATTCCCATAATCTTGTTCTTCTATAAATTTATAGAACCCATTAGCTGTTAAGCTTAGGTTTGCATCTGCAACACCTGTTTCACTATTTGAGTCGGATGTAACAAGAAGTCTAAACATGCCATATATCCTTTTTTATTAATTAAACCCACTCAGTTTTATTTAAGAATTTCTAAAATTAACATAATACAGCTTATACGAAATTATCAATTTATTCTTTTTAAATCATTGGTTTATTATGTGAAAAAAAGCCCAAATCATAAAGATTGAGCTTTTTTAATGATTTATCATATTTCGCACTGACTATCTGATTATTGTTCCGTGTCTGGTATTAAGCAAATGAAAAAAGTGCTTATTTCCCCAAAATCATTTCCAGTACAAACTTAGAACCAATAAAACCAATTGCCAGTAGCATAAAACCAATCAAGGTAAAGCGAATCGCTTTTTGACCCCGCCAGCCAAATTTATAATGACCAATCAGCAGCGATCCATAAACAAACCAGGAAATAATACTAAAGGCAGTTTTATGAGCTAAATGTTGGGCAAAAAAGTCTTCAATGGTGAAAAAACCAAAACCTAAAGCTAATGTCAGCAAGATAAAACCAGTAATGATTAAATCAAACAGCAAAGATTCCATGGCTTGGAATGATGGGAGTAAATTGACCCAAATTCTTTTTTGCTTATTCTTTAATTCACGATCTTGGAACCACAGAATCACTGCTTGTATGGTTGCCATCAGTAGAACGGCATAGGCCGATAAAGACAAAATAATATGAATGTCCAAGCCTAATGAGTGTTGTTCAATCACCTGATTGGGTTTGCTTAAGGCAAAACCTAAAATTAAGCCGGTCGCAGCAACTGGAATACCCAGTAAATTTAGTGCCAAAATGGGGCGGTAAGTACTAAAGATTAAACTCAGCAATAACATCAGACCCGATGTAAATGACACTAAGAGAAATACGTCATAATTTACACCTAAAGGTGTCAGCATATCGTTATACAGAACACCCGCGTGCAGCAGTAAACCTAAACCGAGTACAAGCCCTACAAACCAATGGTTCGGATCACGCTTTGACATTAAGTGAATAAACAAATACCAGAAAGATGTGGTATAAGAAATTAATGCTAAGATCGTGTAAACCAAGGGGAGACTGATCATGTCAAACCTTTTTCAGGATGTTGAATATTCATTTATATAAATTCTACGTGAACTACAGTATCCTATAGCATCTTATGCATAAATTTTCTATTTTAAGAAAGATTTTTTTGCAACTGGCAATTTTAAGCGGATTTTGCAATGTTTGATACCTTAACAGAACGACTCACGCAGAGTTTAAGAAATGTTACTGGCTCAGGGCAGCTAACCGAAGACAATATTAAAGATACGTTACGTGAAGTACGTATGGCACTTCTTGAAGCCGATGTTGCGTTACCTGTAACTCGTGAATTCATCGCGAAAGTTAAGGAAGAAGCATTGGGTCAGGAAGTGATGACTCAGTTATCACCGGGCCAGGCATTCGTAAAAATCGTCCATGACGAACTCACAAAAATGATGGGTGAGGCCAATGAAAGCCTCGACCTCGCAGCAAAACCACCCGTGGTTATACTGCTTGCAGGTTTGCAAGGTGCGGGTAAAACCACAACTGCCGCAAAACTTGCACGTTTCTTACAAGAACGCCAAAAGAAAAAAGTAGCCATGGTTTCTGCCGACGTTTACCGTCCAGCGGCAATCAAACAGCTACAGACTGTTGCAGGCGAAGTGGGCGCAATTTTCTTTGAATCTAACGCTGACGAAAAACCAATTACCATTGCCAAGCGTGCCATTGAACAAGCAAAAATTCAGTTTGCTGATGTGCTGATTGTCGATACAGCAGGTCGTTTGCATGTCGATGATGACATGATGGACGAAATTAAAGAGCTTCACGCAGCCATTAACCCCACTGAAACCTTGTTCGTAGTCGATGCTATGACCGGTCAGGATGCGGCAAATACTGCAAAAGCCTTTAACGATGCGCTACCTTTAACCGGTGTGATCCTGACCAAAACCGATGGTGATGCGCGCGGTGGTGCGGCACTTTCTGTTCGTGCCATTACTGGTAAGCCAATCAAATTCTTGGGTATGGGTGAAAAACTCGATGCCCTAGAGCCATTCCATCCTGAGCGTATTGCACAACGTATCCTGGGTATGGGTGACGTGCTTTCTTTAGTCGAAGAAGTTGAACGCAAGATCGACAAAGAACAAGCCGAAAAAATGGCGAAAAAATTGCAAAAAGGCGGCAGCTTCAACTTTGAAGATATGCTGATGCAATTTGAGCAAATGAACAAAATGGGCGGCATGATGGGCTTCTTGGACAAGTTGCCTGGCATGAGCAATTCAGGTATTCAAGATGCGATTGCGCAAGCCAATCCTGAAAAGCAAGTGAAAAAAATGGAAGCGATTATCCAGTCGATGACCATTAAAGAACGCCGTAATCCAGACCTGATGAACCCGAGCCGTAAAAAACGTATCGCAGCGGGTTGTGGTATGGAAGTTGTTGAAGTCAATAAACTGATTAAACAACATGCGCAAATGGCGAAAATGATGAAGAAATTTGCTAATCCATCGGGTATGGCAAAAATGATGAAATCATTGAGCGGTATGCAAAATAAATTCGGCGGTGGTGGCGGTATGGGACCATTGTTCGGTGGAAACGATAAGAAGTAAGATTGTACTTCTCATCGTAAAAAAGGCGCTATAGGCCACTGCTGTCCCACAATTTTTCATAAAAGGAGGCTCAATTGAGCTTCCTTTTGTTTTATCGGTATTTTATCGGGCATGAATAAAGCTTTTAAGGTTTTTCTCTCAAACAGATTTACTTGGATCATTCTTAGTAACCGTTGAACCGTCCAGCCTTCTTGTCCTAAATGCCGGGCAAAACTCACCAGTAAATAGGCAATCAGGGCAATCCAAATTTGCGTCTGAATTGCGTTCCTGCTTCGGCCTATAAAGGCTTTTAATTTCAAATTCTGTTTAATCGCCTTAAAGAACAGTTCCACTTTCCAGCGGTCTTTATAAATCGCTGCAATCGTTGAGGCAGATAAACGGAAGTTATTGCTGAGAAACATAAAATGCTTGCCACTCTGCCGATCAATATATTCAATTTTTCTTAATGGTGGAGTCTGTCTTTTCACTGCATGTGCACTATTCAGCTGGATCGTTTCATCTTTTAAAATCCCTTTGGCTACAATGACTGGATGTTGCTGAATAACCCGATAAACTGCCTTGGGTCTGAGACGTGTCACAAAGCCAATATTTTGAGCGGTCAGATTCGCATACCATTTATAATCTACATAGCCTTTGTCAAAGACCACAATACTGCCAGAGGGAAACTGGAATTTTCGGCCTTGTACCATGTCATTTTCTTTACCATTTTCAACTGCAACAAACTCAGGAATATGATTGCTGTGATTCAATCCTATGCTCAGTTTCATGCTGGTTTTTGAATCATGAACTTTGGCCCATGCGCACAAGGAAAGCGACAGATCAATGTGACTGGCATCCACGGAATACAGAGGATTCTTGAAGCGAAATTTATGGGCTACTTTTGATTTTTCACAGTATTGCAGTAATTGATGAAACATCTGTTTATACAAGGCAGCAGGTTGCTCCTCGTTGATTCGTGCCAGCGTGCTTCGGGGAATAGACTTTGCTCCGAGATGATTAAGCTTTTCCTGCTGGGACTCAAGATTGGATTGAATATCCCGTAGGCTTTGTCGGCAGGAAAGTTGGGACATTAACAGGGCAATAAACTGATCCCATCGAGAAGCAGATCTGAATTTCTGCCCAACATGATGTTGTTTAGCAAGCCGTTCAAAATCTTGTCGTAAGACTGGTTTAATTAACTGATGAAATACGGTATTCTGATGTGACAAAACCTGAATCCTGGTCGTTAAAGTGTTTGTTTGCACTCATATTTTAACTGTTCGGACTCAGGTTTTTTTATTTAAATCAAACTATGGGACAGCAGTGGCTATAGGCGCCTTTTTTGTTTTTTATCAGATCATTTAGTGCTTTCTAAACTTGAAAATAATGTTTGTGAATTTGTAGGTTAAATAAAATTAAAATGAGAAATACAAAACAACTCTACCTATTATTATGAAATAGGATAAATATAAAACCATAATAAAATTGTCCATAACAAGAAGAAAAGACATGTCACAACTTCAGAAGAAAGTTTATATCGTGCATGGTGATCAGGAATCGCCGAATGATCATTGGTTTCCATGGCTCAGCCAGCAGGTCCAACATTCAGGTCATCTTGCAAGACGTTTGACACTACCCGATGCAAACGCGCCTAATTTTCAAATATGGCAACAAGCGTTACAGATGCAAATGCCAAAATTAGATCCGGAAAGCATTATTGTCGCGCATAGTCTGGGGTGTCTTGCGAGCTTGCATTTTTTAACTCAGGAACTCAGCCAGACTCAAATTAAAGGGCTGATTTTGGTTGCCGGTTTTAAAGATAAATTAACCGCATTGTCCGAACTGGATGGTTTTATTCGGCAGGCAAAGTTAGACATGGCCATTTTGCAAAAACAGATTGCGACCCGGTTTTTACTATTTTCCTGCAATGACCCTTATGTGTCTCCGCCTAAAGCTGTCCTGTTAGGGCACTCTATTAATGCCCAGATGCAAGAGGTGAAGCATGCGGGGCATTTTATGCGAAGTGATGGTTTTAATGAGTTTAAACAAGTCTGGGATGTTCTGAAACCTTTGCTACATCATTGATAGACTTGGCATCTATTTTGAATTTTTAAGTAAGTGATTGATTGAATTACGGAGGGCAAGACCTTCTGTAATTCGTATTTTCATAAAAAAGACCAACAAATGAATCACTCAATTCAGGCTGAGCTTGTTGCACACTAAACGGCATAATTAGAGGGAAGAAGAATGGCTCAAGTTAATGTGTTGCATGGCTATACTGCCAGCCCAGAAGAAAACTGGTATCCCTGGATTCAGCAGACTGCAGATCAGCAGCATTACAGTTTAAAAGTATTGCGTTTGGATCCTTCAACACATCCAGAATTGTCTGTTTGGGAATCACAAATTGATGAGCAGATAGAAGAACTTGATGAAAATAGTATTGTGATTGCGCATAGTTTGGGGACTGTGGCGGCATTACATTATTTGTCCAAACATTTAAATCATCAGCGTATTAAACAGCTGGTTTTGGTTGCCGGTTTTAATGGACATCTGGGGCGTTTAGAAGAAGTCTATCCTTTTATCGATGCCGCCCAGATTGATTTTGAATTGCTGAAACGCCAGATTGAAAATCGTGTAGTGATCTATTCAGAAGGGGATAATCACGTTCCGCCAAAACTTAGTATTGAACAGGCTCAAAGTTTAGATGCTGAGCTGATTTCTGCTCAATGTCAGGGACACTTTATTGATTCTGAAGGTTGTACGGAACTGCCTGAAGTTTGGCAGGCCATACAACCTTATCTCATTTCAGCATAATGCTGAATATAGCGCTGTAGACCTTTCAATAATAAATCGGTCTCTATAATCGGATGGTATTTTTGTAAAAAAATGGCGAATAAAGGCGCATCACCACCCGTTAAAATCAGTTGTCGAGGTGATTGCTCTAGCACCTTTTCAATGCTACTCACCAACCCCAATAAAATGCCATGATGTACCGCATCTATGGTATTGCGTCCAGGTGTTAATGCATCAAAGGCTGCATCAGGAATCTTAATTCCCTTGGTGTTTTGAATCAGGGAATCTCGCTGTAAATACAGATTCGGTAGAATATAACCGCCCAAATGCTGTAAGCCATCTACAAGATCAATGGTTAAAGCCGTCCCGCAGCTAATCACACAATAATTTTGCTCTGGATCACGTGCTACAGCCAAAACCTGTAACCAGCGATCAATACCGAGTTGGCTGGTATTATCATAACCACAACTTAAACCGGCATATTCGGCCTGCACTTGGGCAAACACCACTTGAATACCAAGACTTTTTAAGATGTATTGAATACGGTCGTTGTTTTTCTTGTCTTGTACCGAAGAGACACCCACATTATTCAAGTTTAAACTTTTAAAGTGCTGAATCAGACCTAAAAGTAGATCGGCAGGCGACTGTAGATGCATTTCTGCAGTATGTTCGATGACTTGATTGTTATCGGTAATCCAATATTTTAGACGGGTATTCCCAATATCTAACCATAAATTCTTCATTACATTTCTCTAAAGAGAGGTTTCTAAGCGACGTAAGCGCCCTTGATAAAATTGTTTTAAGCCTTCGCTGGTTTCAATGTTGACCGCACCATCATCCTGAATCCCTAAAAAGATACCTGAACATAGCCCCGAATGATGCTCAAATTCAACCGCCTGATTTTTAAAAGCCGCATAGTGATTGAAACGGGCAGCCAGGTTATAACAATGATGATCAAACCATTCACTGGCCTGTTGAATCGCCATATATAACTCTGCAACAAGCTGAATACGAGAAATATGGGTCAAGCCCAATTCACTCAATGAGGTTGCATGTTGATCAATGTGTTCTTTAGGCACAGGTTCAAGATTGATCCCTACACCAACAATCACCTGATGCGGGGAAAGCGGTTCAACCAGAATTCCACCCCATTTGCCTTGGGTACTATAAAGATCATTCGGCCATTTTACTTGCAAATCCAGGTTCTTCAGACTTGGCATTTGTAGAATATTTAATGCAATTTCAAGGGCAAGCCGGCCATCAATGGGTGTTCGCGTATTCAGCAATGTGCTTAAATAGATGTTCCCTTCAGGGGAGACCCATTGTCGTTGGCGTTGTCCACGACCTTGAGTTTGCCTCGTACTACAGACTAAAACGCTCTGAACGCCTTTGAGTGCAATTTCCCGTACATCATCATTGGTTGAAGTCGTGACTGGTTTCAGTATTAAAACTTCAGGGAGCTGATGAGCTTCGTCGAGGATTTTTTGCAGTTGTCGAGTCTCTAAATCCATTTAAATCTAAGCAACAGTGGAATGTGAATAATGGAGTTAATCATATATTTATTGATTGGTGCAATGGCTGGTTTTGCTGCTGGACTGTTTGGTGTCGGTGGCGGGCTGATTATTGTGCCAATTTTATATATTGTGTTCACGCAACTGCATTATGATCCTTCAGTCATTATGCATCTGGCTGTCGGCACTTCATTGGCAACCATTATTGTGACCTCAATCAGCTCTGTCTCAGCACATCACAAACGCGGTGCTGTGATGTGGAATGTATTCCGTAATTTAGCACCGGGTTTGGCTTTCGGCTCATTTTTAGGTGCTGGTATTGCTGACTATATATCGGGTCAGGGCTTGCAGTTGCTAATCGGATTCTTTGCGGTCTGGGTCGCATATGGCATGTTTAACGGTGCAAGTAAACCCGTTGATCCTTCGCATCATTTACCATCTAAAGGGATGCAATTGCTTGCAGGTGGAGGCATCGGGATTGCATCGGCTATTTTCGGCATCGGTGGTGGTAGTCTTACGGTACCGTATTTAATCCGTCATGGTGTGGTGATTCAGAAAGCGGTAGCAACTTCTGCAGCAGGTGGCTTACCGATTGCGATTGCCGGGGCATTAGGTTTTATGTGGTTTGGTTCGAATACTCAAGTTGAAGTACCGCATAGTATTGGTTATGTGCATATTTATGCCTTTATCGGCATTAGTGTGATGAGCTTTATTACTGCAAAACTCGGGGCAAAAGTGGCACATAAGTTATCGCCCGCCATGCTGAAAAGATGTTTTGCCTGCCTTTTAAGTATTGTCGGTTTATATTTTATATATCAAGGATTTTCGACCTATTTTTAATTTTAAATAAGAGAAAAATAGAATGAAAAGGTGTGCTACAGTTCAAGTGTTCACACCTTTTCTATTGGCTTTAAAGACTCAAGAATTGTCTGACAATGTCATATTTTTTTGCTGATAAAACGTAGTAAAAATAACAGGGTCAATCAAGACGTGTGAAAATTTTTCGATTGCATCTTATAAAAACAAGATAGGACGAGTATGCAAGAACAAGAAAAGAACAGTTTGTCCGAACAAATTGCGAAGCATATTAGTGAGCAAATTATTCGTGGCGAATTGGTTGAAGGTGAACGCATTCAAGAGTTGCGAATCTCGGCTGAACTCGATGTCAGTCGTGGCTCCGTGCGTGAAGCATTATTGTTGTTAGAACGCACGCAACTGATTGAAATTTACCCACGCCGTGGTGCGGTTGTGTCAGAAATGTCTGCGCAACAAGTCCGTGCTTTATTTGATATGAGCGCGTTGCTATTGGGACAAATTGTGCATCGTGTAGCAGAAACTTGGCGCACCCATGAAGCTGAAAGAATTCAGGCATTATTGCAGCAATTGCATGAAGAAACGCGTCAGGGGCATACTGAAAAATTCTATGATTTAATCTTTCAAGGTATGGCGCGCCAGCACGAAATGGTGAGTAATCCTTATTTGATGAAGTTCTATCAAGAGCTGTTACCCTCAATGCGCCGCAGCTATTTTTTAACCTTAAATATCTCTCGTCGCGAGCTAGAGGAATCATTTGAACTGTTTAAGTTAGTGACTGATGCAGTTTTGATCCGAAAATCACAACAAGCTACTTTATTTATGGATGATTTTTGTCGACACTTGCGCAACCTTGTGTTGGAATCTCTAACACGGATGAAACAAATCGAACTTGCATGGGCAAGACGTTCACGACGTTGATCAGGACATTATGCGTTTAAGCAGCTTAAAACTTTCCGGCTTTAAATCTTTTGCCGATAGTACGACTTTACATTTCAAGGCGAATCGTACCGCTGTTGTTGGGCCAAACGGTTGTGGTAAATCTAACGTGATTGATGCCATCCGTTGGGTGATGGGGGAATCCAGTGCACGCCAGCTTCGCGGTGGCAGCATGCAAGATGTCATTTTTACCGGTACCGCCAAACGTAAACCTGTAGGCGTAGCCAGTGTTGAACTGCGTTTTGATAATACCTATGGCAAGCTCGGTGGTACATACAATGCCTATAATGAATTGGCGGTGCGTCGTCAGGTCAACCGCGATGGCAAGTCTGAATATTTTTTAAATGGCACCAAGTGCCGTCGTCGTGATATCACCGATATTTTCTTAGGCACCGGTCTTGGTCCACGGTCATACGCGATTATTGAACAGGGCATGATTAACCGTCTGGTTGATGCCAAACCTGAAGAAATGCGGGTGTATATTGAAGAAGCTGCGGGTGTTTCGCGTTATCAGGCACGTCGTCGTGAAACCTTGTTGCATCTGGATCACACCACGCAAAATTTATCGCGTCTGGAAGATATTGCATCGGAACTCAAGTCACAGCTGAAAACCCTGAAACGTCAGTCTGAAACTGCTGTGCAATATAAAGAACTCGAAACCCAAATTCGCACCATCAAAGTTGAAGTGTTGTCTTTTCAATGCGAGCAAAGCAGCCGCTTGCAGCAAGAATATACTCTTCAAATGAATGAGTTGGGCGAAACATTTAAGCTGGTTCGTTCAGAGTTAAGTACTTTGGAACATGACTTAACTGCAACCAGTGAACTGTTCCAACGCCTGATTCAGCAGTCCACACCCCTGCAAAATGAGTGGCAACAAGCCGAGAAAAAACTCTCTGAATTGAAAATGACACTGGAACAAAAACAGTCTTTGTTCCAGCAAAATACTTCGACTTTAACTCAGCTCGAACAGCAAAAACTACAAACCAAAGAACGACTACAATTAATTGAATTGCAAATTGAAACTTTGCAATCACAACATGAACAACAGACTGAGCAATTACAGCAACAAGAAAGCCAGAACCAAAACCAAACCCAAAGTTTTGCTGATTTAAAAGCACAGCAGCAGCAAGCGCAGCAACAGTTTGAACTGATCAAAGCGCAAGTTGAAAAACAGCAACAGCAAAAAATGCAGATGCTGGCGCAAAGTGAGCAGTTAGCAAAAAATATTGCCCGGATCGAACAGCAAAAACAAACTCTGCAACAGCAAACGATTCAGATTCAAAATCAAGATCAGCAAGATGATATTGAACAGCTGGAAAGTGAAAAAGTTCAACTTGGCCAGCAGATTGAACAGTTAGAACAAAGTATTCAAACGCAGAAACAATCATTAGAGTTGCTGCAAGCACAATACGCACAGCAGAAAAATGATGTTTCAAGTTTGAAGTCAGCCATTCAAGTACTGCAATCGGAACAGAAAAATCTCAATCAGTTGCTGATTAAGAACAGTCCGAAAGTTCAGAATGATGCTGTGCAGTTGATGCAAGTGTTAAAGCTGAAAGATCAGGCCAAAGCGCATGCCAATCTGATTGAAAAGTTTTTGGCAAAATGGCTTTCTGCACACGTATTAGATGCGGATGCTGATTTCGCTGAAAGTATTGCCCGTCAGCTGAAAACCCATGTTTCGCAAGATCAGATTCAGCTCGCTGGTTTGCCTTGCTTGGCTGACTGGATTGAGTCGCCACAACATTCTATCTGGCAGCAGGTTGCGCTTGCGGACAATCTCAACCAAGCCTTGTCTTTGCAATCACAGTTAGGCATCGGTCAGTCCATCTTAAGTTTGGATGGCTATCATGTTGCTGCGGATTGGGTGATTGGCTTGTTTTATGATGAAGCAAGCCAAGCTGGACAGGGTGCACTCAGCCATCGTATTCGTTTAGATGAAATTGAAACGGCACTGGCACAGCAGTTACCTCAGCTTGAAGCCGCGGAACAACAATTGCCGGAAATCCTACAACAGATTCAAACCCTGCAAAAAAACCTTCAAGATCAGCAAGACCAGTTAAAGCAACAGCAAAAGGCCTTGCAACAGCTTGATGTCAACATTGCGAAAGTACAAAGTACGGCTCAGGCATTTTCAGTACAGAAACAACAATTGCAAAATCAGTTACAGCAACTCGATGCACAGCTTGAAGAAGATGCCATGCAAAAAGATGATCTGGAAATTGATTTGCATGCGTTGAATCTGAAACTTGAACAGGCTTTACCGAATTATAAAACCCTGCAATTTCAGGTTGAAGAACTCACCGAACAGCTGGAAAATACCCAGCACACCTGGCAGCAAGCTCAACAGGAATTGGAGCTGTTACGTCGTCAAGCTACACAAACTGGGCAGCAAGTTGAATTGCTGGAAAAAGATGCTTCCTTCTCAAAAGCACAATATCAGCAGATTATTGCGCAAATGGAACAGGCGAAAAAATTTGTCGATCCTGTACAATTAGAATTGCCAGCACTTGAATCACAATTTAATCAACAATCGCAAGTCACAGAGAAGTTGCAAAAGACCTGGAATGAATGGCAAGTTGAACTGAATAATATTCAAGAAAAACAGCAACAGTTAACTGAGCAACGTCATCAGCATCAACAGCAAGATGAGAAGTTACGCGGTCAACTGGAAGAAAAACGTCTGGCTTGGCAAGTGGCCAAATCGGATTTTCAGCATTATTCAGAACAACTTAATGCTTTGAATAGTGAAGTGATTACTGGTTTAAATATTGATATCGTTGCCCATCAGCAACAGCTGGAAAAAGCCCAACAACGCTTTGAAAAATTGGGCGCAGTTAATTTGGCTGCTTCTGAAGAATACCAAGAAGTCTCCAAGCGCTTTGAAGAGCTGAGCCATCAAATTGAAGACCTGGAAAAAACGGTTGATCAATTACAAGGCGCCATGAAAAGTATTGATCAGGAAACCCGCAAGTTGTTTATGACCACCTTCGATCAGGTCAATCTCGAGCTACAGGATTTGTTTCCTAAGGTATTTAATGGTGGGGAAGCGAGTTTAAGTCTTGAAGATGACTGGCAATCGGGTGTAAAACTAATGGCTCGACCGCCAGGCAAACGCAACAGCTCTTTGGCCTTATTGTCTGGTGGTGAAAAAGCATTAACAGCATTGGCATTGGTGTTTGCAATCTTCCGTTTAAATCCGGCACCGTTCTGTGTTCTGGATGAGGTTGATGCCCCTTTGGATGATGCAAACGTGGGGCGGTTTTGTAATTTGGTAAAAGAACTTTCTGAACAAGTTCAATTCATTTACATTACCCATAATAAAGTTGCAATGACGATGGCAACCGATTTGTTAGGTGTTACCATGCCAGAACCTGGTACATCAAAATTAGTCACTGTCGATTTGGAACAGGCAAAAGAATACGGTTTAGTCGCGGAGTCATAGTATGGAAATCACCACCGTCGTTGGTATTGTTATCGCCGTTATCATTATGTTATTCGGTTTAAGAATACTGTTTAAAAAACCTGCTAATGCAGCACCTTCATTAGATTCAGAACTTCATGTAGACACAGATAGCCAGCAACCCGTGATTCCTCGCCATGTCCGTGATCAATTACAAAGTGTCAATGAGCCATCAAGTATAGAACGTGTTGAACCCAAGTTGGCAGAATCGGCTGTTGAGCTCGCTCAAGATGCAAAAAAAGCACAAGCAAAATCTGAAAATACTGAAGTTAAAGCGCCAATCGTAGCAGAAACAACCAATCAAGTTGAATCAAAAACAGAGGCTGTAAAAGACCAAGCGATTCAAGCTGAACCAACTGTAGCAAAAGATTCAGCAGAACATAGCGTAAATGCGAATATCGAAAAAGCTGAAATTTTAGAATTTGAAGATGAAAGCAGTATTTTGGATGAACATTTACATGAACAGCAACGCGTTGATGAAGAAAGTGCCTTATCCACTGCAGTTGAGTTTATTGCGCTAAATGTTTACCCGGAACGCCGCGTACTTTCAGGTGAAAAAACCTTAAAAGTATTGCTTAAGTATGGTCTACGTTTTGGTGAAATGGCGTGTTTCCATCGTTACAGCCAAGACGACAGCAAATTACTGTTTTCAGTTTTACAAATTACTGATGAAGGCGCTGCTGGTTTTGACCTTGAAACCTTGTCCACTGAACAAGTGAAAGGTTTAGCATTCTTCTTGGCTTTGCCACATAGTGATGTGCAAAATGCCTTTGATACCATGGACAGTCTTTCACGTCTGATTGCACGTGAAATTGATGGCACCGTCTATGATCAGAACAATCAGGAATTCACACCTCAGTTGCGTGAGCAATGGCGTCATCATGCAATCGACTATCGTGCAGGACAAACTGCTGAAGTTTAGTTTGAAACTGACGGACTCGATTTCTATAATAGCGAGTAGATAAAATATTTTTTAAGGGCGGAAATCAACCGCCCTTTTTTATGGTGAGTGTATGACCCAAGATTCAACTATCAAAGCGCAAATGCGTCAATTGATTCAAATTTTAGCCAAGCATAACCACGCCTATTATGTGATGGATCAACCAAGCATTGAAGATAGTGAATATGATCAACTCTTTCATCAGCTCAAAGCTTTAGAAGAGCAATATCCAGAATGTGTACAGCCGGATACCCCGACCAATAAAGTCGGTGGCAAAGCACTCCCTAAATTTGCAAGCGTAACCCATAAGGTACCGATGCTGTCATTGGGGAATGTGTTTAACCAAGAAGACCTGTTTGCCTTTGCGCGCCGTGTAGAAGAGCGTTTGCCGAATCAAAAAATTCAATATGATGTCGAATTGAAGTTCGACGGCTTGGCCATTTCCCTATGGTATGAAAATGGTGTGCTGGTTCGTGGGGTAACACGAGGAGATGGCGAAACAGGCGAAGATATTACCCATAATGTCAAAACCATTCGCAACTTACCGAAAGTGCTTTCATCTGCTCAAGATCCAGTTCCAACGTTATTAGAAGTGCGTGGTGAAGTGCTTATACCAAAAGCGGGCTTTGAAAAACTCAATGCCGAGAATGAAGCTAAAGGTGAAAAGACCTTTGCCAATCCGCGTAATGCAGCTGCAGGGAGTTTACGTCAGTTGGATCCAGCTATTGCAGCATCACGCCCTTTAGCATTTTATGCCTATGGCATTGCGCAGTGCGAACCACATCATGGTCAAACTACCATGTTTGCCAGTCTTGAATGGCTCACTCAATTTGGCTTTGCGGTAGGTGAATGTCATTTTATTTGTGACAGCATTCAGGAAGTGCAGCAATGCTATGAAGAAATCAATGCGAAACGCGCGAATTTGAGTGTTGAAATTGATGGCTTGGTCATTAAAGTGGACAGCTTAAAGCAGCAAAAACAATTGGGTTTCTTAAGTCGTGAACCACGTTGGGCAACGGCGTATAAGTTCCCCGCAGTTGCTGCTTTAACCACGGTTGAAAATATTGACTGGCAAGTGGGTCGTACGGGAATTTTAACACCAGTTGCACGTTTAAATCCTGTGGCTGTAGGGGGTGTAACAGTATCCAATGTCACCTTGCATAATATTGGAGAAATCCACCGTTTAGATGTGCGTATTGGCGATACCGTCAGTGTCTACCGTAGTGGCGATGTTATTCCGAAGGTGGAGAAAGTCTGGCCAGAATTCCGACCAGTGGAGGCCCAGGAGATCCATCTTCCAAAGCAATGCCCAGTGTGTGATTCGCCAGTGGTGATGCCAGAAGGTGAAGCTTTGGCGCGCTGTTCAGGCGGTTTGTACTGCGCGGCACAACGTATTGAAGCGATTCGTCATTTTGTCTCGCGTAAAGCCATGGATATTGAAGGTCTGGGTGATCGTTGGGTGGAATCTTTATTACACCTCGATTTGTTGAAAAATGTCGCTGATATTTATTGCTTGCATGAACATCGGGAACAGTTGCTGACGATTGAGAAAATGGGGGAGAAGTCTGTTCAGAACCTGTTTGATGCGATAGAAAATAGTAAGAAAACCACACTGGCTTCCTTTATTTATGCCTTGGGTATTCGCGGTGTCGGCGAAACAACAGCACGTATGCTGGCCAATACTTTTCAAACTTTTGATGCCCTTAAAGCTGCTGATCTTGAAGCTTTAAAGAAAACGCCCGATGTCGGTGACATTACCGCTGAATGGATTATCGATTTTTTCCAGGCTGAACATAATGTGGAAGTGGTGAATCGTTTGCTTGAAGCCGGAATTCACTGGGATGCACCAATTGCACCAACACGTCAGCCACTCAATGGTGAGAGTTGGGTGGTTACTGGTACGCTCAGCAGTATGGGACGTGATGAAGCGACACAGTTACTCCAAGCCTTAGGCGCGCGTGTCAGCGGTAGCGTGTCGAGTAAAACCAAATGCGTGGTTGCAGGTGAAAAAGCGGGTTCTAAACTTGAAAAAGCCGAAAAGCTGGGAGTACAAGTAATGAATGAAACTGACTTTTTAAACTTGATGGCTGAATACGGACAAGTACAAGTTTAATACCTGCTTAAAGTTTCAAGCAGCGCAGTTAAAACCACATGTCAGATGCATGTGGTTTTTTTTAGATGTTAAGGAATGTACTTTTTCACTACACCATCATCCAGTAACTGCTGGAAATGCTCAATCAAACTGGTTTCAATGTTGCGGTATTGAATGCCGAGTTCTTGCTGACTTTTATTGGCATTAAAGTAGATCGGATAGCCCATATTCAGTTCAACAAATGACTTGGAAAAACCTGCCAAAGGACCAAGCAGTTTGAAAGCCGCCTTCGGGAGTTTATTGCGGGGGAAAGGGAACTTAGGACCAAAGTTCTGACGTAAAATTTTGCCCATTTCCAGTAAGCTCAAAGTGCCGCCACTAATAATATAGCGCCCTTCGGCATCAGCATTAAATGTAGCTTGAACGTGTGCCTCTGCAACATCACGGACATCGACGATCCCATTCCACATAGGCGGTACACCGAGCAAGGTCATGCCGTTAGCAAATTGTTGTAGAACTTCCACACTGCCTGACTGGGTATTTGCGGTTAATGATGGACCGAGAACCAGTGCCGGGTTAATGCACACCAAGTTCCAACGTTGTTGTGCTTTTTGCATCTCCCATGCTTTACGTTCCGCAATGACTTTGGAGTAAGGATACGGTTGATGCGTTTCTGAACTCGTGGTATTCCAATGCGATTCATCAAATTCATTCTTTGCGGTGTGTTGAATATCAATGGCATCGCCATAAGTCGCGGCAATACTTGATGTCACGATCACACGTTTCACTGACTCGGTTTTATTGACACTGTTCAGCACATTTTCAGTGCCTAAAACAGCAGGTTCAATAATGTCTTTTAGCGCATCTTTAAAGTTGCTCACTACAAAAGGTGATGCCATATGCAACACGATTTCACAGCCTTGCATGGCTTCATCAAATGAATTTGGTTCAAGCAGATTGGCTTTAAAAAGTTTAAGCGTGCCCGTGGTTTCAGCGGCAATTTTATCTAAATGTGCAAAGCTTGGCTTTTTGTTGAGATCACGAACAGTGGCATGTACGGTATGACCTTGCTCCAGTAAATTTTTAATCACCCAACTGGCAATGTAGCCTGTCGCACCTGTCACAAGAACGGGTGCGGTATGTTGTGGATTTGTCATAGCTAAACCATTGTTGTTTTTAAATTTGTGTCTATCTTAGAGTGAAATCGCAGGCTTGTCTTTGACCGATTGATGCTTACTTCAGCTAAAATTTGTATGTAGCAGCATTCTACTTGTTGTTAGTCGCAGCTGAACTTGTATTTAATTCGTTTAAATGAGATGTAATTGCTACCGAATGATGTACCAAGACCTGTATCACAAGGTTAAAGTCATTTATTCGTTGATGGAATAAGAACCATTTGTAATCGTTACAAATCTTAAAAATATACTTTTATAGTTTAAATCAGCCTTGCTGAAATTGCTTCAATTACGCAAAGGCTTATTTTTTATATGGAAAGTTTTGTTAAATACACTGCAAATGCGTATGTTTCTCATTTTAATTTTATAAAAATCATAAACTTACATAATTTTTATTTTGCATTGGTGGTAGCTTTTGTCCATAATATTAGAAAAAGGGTATGGAGTAATTGAAATGCGTGGCAATCCAGAAGTCGTAGACTATCTAAATATGTTGATCGGTGGCGAACTGGCTGCTCGTGATCAATATTTGATCCATTCTCGTATGTATGAAGATTGGGGTTTAACGAAGATTTTTGAACGTATCGACCATGAAATGCAAGAAGAAGCATCGCATGCCGATTCGCTTATTCGCCGTGTATTATTCCTGGAAGGTACACCGAATATGAACCGTGATGACATCGAAACAGGTGAAGATGTTGTCACGTGTTTAAAGGCAGATTTAAAACTCGAATATCATGTGCGTGAAAAATTGGCGCAAGGTGTAAAACTTTGCGAAGAAAAAGGCGATTACGTAACCCGTGAGATGCTTCGTCAGCAAATGTCTGATACTGAAGAAGATCATACTTATTGGTTGGAAAAACAAATTCGTTTGATTGAATTGATTGGTTTGCAGAATTATATTCAATCGCAAATGTAAGATTGCAGATTTAGATAGAGAAAGCCTGACAAGAGTCGGGCTTTTTTATGTCTTAAATTTTATCATTTGAGCCGAATCATACTGTCTGGATTTTGAATATTTGAATAATCGAAGATCTATTTTGAAAACTTTTGAATATCTGCCAAGACTTGAACGGCATGTGATTGTGTATTTACACTGTTGTAGTGATAAACAATAGTTCCTTTGGGATCAATCAAAAAGCTTTCTCGCTTGGCGATTTTAGTAATACCGAGGTTACGGACAATCCCGAATTGATCTGCCAGTTGATGATGATTGTCAGCCAAGATCGGAAAAGGTAAACCCAACTTTTCTGAAAATTTTTGATGAGATTTAACATCATCCAAACTCACGCCCAACACCACCGCATTACTTTTTAAAAATTGTGGATACAGTGCCTTGAACTGATTGGCTTCTTGAGTGCAACCCGGTGAATTGTCTTTGGGATAAAAATACAAAACCACCCATTTGCCTTTGTATTGGCTTAAGGAATGCCATTTGCTGTTTTGATCCTGTAATTTAAACGCAGGTGCGGATTTTCCGACCCATTGTTTTTGAGAAGTTTCAGACTTTGAAAAAATGGAACTTTCAGCAGATGCGAGCTGAGTAAGACTTAAGCTTACACTCATACACAGCAAAGTGATTTTGCATATTTTAGAAGCGTTCATAATATTCTGCATATTCTTTTTGTTAGGATCTCTGCAAATACTAACAAAATAATATTCATCAAACGTACATTATTTTTGATGGATTTTGTGCAGTTTAAAATCAATAAAATTTTATATACTGTAGTCAGTCAGAGCACGGATTTAAGGATTAACATTGCAGCAACGTATTTTACTTATCACAGGTTGGGGTGGTGGCACCAAACTGCTTAATTCTTTAAAACAGGCCTTGCAACAACAAGGTGATCAAGTTGAATTGATCAATATCTTTAATGCCTTTGATGAGCAGATATTGCAACAACACGTTGAACTGGCTAAACAGTTTGATGTCATTCTGGGGTGGTCTTTAGGTGGGCAGCTGGCCGCTTTGCTGGTGGATCAAATTGAACAACAATATGCAGAAAGAAAAGTCCTGATCACCCTCGCGTCTAATCCTTGTTTTGTTGCCAATGATTCATGGCAAACGGCAATGGCTCAGCATACATTTCAACAATTTAAACAGTCCTTTGAACAGGATGCAATTACAACCTTAAAGAAATTTGGCTATATGGTCTGTCAGGGGGTAAAAAGTACCAAGGCAGATTTCGTCACATTGCAAAGTTTAATTCAGCCACAGCAAATTCAGCTATTAAAGCAAGGTTTAAATTTACTGGAGCAATTAAATGTTGCAGATATATTAAAAAACTATAAGGGGAAGCAATATCATTTGCTTGCACAGCAAGATGCTTTAGTTAGTTGCAAAGTTATAGATAATCTTCAAAATTTAAATGCAAAGTTTTTAGATGTTAATCTGATTGCTGGCTCGCATGGTTTTCCTATCTCCCATGCAGAAGAAACAAGTGACAAAATATTCCAGTATTTAAAGAAAATAAAACAAACATCTTGATAAATGGCTTATCTCGCAATTCCTTTTTGTTCGGTGTCGGTTTAAGATCTAAAAATTAGGATTTTTATGCACTGTTAGAGGTAAGGATGACCGAGTTAACTGATCTAGAATTTGATCTTGAACATATCTGGCATCCTTATACTTCCATGACGCAACCCTTGCCGACTTTTAAAGTGAAAAAGGCCTATGGTGCAATCATTGAACTGGAAGATGGGCGACAACTGATTGACGGCATGTCATCTTGGTGGTGTGCCATTCATGGTTATAACCATCCTGAGCTGAACAAGGCAGTAACTGATCAATTACAGAAGATGTCACACATCATGTTTGGTGGGTTTACCCATGATCCTGCGATTGAACTCGGCAAAATTCTGTTAAAAATAACACCGCCCAGTCTTGATAAAATTTTTTATGCCGATTCAGGATCGGTCGCTGTTGAAGTGGCACTGAAAATGGCGGTGCAATACTGGTCTGCAAAAGATGGGTCTTCAAAAGATGGGTCTGCACAAGGTCAGTCTCAAAAGACCAATTTCGTGACGCCACGCTCTGGCTATCACGGCGATACCTGGAATGCGATGTCAGTTTGTGATCCAGTCACAGGGATGCATCAAATTTTTGGTTCCAGTCTACCGAATCGTTTCTTTGTTCCCGCACCACAAGTTGGTTTTTATGATGAATGGAATCAAGCAGATATCGCTGAATTAGAACAAGTCCTAAAAAATCATCACCAGACTATTGCCGGTTTAATTCTGGAACCCATCGTGCAGGGTGCAGGCGGGATGCGGTTTTATCATCCTGAATATTTACGCCAAGCCAAATTGCTCTGTGAAAAATACCATGTGCTGTTAATTTTCGATGAAATTGCCACCGGTTTTGGGCGTACCGGAAAACTGTTTGCATGGGAGCATGCACAAGTTGAACCTGACATCATGTGTATCGGTAAAGGTTTGACGGGGGGCTATATGACGCTTTCGGCAACTTTAACCAGCAAGCATGTTGCGGAAACCATTAGTCAGGGCGAGGCGGGGGTGTTTATGCATGGTCCCACCTTTATGGCGAATCCACTGGCATGTGCTGTTGCGTTGAAAAGCACCGAGGTTTTATTGGCGCAGGATTGGCAAGCGAATATTCAACGTATCGAAAAACAGTTAGTACAACATTTACAACCCCTGTCACAACTTGATTATGTACAGGATGTGCGGGTACTGGGTGCCATTGGTGTGGTTGAATTGAGCTTTAATGTCGACATGAAAACCTTGCAACAACAGTTTGTTAAACGCGGGGTCTGGATACGTCCATTTGGCAAATTGGTCTATGTGATGCCACCGTACGTGATTAGTGAGCAAGAACTCAATACCTTGTTGCAACAACTGGTTGAAGTGGTTGAGCAGATGCAAGAGGTTTTAGTATGAACTTGTTGAATGACACTCTGCTAAATAACTATGCAATGAAGCTAGATGAGTTAAAGCAGGAGGGTAATCTGCGTCAATTTACTTCAAATGTTCAGCAAGGTCGGATGATCGAAATTAATAGTCAGAAGATGCTCAACCTTTCATCCAATGATTATTTGGGTTTGGCATCAGATTTAACTTTGCGTGAACAGTTTTTTAATGAAACGCCGAATGAACTGCGAATCATGAGTTCATCATCTTCACGTTTGCTGACCGGGAATTTTCCTGAATATGAGCAACTGGAATCAAGTTTAAGTCAGGCGTTTCATGGTCGTGCTGCACTGTTATTTAACAGTGGCTATCACATGAATATCGGGATTTTACCTGCGCTGAGTGACAGTCGAACATTAATTCTTGCAGATAAACTGGTGCATGCCAGTATGATTGATGGTATCCGTTTATCAACGGCGAAGTATGTCCGTTATCGACATAACGACCTGAATCATCTGACTCAACTTTTGCAAAAGTACCATGCAGATGAAGCTTTTGATCGCATTATTGTGGTGACTGAATCCATTTTTAGTATGGATGGTGATGAAACAGATTTGGCTGAACTGGTGCGGATTAAAAAGCAATTTGCTAAAGTCATGCTTTATGTCGATGAAGCCCATGCTATTGGTGTGCGAGGTGAGCAAGGTTTGGGTTGCGCTGAACAATATGGCGTGATTGATGATATTGATTTGCTGGTGGGGACTTTTGGTAAAGCGCTGGCATCTGTCGGTGGTTATCTGATTTGTCATTCTATTATCCGTGAATATTTGATTAATAGCATGCGTCCGCTGATTTTCAGTACTGCACAACCACCGATCTGTATGGCATGGACTGATTTTATTTTCCAAAAGGTTTTGGCATTAAAATCAGAGCGTCAGTATTTACATAGTATCAGTCAGTATCTACAACAAGCGGTTCTGAAAAAAGGTTTTGATTGTCCTTCAACATCGCATATTGTGCCGGTGATTATCGGAGAGTCGCAAAAGACTGTGGCTAAAGCAAAGCAGCTTCAGCAGGCCGGTTTTTATATCATGCCGGTGCGTCCACCGACTGTGCCAAAACACAGTTCAAGATTGCGTATTTCACTGACCACGCAGGTGAGCCAAACTGATCTCGATCAGCTTGTGGCATTGTTGTGAGTTTGCATGGTGAATATTGATAAATCACAAGTCGCGCAGCGTTTTGAGAAAGCAGCACAAAGTTATACTCAACATGCGGTGGTGCAAAAACAGATTTGCCAGAATTTAATTGGGTTGATGCAAGAACACTTATCCAAAAACAGTTTAGATCGTGTTTTTGAAATCGGTTGTGGTTCGGGTAATTTAAGCCATTTGCTGATGCAAAATTTTCAAATCAAACAACTGTTTTTAAATGACCTGTATCCAGAAGTTCAACAACATTTTTCTAAATCTAAAAAAATAGAATGGCTGATTGGGGATATTGAACAACTAGATTTTCCACAATCCCTTGACCTGATTGCATCCAGTTCAGCTTTGCAATGGATCTGTGATTTAGAGGCTATCTTTAAAAAATGTTCTGATGCATTAATTGATGAAGGCTATTTTTGTTTCTCGACGTTTGGTCAGCAAAATTTAAAAGAAATTAAGGCACTGACTGGACAGGGTTTGGATTATCTTAGTCTTGAAGAGATTCAGGAAAAGTTGATGCAGCAGGATTTTGAAATCCTGCATCTTTCAGAAAATATTGAAACTTTAATTTTTCAACATCCTAAACAAGTGCTGCAACATTTAAAAGCTACCGGTGTGACTGCAACAGCATCGCAGCATCGTTGGAGCAAACAGTCTTTGCAGCAATTTTATCAAGATTATCAGCAATTTTCAGAACTTGATCAGCGTGGTCAGCGCCATTATCAGCTGAGTTATCATCCTATTTATTGCATTGCACGGAGCAAGCCATGACAGCACCCGTTTATTTTATCAGTGGTATTGATACCGGTATTGGCAAGACCTATACCACGGGTTATCTGGCAAAGTTATGGAACGCACAGGGCAAGAAAACCATTACCCAAAAGTTGGTACAAACCGGAAATACTGATATTTCTGAAGATATTGAACAGCACCGCGAAATTATGCAGATGGGCTGGTTTCCTGAAGATGAAACTAAACTGACCATGCCTGAGATTTTTACTTATCCGGCTTCGCCACATTTAGCAACCAAAATTGATGGTCGTGAAATTGATTTTCAGAAAATTGCAGATGCGACTCAACAATTGGCTAATAAATATGAGGTGGTTTTACTGGAAGGGGCAGGTGGTTTGATGGTGCCTTTAACCACAGAATTGCTGACGATTGATTATCTGGCTGAAAAGAAATTTCCTGTAATTTTGGTCAGTTCAGGACGTTTAGGCAGTATTAATCATACTTTGCTGAGCTTGGAAGCTTTGAAAAGTCGTGGGTTAGAATTGTATGCGTTAGCTTATAACTTAAATGATGAATCGCAAGATGAGCTTATTTCTAAAGACACTTCGGATTATTTAAAAGCGTATTTGGCGAAACATTTTCCTCAGGCACAGTGGATGGATATTCCAGTGCTTTAAAGCTTTCTCTTTCTAGAAGAGGAAAAAAAGCCACTCATTTGAGTGGCTTTCCTTTTAAAAGCATTTAAGAATTAAAATTTCTTAAAGCCTTTATTCAAACCAAATGGTTTACGTTGTGCAAATTTATCTGTAGCGCGGTTTTGGTTTTCAAACGTATTGCCATTACGCTCAGTAGGCGCACGGTTACCACGATCATCGCCACGCGGTTCTGAACGATCATTACGAGTGTTAAAACGGTTATCGCTAGTGCCTTCTGTACGAACAGGACGATTATTGAAACGGTTGTCGCTGCGGTTATCAGCACGGCCATTTTCAGGACTGGCTTGACGTTGGTCACGACGCTGTTCCGGTTGAGCTTCACCTTCATTATCACGACGTTGCTGACGTAAATAACCACCACGACGTGCAGCCATTGGTTTTTCTTGCATACGTTCGTTACGACGTTTTGCCATACCAAACAAGCCAGTACCTTGACGTGGTTTCAACTCAACAGATTTAGTCAAGTTATCGATATCACCTTTGTCAAGCTCAATCCAACGACCCGTACGAAGTTCGCGAGGTAGAATTACAGTGCCATAACGGGTACGAAGCAAGCGGCTGACTTTAAGACCTTGCGATTCGAAAATACGACGAACTTCGCGGTTACGACCTTCTTTTACAACCACTTGATACCAGCGGTTAATCCCTTCACCACCAATTTCAGAGAATGATTCAAATTTTGCCGGACCATCATCCAGAACAACACCTTCAGTCATGTTCTTTTTGAGTTGTGGCGTTACTTCACCCATAACACGAACCGCGTATTCACGCTCAATTTCGTTTGAAGGGTGCATCAAGCGGTTTGCCAATTCACCATCGTTTGTGAACAATAACAGACCAGTCGAGTTAATGTCCAGACGACCGACCATCACCCAACGATCGCCCGGAATAGACGGCAATTGTTCAAATACGGTTGGACGGTTTTCAGGGTCGCTGCGTGAGCAAATTTCGCCTTCAGGCTTATAATAAATAATCACACGACGACGAATTTCGTCTTCAATCTGGAATTGGACTTTACGACCATCGATGCGAAGCTCATCACCTGGTTCAATGCGTTCACCCACTTGGGCAACACGTCCGTTGATACTTACACGACCAGCGGCAATGACTTCTTCCATATAACGGCGAGAACCCAAACCAACGCGTGCAAGCACCTTTTGTAATTTTTCACTCATGACAGCATAACCTTAGAAATTATCATCAACAGTTCACCTATCTATGACTTCGGTGCGTGAGCATCGAGGGCCATAAAAGCTTCCTTGGCATCCTGCAGGGGAGGCAATTGACCCAGTGAAGACAGGCCAAATGCATTTAAAAATTGTGGCGTTGTAACTAACAACGCGGGTCTTCCAGGGAGTTCTCTGAATCCGGACTCTTTAATCCAGTTCCAGTCAAACAAAGATCTTAGTATTTGACTATTGTTTGAAACCCCACGAATCTGTTCAATATCTGCTCGTGTTACTGGTTGATGGTAAGCAATCACAGCAATGGTTTCGAGCAGGGTTGGCGATAAGCGAGTTGGTCGCTCTGGCCAAACCTGGGTAATGATATTGCGATATTTAGCACGAACCTGAAAACGGAAACCTTGTGCTGTTTCCACCAGTTCGATCGATCTGCCATGTTGTAGCATAGCAAGCTGTTGTAAGAATTGACGCAATTCTGGTTTGGTATATTGATTTTGGAACGCTTCTTTTAAACGTGCAAGCGAAACTGCTGCTTCACTGGCAAAAATAATTGCTTCCAGTTGCATCAAAACTTCGTGTTGGTTATCCGCAACAGATAGAGGTATCGCTTGATCATTTATCATGCTTGTACTCCTTGAATCGCAAGTGGTGCTTCAATACCTGTCGCAATAATATTCACTTTTTGTTGGCGTGTAAGTTCTAAAATGGCCATAAAGGTAACCACCATACCCATACGCCCTTGACTCGGTTTCAGCAAGGCTTCGAAATGCAGGATTTCACCTGACTGTAAGCGGCTTTGAATAAAAGCAATGCGTTCTTCTAGCAGTACGGGTTCTTGTTGAATTTGATGGGTAACCGGTTCTGGTCGATTGAACACGCAAAATAAGGCATCACGTAAAAGGCTAATATCATAGCCTTGGTTGTTTTGTGCAATATGACCCAAACTGACATTGGTTGGGAAGGTATCGCGTTCTAGAACTGGCATTTGGCCCAAACGTTCAGCCGCTTGTTTTACACGTAAATAAGTTTCTAGACGATCAATCAGTTGTTGTTTTGGATCTTTTTCAATAACAATGGATGTATTTGCTTTTGGAAGCAATAAGCGTGATTTAAGATCGGCCAATAAAGCCGCCATCACCATATAATCCGCTGTTAATTCAATATTGAGTGACTTCATTGCATCCATGTACGATAAATACTGGGCCGCAATTGGGGCAATATCAAGTTGTAATAAGTCAAAACCGCTTTTTTGAATCAGGTAAATCAGGAAGTCGAGTGGTCCTTCGAAATGCTCTAAAAGAATTTCAAATGCAGCAGGAGGAATATACAAATCCTCTGGAATTGATTCTTGCCACTCATCCATAACGCGGATGGGTGAAGCTTGCTCCATAGGATTATGGATCGGTTGATTCATTACAGTTATAGGCCACGCGAATTTTCAAAGGCATGAAGATGCTATTTCAGATCAGCGGTCAGTATAGGTGCTGGGTGATGAGAAAAAGCACATAATTAATCTGCGTAGTCTAAAGGAAAACGGAGTTCAAATAAATTACAAAAGCTAACAAATGACAAAAAAACCTAAAATAAATAGGGAATTTTTATCTAAGTGAAAAAAACACACATGATGTCATTGTTAGATATATATTTTTTACTGGCGGAAAGGAGGTTTTTTAAGCAATATAAAATCAAGAAAATACTTTGTGATCAGCTATGAAAAATTATCAAAAAGTACAAGAAAATGAATATGGTCAAATCATTGGGATGCCAATATCCAATCCTTTAGCAGTACATCTTTTAGCAGAAAATCTATATGGAAACAGTGTCACATTACATGATTTGTCTGCAACCACACTGAGTGAAGAGCATTTTAAGCAAATTTGGCACTGTGTAAAAACGGAAGTGGATCGCAGTTGCTGGACCTATTTACCTTATTCAGGTTTTGAAACTGAAGAGGAGTTACGAAGTGCTTTAAGGAGTCATTTTGGTTTTAATGGAACAACACATTATTTAATTGAAGTGAACCACACTCTGGTGGGATGGGTGGGTTTAATTAATCAATGTCCTGCGGATCATGTCATCGAAATTGGAAATGTTTATTTTTCTCATCAAATAAAGCAGTCTACGGCATCAACTGAAGTGGTTTATCTGTTATTGAAAGCGTGTTTTGAGCAGGGTTTTCGACGTGTGGAGTGGAAATGTGATGAATTGAATCAACCTTCAAAACGTGCAGCTTTACGTTTTGGATTTCAGTATGAAGGAACCTTTCGTCAACACCGTATAGCAAAAGGTCGAAATCGCAATACGGCATGGTTTTCAATTTTAGATGAAGAATGGGGCAATCTTCAGAAAGCATATCTGGCTTGGTTAAAAGCAGATAATTTTGATCAAAATGGGCAACAAAAGATGCGATTAAAAGACTTTATCGATTTATATAAATAAGTAAGCGATGGACTTATTTCAGTTGCTAAGTATTCATCGCAAACTCAACGATACGTTGGTATGTATCTCGGATGCATAAATTTTGATTCGCAAATTGAGCCACTAATTCATCTACTAAATAAATATCAAGAAAGTACGTATAAACTTTATTTTCAAGGTGAACAGTGGGGGTAGCCTTATCCTTTATATGGATGACCTGGGCTTCAGATTCCAGTGTCCAAGGGCGCTCAACATAAATGGTATCGTCTTCGGGAAATTGATCGATATTGAGTAACACCTGAAATAAGTCAATTTCATCTTTCTCAACATCTTTATTTATTCTTTTCATGGAAGTTGAATAAAGCGCTTATTCAAAAGCGCTTACATCTCCAACACCACGACGAATCACTTCAGGGTGATCACCGGATAAATCCACAATACTGGTGGTGTTTAAAATACCTAGACCCCCATCAATAAACACATCAATACGTTTTTCCAACTCCATTTCAATATCATAAGGATCATCTAAAGGATCTGTATGATTGGGAAGAATCAGCGTACTGGTTAAAAGTGGCTCGCCCAATTCCTTAAGTAACATTCGACAAATCGGGTTACTCGGAATACGCAGTCCAATGGTTTTCTTTTTTGGATGCATCAAGCGTTTAGGTACTTCGCTGGTCGCCGGTAAAATAAAGGTGGTCACTGCCGGGGTATTGTTTTTCAATAAACGATACATGGCATTGTCCACTTTGGCATAGGTGGCAATATCAGATAAATCGGAACAGATAATGGCATATTGGTGTTTTGGACCCAGGCCACGAATTTGTGAAATACGCTCCATGGCATTTTTATTTCCGATTTGGCAGCCAATCGCATACGCAGCATCGGTCGGGTAGACCACTACATCACCTGCACGGATACGTTCTACTGCCTGACTGATCAAACGCGGTTGGGGATTATCAGGATGTACTCTTAAATGAAGCATATTTATTATCTCCCGATTTATTTTTAGACATTATCTGTTGAGTTTACAAAGTCTTGCAATCAGGTTTTGATGAGTTTGTGTAATTCAGTCTAACATTTCACGTTGAAACTCATCACTTTGTAATGTTTTGCCACTTCGCGTGCAGGCACAGATACATTGAATAAAGTGTGCAGCATCGCGAGGAAGTTTGGCTTCACCCTTAAAATATTGCTGAACTTGAGCATAAACATTGTCTTTGAAAGTTGCCCCATCACCGCCATCGCCAGTTAAATTATCCAAAGATACGCGGAATTTTCGAGCAAATGCTTTAGAAAACAACCATTCAATGGCTTGCGGTTTAATTTCCACCTGTTCAAATAAGGCTTGTTGTTCAGCAGTTCTACCATCCGGTGCATACCAGTAACCTAAATCTGCCAATAAGCGTCTTTTGTCGCCAGCGATGCTCCAGTGACTGATTTCATGCAACGCGCTATTAAAGAAACCATGCGCAAACTGAATGCGGGCAGGGGTATCTTTAGTCGCTGGAAAATATTCAGGTTCAAAATCACCACGAACAAGCGTCACATTTAGGTGGGAAAACCAGTGATTAAAGTGTAGTATAAGCCAATCTACTTGTTGAACTTCTGTTTGCAAATTAGCCCAAGGTGAGAGTTGCACATGGTCTAGATAAACAGCAGAATTTGAGGTTGAATGAGTGGTTAACCGTAATGAAGTGGTGACTTCAGGTTGCGGCTGCAACTGATGCATAACTTGTATTACCCAAATGATCTGTCTAAATAAGTACAAAATTGTATCTTAATCTTTGACAGAGTACCGATGAATTTGTAGAATTGCCGCCTTAATTATGTCAGCAAATACCTTTCCGGCACAGATTGAGCCGTTTAAATGGGCTGAACAAGGCTTTACATGGTCAGGTACCCTGCCATTGTCTCGCTTTGTTCGCATTTCCCGTGAAGCTGTTGGATCAATTGATGATCAATTGATTAACATAGACTGTAAGCTATCAATGGATGCGTATCATCGTATCGTATGGTTAGATGGTCATGTTGAAACAAAAGTCCCAATGGAATGTCAGCGTTGTCTGCAGACCGTTGAAATTGATCTTGTTTCAGATTTCCATTTAGCGCTTATAGATGATGAATCACTGATAGAGCGCTTGGATGAGGATGCTGATTTCATCGTCTTTGGTGAAAGTGAAGCAACGACTAAAGGTAGCATTGATGCGCCTGCGTCGGCTGATTTACTCGCGTTGATAGAAGATGAATTGTTATTGTTGATGCCCTTGTCTCCCAAGCATGACGTTTGTGTGCATAAGCATCAACCCGCCGATGAAGACATTGTCGAAGAAAAACGGGATAATCCGTTTGATGTTTTGGCAGGTTTGAAGGGTAAACTTAACTAATTTTTGTGTTATACTGTAAAGTATAAGACAACTGAATTTGTTCTGATCCATTTTTTCGATCTTTGTAAGGAGCCATCATGGCCGTTCAGCAAAACCGTAAAAGTCGCTCTCGCCGTGACATGCGCCGTTCACATGACGCTTTAACCGAGAATGCATTAACTGTAGACCAAACTACAGGTGAGACTCACCGTCGTCACCATGTAACTAAAGATGGTTTCTACCGTGGTCGTCAATTATTCGCTAAAGCATCTGCTGAATAATTTTCGATGTATTAAGCGTCAAGCTTAGTAGAAAAAATGGGAGCGTAAGCTCCCTTTTTTTGTCGCCATTTTTTGTTGTATTTGGCAATTACCAAAACAAAAATTAAGTGTTAAATTTCGCTTCGTAAACGAGCTTAGACTCATGAAAGGATTTTTATATGTCTGCTAAACGACTCGATCAAGCAGCTCAAGCGACAAAAACTGCATTTGTTTTTCCTGGTCAAGGTTCACAAAAAGTTGGCATGTTGGCTGAACTTGCAGAACAGTTTAGTGGTGTGCAAGAAACTTTTGCTGAAGCTTCAGAAGCGATTGGTTTTGATTTATGGCACATTGCTCAAAGTGGTGAAGGGTTAAACCAAACAGAATTTACACAGCCTGTATTGCTGACTGCAAGTATCGCCTTATGGCGCGTGTGGTTAGAATTGGGTGGTGTTGCACCAAAATATCTCGCAGGTCACTCACTGGGTGAATACAGCGCACTGGTTGCTGCAGGGGCGATGAGCCTTGGTGATGCAGTGAGACTGGTGAATTTGCGTGGCAAACTCATGCAAGAAGCTGTTCCTCAAGGACAGGGCGCAATGGCGGCTATTTTAGGTCTGGAAGATGCCAAAGTGATTGAGCTTTGTGAGCAAGTCAATGCACAAGCGAACGGTTCAGTAGAAGCCGCAAATTACAATGCACAAGGTCAAGTGGTTATTGCCGGTGATAAAGAAGCTGTAGAAGCGGTAATGGCTGCAGCAAAAGAACAATCAGGTAAAGCGATTGCATTACCGGTCTCTGTTCCATCACATTGTTCGTTGATGAAACCTGCGGCTGAAAAGTTTGCAGCAGCTTTGGAACAAACTGCCATTGAGCTACCCGGCCTTCCTGTAATACAAAATGTCAACGCGGAAATCGCAACTGATGTGGCAGGAGTTCGTCAGGCATTGACTGCACAATTGTATCAATCTGTGCAGTGGACCAAGACCATGCAATACCTGCAAGATCAAGGTGTGCAATATGTGGTTGAGTGTGGTCCGGGTAATGTCCTTGCCAATCTTGCTAAGCGTTTACCAAATATCGAAAAAGCATTTCCGCTCGACAGTAAAAGTCGTTTGGAAGATGCACTAAATGCCATTTTAGTGGCTGAAGGGAAAATTGCATGACACAAGAACGTAAAGTCGCATTGGTAACAGGTGCGAGCAGAGGGATTGGAGCAGCCATCGCTCAGCAACTCATTCAAGACGGTTATTTTGTCGTTGGTACGGCAACTTCCGAAGCAGGCGCAGAAAAATTATCTGCAGACTTTGCTGAAAATGGTGCGGGTGCAGTACTTGATGTACGTGATGCGACTGCCATTGATGCTTTGGTTACAGATATTGAACAAAAATATGGTCCTGTTCTTGCACTTGTGAACAATGCTGGAATTACCAAAGATAATTTGTTACTACGTATGTCTGAAGATGACTGGGATGATATTCTCAATATTCATCTGAAAGCCGTATATCGTCTATCTAAGCGTGTTTTAAAAGGCATGACCAAAGCACGTTTTGGACGCATTATTAATATCAGTTCTGTTGTTGCCCACTTTGCAAATCCGGGACAAGCTAACTATTCTGCCGCAAAAGCAGGCATAGAAGCGTTTGGTCGTAGCCTTGCAAAAGAAATGGGTAGTCGCCAAATTACGGTGAATGCTGTTGCACCAGGTTTTATTGCAACAGAAATGACAGAACAGTTAAGTGAAGAAATTCGCAAGAAAATGAGTGAACAAGTGGCATTGAACCGTTTAGGTGATCCACAAGATATCGCAAATGCAGTGAGCTTTCTGGCTAGCGAGAAGGCAAGTTATATCACTGGTACTGTTTTACATGTGAATGGTGGTTTGTACATGAGCTAATTAGCTGATGTATAAACTTTCAAAAAATTAGATATTCAATTAAACTAACGGCATTAAAAACGCCACAAGCAATGAGGAGAATTCCTGTGAGCGATATCGAACTACGTATCAAACAAGCGGTTGCAGAACAACTTGGTCTTAAAGCTGAAGAGATTAAAAACGAAGCATCTTTTATGGATGACTTAGGTGCTGACTCTTTGGACTTAGTTGAGCTTGTTATGTCTTTCGAAAATGATTTTGACATCACTATCCCTGATGAAGATTCTAACGAAATCACAACTGTTCAATCAGCGATTGACTATGTTTCTAAGAAACTAGGTTAATTGTTGTTTCAGCTTTGCTGAAAATGAAAGCCACCTTTTAGGTGGCTTTTTTATTGGAAAATCAAAACTATTTTAAACAGCCTTCATTACAGATCATTACGTTTGGTTCACCAAAGACAACCTTTCTTTTATATAAATTTTAGGTATAAAAATAGAACACTATTTTTTTAAATAGCATAAATAACAATATGGAGAAATAAAATGGGTCTTTTTGATTTTGTAAAAGGTATTGGTAAGAAGAATACAGCAGCAGCCGAACCACAGGCAACTCCAGCAGCTTCAACTACTCCCGCAGAGCCATCTGCACAAGAAATTGCAAATAAACTACTCGGACATATCAAAGCTTTGGGCCTGCCTGTAACCGGCTTATCTGTGAGTTATAATGGGACTTCTGATCTGGCGACCATTAAAGGGCAAGTGCAAAGTCAGGCAGATCGTGAAAAGATTGTATTGGCAGTAGGGAATGTAGATCATGTCGCAAAAGTCGATGATCAAATGACAGTAGCAACTCCTGCACCAGAAAGTAAATTCTATACGGTTAAATCGGGTGATACCTTGTCTAAAATTTCAAAGGAACATTATGGTGATGTAAACCAATATAATAAAATTTTTGAAGCCAACCGTCCTTTGTTAAAAGATGCTGATGATATTTATCCAGGACAAGTACTTCGTATTCCAGCTTAATGTTGGATAGGTAAAAAGGCGCTATGAGCGCCTTTTTTTATTAAAATTTGTGCTGTAGTTTCCGTCTGGCAAGTTGTTCTCTACCTAAAAAAACTTTAGGGTTTAAATGATAGTGCTGCACTAAAATCTGGATCAGTTGTCGTCGGTTGTCTTTATTCAACATATTCAGATCAATCTGTGCCATTTTATATTGCTTGCGAAATTCAGGTTTTAAAATAAAGCCGATACTGCACGTTTTCCACTGTTGTTGGCTTAATCCTTTTATTGTAAGTGGTTTAAGCAGATGATACTTTGAGGCATGCGAGGAATAGAGTTGGGCTTTGGACAGCGTATTACGCTGCACCATGCTATTGAGCTTTATTCCAATACTTTGTATGGAGATTGTCTGGCTAGTGACCACAAGTTTCATGTTCATGGCAATACAAGCCAGCATAATGATGAGTGTGACCATTAACCATCCCGACAGGGATTGATCTAATAAATACTGAATCAGACTACTAACATCTTGAACCATATTGAAGTTATTGAGTGAGTGCTGCGCTAAAACAATAAATATAGCAGGGATAAAAATCAGCCCAATGAAATAACGCGGCAGATAGTGACATTGAAATAGGGGATATTCAGTTGCTATGTCCATGAACCCTCACCTTTCAAGAAAAGTATAGATAGGGTGTGATTGCTATTCCTAGCGCACTGACTGTTCCATTATGAGACAGTTAATGCATACGGTTGCTATAAACTTAACTCCTAAGTTACCTTTTGATTTTTTTAATACTTGTTTTAGCATATTATTTTCTTATATTTGTCTTTCTTGTATTCATCTATTTTTGTTGTAGATTTGAGTGTGAAAGTAAATCTTGTTATGCAGTTTTTTAGATTCAAATTTTTACTCTTTCTTGTTTTATATATTTTTTCTGGATTTCACTGTAATCAGGATTTGATATTGATTATCTAATCTAAATTTATGTAATTTTTTTCAGGCACAATTTTTGCTATTTATTCTTAAATTTATTTTAATGAATGGTAAAAAATGAGCTATCAAATTCATCCATGTACACAAAATTTAAATGCCGAGTTCTTGGTTTTATCCTCGGGTTTAGGCGGTCATGCCAGTTTTTGGAAACCTCAAATTGAGACATTAACCCAGTATTTTCATGTGCTGAGTTATGATCAAGAAGGTTGTCATGCAGATTCCGCTCTTTTACCAGAGGAGTATGCAATTACCGATCTGGCAAAACAGTTAATAGAAATTATAAAATTAGAAAGAATTCAGGATTTTCATTTTATTGGACATGCTATTGGTGGATTTATCGGAGCAGAACTGGCGGTATTAATGAAGTCATCTGAAACGACATTATTAAGTCTGACTTGTATCAACTCATGGGATGAACTCGATCCGCATACCCAAAAATGTTTTGAAGCTCGTCTTCATTTATTAAAGTCAGCAGGTGCCGAAGCCTATGTAAGAGCACAGGGATTATTTCTTTATCCGCCAGCCTGGATTTCAAAAAATCATGCACATTTAAAGACCTTAGAAAATATTCAACTCGAAGATTTTCCACCGGCTCCAAATGTACTGAAGCGCATTGAGGCTGCACAGAAATTTAGCATCAATGAACAGCACATACAGGCATTGCAGCATTGCCAATTACACTTCATAGCCAATCAAGATGATTTTTTAGTGCCCGTCCACAAGTCGAGTGATTTAAAGAACGCGCTTGGTCATGGACAACTGAGTATTCTTGCTTCAGGAGCACATGCATCCACGGTCACAGAGCCTGAATTATTGAATAAAACCATGCTTCAATTTTTCCAAAATCATTTTTTAAAAGTGGCTTCTTAATAGTGTTGAGTGAGTCAATCTACAGCTAAAACTTTTATTTTTTAGAAATATGCACAAGGTGTTTTTATACTATTTCAACAAACCGTGATTTTAATATCGCGGTTTTTTTAATTCATTTTTCATAAAAATAAATCTGGTATTGATCAAAATTGAGTTGCTGATTTTAACAATTGTGCATTTTTTTGGAGCCATTATCGCCATAACAGTGCATGATTTTTCTTTTATATTTTACTGTTTGTTAAAATAATATATTTATAACTTATTGATAGTTATATATTAAATAAAATTGGCACAGCATTTGCTAAATATTGATTATAAAAATCAAGTTGATTGCTTGAAGCAATTTTATAACCAAATGGTAAAAATGAGGTGTTAATAATGAAAATAGGCGTCTTTTGTCCAATCGGAAACAATGGCTGGTTACTGTCTGAAAATGCACCGCAATATAAACCTAGTTTTGAAATGAACAAGCAAATTGTGCAACGTGCAGAACATTATGGCTTCGACTTTGCACTCTCCATGATCAAGCTGCGTGGCTTTGGCGGGAAAACCGAATTTTGGGATCATAACCTCGAAACATTTACTTTAATGGCAGGACTGGCTGCAGTCACCAGCAAAATTAAAATTTATGCCACAGCGGCAACTTTAGTGATGCCACCTGCAATTGTGGCACGTATGGCATCCACCATTGACTCCATTTCAAATGGGCGTTTTGGTTTAAATGTAGTGACGGGCTGGCAAGCGCCTGAATATAAACAAATGGGTATGTGGCCTGGCGATGAATACTTCGCGAAACGTTATGACTATTTATCTGAATATGTCGAAATTTTACGTGAGCTTTGGGCGACTGGAAAATCGGACTTTAAAGGCGAACATTTCCAAATGGATGATTGCCGGGTGAGTCCAGTTCCACAAGCCGATATGAAAATCATTTGTGCAGGGCAATCCGATACGGGGCTGGAGTTCTCGGCTAAATATGCAGACTACAACTTTGTCTTTGGTAAAGGTCTTAATACACCGAAGGCTTATGCAGATATTAATGATCGCTTAAAGGCACATACCGATAAAACCGGACGCGATGTTCAGACTTATGTGCTGTTTATGGTGATTGCAGCAGAGACCGATGAAGAAGCATTCGCAAAATGGCAAAGCTATAACGATGGGGCAGATGTCGAGGCGATTAACTGGCTGATGAACCAAGGCGGTAAAGATACCAAATCCGGTGCAGATACCAATATTCGTCAAATGGCATCCAGTGTGTCACCAGTCAATATCAATATGGGCACCATTGTCGGTTCTTTTGAAAATGTCGCAAGCATGCTGGATGAAATTGGTGAAATTGAAGGAACTGAAGGCATTCTTTTAACTTTTGATGATTTTATTCAAGGCGTAGAAGATTTTGGCCAAAAAATTCAGCCTTTGATGAAATGCCGTGAGCATATTGTGGTTGAAGGTGAAGCAACTCAAGTTTCAGTTTTGGAGAAATCAGCATGAACACCAATGAATCTTTAGAAAATGTGGTTTGTGCAGGATTTACCCAATCAGCTGGCACTGGAAAAGTGTTAAAGGCACAGCCTGAAGCGATTCAACTTGCAGCTGAGCAAACCGCGCTAATCGTGATTGATATGCAAAATGCCTATATCTCAAAAGGCGGCTATTTAGACTTGGCGGGTTTTGATGTTTCAAAAACCAAACCTGTAGTGGAGAACATCAAAAAAGCAGTGGATGCCGCGCATGCATCCGGTATTCAAGTGATTTATTTCAAAAATGGCTGGGATGATCAGTATGTCGAAGCGGGTGGTATCAATTCCCCTAATTTTCATAAATCCAATGCCTTAAAAACCATGCGTAAGCATCCTGAATTACAAGGAAAATTACTCGCAAAAGGCGGTTGGGACTTTGAACTGATTGATGAACTCATACCCTTGGCTCAAGACATCGTGATTGAAAAACCCCGTTATAGCGGTTTCTTTAATACCGCTTTGGATAGCATGTTACGCAGCAAAGGGATTCGCAATTTGGTGTTTGTTGGTATTGCCACCAATGTCTGTGTGGAATCAACTTTAAGAGACGGTTTTTTTCTTGAGTATTTTGGCGTAGTACTGGGTGATGCCTGTTATCAGGCAGGACCGATTGAAGCACATGAAGCCAGTTTATATAACATTAAAACCTTCTTTGGTTGGGTATCGGACACAGCAAACTTTGTCGAAACCTTTCAAGCCAATAGCAACATTTTAGAAAAATCAGCTTAAAACTTCATAGGGGAACATCATGCCTAAAGAAATTATTTTACCAGCAGGTACTGGTAAGCCACTTGCACCGTACGTACCTGCTACCAAAGCGGACAATATTGTTTATGTGTCGGGCACTTTGGCCTTTGATGAAAATAACAATGTCGTACATGTCGGCGATGCAGCCGCACAAACCCGTCATATTTTGCAAACCATTAAAAAAGTCATTGAAACAGCGGGTGGGACGATGGATGACGTGACCTTTAATCATGTCTTTGTCAAAGACTGGGCCGATTATGCCGCGATCAATACTGTCTATGCCGAGTATTTCCCGGGTGATAAACCGGCACGCTATTGCGTACAAACCGGCTTGGTGAAACCGGATGCTTTAGTTGAAATTGCATCTATTGCCCATGTTTAAATTAAGAAAGTTTTCAAGAAAAACAGATCTAACCAGATATCAATAAAGGACAAAGCTGAAATTCAGTTTGAATGCTCAAGAGTCGAATTTCAGTGATGGAGGTGGTGATGAACAGCAAAATCATGTCGGTTCAATCTACAAAAGATTTAGTACAACATGCGCAAAGTTTTCAAATGACTGCGCCTGAAGCGTATACAGAAATTGATCAGGCAACTTTTAGACAGGGCATGTCCAATTTGGGTGCAGCCGTCAATGTGATTACTACAGATGGTGCAGCGGGTCAGGCCGGTTTTACTGCTTCTGCAGTGTGTAGTGTCACCGATTCACCGCCAACCTTATTGGTGTGTTTAAATCGTTCGGCATCGGTATTTGAAACCTTTAAATGCAACCATGTACTTTGCGTAAATACTCTCGCGGCACATCACACTGAATTATCGAATGTTTTTGGTGGGAAAACATCAATGTCGGAACGATTCTTGCGTGGAAAATGGTCAACACTGATCACACAAGCACCAGTTTTAGATGATGCACTGGTTTCGTTTGACTGTGAGGTGGTGCAAAGCATGTCGGTCGGCAGTCATGATGTACTGATTTGTCAGGTCAAAGCAATGAAACAAAATGAAGGTATGAATGCATTGATGTATTTCAATCGTACGTATTGCGAGCCATATCCCATGAACTAATCCAATATTCCTAATTGAGGGGAGGGGAAACCCATGCAAAAAAAAGAATCGTGGTTTCCGGAATTTAAGCCTTACCAAGGCAATTTAGATACAACACCAGTCCAAATGGATGAATATTTACCTGCGGGGAAAAGCATTGTTTTAGGTCTACAACATGCTTTTGCAATGTTTGGCGCAACGGTGCTTGCACCCTTGTTGATGGGTTTCGATCCGAACTTAACTATTTTAATTACCGGGATCGGAACCATTCTATTTTTCCTGATTACCGGCGGGCGCATGCCGAGTTATTTGGGCTCTAGTTTTGCTTTTATTGGTGCAGTTGCCGCGGCAACCGGTTATGCCGGTGCAGGGTCTAATCCCAATATTGCTTTAGCGCTTGGCGGAACCATTGTTTGTGGTCTGATTTATGCAGGTATTGGTTTGATTGTGATGAAAACTGGTACCAGCTGGATTGAAAAACTGATGCCGCCGATTGTGACTGGTGCAATTGTAATGATCATTGGCTTGAATCTTGCGCCAGTGACCATTAAAAGTGTATCTGCAAGTTCATTTGATACCTGGATGGCGGTCGTCACCATTATATGTATTAGCATGGTCGCGGTGTTTACCCGCGGGCTGGTGCGTCGTTTATTACTTTTACTCGGTATTGTCGCTGCCTATTTCATTTATTTCCTGATGACCAATGTCATGGGTTTCGGTATGCCGATTAATTTTAGCGTCATTTCTGACGCGGCCTGGATTGGTCTTCCAACTTTCCATAGTCCTGTTTTTAACGCCAATGCCATTTTATTGATTGCACCCGTTGCACTGATTTTAGTGGCTGAAAACCTGGGTCACTTTAAAGCAGTATCTGGCATGACTGGCAAGAACTTGGACCCGTATATGGGCCGTGCATTCTTTGCAGATGGTGTATGTACTTCAATGTCAGCATCGGTTGGTGGTACAGGTATGACCACTTATGCAGAAAATATTGGCGTGATGGCGGTAACTAAGGTCTATTCAACGACGGTATTTGTCATTGCCGGTGTGTTCGCGATTTTACTCGGTCTTTCACCTAAATTTGGTGCCGTGATCAGTACCATTCCAGTGGCATTATTGGGCGGTGCATCCATCATGGTGTTTGGTTTGATTACTGTGGCTGGCGCAAAAATCTGGATTGATAACAAAATAGATTTCACTAAAAACAGCACTTTAATTATTGCTGCGGTTAGCCTGATTATGGGAGCTGGTAACTTTAGCCTGAAAATTGGCATCTTCGATTTAGGCGGTATTGGTACTGCAACTTTAGCTGCAATTGCCCTGAACCTGTTTTTAAATCGTGGCGAAGACGCAACCAATTCAGTCGGTGAAAATACAGAAAGTTCAGTTACACCTGTAGTCAATCAATAGGAGTTTATTTTGAGTCATACAATTGCATTTATTGGACTCGGGGCAATGGGATGGCATATGGCCTCCCATCTTCCTAAACTTGGACACGAAGTTTGGGTATGGAACAGAACGCAAGCCAAGGCAGATCATCATTCGATTAGCTTTCAAACCCAATCTGTAGAGATAGAAAAAGCGGTACAAGCTGATTTTATTTTCTCTTGCCTACCGACCAGTGCAGATATAGAACAATTGATTGCAATGCATCCACCCAAGCCAGGCAGTATCTGGATTGATTGCACAAGTGGTGTTCCGCAATCGGCTCAAATCTTAAGTCAACGTCTTAAAAAAATGGGGGTTGAATATTTAGATGCCCCTGTTTCAGGTCAGACCATTGGCGCTGAAAAAGGCACTTTAACCGTGATGATTGGTGGTGATACAGAGGCCTTTGAAAAAGCTAAACCAATCATTGCTGCATTTTCAGGTTTAATTGAATATGTTGGGGAAAGTGGTTCAGGTTTTGCGGTAAAAGCCATTAATAATACTTTGATGGCCACCCATTTATGGGCTTTGGCAGAAGGCTTAACAGTGCTTAAATCCAAAGGGGTAGATTTGTCTGCTGCTTTGAATTGTATTAATCACTCCAGTGGAAAAAGTAGTATCTCTGAAAATATTATGGCGCAGCGGGTACTCAGTCGAAGTTTTGATAAAACCTTTGCTCTGGATCTGTTGCAAAAAGATATTGGCATTGCGGTCGATTTGATCCAGCAAGAGTCATTGCAGCTTCCAAGTATGCACTTGATTCAGGAGCAATTTACCCACTTTGAAAAAGATGAGGCGAGTAAACTGGATTTCTCTGCTGCCATACAGGGTTTGGAAAAAATCAATCAAATCGAGTTACGATAATTATAGCAACGCTTAAATCATTCATTAAAAACCCGGATTAAAAAGTCCGGGTTTTTTTATTTGAAGCGCTTTTGTAATGAAGTTGTTTAGTTGGACTATTTTATAAAATATTTAGAGAAGATTATAAGTACAAGTATTTTAAGTCCTGTTCGAATTATTAGGTTGTTGATATTTGTTTTAAATTTATCCAATTAAACCTATAATTTAAAAAGATAATATAAAGAAAACTAAGGGTATTTATGAAAGGGCAGATATTGGATTTTTCCATTCAGACCAATTCGGGAGTGATCAGTGGTGATGATCAAAACCGTTATCAATTTTCTGGCGCGCACTGGCGTGGGCAAGTTCCACCTGCACGGGGGCAGAAAGTTGATTTTACCGTGGATGGAACAGGTCAGGCCAATGACATTTATATCCTCAGTTCACCTTTAGTATTTCCAACTCAAGTGGGCGATAAAAACAGGATTATTGCAGCAATCTTGGCTTTTTTTCTCGGCGGCTTCGGTATTCATAAATTTTATTTGGGGCAAATCGGTTGGGGCATTGTTTATCTGATTTTCTGCTGGACCTTTATTCCAGCCTTGGTGGCTTTTATCGAGTTCATTATTTACTTGTGTACCTCAGATGAAGATTTTGCCCGAAAGTATGGCTAAATTTTGATTGAATAAAAGGGCGATCTCGCCCTTTTTTATCTGCTTTATTTAGCAGGTTGTCCCCATTGATTATTTTCCCGTTTGGTATCTGAAGCCCACCAGATAATGAGAGGAATAATTCCAATAACAGTCAGGATAAGAAGTTGCCACCAACCCGATCGATTTGTGTCATGTAGACGACGAGAACCTACAGCCAAGCTAGGGAGGAGTAAGGCCAGATTCAATAAACCGTTTAAAGTTTGATGCGTACCTAATATCGCATCAATCATTTGTACAATAATGCCTAAAATGAAAGAAACGAGTACAAAGAACCAAAATTCCTTACGTCGCGCACGTCCATCAAAATTAACATAATTTTTTAAACATTTTACAAACCAGTCAATCATGTTGAATTGTTCTTCAGATTGATTCAGATTTGAAATTTTATCGAGTTGTTGGGACAGGTTTTGAATGATCGGGTTCTGGTCTACTACAATGTAGATCTCAGTAGCATTGCCGGCAGTGTCAATATTAAAATCGACATGTTCTCCACGTGAGGGAGGGCGCTGACCTCGCCATTCTGCACCGGTAAAGTGATAGCGATTTTGGTCATCACCACTGATGATGCCTGTGTTAGTCTGGATTGAAAAATCTAGAATTTGCCCTTTCATTTTAGCCTCTATTTTTATGTTTATATAAGTGAATTTAAATAGTTATTGCGTATCATATTGAATAACATGGTTATAAAGTTAAAGTAAAATCTTGTTTTATTTTTATAAAAAATCCTGCTGAAAGAGCAGGATTATGTTGAGGATATTTACTTTTTATCAACGGGTGGATAAGGATCATTACCATAACTATTGCCAGCACGGATTTGACCATTCTGACCATGAATTTTTGTATCTGATTTTTGGTTACGTGCAATACCTTCGGCTATTTTAATTGCTTCAGCTTGATTGCTTGTAATTTTTGTTGCTTTTGAATTACCAGCACCTTTGACAGCCCATCCATCCGGATGAGGTACGACATGCTGATTTTTTCCTTTAGTCATTTTTGTTTACCTTTATTTTTATTTGAATAAAAAAGCGGAATCCTATGATTCCGCTCTATTTTTTACCAGCTTAACGCGCCACCAGTTTGGTAGTCTGTTACACGTGTTTCAAAGAAATTCTTCTCTTTACGCAAGTCCATCATTTCTGACATCCACTGGAATGGGTTATTCACACCAGCGAATTGTTCAGGCAAGCCAAGTTGCGCTAAACGACGGTTTGCAATGAACTTCAAGTATTCTTCCATCATTGCAGCATTCATGCCCAATACACCGCGTGGCATCGTGTCACGTGCATATTCAATTTCAAGCATCGTGCCTTCAAGAATCATTTGGATGATTTCTTCTTGGAATTCAGCTGTCCACAGACCTGGGTTTTCATTCTTGATCTGGTTAATCATGTCGATACCAAAGTTCAAGTGCATAGATTCATCACGCAGGATGTACTGGAATTGCTCAGCAACACCGTTCATCTTGTTACGACGACCCATAGACAAGATTTGGCTGAAACCACAGTAGAAGAAGATCCCTTCAAGTACACAGTAGAACGCGATCAAGTTGCGAAGCAAGATCTGGTCGTTTTCAGGTGTACCAGTTTTGAAAGTAGGATCACTTAAAGATTGAGTGTATTTCAAGCCCCAAGCCGCTTTACGTGCTACTGACGGTACTTCGCGGTACATGTTGAAGACTTCGCCTTCATCCATACCTAAAGATTCGATACAGTATTGGTAAGCATGCGTGTGAATCGCTTCTTCAAATGCTTGACGCAAGATGTACTGACGGCATTCAGGGTTGGTAATGTGACGGTAAATCGCCAATACCAAATTGTTTGCAACCAATGAATCGGCAGTCGAGAAGAAACCAAGTGAGCGCATCACAATCGTACGTTCATCTTCGGTTAAGCCATTTTCAGACTTCCAAAGTGCGATGTCATGGTTCATGTTTACTTCTTGCGGCATCCAGTGGTTTGCACAACCGTCTAGATACTTCTGCCAAGCCCATTCATATTTGAACGGAACAAGCTGGTTTAAGTCAGCACGACAGTTGATCATTGCTTTATCATCAACCTGCACACGCTGTGCGCCCATTTCAAGCTCTTCCAAGCCTGGCGCAACATCAAGTGTTTCTAAGGCAGCAGATGCTCTTGCCAACGAATCGGCTGAATGTTTTGTTCGACCTTGACTGGTTCTAGCGGGTTGTGCAGCACCCAAATCCGACGCTGATGGTTGTGCATCAGATACCACTTGTGTATGAGTCGCTTTTTGCGGCTCGACGGGCGCAGACTTGAGTTCAGGTGCAGCCGGTTTTTGCGAATCATCTTCGAAATCGTCCCAACTTAGGATAGACATATCAATTCTCTCTTCGATGCTTATATCTGTTATCTGACATCTCACAAACGAAGATGTCTACTATACGCTTATTACGTGTAAGCAAAATTAAGTTTTGCCGATGAAAGCACTAAACTTGTTCGATAGAGCAGATACCCGCACTACTTATTTTGCTTGCGCTGTTGTGCTCGAACCTTAACAAATGCATAGGTCAGAGGTACGTAAAAACAAACAATAAAGGAAATGACCAATACTGCGAGTCCTAACATATAGTTATGGGTCATATGGAGCATGGAAATTTCCTTTATTCTTTTTTGATTTCTTGAATCCCCCTAAATCCCCCTTTTGCAAAGGGGGACTTGCATCCCGTTATTTGCTTCGAGGAATCTCCCTCCTTTATCAAAGGAGGGTCGGGGAGGATTTAAAACTCAGCCCTACTGACAAGCTTCACAATCAGGATTGTCAATTGAACAAGCCAATGGCACTGGTGCTGCTTGAGCAAAATCATCTTCAGCTACTGCTTCAGGTTTTTTCACTTCTTCAACTACAGGTGCGCTAGTGATAACAGCAGGGCCCATGTTTGATTTTACTGCGTTTAATGCACCAGTGTTAATGGTCGATTTCTCTGTAGAAGTCGCACCCAATGCACGAAGGTAATAAGTGGTTTTAAGACCACGTAACCAAGCCATTTTGTAAGTCATGTCCAGTTTCTTACCGTTTGCACCAGAGATGTAAAGGTTAAGAGACTGTGCTTGATCAATCCATTTTTGACGACGTGATGCTGCATCCACAATCCAGCGTGGCTCAACTTCAAACGCAGTCGCGAAGATGGCTTTAAGCTCTTCAGGAATACGTGAAATCTTCTGAACAGAACCTTCAAAGTGTTTAAGGTCGTTCACCATCACAGAATCCCAAAGACCGCGATCTTTTAACGCACGTACCAGGTACGGGTTGATCACTGTGAATTCACCAGAAAGGTTAGATTTCACATAAAGGTTTTGGAAAGTCGGTTCGATTGACTGAGAAACACCACAAATGTTCGAGATGGTTGCAGTCGGTGCAATCGCCATTACGTTTGAGTTACGCATACCGTCTTTTTGAACTTTGCTACGTAAAGTATCCCAATCTAGACGAGTGGTACGGTCAACTTCGAACATGCGTTCTGGACGTGATTTTGCAACGATATCTAAAGAGTCGATTGGCAAGATCCCTTGATCCCACAATGAACCTTTAAATGTCTCATACGTACCACGTTCAACAGCCAAGTCGCTTGAAGTTGAAATCGCGTAGTAGCTGATCACTTCCATCGATTCATCGGCAAAATCAACTGCAGCATCAGAACCGTATGCCAAGTTCATTTCATATAAAGCATCCTGGAAGCCCATGATGCCCATACCCACTGGACGATGCTTCATGTTTGAAGTACGTGCTTGTGGTACAGCGTAGTAGTTGATGTCAATCACGTTGTCGAGCATACGAACAGCAGTTTTTACTGTACGCGCCAATTTTTCGCGATCTAACACACCGCCTTGAACGTGTTGTACAAGATTGATTGAACCCAGGTTACATACCGCGATTTCATCTTCACTGGTGTTCAAAGTAATTTCTGTACACAAGTTAGATGAATGCACTACGCCCACGTGTTGTTGTGGTGAACGCAAGTTACATACGTCTTTGAATGTGATCCAAGGATGACCAGTTTCAAATAACATGGAAAGCATTTTGCGCCACAAATCTTTTGCACGAATCACTTTGTGCAACATGTTTGTTTCTTTGGCGATACCTTCGTAGTAAGCATAGCGCTCAGCGAATTCTGCACCCATTAAATCATGTAAATCTGGTGTTTCAGAAGGCGTGAATAAAGTCCAATCGCCATCTTCAAATACACGTTGCATGAACAAGTCTGGAACCCAGTTTGCAGTGTTCATGTCATGTGTACGGCGACGGTCATCACCGGTATTTTTACGAAGCTCCAGGAATTCTTCGATGTCCAAGTGCCAAGTTTCAAGGTATGCACACACTGCACCTTTACGTTTACCACCTTGGTTTACCGCTACTGCAGTATCGTTGGCAACTTTAAGGAACGGAACAACACCTTGTGATTTACCATTTGTCCCTTTGATGTATGAGTTCAAGGCACGAACTGGCGTCCAGTCATTGCCTAAACCGCCTGCCCATTTAGACAACATTGCGTTATCACGCATTGCGCCATAAATGTTGTACAGGTCATCACCAATGGTGGTTAAGTAACAGCTAGATAACTGCGGACGTAAAGTACCAGAGTTGAATAAGGTAGGTGTTGAAGCCATGTAGTCGAAGCTAGACAACAAGTTATAGAACTCGATGGCACGATCTTCACGGTTTTCTTCATTTAACGACAGACCCATTGAAACGCGCATGAAGAACAATTGCGGTAATTCAAAACGGATGCCATTTGAATGGATGAAGTAACGGTCAAATAATGTTTGCAGACCTAAGTAGGTGAACTGGTTTGAGCGTTCTGGTTGAATCGCTGCTGCCAATTTCGCAAGGTCAAAGTTAAGAAGTTCTGGAGAGAGAAGATCAAGCTCGATCCCTTTCTTTAAGAAGGTTTCTAAAGCATCACCTTCGTTGGTGTCTGTAGACAGACCCAGGAACTCTAAACCTGTAGCAACTAAATTGTCACGAAGTAAACGTGCAGTCACATAAGTATAATTCGGTTCTTGTTCAATACGGGTACGGGTCGCCATCATCATCGTTGTTGCGATGTCAGACTCTTTTACGCCGTTATACAGGTTTTTGATGGTTTCATCGACGATCGCTTGAACATCAATACCTTCTAGACCTTCAGCCGCTTTTTCTACATGTGCTTTTAGCGCGCCTAAGTCAAGCGGTTGAAGCTGACCATTTGCAGCAGTCACTTGTAAAGTCGGGTGGTGGTGTGCGCCAGTCTGTTTACGGGCATCAGCACGTTGATCACGGTAGATGACATACGCACGTGCAACTTTCTGTTCACCGGTACGCATAAGCGCAAGTTCAACTTGGTCTTGAATTTCTTCAATGTGAATCGTGCCACCTGACGGTAAACGACGGTTAAAAGTATTCATCACCATTTCAGTGAGTTGTTCTATACGGTCATGAATACGGCTTGAATCAGCGCTTTGTTGACCTTCTACAGCCAGAAAAGCTTTACCTATCGCGACAGAGATTTTCTCCGCATCAAAAGTAGCAACATCACCGGTGCGTTTAATCACCTGAAGTTGACCAGGAATTGAAGTGATTACGCTCATGTGGGCATAGCTCCATTGTCATCTATTGTTATGTGTGTGGACCATTTGAACTGGACGAAATCTCATCTCAGTGTTTGAGGAATAAACACAAGAACTAGTGGTTTAAAATCGAATTGAACACAAGATACGGGAAAAATGAGCTTAGATCAATATTGACATTTTAGTAAAAATTTTTCTATTTCTCCGCAATATCTCATTGCAAAAAAATCTCTATTTTTATGTTTCTTGTATAAGCCTGATTAGACAGGGGTCTAGCATAACAAAGCTCGGATTAAGTGCTTATAGATAACATTGTGGATAAGTTAAAAGAGTGCGATTAATTACTCATATTCTGAACAAAATGGCAAAATGTATATAAAATCATCATTTTGTAACAAGATGTATCGGTAAAATGGCTGAAATGGGCATTAAATTTGAAAATATCAATTAATTCAACACTTAATAAAAATATAACAAAAAACCACTTTGATGTATCAGTTTGGTGAATGCTATCTTGTTTACAATGTAAACGTGTGTATATTGCTGAATATATTAAAGCATATCCGTCGGATTTTTAAGGATACCTTAATCCAGATAAAGGGGCATTTTATGAGCCAAGAAGAAAAGTTACCTAAAATTTTAATTGTTGAAGACGATGAACGTCTTGCACGTTTGACTCAAGAATACCTGATTCGTAATGGATTAGAAGTTGGGGTAGAACCTGACGGTAATCGCGCAATCCGTCGTATCATTGCTGAACAACCAGATCTAGTGGTACTGGATGTGATGTTGCCAGGTGCAGATGGTTTAACCATTTGTCGTGAAGTTCGTCCACATTATCATCAACCGATTTTGATGCTGACTGCACGTACCGAAGATATGGACCAGGTTTTGGGTCTGGAAATGGGTGCGGATGACTATGTGGCAAAACCTGTTCAGCCACGTGTTCTTTTAGCGCGTATTCGTGCATTACTGCGTCGTACAGACAAGGCACCTGAAGATGAAGTTGCACAACGCATCGAATTTGATGATCTTGTAATCGATAATGGTGGTCGTTCGGTGACTTTGAATGGTGAGTTAGTTGATTTCACTAGTGCCGAATATGACTTGTTATGGTTATTGGCTTCAAACGCGGGTCGCATTCTATCTCGTGAAGATATTTTTGAGCGTCTGCGTGGTATTGAATACGATGGTCAAGACCGTTCAATCGACGTGCGTATTTCACGTATTCGTCCAAAAATTGGTGATGATCCTGAAAATCCAAAACGTATTAAAACAGTACGTAGTAAAGGTTATTTGTTCGTTAAAGAAACCAACGGTCTTTAATCGTTGTACCTAATTTTTATAGGACATCCTCTTGTTTAAACACAGTATATTTTTGCGTATTTATGCGGGGTTAGTGATTTTAGTCGCCTTGGTCGCAGTATTTGGCTACCTGTTGGTACAGATTATTAATTACCAGCGTGCGCAAGAATATCGTGAATCTTTAACCGATGGTGTGTCTTATATTATTAGCGAGGGCATCGCGCGGCAGCCGAATGAGCAACAGAAAAAAGACTGGATTTCTGATGCTTCGGATTTGCTGGAACTGCCCATTTATTATGTAGATGCCAATAAAGTTGATTTATCGCGTACCGAGCAAAGACGAATTAATGAGCGTAAAGCTGCGGTTCGTTATGATGCACAAAACTCGATTGCTTACGTGATTATTGGCTTGAAAGATGATCCAAAACATTTGCTTTATATAAAAGTAGATAAAATTGGCGAACGTCAAATGAAAGCGTTGCCAATTTTTATTCTGGATTATCTGGTGTATTACCCGGGACAAGAAAAAGAATATCTTGCAAAAATTCAATCGAATTTTGCTTATCCCATTCAAATTGAAAAAATTCAAAATCTTCCCCTCGATTCGGAACAGATTGGTCGACTTCGATTAGATCACAGTATTATTTTATACCGTGACAGTGCGTCAGTTCGTGGGACTACAATTTCTATTGTTTCGCCTATGCCAAGTTCACCTTCTGAGGTGTTGGTGCTCGGTCCTGTGCCGCTATTTAATTGGATGCCTTTTCAGCTTGCTGCCGGGATTACCTTGCTCAGCTTATTTGTGCTGAGTCTAGGTGTATATGGCTTGCTTGTGCCAATGCAGCGTCGTTTGCGTGAAGTGAATTATGCCTTGCATCGCATGAAGTCCGGGGACATGACCTTGCGTTTACCGGTCGATGGGACCGATGAAATGGCAAGTCTGGCGACCAATTACAACAGTATGTCGGATCACATTCAGCGCTTGATTGAAGCGCAACGCGAATTGATGCGTGCGGTTTCGCATGAATTACGCACACCTGTGGCACGTATCCGTTTTGGTATGGAAATGCTGGCAGAAGAAGATGACTATGAATATCGCTTGCAACAGGTTGAGCAGATTGATAAAGATATTGAAGCGCTGAATACCCTGATTGATGAAATCATGACCTATGCAAAACTCGAGCAGGGTACACCTTCGTTAGATTTTGAAAAAATTGTCTTATTTGACGTATTAGATCAAGTTGTCGTTGAAACTGAAGCGCTCAAAACACAGAAAGAAATTGAGCTTCAAGCACCACCTCTTAACATTGTGGTGGATGCTGAACGTCGTTATTTACACCGTGTAGTACAGAATTTGGTGGGTAATGCGGTTCGATATTGTGATCATAAAGTGATTGTAAGCGGAGGGATTAATGATGAAGGTCTGGCTTATGTGCAGGTTGAAGATGATGGTGCAGGGGTTCCTGAAGAAGAGCGCAAGCGCATCTTTGAAGCTTTTGCACGTTTAGATGACAGTCGTACCCGTGCTTCTGGTGGCTATGGTTTGGGTCTGTCTATTGTCAGTCGTATTGCGTACTGGTTTGGCGGTAATATTGATGTCGATAAAAGCCCGATTTTGGGTGGGGCGCGTTTTACCATGACATGGCCTGTAAAAAGATTTAATAAATCTGGCAAGAAAACCGGTATAACTAAAGACAGCATAGAGTTTTAAATAACTTAATAAAAAAATGTAATAAAAAGCACCAGATTCGGTGCTTTTTTATGGTTTATTCGTGAAGAGTGGCATCGGGTTCAATAATGGGTTTGCCTTGTCTCAGGCTTTCTAGAGCCTCAGCATTGAAATCCAGCAGCAAAGAATTGTTTTTAGGATCGACGGCGTAATGACTAATCAGCTTTTGATCGCCGTTCAGTGTTTCAACTTTATATTGATCTGCAATATTTAAAATAGCATCTAGATTTGTGGTTGCAGAAGCAAAGTCTTGGCGGAAAAGTTCATAAATATCACGAAGGTCGAAAATCGCATCCTGGGCATCTGGATGTTTTTCAATATACCCTTCCACATGACGCACTAAGAGCTGCGCAAAGAAAAAATACTCAGATTCGTGTTTGTATGCTAAGCCCATGTGTTTGCTCCTTATTCTTTATTCTACGAATACAGATAGGAATAGCATAAATAGGGGGGGAGATCATCATGAGATGCATTAGAGTTGCAAAAAAACACACAAAATATGTACTAGGAGGTCGTGTTTATTGCTTTATATAGATGTTAGTGCTTTAAAAAAAATCACAGACTAAAAAGAGTTCTCATATTTATCATTGCATTGCTAAAAGCGCTGATCTTTATGGGAGAAATAAAACAAAAATAGTTTGATGTGAGAGTGGGAGCCAGAAAGACATTGGACCGAAGTTTGATCGTTTTACGCTGATTGAAGATGTGCTTGTATAAATAGATGACACTATAATTTGGATTTTTCTAGAAAATATGAACCTGGATTTCATGAATTTGAAAAAAATAATCAATTTTCTTTTTTTGATTTAATAAAGCGATTGCTAGATAAACAATAGGGCTTAAGCTTTGAAAAAAAGGCAAAATGACTAAAAAATCATCCAAAAGACTAAGGCTTATAAGCTAGCAAGTGAAATCATAAATCAGGTACAATTGGCGGGATTAATTTTGTGTTTGGTGTATTTGAAGGCCAATACATACATTCTTTGTTAATAAATTAGGCCTGCCAGGAGTTATCCCCGCATGAGTGCCATTACTCCATACGATTGGGCAATTATTGCCTTCGTGATCGGCGTTACATTTCTTTGCGTCTTTATGCTCACAGTTCCTTTACTCCTTGGGGGTAAGTCATGGGGCCGTGCGAAGCAAGAGCAATTTGAGTCAGGTGTGGTAGGTGCTGGTGGAGCACGCATCCGCTTGTCTGCTAAGTTCTACTTGGTGGCGATTTTCTTTGTAGTATTTGACTTAGAAGCACTTTATCTCTACGCATGGGCTACATCGGTTCGTGAGGTAGGTTGGTTCGGTTTTACAACTGTTGTCATTTTTGTGGTCGATTTATTGATTGCGTTGATTTATGCAGTGAAAGTAGGCGCGTTGAATTGGGCTCCTACTGACCGTCGAAAATCAGCAGCTACGGCATCGAAAATGGGTTCAGCAAATATGAACCTTGCAGACATTACTCGCTTTAACTCCATCGAAGAGTTAGTTATGGACCCTACAGGTCAAATTCCAGCTCAATCTTCTGGTCGTGTGAAAGCAAAAACACCGGCTACATCATCTATTAAGGAGTAACTCGGGATGAAATATACATTAACCCGTGCGAATCCGGATGCTGATCAATATCCACTTCAGGAGCGTCAGATCGTTAGCGATCCGCTTGAAGAAGAAGTGAATAAGAATGTATTCATGACTCGTTTAGAGGACGTGGTGCATACAGCTGTAAACTGGGGTCGTAAAAACTCTGTATGGCCTTTTAACTTTGGTACATCGTGCTGTTACGTAGAGTATGCAACTACCCTAACCGGTGTGCATGATATGTCACGTTTCGGTGCCGAAGTTATTCGTGCTTCACCGCGTCAAGCGGATTTAATGATTGTTGCAGGTACTTGCTTCGTGAAGATGGCACCTGTAATTCAGCGTTTATACGAGCAAATGTTAGAGCCTAAATGGGTGATTTCAATGGGTGCTTGTGCAAACTCTGGCGGTATGTACGACATTTATTCGGTTGTACAAGGTGTGGATAAAATCATTCCTGTCGATGTGTACATCCCAGGTTGCCCACCACGCCCTGAGGCATTGTTGCAAGCATTAATGTTGTTACAAGACCAAATTCAATTAGAGCGCCGTCCACTTTCAGCGGTCATTGGTGATGATCTTCAGCCAGTATATAAGCCAAAGATGCAGCCAGAACGTGACCGTAAGAATGCTGAACGTATTGCAGTGAAAAACTTACGCTCTATGGATGAAATTGAATAATTTTAACGATGAAATATTGATGCACCCGGTCTGGGTGTAATTGTCGTTAAAGTTGACTTGAATTTGTATTAAATAGGAAGCCAAGCCAATGGCTGAAACTGACATTGCTATGCCAGAATCAACTCCAGTTGATTCACGCCCAGCATTTGCAATTGTAGAAGATCTCAAAACCAAGTTTGGTGAGAACTTCTACGTGCAAGCGACTTTTGAAGATTTTCCAACGGTCTGGGTTGAGCGCGCACGTGTACAAGACGTTTTAATGTTCTTGCGGAAAGTAGAACGTCCATACGTGATGTTATTCGACTTGTCTGCGGTGGATGAGCGTTTACGTACACACCGCGACGGTTTACCTGCGTCTGACTTCACCGTGTTCTATCATTTGTTATCGCTAGAGCGTAACAGTGATATTCGTATTAAAGTTGCCTTGAATGAGAATGATGTAAATCTTCCAACAGCAACCAACATTTGGCCAAATGCCAACTGGTACGAACGTGAAGCATACGATATGTTCGGCATTAATTTCGAAGGGCATCCAATGCTCCGTCGTATTTTGTTGCCAACTTATTGGGAAGGTCACCCGCTTCGTAAAGAATATTCTGCACGTGCGACTGAATATACCCCGTATATGCAGAACCAGGCGAAACAGGATTTCGAGCAAGAACACTTGCGCTTTGTTCCTGAAGATTGGGGTCTAAAACGCGGTAATGAAGACGAAGACTTCATGTTCTTGAACTTGGGTCCGAACCATCCATCTGCGCACGGTGCATTCCGTGTAATTTTGCAGTTAGATGGCGAAGAAGTGAAAGACTGTGTGCCTGACATCGGTTATCACCACCGTGGTGTGGAAAAGATGGCTGAACGTCAAACCTGGCATTCATTCATTCCTTATACCGACCGTGTTGACTACTTGGGTGGTTGTGCGCAAAACATGCCTTATGTATTAGGTGTGGAACAAATGGCAGGAATCACTGTTCCTGACCGTGCACAATGTATCCGTGTCATGATGTCTGAATTGTTCCGTATTAATAACCACTTGTTATATATCGGTACTGCGATTCAGGATGCCGGCGGTATGACGCCAGTATTCTATATGTTCGCCGATCGTCAAAAAATCTATGACGCCATCGAAGCGATCACAGGTTACCGTATGCACCCGGCATGGTTCCGTATTGGCGGTACTGCGCACGACCTTCCAAACAACTGGCAAAAACTCATTCGTGAAATTCTCGAATGGATGCCAAGCCGTTTGAAAGAGTACTACACAGCAGCGCTTAAAAACTCTGTGTTTATTGGTCGTACCCGTAATGTTGCGCAATACGATGCAAAATCTGCATTGGCTTGGGGTGTAACCGGTACCGGTCTGCGTGCTACAGGTATTGATTTCGATGTTCGTAAATACCGTCCTTATAGCGGCTACGAAAACTACGACTTCGACGTGCCTTTAGAGTACGAAGGCGATGCTTACGCACGTGTCATGGTGCATTTCCGTGAAATTGAAGAATCACTGAAAATCGTGAAGCAATGTTTAGATAACATGCCTTCTGGTGCTTATAAAGCGGATCATCCGTTGGCTGTTCCACCGCCAAAAGACAAGACATTGCAAGATATTGAAACTTTGATTACGCACTTCTTAAGCGTGTCATGGGGTCCTGTTATGCCTGCAGGTGAAGCTTCTGTAATGGCAGAAGTGGTAAAAGGTGCATCTAACTACTACTTGACTTCAGACAAGTCAACCATGAGTTACCGTACCCGTATTCGTACACCAACCTTCACGCACTTACAGCAAATGCCTTCCGTGATTAACGGCAGTCTTGTATCTGACTTGATCATTTATTTAGCGACTATTGACGTCGTTATGGCTGACGTGGATCGCTAAGGGGTAAACGTATTATGATGATTTTGACTGATAAAAAGCCACGTGTGAATGTTGAAGGGATTTTAACTTCGGAAGAAATCCACGATATCGAACATCACATTGAACATTATCCGTACCCGCGTGCGGCATGTTTGGATGCATTGAAATGCGTTCAACGCCGTAATGGCTGGGTGGATGATGCGCAAATGAATGCGATTGCACAAATGCTCTCTATGAGCGTTGCAGATTTAGAAGGTGTTGCGACTTTCTATAACCGTATCTATCGCCAACCTGTTGGTCGTCACGTAATTTTGTTATGTGACTCGATTGCTTGCTTCCTTATGGGCGCAGAAACTTTGGCTGAAGCGTTCCAGCGTGAACTCGGTATTCAGTTTGGTCAAACCACCGCTGATGGTCGTTTTACTTTGCTGCCGATTTGCTGCCTAGGCAACTGTGACAAAGGTCCAACGTTAATGATTGATGAAGACACTCACGGATTGGTTGAAGTGACTTCAATTAAACAGTTATTGGAGAAGTATCTATGAATACTGAACCAAAACCAATTTACGGTGACGGTAACCCGGAAACTCATCCACTCACTTGGCGTTTAAGCAAACAAGCCAATGTTCGTAATGCTGATGATTACGAAGCGCTTGAAGGTTATGCAGGCTTTAAAAAAGCCATTGCCATGAAACCGGCTGAAGTGCTTGATGTGGTTAAAGCTGCAACTGTAAAAGGTCGTGGTGGTGCAGGTTTCCCAGCAGGGATTAAATGGTCATTGATGGCGCCAAATGATGGTGGTCCACGTTACCTGATCTGTAATGCCGATGAGATGGAACCGGGTACCTTCAAAGACCGTTTGTTGATGGAAGATCTTCCACACCAATTGATTGAAGGGATGTTAATTGCTGCTTATACATTAGAAGCAACTCAAGGTTATATCTTCATCCGTGGTGAATACATCGAAGCTGCGCAGTACTTAAATGAAGCGCTTGAGCAGGTTCGTGCCAAAGGTTACCTGGGTGACAATATCCTCGGTACTGGCTGGAGCTTTGATTTACACGTGCATACCGGTGCGGGTCGTTATATTTGCGGTGAAGAAACTGCATTGATTAACTCGCTTGAAGGTCGTCGTGCAAATCCACGTACCAAACCGCCATTCCCGCAAGTTGCAGGTGCTTGGGGGCGTCCTACGATTGTCAACAACGTAGAGACCTATAACAACTTGCCAGCAATCATGCTACGTGGTCCTGAATGGTATATCGGTTTATCTCAAGGTAAATCGAAAGATCCAGGTACAAAAATTTACGGTGCGTCAGGTAAGGTTAAATTCCCGGGTCTTTGGGAACTGCCATTTGGTACGACTGCGCGTGAAGTGATTGAAGATCATGCCGGTGGTATGCGTGATGGTCTGACTTTAAAAGCATGGTTACCAGGTGGTGCTTCTACTGACTTCTTGGCAGCAGAGCATATCGACTTGCCAATGGATGCAGAAAGCATCATGAAAGCAGGTTCACGTTTAGGTACCTGTTTGCTGATGGTGGTTGATGAAACCCAATGTATGGTTTCAGCAACACGTAACCTTGAAGAATTCTTTGCGCGTGAATCATGTGGCTTCTGTACGCCTTGCCGTGATGGTTTACCTTGGGCGGTTAAAGCGCTTAAAGCATTGGAAAATGGTACAGGTAAGAAAGAAGATATCGACCACTTACAAGAGCTTACTCGTAAGCTTTGGATTGGTAAAACTTTCTGTGCTCACGCTCCAGGTGCAATGGAACCGCTTATGGGCGCACTCAAACATTTCCGTGGCGAATTTGAAGCGAAGGTAGTCAATGCCGCCGCTCAAACTAGCAACGTAGAACAAGCTTAAGGAATTCGACTATGGCTACAATTCATGTCGATGGCAAATCGTATGAAGTCAACGGCTCGGAAAACTTGCTACAAGCATGTTTGAGTCTTGGTATTGACATCCCATACTTTTGTTGGCATCCATCCTTAGGTTCTGTCGGTTCTTGCCGTCAATGTGCCGTGACTCAGTACGCGAATCCAGAAGATACGCGTGGTCGTTTAGTCATGTCATGTATGACGCCTGCATCTGACAATACCTACATCTCGATTGAAGACAAAGAAGCGAAAGATTTCCGTGCTTCTATTGTTGAATTCTTGATGACCAACCACCCACACGACTGTCCAGTGTGTGAAGAAGGTGGTCACTGTCATTTACAAGATATGACGGTGATGACACAGCACGATCGTCGTCGCTACCGTTTCACCAAACGTACGCATTACAACCAAGAGCTAGGCTCATTCATTTCTCATGAAATGAACCGTTGTATCGCATGTTACCGCTGTGTTCGTTACTACAATGACTACGCAGGTGGTACAGACTTTGGTGTCTATGCGAGCGCTTCTCGTGTTTACTTCGGTCGTCCTGAATCAGGAACTCTAGAATCTGAATTCTCGGGTAACTTGACTGAAGTCTGTCCAACAGGTGTATTTACCGATAAAACTCACTCAGAACGCTATAACCGTAAATGGGACATGCAGTATGCGCCAAGCGTATGCCAAGGCTGTTCTTCAGGTTGTAACATATCTCCGGGTGAGCGTTATGGTGAACTGCGTCGTGTAGAAAACCGCTTTAACGGTGACGTTAACCAATACTTCCTTTGCGATAAAGGTCGTTTCGGTACCGGTTATGTAAATCGTGAAGATCGTCCACGTCAACCACAATTCCGTTCAGGTGAAAACGTGACTACAGTTTCTGTAGATCAGGCGCTTGATACCGTGATTGAAAGTATCCAAGGCAAAAAAGTATTGGGTATTGGTTCTCCACGTGCATCTCTTGAATCTAACTTCGCGCTTCGCGAACTGGTAGGTCAAGACAACTTCTCTACAGGTCTGTCTCAAAAAGAGCAGAACCTGGTTGAACTTGCGGCTTCTATCATGCAAACCGAGGGTGTTTATAATCCGACGATGCGTGAAATCGAAAGCTACGATGCAGTGTTGATCTTGGGTGAAGACTTAACTCAAACTGCACCACGCATGGCATTGTCTGTTCGCCAAGCTGCGAAAAACAAAGCCAAAGAAATGGCTGCAGAACGTCGTACTCAAGAGTGGTTGGCTGAACCGGTACAACGTATTGGTCAAGATGCGAAATCTCCGATTTTCATCCTTGCTGCTACGCAAACTCGTTTATCTGATGTTGCGACAGGCGAAGTGGTTGCTTCTCCAAACGACATCGCGCGTTTAGGCTTTGCGGTTGCTGCGGCAGTTGCTGGTGAGAACATCACTGGTTTGGATGACGATGCGAAAGCATTTGCGCAAACCATTGCTGACACATTAAAAGCTGCGAAAAAACCATTGATCATCTCGGGTACAAGCTTGCAAGACCCTGCAATCCTGGAAGCGGCTGCACAAGTTGCGCAAAACCTTGGTTCAAATGCGGGTCTTACATTGACTGTTCCTGAAGTGAACTCAATGGGCTTGGCAATCTTCGGTGGTTTAAGCTTAGAACAAGCATTCGCTCAAGATTATGATGCAATCATCGTGGTTGAAAATGACTTATACCGTCGTTTACCAACAGCTCAAGTTGATGCAGCATTTGACAAAGCAAATGAAGTGATCGTGCTTGATCATGCTGAAACCGCAACGGTTGCGAAAGCATCGATTGTACTTTCAGCGGCAAGCTTCGCGGAAGGTGATGGTACTGTAGTATCTCAGGAAGGCCGTGCACAACGTTTCTACCAAGTGTATGACCCAAGCTACTACAAACCAGAATATGCGATTAAAGAATCATGGCGCTGGTTACATGCCCTTGAAACTGGCTTACAAGGTAAGGCGATTTCATGGACATTGCTGGATGACGTGATTGAATCTGTTGCGAAAAATGTTCCTGCACTTGAAGCGATTCGAGATGTAGCTCCAGATGCGGGTTACCGTGTGCATGGCTTGAAAATTGCGCGTGAACCACGTCGTTATTCAGGTCGTACTGCAATGCGTGCGCCGTTATCGGTACATGAACCAAAACAACCGATCGATATCGATTCTGCATTAACATTCTCTATGGAAGGTTACGTGGGGAATCAAACACCATCAGCGCTGGTACCATTTGCATGGTCTGCGGGCTGGAACTCTCCACAAGCTTGGAACAAATTCCAAGACAACGTGGGTGGTCACTTAAAAGGTGGTGATTCAGGCGTTCGTTTATTCGATCATTTGAAAAAACGTCCTTCACGTACTTTCGTTGCTCCAACGCCAGTCGTTACGCATCCGGAAAGCTTCCGTTTAGTGCCGATGCACCACATTTTCGGTTCTGGTGAGTTCACTGTAAAAACACCTGCAATGGAATCGCGTATTCCTGAAGCGGTATTTGCAGTAGGTGAACAAGATGCAGCACGCTTAAATGTTCAAGACGGTCAAAAAATTACTGTGAAATCAGGTGAGGCAAGCATTAGCCTTCCAGTTCAAGTGATTGAATATTTACCTACAGGTTATATTGGTTATCCAATTGGTCTTGCACCAACGGTTTCACTTGCAGAGCCTGTATCAGTCGCGGTAGGAGTGTAATTCATGGAACAAGAATTAATACGTCAAACACCGCTTTGGGCTGAGAACTGGCCAATCGCTTACTCTGTAGTTCAAGCAATTGTGATCTTGCTTGTGGTGGTGCTTGTCGCTGCGTTGATGTCATTCATCGAACGTCGTTTACTTGCATTATGGCAAGACCGTTACGGTCCAAACCGTGTTGGTCCTGGGGGGATGTTCCAAATCGTTGCCGACATGCTGAAAATCATGTTTAAGGAAGATTGGACACCTAAGTTTGCTGACAAACTCACTTTCCGTTTAGCACCAGCAGTTGCCATGGCAACTGCGGTACTTTCGTTCATGGTGATTCCTGTAAGTCCAACACTGGGTGTTGCTGACATGAGTATCGGGTTATTGTTCTTTATGGCAATGGCCGGTATTGCAGTGTACGCAGTGCTTTTTGGTGGTTGGGCTTCAAATAACAAATATGCGTTATTGGGTGGTCTTCGTTCTGCAGCTCAAACCATTTCTTATGAAGTGTTCTTGGGTATTTCGCTGATGGGTGTAGTCGCAATTGCGGGTTCATTCAACATGCGTGAGATTGTTGAAGCACAACGTGATGTCTGGTTCGTTATTCCTCAATTCTTGGGTTTCTTGATCTTTATTGTTGCTGGTGTGGCGGTAACGCATCGTCATCCATTTGACCAACCAGAAGCTGAACAAGAATTGGCGGAAGGTTACCATGTCGAATACGGCGGTATGAAATGGGGTATGTTCTTCGTTGCAGAATATGTCAATGTGGTTCTTATTTCAGCACTGATCGTAACTTTATTCTTCGGTGGTTGGTTAGCGCCATTCAACCTAGAAATTCCATTTATTCCACCAGTATTCTGGTTCATTATCAAAACAGCATTCTTTGTAATGATGTTTGTCTTGGCACGTGGCTCGTTAATGCGCCCACGTTATGACCAGGTGATGAACTTTGGTTGGAAGATTTGTTTGCCATTGGCGTTGGTCAACTTGTTGGTGACTGGTGCTGTGATTCTGATGAATCAGGCCTAGGACAGCAGGGAGTACAAAATGTATAAAATTCTAGCTGGATTCGGGTCAATCGTACGTTCATTGTGGATGGTTTTCAGCCACGTGACACGTAAACGTGACACCATTTTATATCCAGAAGTACCAGGTGAACAAATTGTTCCGCCGCGTTTCCGTGGTCGTATTGTATTAACACGTGACCCCGATGGCGAAGAACGCTGTGTTGCATGTAACTTATGTGCGGTTGCTTGTCCGGTGGGCTGTATTTCACTGCAAAAAGCAGAAAAAGAAGATGGTCGTTGGTATCCGGAGTTTTTCCGTATCAACTTCTCTCGTTGCATTTTCTGCGGTATGTGTGAAGAAGCATGTCCAACGACTGCAATTCAGATGACACCAGATTTCGAATTAGGCGAATATGTTCGTCAAGACTTGGTTTATGAGAAAGAAAACTTGCTCATTTCAGGTCCTGGTAAATATCCTGACTACAACTTCTACCGCGTATCCGGTATGGCTGTAGCAGGTAAAGATAAAGGTCAAGCACAACGCGAAAGCGCGCCTGTTGACGTACGGAGCTTATTACCATGATGTGGCCATTTTATTTGATGGCACTTGTGGCCATTGTCTCTACGATTCGCGTTGTCACCAACGCGAATCCTGTACATGCATTGCTTAGCTTGATCGTGTCTCTACTTGCAGTTGCGGGTATGTTCATGATCGTCGGTGCACCATTCGCTGGTGCGCTGGAAATTATTGTTTATGCAGGCGCGATCATGGTGTTGTTCGTGTTTGTGGTGATGATGCTGAATCTTGGTCAACATACAGTTGATCAGGAACGTAAGTGGCTCACTTCATCTGCATGGGCATATCCTGCAATGGTGAGTTTCCTTATGGGCTTAGTGCTTGTTTGGATGCTCGGTTCAGATTACACCACTGCTGGTCCTGTCATGGGCACAGAAGTGATTGGACCTAAAGCTGTTGGTACAGCGCTCTTTACTCACTACTTACTATTGGTAGAAGTTGCCGCGATGTTATTGCTTGCAGCCTTGGTTGCAGCATTCCATTTAGGTAAACGTGAACCAAGTGCAGAAAAGGAAAAAGAATAATGGGCAACATCCCTTTAGAACATGGTTTGATCGTTGCAACCATTCTTTTTGCACTCGGTTTTTACGGTGTAATGGTGCGACGCAACCTATTATTTATGTTAATGAGCCTTGAAGTGATGATGAACGCAGCTGCACTTGCGTTTGTTTTAGCGGGTAGCGCATGGTTACAACCAGATGGACAAATCATGTTCATCCTGATTTTAACTCTTGCTGCTGCAGAGGCGTGTATTGGTCTTGCGATCGTCCTTCAGTTCTACCATCGCTTCCATCATTTGGATGTGGATGCTGCTAGTGAGATGCGCGGATGAGTTATTTATATTTAACAGTATTATTTCCGCTCATTGGTTTTATCCTTTTAGCGGCGGGGCGTAACAAGCTTCCTGAAAGTGTGGCAGCCATTATTGGGGTAGGTTCAGTAGGTCTTTCTGCTTTATTTGCACTGATTGCTGGTATGGGCTTTGTCGAGAATGGCTCAGTTGCTCAAGTTCAACATCTTTGGACTTGGTTCAACGTTGGTGGTTTAGCACCGGGCATGAGCTTGCATCTAGACGGTCTATCATTACTGATGATGGGCATGGTGACGGGTGTAGGTTTCTTAATCCACATCTTTGCATCATGGTACATGCATGGTGATGAAGACTTCGCGCGTTTCTTCTCTTATTTCAACCTGTTCGTAGCGAGCATGTTGTTATTGGTACTTGGCGATAACCTGGCGTTATTGTTCTTGGGTTGGGAAGGCGTGGGTCTTTGCTCATACTTGCTAATTGGTTACTACTACCAAAAACCTGAAAATGGTTTTGCGGCAATCAAGGCATTTACCGTAACGCGTATCGGTGACGTATTCTTGCTGATCGCATTGTTCTTGCTTTACCAACAATTTGGTACTTTGCATATCGGAACAATCGTTGCCAATGCACCTCAAGTTTTAGCGGGTGACCATTCACTTGCGATCTGGACATCTTTAATGTTGTTCTTGGGTGCTGCCGGTAAATCTGCTCAAATTCCATTACAAACATGGTTAGCCGATGCGATGGCAGGTCCTACACCTGTTTCTGCATTGATCCATGCTGCAACAATGGTAACTGCAGGTATTTACCTGTGCTGCCGTATGTTCTCTGTGTTTGAAATGACACCTGAAGTGATGATGTTCATCTCGATCACGGGTGCTGTAACATTGATTGTTGCTGGTTTTGCTGCATTGGTTCAAACAGACATCAAACGTATTTTGGCTTACTCAACCATGAGTCAGCTCGGTTATATGTTTATGGCTGTCGGTGCTGAAGCATACCAAGCTGGTTTATTCCACATGCTTTCACACGCATTCTTCAAGGCATTATTGTTCTTGTCGTCTGGTGCGGTGATTATGGCTTACCACCACGAACAAAACATCTTCAAAATGGGTGGCTTGTTCAAACATAACAAATTCCTGTTTGCCTGCTTCGCGATTGGTGGCGGTGCGTTGGCTGCAATTCCATTCTTAACCATCGGTTTCTTCTCGAAAGATGCGATCCTTGGTGCAGTTTGGGCACAAAGCCACATTGCAAATCTTCCTGTATATAACAGCTTGTACTGGGTAGGTGTTGCAGGTGCATTCTTAACTTCAATCTATACATTCCGTTTAATCTGGGTTGTATTCTTTGGTAAAGAAAACACACCGTATCACGAAATCAAAGGCGCGACTTATTGGGCTCCGTTGGGTATTTTAGCGGTGCTTTCAACTGGTTTGGCTTATTTCTTAAAAGCACCAGTAGAAGCAATTTTAAACTCTGCGAAAATTCCGGCGTTTATTATTCCTGAAGCACTTGAAGCGGGTGTACACGGTGCTGAATATACAGCAGTGGGTATTGCACTTGCCGGTCTTGTAGTGGGCGTGATCCTGTTTGCCTTTGCTTACAAAGCAGTTAAAGCTTTTGCTGAAACTACATTGGGTGCGGGTCTTGCCAATATTTGCCGTAATGCACTCGGTTTTGATGCGTTGTATAACATCGTATTTGTAAAACCATATTTGCTTATCGCGAAAATTTTAGGTCGTGATCCAATTGATGGTTTGTGGTTAGTGCTTCCTGCCATTGTTAAAGGTGGTCATAGCTTCACAAGCTCACGTCAGACAGGTTCATTGCGTGAATACGCATCAAGTATGTCACTCGGTGTAGTGGTATTGCTGATGATCTTGATCGTGATTCAGGTAGTGGGGAAATAAGATGGAAATCACAAACAACTGGATTTTACCCGCGCTGATCCTGGTACCGTTCATTGCAGGTTTTATTTGCTGGTTAGTCGACAAGTTCGATGACAAATTGCCACGTTATATTGCTTTAATCGGTATGCTCGTAACACTGGGCTTAACTGTTTCGCTTTGGCAATCGGGTACTTATAACTATGAATTAGGCGCTAAAGTTCCAACTTGGGCTGCTGAATTCATGGTGCCTTGGATTCAAACCCTAGGCATTAACATTCACTTGGCGGTGGATGGTCTTTCACTTCTTATGGTGGGCTTGACTGCATTACTGGGTGTACTTGCAGTTGGATGTTCATGGGGTGAGATTCAAAAGAACGTTGGCTTCTTCCACTTAAACCTTTTATGGTCTTTGGGTGGGGTGATCGGTGTATTCTTAGCGATTGACTTGTTCCTGTTCTTCTTCTTCTGGGAGATGATGCTTGTACCAATCTACTTCCTGATTGCGTTATGGGGTCATAAGGGGGCGGACAACAAATCACGTGTATATGCAGCGACCAAGTTCTTCATCTATACCCAAGTAGCAGGTTTAATCATGCTCATCGGTATCCTAGGCCTCGTGGTTTACGGTTACATGATGACAGGCATGATCGGATTTGATTACAACTACTTGTTAGGTGTGGCGAATACGCTTGATGCACAGTTACCATCAGTGGCTTATGCCTTGATGCTTTGTATGTTCATTGGTTTCGCTGTAAAACTTCCAGTGTTCCCATTGCACGGCTGGTTACCAGATGCGCATGCTCAAGCTCCGACAGCAGGTTCTGTCGACTTGGCAGGTATCTTGATTAAGACAGCTGCATACGGTTTGCTTCGTTTCGTTATTCCGTTCTTCCCGGCGGCTTCTGCACAGTTTGCAGACATCGCGATCATCTTCGGTTTAATTGGTGTGTTCTACGGCGCTTGGTGTGCTTTCCAACAAACTGATATGAAACGTTTACTTGCTTACACATCTATTTCGCACATGGGCTTTGTGTTACTTGCGCTTTACGCAGGTAATATTTTAACGTTCCAGGGCTTAATGATCATGATGTTGGCACATGGTATTTCATCTGCTGCATTGTTCATTATGTGTGGTCAAGTGTATGAACGTTTACATACCCGTGACTTGCGTAAAATGGGCGGTATTCGTGGTCAGTTCCAATACCTTCCATTCTTCTTGATGTTCTTTGTTGCGGCCCTTGTTGGTATTCCAGGTCTGGGTAACTTTATTGGTGAATTCCTGATTCTTATGGGTTCATTCCAAAAATTTCCAACCTTTACCATTTTGGCAGCAATCAGTTTGGTGTTGGCAGGTCTTTATGGCTTGATCCTTATCCACAAAGCAATGTTTGGTACGCCAAACGAAGAGCAAAAACAACATTATACAAACCCACTGAAAGACTTAAATTCACGTGAGATTGTTATTTTGTTGGTTTGTGCCGTTGCTCTACTATGGCTTGGTATCTACCCACAAAGCTTCCTTGATATTTCAAATTCAAGCATGGCGTGGTTAGCAAATAGCTATATCCCAGTTCAAGAAGTTGTCGATGCGACTCAACAGGTCGTATCTCAACAAAATGTGGAGATCCAATAAGCCATGAACTTCACAATGTCATTTTCTGAGCTTATGCCATTAGCTCCTGTGATGATCGTGGCTTTAACTGCGATCGTTGTGATGCTTCTTATTGCAATTAAACGTAACCATAATTTAATTGCAACAGCATCTGTAGTGGGCTTAAACCTTGCTTTGGTATATATCCTATTCGCTATGTTTGGTGGGGCATTTGCACCATCGAACGTGATGGGCATGTTTATGGTTGATCCATTTAGCATGCTTTATCAACTGGTGATTATTGTTGCAGCCCTTGCTTGTTGTACTTTGTCACACGCTTATATTGAAAACTACAAAGATAACCGTGAAGAACTGTATATCTTGATGTTGTGCTCGGTAGCGGGTGCAATGCTCATGGTTGCAAGCTCTCACTATGCATCTTTCTTCATTAGCCTTGAGCTGATGTCGATTCCTGTATACGGTCTGTTGGCATATACGCATCAACGCTCACGCTCTTTAGAAGCAGGTATTAAATACCTGGTTCTTTCAGCAACTGCTTCTGCAATGTTGTTGATGGGTATGGCATATATCTATGCTTATACTGGTTCATTGTCTTTCTATGACAATGTTCAAGCGTTAATGCAAGCGATTCAGCAACCGATGGTGATTTTAGGTTTAGGCTTAATCATCTGTGCTGTTGCATTTAAATTGTCTCTTGCTCCGTTCCACAAATGGACGCCAGACGTTTATGCAGGTGCGCCAGCGCCAATCGCAACATTCCTTGCGACTGTTGCGAAAGTTGCAACCATCGGTTTGTTTGTACGTTATTTACTTTCTTCAGGTGCAATCCTGGTTGATTCAATCGTAACAATCATCACGATTATTGCGGTGCTTTCAATCTTGGTCGGTAACTTCCTTGCGGTACGTCAAGTCAACTTGAAACGTATCTTGGGTTACTCTTCAATTGCACACTTTGGTTATTTGCTGATTGGTTTAATCAGCATGACTTATGCAAGCCTTGGCAACGTAACGGTTTATGTGATCACTTATGTGTTGACAACGATTGGTGCGTTCGGTGTGGTCGCGTTAATGTCTAGCCCGTACAACAATGACAATGAAGCAGAAAGTCTGGCGGATTACCGTGGTTTGTTCTGGCGTCGTCCAATCCTAACAGCAACTTTGACTGTAATGATGTTGTCTCTTGCCGGTATTCCACTTACTGCGGGATTCATTGGTAAGTTCTTGGTAGTAATGGCTGCGGTAACAACGCAACATTGGTTCCTTGCTGCAATGATCATCGTTGGTTCTGGTATTGGTTTGTATTATTACCTCCGTGTGATGGTGGTGATGTACATGACTCCACCAGATACTCCACGTATTGATGCTGATAAACATTGGGGTCAAAAAGTGGGTGGTATTATGGTGCTTGCTGCTGCATTAGCGGTATTGGTTATCGGTATTTACCCAGACCCAATCATCAAGTTAGCGCTTCAAGCAGAGATTTTATCTCCACTGCATTTCATGCTTTCTCAGCAGTAATCTAAAAAAACGATTAATTTTAACCAAAAAGCCTCCTAACTTAGGGGGCTTTTCGGTTTATAAGAGCTATAAAAAACATTTATAATAGAAGTAATTTTATCTCATCTTTTAGGTGTTCTCCCGTGGCTATTCATGAAATCCGTCATCCGCTCATTCGACATAAACTTGGTTTGCTACGCCGTGCAGACATTAGTACAAAAAACTTCCGCGAATTAGCACAAGAAGTCACCATGCTTCTCACTTATGAAGCAACCAAAGATTTGCCGGTATGTGACCATGAAATTGATGGCTGGAACGGTAAAGTAACGGTAGATCGTATTGTCGGTAAAAAAATTACCGTTGTGCCAATTTTACGTGCCGGTATTGGCATGTTGGATGGTTTCTTAAATCTTATTCCAAGTGCAAAAGTATCGGTTTTGGGTTTAGAACGTGATGAAAAAACTTTAGAAGCACGTACTTATTACAAAAAATTGGTACCAGACGTGCAAAACCGTCTTGCGATGATTATTGATCCAATGTTAGCAACAGGTTCATCACTGGTTGCTGCGATTGATGTATTGAAAGCAAGCGGATGTAAAGATATCCGTGTCATGGTTTTGGTTGCTGCACCGGAAGGGATCAAACGCGTTGAAGCGGCTCATCCTGATGTCATCATCTTTACCGCATCCATTGATGATGGTTTGAATGAAAATGGTTATATCGTTCCGGGTCTTGGCGATGCGGGCGATAAAATCTTTGGTTCTGTACAAAAAGATTAATTGATCTTTTTAAAGAACGAAAAAAGAGGCTTTACGCCTCTTTTTTTATATACTGTAGTAATAGCGTTTACAGATTAGAGTAAAGTTCATGAAATTAGAATATAGATTCGGCAAAGTATTCAAATACAATCCTGAAAAAGGATTCGGTTTTATTTCAATGGCAGGTGAAGATATATTTTTCCATATCTCAGATTTTGCCACAGCCACAGAGGTTGAGCCAAAACGCAATGAAAAAGTAAAATTTGTGCTTGAAGAAAATGGCGAGAAGATGAAAGCAACACGTATTGAGCGTGTTGATCCAAATCCAGCCAAAACCAAACAGAAAAAAATATTGGAACACAATGAAGCCATTTCAACAGCGTTGTTATCAAACTTCAAACGTTGATTGAATAAATTTGCGTCATCTCATTGTTTTATTTAGATGATTAAAATGCTCATTAAAAAGCGCCATTTAGGCGCTTTTTTTATTACAATCCTCGGCATAAGATTTAAACAATAAGAGATTGAAATGTTTATTGAGGGGAAAATTAAAAGCTACATCACAGAGCGTGGCTTTGGCTTTATTGCAATTGAGGGGGAGTCGAAAGATTTATTTTTTCATATCAAGGATTTTCCCAATAAAAGTGTCGAACCTAAAATAGGGGAAAAGTTAAAGTTTCGTATTGTCGAAGATAACGGCAAATTAAAAGCTGATCAGATTGTTCGTTTAGATTTAAAGCAGAACACAGCAGATTTAGAAGCACATCTACCACAACGTTCTTATGCGAATCACAATGCTTCGCCACGTTTTAATAAACGTAGCCCTAAAGGTGGTATTTTCACGATTGTTGGGCTAATCGTTATCGCTGTGCTAGCCGTGTTGGTTTATAACAAATATCAAGATTATAGACAGGCACAACAATTGAAAGCACAACAATTGATTGAACAACAGGCACAATTTGTGGAACAGCAGCGAGAAGCTTTGGGGAATTTGCCGGTAGAGGTACTGTCTGAACAGGGGCACCGTAATCTGGAAGATCAAACATATTCGACTAATAAACCACGTTCAGAAAAAGTCAGTGCCAGTATTGATAAACAAAATGGTGTGCAACATCAGCAGTCTTCACAATTTAAGTGTGATGGACGTACTCATTGTTCACAAATGCGTTCTTATGAAGAAGCGGTATTCTTTTTAAGAAACTGTCCGGGAACTCAAATGGATGGTAATAATGATGGTCAACCTTGCGAGCGCCAATTCGGACGCTAATAAAAAAAGCGCCATCTAGGCGCTTTTTTATGACTTTAAATTATTCTTCGCAGAATTTCATGAAGGCTTTTAAACCCGGACCTTGATACTTTTGACGATGTACTAACATGAACAATGGACGAGTAAGTTGCCAGAACGGTGTCTCTAAAATGACCAACTGACCTTTTTCAAGCAAAGGTTCAATCGCCAGTTTAGAAATACATGACATACCGATACCACCTGCCACAATTTTCAGAATTGCTTCATTATGACCAAGGGTTAAACGGATATTGGCATCGGGTAAGTCTTTTAAAATCGCGTTATCAAAGACTTCACGGGTACCTGAACCTTCTTCACGTAAAATCCATTCTACGCCTGCCGCTTCAAAATCAGCAGGGGTTAATGCGCGTTCAATTTGCGCCAGCGGATGATTTGGTGAACAGCACACCGCAAGTTCATCATCACGCCAATGGATACATTGCAGCTGTGGTAGGTGACATGAACCTTCAATCAGTGCTAAATCCAGTTGGAACTGGTTCACGGCTTCAATCATCTGGCGGGTATTGCCGACTTGAAGTTGTAAATGCGCTTGTGGCTGAATTTGAAGGAAATCTGCCATCAGGTCTGGAATCAGATAGTCACTAATGGTCAGCGTTGCCCCTAAGCGCAAGTCGATACTTTGTAGTTCGCCTTTTGCCGCTTGCTCAAAAGCATCACAACGACCTAAAATCTCTAAAGCTTGTGGCAAGAGATAACGACCTAAATCATTTAATTGCAAGCGTTTACCCAAACGGTCAAACAGCGGAGCGCCTAAGCCATCTTCTAAGTCTGCTAAAGCCATACTTGCAGCACTTTGGGTGAGTTTTACGGCATCACTGGCTTTGGTTACTGTGCCTTCTTGGGCGACTGCTACAAAAACAGCCAACTGGCGTAAAGTCATGCGCATGAATAGAGCCTTAACATTTAAAAAATATTAATAAATTATGTTGTCATGCTACCATGAGCGCAGTCTTTCATGCCACGTTGAAATCATGTCAATTGAAAAATTTAGCTTAGAAAAAGTCTTATCTGTACACCGTTGGACCAATACCTTATTCAGTTTTACCATGACACGACCTGCGCATTTTAAATTTACCGCAGGGCAATTCGCGCGTATTGGTTTAAAAGTGGGAGATGAGCTGGTGGTTCGGGCTTATTCTGTGGTGTCATCACCTTTTGATGAAATCTTGGAATTCTTTTCAATTGTGGTTCCAGCGGGTGCCTTCACTTCGAATTTGCAACATCTGCAAGTCGGCGATGAATTGTACTTGGAAAAAATACCCTATGGTTTCTTAACGCTGGCACGTTATCAGCTTCCGTTACCGAATGATTTGTGGCTACTCGCTACGGGCACAGGCTTGGCACCATTTTTATCCATGCTGCAAGATTTCGAAACATGGTCTAAATATCAAAAGATTAATCTGGTTTATAGTGTACGAACCGAAGCTGAATTGGCTTATGTAGAGCGTATTCAGGAAATTGCAGAAACTTTTGGTGAAGGGCATAGCGGCTTTAAATTTATCCCGATTATCACCCGTGATCCAAACGCAGCATTACATGACCGCTTGCCTGTACTGATCGAAAATGGTGAATTAGAAAAAGCGGCAGGTGTGGAATTTAATGTTGAAACCAGTCACGTCATGCTCTGTGGTAACCCACAAATGGTAGAAGATACTAAAGAAGCATTAAAGGCACGTGGTTTAAAGATGAATCGTCGTGGTGAAGGTAATATTGCAGTCGAAAATTATTGGTAGAAGGTAAATGATTTTACTCCCTCTCCCTGAGGGAGAGGGTTGGGATGAGGGGTACTTAGGAGTACAGCTCAGAAAAGAGATTATTTTTCTTTCTTCTTTTTAAAGGTGAGCAATACTTTTGCGTAAGGGGATATAGATTTAATAGACATCTTCCTTGCGGAATATATTCCTCATCTCCTAAAAGGCGAGGGAATTTCATTAAATGAAGCCATAAAAAAATCCCTCATTAAAGAGGGATATATAAAGTAAATCTAATAATTATCATTAATGTACAAACATATCGATATATTCACGAATTTCTTGGATCGCAGTTTCAACGTCCGAAGTCAGCCAAGTCGGTTCAAACAGACCTGAATAATGTTCAAGACGATCTTGTGGAACCACCAAACGAATTGGGCATTCTTCTTCCAATAAACGCCAAGGAATGATCGGCACTTCATTGTCTAAAAAAGGTGCGATATTACGAATATCGATCACCATCGCGTTAATGCATTCAGGGAAAGGCATCACTGAAAGCTCTTCTGTACGACGACGAAAATATTCTAGATCACCCCATTTAAGCACGTAACTGGGTTTATTAAATTCAATAATCCCAATGAGATGTTCATCACGAGTGTAATGCAAGCTACATTGATGAGTGACATCAGTGTCCAGATCAAGCGTTACAGATTGCTGTCGATACGCCATAAAGTTAAGCAGCATGAAAAACAAGGTGCATAATTATAGCTCATTTTAGCTTTTTCAGCACCTAAAGCCAGATTCATCTTCATTCCAGATCAAAGATAAAAATCCCCTTTATTTATTTCCATATTATAGTTGGTTCATCCGCTTTTTTACCAAATTTTAAAATTGGTATGGCTTATGCATAACGCTCTTATTGATTAGATAAAATAAGAGGTGCGTATGTCAGATGTTAAAGATGTCATCGAGAATGCCCCAATAGCGGGAAATACAGCAGAAGAATACTTTGCCCAAAGACAATTAAAAAAAGGTGCAGTCGGCTGGTTGTTGTTGGTCGGTCTGGGTGTAGCGTATGTGATTTCGGGTGACTTTGCTGGCTGGAACTTCGGTCTAGCTCAGGGCGGATGGGGCGGCATGTTCATTGCCACCGTGATCGTGGCTATTATGTACCTGTGTATGTGTTTGGCGATGTCGGAAATGTCGACTATGTTGCCCACAGCTGGCGGCGGTTATAGTTTTGCCCGAACTGCATTTGGGCCTTTAGGTGGCTATCTCACAGGAACTGCGATTCTTATTGAATATGCGATTGCCCCTGCAGCGATTGCCTGTTTCATTGGCGCTTATTGCGAGTCGCTATTTGGCATTGGTGGATGGGTTATTTATCTCATTTGTTATTTGCTGTTTATGGGAATGCATCTAAAAGGTGCAGGTGAAGCCTTAAAAATCATTTTTATGATTACCGCCGTTGCCGCTGTCGCCTTATTGGTGTTTATTTTCGCCATGGCGCCGTATTTCAATAGTGAAAACTTGTTTAACATTGCAGTAAATACTGAGGCAGTCGGTTCCAGCTCATTGTTGCCTTTGGGATATCTAGGAATTTGGGCAGCAGTACCGTATGCAATCTGGTTTTTCCTTGCAGTAGAAGGTGTACCTTTAGCCGCTGAAGAAGCCAAAGAACCACATAAATCCTTACCGCGTGGCTTAATCGGTTCCATGGTCATCCTAGCCATTTTTGCATTAAGCATTTTGGTTTTAGGGACTGGTGCAGCGGGTGCAGATACTTTAAAAAATTCAGGTGCACCACTGGTTGATGCTTTAAAAGCAGTATATGGCGAAAATACATGGCTTGCAGGCTTTGTGAACTTTGTCGGTTTGGCAGGGTTAATTGCGAGTTTCTTCTCGATTATTTATGCCTACTCTCGTCAAGTCTTTGCGCTGTCACGCGCAGGCTATTTACCGAAAAAACTCTCTTTAACAAATAACAACCATGCTCCGCATTGGGCGATTATCATTCCGGGTATGATTGGTTTTATGCTGTCTTTAACCGGAGAAGGTGATCTGCTTATTTTGATGGCTGTTTTTGGTGCAACCATTTCTTATGTGCTGATGATGATGGCATACATCAAACTAAAAATTTCAAAACCGGATATGCCACGTCCGTATAAAGCACCAGGCGGAATCATCACCGCATCGATTGCTTTGGTTCTTGCCGCCATTGCGGTTGTGGCAGGCTTTGTGGTTGACCCAAAAGTGTGGCTGATGGCGGCAGCAATTTATGCAGCCTTTATTGCTTATTTCTTCTTATATAGCCGAAATCAATTGGTTGCCGGAACGCCAGAAGAAGAGTTTGCCAATATTCAGGCAGCGGAACAGGAACTGAAATAATAATTATAGAATCAGGAGCAATGCATCATGTTGTATCAAATCAATGTTGCCCATCATCATTATGTTTTTGTGGATTTAAAAACATTGATGGCAAAAGCTACGCCTGAACGGTCAGGAGATCAGTTGGCAGGAATTGCAGCACACGATGCAACAGAACGGGTCGCAGCGCAGATGTGTCTGGCAGACGTACCGCTCAAGCAGTTTCTAAATGAAACGCTGATTGATTATGAGCAGGATGAAGTGACTCGTTTAATTATAGATGAACATAATGCCTTGGCTTTTTATCCAATTGCCCATTTTACTGTGGGAGACTTTCGCAACTGGCTGTTGAGTGAGGATGCAACCACAGAAAAATTGCAAAATTTACAATCTGGTCTGACACCTGAAATGGTGGCTGCAGTCAGCAAAATTATGCGCAATCAGGATTTAATTCTGGTCGCCAAAAAATGCAGGGTGATTACGCAATTTCGTAACACTATTGGTCTAGAAGGGCGATTATCAACCCGATTACAACCGAATCATCCTACCGATGATTTACTCGGTATTTCGGCCAGTATTCTAGACGGCTTGATGTACGGCAATGGTGATGCCGTAATTGGCATTAATCCTGCTACCGATAATCTTCAAAATTTATCAGAACTGCTGAAACTGCTGGATCATATTATTCATGAATATGAAATTCCGACCCAGTCTTGTGTCTTGACCCATGTGAGTTCGGGCATAGAACTGGCCAATAAAAACATTCCGGTCGATTTAATGTTTCAGTCAATAGCTGGTTCACAAGCCGCTAATAGCGCTTTCGGGATTGATTTAGCCATGTTGCAGGAGGGCTATGAAGCTGCTTTAAGTTTAAAGCGCGGCACGCTTGGACAAAACGTGATGTACTTTGAAACCGGACAGGGCAGTGCCTTATCCAGTAATGCCCATCACGGGGTGGATCAACAAACGATGGAAGCCCGTGCCTATGCCGTGGCTCGAAAGTATCATCCTTTTTTGGTTAATACCGTGGTCGGTTTTATCGGACCTGAATACTTATATAACGGCAAACAGATTATCCGTGCTGGACTGGAAGATCACTTCTGTGGGAAATTACTGGGTCTGCCGATGGGCTGTGATATTTGCTATACCAACCATGCCGATGCCGATCAGGATGATATGGATGTGCTGTTAACTTTGCTGGCCAATGCCGGCATTAATTTTATTATGGGTATTCCTGGTTCAGATGATGTGATGCTGAATTATCAAACCACCTCTTTTCATGATGCTTTATACATTCGCCAGTTATTAGGTTTGCAACCTGCCCCTGAGTTTTCAGCTTGGCTTGAACAACAGGGAATTTTAAAACAGCAGTCCTCACAACTGCAATGGCCAAGCCAACTTCCAGAAAAGTTTTCCCGTTTAATCCTGTCATGAGTTGAGGGTTTAAGAATGAAAGTTCAATACGATATTCAATTTCAACCCGAACTTACGCAAAATGCCTGGGAACAACTGAAACAGTTTACCGATGCCCGAATTGCCTTGGGACGCGTTGGTGGCAGTCAACCGACCAAGCCTTCATTGGAATTTCAACTGGAACATGCGCAGGCCAAAGATGCAGTTTTAAAAGTTCTTGATGTTCAGGCATTAGTGGAAAAGTTGGCGAAACCGAACAGCGATATTTTGCATATTTCCAGTTGTGCAGAAGATAAAGACCTTTATTTAAAACGCCCAGATTTAGGTCGGGAACTGTCGGAAGCATCCAGACAATTATTAAAACAATATCAACAGCAACATCAAGCAGAATATGATGTGGTGATTGTGACGGGTGATGGTTTATCTGCACGTGCCATTGAAGATAATGCGCCACATTTTATTGCAGAATTACACCAGTCTTGCATCAATGAAGGTTGGTCTATCGCACCTCTGGTCATTGCAACGGGAAGTCGTGTGGCATTGGGTGATGAAGTCGCGCAGATTCTAAACGCCAAAATGTTGGTGATGCTGATCGGTGAACGCCCAGGTCTGAGTTCCCCCGACAGTATGGGAATTTACTATACTTGGAATGCCTATAAAGGCTGCCATGATGCCATGCGTAATTGTATTTCCAATGTTCGTCCTGCTGGATTATCGGAATTAATTGCCATTCAGCGTTTAATGGCACTGATGAAAAAATCACGACAGTTGCAACTTTCTGGTGTCAAACTGAAAGATGAACATGAGATGGTTGTGGAGTCAGTCGCTCCAACCAATCCCAAACGTATTTTTTAAACTTAAGCTGCTTAAGTGAAATTTACATGTATTCACCATGTCACTATGCTTCTACACATAACAGAGCAACAAGTATTGCTAATATAAAAATACGGACATGACAAAAAAGAGGGGATAGGAATATGACACATGATTTCAATAAACCGCCTCATGTAATCACTCCAGAAGAAAAATCGCAGAAGAAACGTTTGCCTGTTTATATTTTAATTCTTGTGGGTGTTTTCTTTATTGCATTACTCGCTTACATGTTTGCGGATCCCAAACCAGATCCTAAAGATGCCCCTCCTGGACATCCTAATCCTTCAGCCCAAACAGCGACACCGAATAATACGACAACCGGTACACCGGGTGATGAAGCAGTTGCTACCGATAAAGATACGGCCACTGCAAAAGACTATTAACTTGAAACTTAAACTCTCTTTTTATTAAAGCTCTAGTCTGAAAAGACTAGGGCTTTTGTGCAATCTAATGTGCGCTTTTGTTGTATTTGTGATGGTTTGTATTGAATAAAAAATAAGCAAATTCTAATGTGTTTTTAACCTGATGATTTTTGGTTCGGCTCACGCTCAATAGGCTTAGTCAAGATAACTTAGTCAAGATAATAAAGCGATTCATCGCCGTAAGACTTCAATAAGTAATAACAAGAGGAAATACAACATGAATGAATATTTTTCTGGAGGCCCTAGAGGGGGAGAATTTGATGCCATGTATTACTGGAATCAATTCCATCCCATTCTAGCCGCTGTTGCTATTTTATTGATTGGTTGGATTCTTGCTCTTATTATTGCAGCAGGAGTTAAAAAAGTTTTAGAAAAAATAGGAACAAATCAAAGACTTTCAAGTGCAACTGGACATCGCTCAAATATTGAAAGTATCGTATCGCGTGTCGTATTTTGGATCGTGATGATTATTGCGGTCATAGGTGCATTAAATGTGCTTAATCTCACCAGTGTGAGTGGCCCATTTAGCAATATGATTCAGCAATTCCTATTGTTTATTCCACAACTTTTAGCTGCAGTTGCAGTTGGTTTTATTGGCTGGATTGTGGCTAATCTGGTTAAAGTAGGGATGCAAAAACTGCTTGACCGTACTAAGCTAGATGAAAAATTGAGTGCGGATGTTGGTGTTAGTCCAATCAGTCAAAATATTAGCGATATTGTCTATTGGCTTATTTTATTGTTATTCCTACCGATTGTATTGTCTATTTTAGGTCTCAACGGGCTGTTATTCCCGATACAGAATATGCTGAATGAAGTCGTTTCATTCTTACCCAATATTTTTATTGCTGCTGTTATTGTTTTTGTCGGTTATATCTTGGCAAAAATTGTACGCGGTATTGTAGAAGGTTTGGTTGGCAGTCTGAATTTGCAGCATGAGGCACAAAAAATTGGTTTCTTAAAAAATTCTAATTTGCCAAAAGTTCTGGGTTCATTTGTCTTCGCCATCATTATTATTACTTCCCTCATCATTGCATTTGAAGCCTTAGGTATTCAAGCCATTTCACAACCCGCGACTGCGATGTTGTATGAGATTATGAATGCCATCCCGCATATTATTGCGGCTGGTCTGATTCTAATTTTGGCTTATGTGGTTTCACGTTTCGTGGCCAATTTGGTGGTTGACGTATTGGCTGGAACAGGTGTTGATGAATTACCTGCCAAAATGGATGCACAACGCTTTTTAGGCACCACTAAAGTGTCTTGCATTGTGGGTTACATGATTGTTTTCTTTACCATGTTATTTGCAGTTTCTGAGGCAGCAAACCGACTTGGTTTTGAACAGGTTAGTGCGCTTATTTCGATGTTTATCCAGTTCGGTGCCAATATTTTACTGGGCGCTGTTATTTTGATGATCGGCTTCTGGCTCGCAAATTTGGTCGCGAAAGTCATTGGACGTGGTGAATATAACAGTTCACGATGGTTAGCAAACTTGGTGCGTATCCTGATTATGGGCTTAGTGATTGCCATGGGTTTACGTGCAATGGGTATTGCCGATTCTATCGTGAATCTTGCCTTTGGTTTAACACTGGGTGCTGTGGCAGTGGCATTTGCTTTGGCCTTTGGTTTAGGCGGTCGTCAGCCTGCTGAGCGCGTATTGACTGACTTGATTAATAAAGCCAAAGAGAAAGCAAAACATCCTAATCCAGATTATCAACCGGATGTCCCTAAAACATCTTCAAGCGCACCACCTCCATCGACAATAGTAGAGAGTTCAACATCAACCAATGATGTGCGTCTTACTCCATCTGATAATGGTCTACAGGTCGATCCCGAACATAAGCCTTTAAATAACCCGTATGGTTCAACAGGTGAACCTGAACAAGATGTTGATATTCATCCTAAAGATGACCCTAAATAGCCTATAAGTTTTGTAGCAGACCGATCACATCAATGTGGTCGGTCTTTTATTTAATATTCAAAAGGAGATCATGATGTCAAAAAAAGAACCGAATAAATTTATCGCACCGATTGTGATTGCAGGAATTACCGCAGGTTTCTTTATCAGTGCTTATAAATTTGTATTTGCTAGAGCGAAGCAAGCACATAAACAGGTAAAGCGTGATTATTCAGTGGATAAGTCACAAGAAAACCAAAATGAAAAATAGCTAAAAAATGATCGTTTTTCTTGGCTTTTTATGCTATTTATAAAATAACTATTTCATAGAATATAAGCATTTAGATTAATATGAATGAAATGTTGTAGATCATACCTGGATGTATGAATGGTAATAATAAAAGGAGATCATAATGTTATTAAATAAATTTTTTAAGTCACTTGCGACTATGTTGAACGTTGCTGAAGCTTCATCTGAAGCACAAGCAATTGCGAAAATGGAGATCACAATTACTCGTTTACAGCAGGCTAAACCTGTTCGTTTATTACATACAGATTATTTAGAATAATCTGTATTTTTTAAACATATTGCGATGCGGCATGTGCAGACGCCCATGCCCATTGAAAATTAAAACCACCTAAATGACCGGATACATCAAGAACTTCACCGACAAAGTAAATACCTTTTTGCTTTTTACTTTCCATAGTCTTGGATGAAACTTCTGTAGTATCCACACCGCCCAAAGTTACTTCTGCAGTACGATAGCCTTCAGTTCCTGAGGGTTTAACTTCAAAAGCATGCAAGCGCTGAGCAATCTGTTCAAGTTTTTCATCACTCAAATTACCAATTGCCATATCTGCCGATTCAGCCCAGATTAAATTTTGTAATTCCAGTACCACACTTTTAGGAAGATGCTCATTTAACAAAGTCCGTAATAAGACTTTCGGTTGACTGGCTTTTTTCGATTTAAAGAAATCAACCAGGTCGATATAAGGCAGGAAGTTAATATTAAAGCGCTGACCGACATCCCAATAATTGGAGAGTTGTAGTGAACTTGGCCCACTTAAACCGCGATGGGTGAACAGCAGGGCTTCGGTAAAACTGTTTAAATCATTGGATAGGGTTGCATCTACTGCATTCCCACTTAAACGGGTAGTAACTTCTTTGAATTGATCCGAAAAGGTAAAGGGCACTAAACCTGCACGGGTGGGATGGACATGATGCCCAAACTGTTTGGCAATCTCATAACCAATCCCTGAACCCCCTAGGGTCGGCACCGATAAACCACCGGTTGCCACCACCACAGATTCAGCTTGAAAATAACCCATAGAAGTTGCCACTTGAAAACCTTGACCTTCAACAGGGGTTACACTTTTCACTTCACAACTGGTTTTAATATCAACCAAACCGGTTTTATCACATTCAGCCAATAACATGGCTAAAATTTCTTTAGCGCCGTTTAAGGTAAAGAGCTGACCGTGTTTGCGCTCTTCATATTCAATGCCGTGTTCGCACACCAAGCCAATAAAGTCCCAGTTGGTATAACGAGTCAGCGCTGAAATAACGAAGTGCGGATTGTGTGAAATGTAATTTTCAGGTTCGACATACAGATTGGTAAAGTTACATTTACCACCACCAGACATCAGAATTTTTTTACCGACTTTGTTGGCTTTTTCAACCACCAAGACTTTACGACCACGTTGTGCCGCCATATATGCCAACATCAGACCTGATGCACCTGCACCTAAAACAATGACATCGTACTGATTTGTAGACATGGGACAACTCACGGGAGATAAAAGCAGGGCATTATAGACAATTTTGCTGCTAATTTCAGGCTTGATCTTAGCCAGTGTACCGACCTTGTAAGCCACCAGTATGAATCACCAAGATACGCAAGCCGCGTGTAAAATAATTTTGTTCAATTAAATCAAATAAACCGACCATCATTTTGGCGGTATAGACCTGCTCTAAAGGAATCTTGTGCTCGACTTCAAAAGACTGCATGAATTGTAAAAGCTCCGGCGTGGTTTTGGCATAACCTCCACCGCAATAAGCATCGGTCATCTGCCAGTTTTTTTGCGTGGTCCATTGTTTTACCTCATGCTGTAAAAAATCACCTTTTAACGCTGAAAAACCCAGAACCTTTTGATGCGCTGAACTTGCTTCAATGATTCCTGAAATAGTTCCACCTGTACCCACAGCACAGCAGATCACATCATAATTTTCCAGGTCTTCGGCATTTAAAATTTCCTTGCAGCCTTGAATGGCAAGCGGATTGGTTCCACCTTCAGGAATAATAAAATGTTCAGGAAATTGCTGTGTTAATTCAGCAAGATATTCGGGCTGATCTTTTAAACGATACTGTTCACGCGAAACAAAATGCAGTTGCATGCCAAACTGTTGCGCCGTGGCTAAAGTAGAGTTTAATGGTTTGGCTGCCAGTTCTTCACCACGAATAACACTCACGCTTTTGAAACCAAATAAATGTGCTGCATATGCTGTTGCAGCAATATGATTGGAATAAGCTCCGCCAAAGGTCAGGACTTTATTTAAACCTTGTTTTTGTGCTTCTAAAAAGTTGTATTTCAGTTTAAAAAATTTATTGCCGGAAATTTGCGGATGGATCTGATCTAACCGCTTAACCGTGACTGAAACAGCAGCATCAAGATTAATTTTTTGGTAGGCCACTGACTGTGCAATCTGATCAAACATCTCATCACTATCCTTGAATATTCAATTGTATTGTACGCAAAATATTTTTATCTACAGTCATATTATTTGCTTGAGACTGTGTATGTATGGAGATCATTACAGACATGCGAAAGTGAAGGCGTTCAATTTTTACAAGTAAGTTGATTGAAATAAATTTCGAACAGACATTTCTGTGTATGTAGATTTGCGATCTATGCTTATTTGTAAAATATTTTAAATAGTTGAATTAAAAAAATAAAAAAACGATCAAAAAATACACATTGGTGCTAAGCTAGAAAATATAACAATGATGAAAAAAGAGGATATGTGATGAAAAAGCTATCCGTGGGTTTATCCGTTTGCTTGCTGTTGTTGCTGACAGCTTGTGATGCAAAAGATGACTATAACAAGCCGAAAACCGAAGTTCGAACCATGATTATTGGCGGTATGCCAGTTCATGATAGTGATTATCGTCTCTCAGAGCTCAACGCCCGCGAAACCAAGCCGGTGGTTCAACAGTAAGAGACTGGAACGAAATTAAGGTATCTACGCCAGATTTGCGGAAATTTGAATAGATGCCTTAATTTTTGCAAACAGTTTGCCCTATTTAAATCCTTATGAACTTTATAAAAAGGTCTGGTACGCGCTCAATATGTACCAACTGTGGTGTAGATGATGCTTAAATAAAAACATCAGTTGTATTTTATATCTATCTAAAATTGGATTTTTGAATCGAGCAGAAACATAAAATTATTACGGCAATAAGAATATAAAACACGTAGAATTGGCCAACACATTTTCCCTCATGATTTAAGGTAAATAGCATTGGAATCATTATTGATATTAGGCTCAATTACTTTGGCTTTAATGTTGGGTGCAATCAGCCCAGGACCAACGTTTATTTACGTAGCTAAAAATTCAATTGCGATTTCACGTAAGCATGGCTTGTTTACTGCTTTAGGTACAGGTACAGGCGCAGCGATATTTGGTTTACTTGCCGTGATGGGTTTGCAAGCCGTTTTACTGGCTGTGCCATCTGCGTATTTGGCTTTAAAAATCTGTGGTGGTTTATATCTGCTGTGGTTGGCTTTTAAAATTATTAAACATGCTAAAGAGCCAATGGATTCGGTAGATACTTCAGTTCAACCAATGAGTTACAAACAGGCATACCGTTTGGGTTTAATTACGCAAATGAGTAATCCCAAAATTGCGATTATTTTGGCCAGTGTTTTTACGGCACTTTTACCCAAAGATATTCCTGCTTATTTTTATGTGGTTTTGCCGGTGCTGTGTTTCTTTATTGATGCAGGTTGGTATTCATTGGTCGCAGTCGCTTTGTCAGCTGAAGGTCCACGAAAAGTCTATTTAAAATTCAAAGCACTATTTGATCGTATTGCAGGTGGGGTGATGACTTTGCTTGGGTTAAAACTCATTTTTGGAATGAAATAACTTTATTTGAATTATAAAAAACCCTCGATTAACGAGGGTTTTTTATAAAGTAATATGACTTTTTATTTTTTGCAGTTCGGTTGAGACATATCAAGAATTTGAGTGCCTTCAACACGATAGCCGATTTGACCGAAAATAAATGCTTGATTTAACTGAGTAATAACTACATCTGACAACGCAACTGAACAAGGGTTTTTCTCGATAGCTCTGTCTACTGCTGTTTTAAAGTTAGGAATACCAAGTGGAAAGAGCACTACAGGTACTTTATCTTCAGCCCGAACACGTTCACCTTTTACAAATTGATTTGAATTAATATTGTAGTTTTTAGTAGAAGCTACAGTCATATCCGCCATACGGATTGAACAGCCAGAGAAGGCAACTGCTGTAGTTGCTAAAGCAACTGCTAGTAATTTTTTCATAAGTACCCCGATAATTAATATAAAACATAAAAACATCGGTATTCTAATTATTTTTTCAATAATTTCAAGATAATAAATTTATTTTTGGAGAAATAAGTTCACAGTTAATTTAAAAATTAGTAGGGGGATAATAGCTTTTTTACTGTTATGATTTTTTCATGTCCTCTAGCTTTTCTTATGAGGTAAAAGAATATAAGTAAATATGAATAGGATGATCTAACAAGAATGATTTTATAAAAAATCGATAGATAAAAAATATACTGTAGAAAATAAAAGACCGACGATTCGAGTGATGATGAAATCGTCGGTCAAAAAAAATCTGTCGCAAGTTTTAGCTTGGGCTGCTGTTCCGTACTAAAACTTGAAACCAAGTTTATTGCTTTAGGAAAAGTTCACCGAAAATATTGTGGATGCCGGTACAAATTAACGGGTTTATGAACTTCTTACCCTATATAACGCAGGGGATTACAGATTGGTTGACAATAAAATGAAAAAAAACTCATTTTTTTCTATACTGGTAGTCTAAAAGTTGCTTATGCAGGTATGCGGTGTCACTAAGTCGATATTTTTTATGGTTTTTCTTTTTTTGTTTTATTTTCACCTGTATCTGCGGTGTGCTAGCAGCTTTACTGCCTACAGGCATGGGCGGTATTCTTACCATTGTTCCTTATCTAACTGCAATGATTTTAGTACTGTATAAATTTTTAAAACAACAACAACGTGCACCAAGCGAGCAAGAAAGAAAAAAAATAACTTTAGGGTTCAGTCTGATTTTTTGGGGTTATAACCTTGCATTTTTATTGCTTGGGATTTTAATTTTTTCCAAAGGCGATCCCGAAGTTTGGCAGAATTTCCTTTTATATCTCAAAAATACGCAATTTATAAGCATCGTATTGATTATGTTTTTACTGATTGCTACGCCACTTTACCTTTTAACCTATTGGTTTTATGGTAAACAGGCACAACGTATGGCAAAAAAAATGTTTGGCTAAGATAAATTGCTATACGCTTGAATTAAAAATGATCCTATTTTATAGATAGGAATACTCAAGTGAGGTGGTCGAATGCTAAAAGAAAACGTACTGGTGACGGGTGCAAGTGGTTTTATTGGTTCGCATCTACTGCCTTATTTATTGGCACGTGATTATGGGGTGTTTGGGCTGACCCGTCAGAAAAACAAGATATCCAATCATCCCGATCTCACATGGGTTCAGAGTCTAGAGGACCTTAAAACAGATCGGATTGATTATGTGATTAACCTGGCTGGTGAAAATATTGGCCAAGCGCGCTGGACAGCACAGAGAAAGCAGCAACTCATTGAGAGTCGGGTTGAAATGACCCATCAGCTGTACAGATATTTAGAAAAACGACAGATTTTTCCGAAACGTATTATTTCAGGTTCTGCAGTGGGCTATTACGGCATTGATCCGACCGAACAATGGTCAGAAGTTTGTACCGAACAGTCTGCACCACAATCTATTTTTATGTCGGAACTGTGTCAGTTATGGGAACAGGCGGCATTAAGTTTCCACCAACAGAACACTAAAATCGTGCGCTTCGGTATTGTTTTTGCAAAGAATGGGGGCATTCTTCCACGTATGCTGTTGCCGATTAAACTGAATATGGTGGGGCGAATTGGACATGGGCGGCAACCGGTCGTGTGGGTACATATTCAGGATGTACTGCGGGCAATTGAATTTCTAATGCTAAATGAAACCAGCACGCAAATTTTTAATGTGGTCTGTCCCGAAAAAATGACCCAAGGGCAATTTGCTAAAACAGCTGCGCAGCAACTGCATCGTAAACCTTTATTCTGTTTACCGGCTTTTGTTTTGAAGGGGATGCTGGGTGAACAATCACAACTGGTTTTGAACGGTCAATATGTACAACCAAAAGCATTGCAGGAACTGGGATTTGAGTTTAAATATCCTACTTTAAAACTGACTTTGGCTGATATTTTAGCGGGTGGTTAAAACTTCAGATTTTAATCTCTGAGTGCTAAAAGCGGCAGGATCTACACATGTGGGTTGCTCAAGCATCAGCTGTCGTAATAAGCGTGCAGAAGTTGGTCCCATACATAGGCCATTACGGAAATGTCCGAAGTTGGCCCATAGATTGTCAAGCTCTGGCATTTTTCCGATATAGGGCACACCGGTAGGCGAACTCGGTCTTAATCCTGCCCATTGCTTCACAATCGGAAACCGTTCAAGTTCCGGCACCATCTCCAGACAGGCTTTGTAAATATTCTGTTGGGTTTGCATATTGGGCCGATGTTCAAAACCCAGTTCATCCATACTGGAACCACAGACCACATGCCCGTCCTGACGTGGAATCAGGTACATCACCTTATTCATGCAGATGGTCGGCAACCACTGTTCAGGCGTTTTAAACAACAGCATTTGTCCCTGAACAGGGTTGACCGGAATGGTCATATTCAATTGTTGTGACCAGTGCGCGGACCATGCGCCGGTTGCAATGACGATCTGATCGGCCTGAATCTGTTGACCGGATTGGGTCTGAAGAGAGGTCACACGCTGTTGTTGAATATGAAAATGATCCACCCAGGTATTTTCATGGAACTGTACGCGCGGATGCTGTTTTAAATAGCTGATGATGGATTTGAGCAGGCGTGGATTACGTACATTAGACAACTGCGAAAAATACAGCGCCTGACTAAATTGCGCGGAAATATGCGGATTGATCTGCTGCAGTTGGGGCTGTTGGATAAGTTGGCATTGCTGCATCGGTTCATCAAACTGCTGAGCGTAGCGCTGTCCGATGTCAAAATCGCTTTCATCTAAAATCAACATACCAGTATCATGGATTTCAAAATCAATGCCCGTAACAGGTTTTAATTTTTCATTCCATTCTAAATACAGCGACTTGCCATATTGCGCTAATTGATTCACCGCGCGTGGATAGCGCCATGGATACATCGGAGAAAGGATGCCTCCACCAGCCCACGAAGCAGCTTTGCCTGCTTGCTGCTGATCGAAAATGATGACGGAACATCCTTGTTCCACAAGTTCTAAAGCAGACAATAGACCGCTAATGCCTGCTCCGATAATGGCAATTTTCATCGCTTGTGCCACTAATCCTTATTTCATGTCTTTGAGTTTAAGCGCAGCTTCTTCAGCGAAGTAAGTCCAGATGCCATCGGCACCGGCACGGCGGCAACTCATCAATGACTCAATAATCACATCGTCTGATAACCAGCCATTTTGAATGGCACCAGCGAGCATTGCGTATTCACCGCTAACTTGATAAACGAAAGTTGGGACACCAAAAGTATCTTTCACTTCACGCACGATATCGAGATAAGGCATCCCCGGTTTCACGATCACCATGTCTGCACCTTCTTGAATATCCAGTGCAATTTCATGCAATGCTTCGGAACGGTTGCCGATATCCATCTGGTAATTGTATTTGTTGCCACCTTTCAGGTTACTTGATGAACCGACCGCATCACGGAACGGACCGTAGAAGCTCGATGCATATTTAGCCGAGTAAGCCATGATGTTGGTATAGATATGACCATTGGCCTCGAGTGCAGTACGAATCGCGCCAATACGGCCATCCATCATGTCACTTGGCGCGACTACATCTGCACCGGCTTCAGCATGACTTAAAGCCTGTTTAATCAAACATTCAACCGTTTCATCATTCAGCACATAACCCGTGTCATCAATAATGCCGTCTTGACCGTGCGTGGTATAAGGATCCAGTGCGCCGTCAGTGATCAATACCATTTCTGGTAATTCTTTTTTTAACAGGCGAATGGTATTTTGAACCAGACCATTTTCATCCCAAGCAGCTTCAGCCGTTAAGCTTTTATCTTTTTGTGGTGTGACAGGGAATAAAGCGAGTTTAGAAACCCCCAATTCAAGCAAGCGTTCTGATTTTTTTAACAGCAGATCAGCAGAAAGTCGCTGAACATTCGGCATGCTTGGAATATCTTGGGTTTGGTTTTGCCCCGGAAGTACGAATACTGGGTAAATGAGATGATCTGTCGTCAACTGGGTTTCACGTACCATAGACCGTAATTTTTCATTTTTTCGAATTCGGCGCATGCGCGTAGCAGGAAATGCAGGACGATTGAACGTATAAGTCATAACAATCTCAATGATCAGTATTAAACTATGGCTATTGTAGCCCTAGAATAAAATTTTGGGGCAAAAGTTAATAGCTATTTCTCAAATTAAGGTATTCGAGCAGATTATGAGTAATTCAGATAAACATTGGACAGGGAATATTCATTTGGGCTCGAAAGTGGATATTGATGTTGTCCTCAAGCAGTTGTGTCATGCATTCAATAGTTCTCCTTACTTCAAACACAACGAGATGGTCATGCGTGTCGTTGATGGACAAATTGAAGCCTATATTGAAATGCAGCCTTTTATGATTGGCAATGTTGCCTTTCAAATTTTACACGGCGGTGTAGCAGCAACGATTTTGGACAGTATCGGCGGTATTGTTGCGATGGGCGAGTTATATCGAAAGACAGAAGCTGCCGACCTGCCGGATACCATTAAAAAAGTCACTCGCTTGGCAACGGTCGATATGCGGGTTGATTATTTGGCTCCGGGTCGTGGCAAATGTTTTGTTGCTCGCGCTGAAACCTTACGTTTGGGGCGTAAGGGCTGCACCATGCGGATGACCTTGGTCAATGATGAAGATAAGCCGATTGCCACGGCGATCGCATCTTATGCCTATTAAGTTTGCCTTAAAGTAGGCAAATTAAACTCAGTAGATGTAACAAAAATATTTGGCATTGAATGGAAATTCAGTGCCGAAATCGTTTTAAAGACTGATGAGTTACATTTTTATTATCGCATCATGATTTTTTGTCATTAAAATGCGCAGCAATATTAAATAAAAAATGACTTTCTCATCGACACCATCTCATGACATTCACTTGTCTTGCATAGCTGTTCGTTTCTGATCAATCAGAACGACAAATATGATGTGTAGTGACCAAGTCTGTTGGATTTAGGAATAATCGATGACAGATGCGCAAAATACCCTGCCAGAAACACAACCAGACGCAGACATTTCCGACACTGCTGCAAAAACAAAACGCAAGAAAGCCTTAAGCTTGGTCGCGTTGATCTTTATTATTGCAGTGATTTTATATGCAATCTGGGCATTATTTTTAAATCGTTCAGTCACTACCGATAATGCCTATGTCGGTGCAGAAACGGCATCCATCACCTCCATGGTGAATGGTCAAGTCGGGCAGGTACTGGTCAGCGATACTCAGCAGGTTAAACAGGGCGATGTCTTGGTTCGGGTGGACAATCGTGATGCAGAAATTGCGCTTGCACAGGCGCAAGCAGAATTGATGAAAGCAAAACGTCAATACAAACAAACTCAAGCCAATAGCAGTGCATTAAATTCACAGGTTTTTGTCAGTGATGACGGCATTCATAGTGCAGAGGCTCAGGTGGCTAAAGCACAAGCCGAGCTAAATAAAGCCCAAGATGATTTGGCCCGTCGTACACAGCTCAGTGCATCAGGTGCGATTTCGAAAGAAGAACTCAGTACTGCACAAAGTGCCGTGAATAAAGCTCAGGCTGGTTTGGATTTGGCTAAAGCCGGCTTGGCTCAGGCGCAATCGAGTCAAAAAGCCGCACAAAGTACTTTAGCGGCAAATGAAGCGCTGATTCGTGGCAGTAATGAAACTTCGACGCCTGATGTACTGATTGCTCAGGCAAAATTGAAACAGGCGTTGCTTGATTTAGAACGCACTGAAATTAAAGCGCCGTTTGATGGGGTGATTGCGCGTCGAAATATTCAGGTTGGACAACGTGTTGCTGCAGGTACTGTGTTAATGATGCTGGTGCCGATTAATAAACTCTATGTCGATGCCAACTTTAAAGAAAGCCAGCTGGCAAAGGTACAAGCCGGACAGAAAGCGATTCTTACTTCTGATTTATATGGCGATGATGTTGAGTTTCACGGCACAGTAGTTGGCTTTTCGGGCGGTACAGGCTCCGCATTTGCCTTAATTCCTGCACAAAATGCGACCGGCAACTGGATTAAAGTGGTTCAGCGTTTACCGGTACGTATTGCACTCGATCCTAAAGAACTGGCCGAGCATCCTTTACGGGTCGGCTTGTCGATGGAAGCGAAAATCAACATCGCTTTGAAGTAGTGGCTGATGAATAATAATTACCTACCATTTGGCGACCTGAAAGGGGGACGCCTGATCCTTGCTGCCCTTGTGTTGGCTTTGGCCAACTTTATGGTGGTTTTGGATATGACCATTGCCAATGTTTCAGTGCCGCATATCACAGGCAGTCTGGCAGTTTCCAGTTCGCAAGGGACTTGGGTCATTACCTCGTATGCGGTTGCAGAAGCGATTTGTGTACCGCTGACAGGATGGCTCGCAGGGCGCTTTGGTGCGGTGCGGCTGTTTGTGATCAGTCTGATTGGCTTTACGGTTTTTTCCGTTCTTTGTGGATTATCCACCAGTTTGGAAATGTTGGTGATGTGCCGGATTGGACAAGGCTTGTTTGGTGGGCCAATCATGCCGCTCAGTCAAACCTTGTTGATGCGTATTTTCCCGCCGGAAAAGCAATCTCAAGCCATGGGTATGTGGGCGATGACCACCGTAGTCGGACCGATTCTTGGCCCGATTTTAGGCGGTTCGATTAGTGATAACTTGTCCTGGCACTGGATTTTCTTTATCAATATTCCAGTCGGAATATTCTGTGCGATTGCCGCATTACGTTTATTAAAACCTGCGGAAACTTTAATTTCTAAAATTAAAATTGATACCATTGGGCTGTTTTTGCTGATTTTATGGATTGGCGCATTACAGTTAATGCTTGATCTCGGCCATGAAAATGACTGGTTTAATAGTAGCTTTATTTGTGCCTTGGCCGTGATTACTGTCGTCGGGTTAGTTCTGTTTATTATCTGGGAGCTCACCGAACGGCATCCCGTGGTCAATATCCAGATTTTTAGATATCGTGGCTTTACCTTCTCGGTCTTATCTTTAGCCTTTGCCTTTGGGGCCTTCTTCTCCAGTATTGTCCTCATTCCACAGTGGGTACAAATCAACTTGGGCTATACCGCTACATGGGCAGGTTATCTAACCGCGACCATGGGCTTTGGCAGTTTGCTGATGTCACCGATTGTGGCAAAGATGGCGACCAAATATGACCAACGGATTTTAGCCAGTTTTGGTTTAAGTCTTTTGGCTGCAGTGACCTTGATGCGTGCGTTCTGGACCACGGATTCTGATTTTATGGCATTGGCATGGCCACAAATTCTGCAAGGCTTTGCTGTGCCATTTTTCTTTATTCCTTTGTCCAATATGGCATTGGCTTCGGTGCAGCCACATGAAATGGCATCTGCTGCTGGCTTAATGAACTTCCTGCGTACCATGGCTGGGGCAATCGGTGCTTCCATTGCCGTAACCTTGTGGGATGATCACGCCAAAGTTGCACGTAGTGAGATGGTTTCCAACTTGCATGTGGATGAGGTGCAAAATACCTTGATGCAAAGTGGCATGAGTTCAGAAGGTGCGCTGGGCTATATATCGAGTCTGGTGGATAAAGAAGCCTTAACTTTGTCTGCCAATCATGTGTTTTTAATTTTAGCGATGGTTTTTGTTTTTGCTGCTTTAATTGTCTGGCTTGCGCCAAGACCTAAATTGGGTTTGGGTGGCGGTGGTCACGCGCATTAATGCTCATCCTTTAAGACATAAAAAACCGCTGAATTTAGCGGTTTTTTATGGCAAGAAATATTGCAGTTAAATTTTATATATCTGATCGTGTCCGTTTTAAAGCGGTTTGCCACTGACTTAAACGGCTTTGACGCTGATCAGCCTGCATATTCGGTTCGAATGCACGGTCTAATTGCCAAGATTCGGAAATCTCTGACAGATTGGAAAATACACCGGCTTTTAAGCCTGCCATAGCAGCAGCACCCCATGCAGTGGATTCCAGCATTTTAGGACGTAGCACCGGAACATTGAGAATATCCGCTTGGAATTGCATCAACATGTCATTTCTACTTGCCCCCCCATCTACGCGTAGCTCTTTCAAGGGATGGCTAATATCGGATTGCATCGCCGTGAGCACATCGGATACTTGAAAAGCAATCGATTCTAAGGCAGCACGGGCGATATGGGCTTTATTGGTTCCGCGAGACATTCCGCAAAGTAGAGCACGAGCCTCACTGTCCCAATGTGGTGCGCCAAGTCCTGTAAAAGCAGGTACCAAAACAACGCCGTCAGTATCATCCACTTGGCAAGCCAGTTTTTCAACTTCGCTACTATTTTGAATAATCTCTAAACCATCACGTAGCCATTGCACAATGGCGCCTGCCATAAACACGCTGCCTTCCAGTGCATAAGTGGTTTGGTCTTGGCATTGCCATGCAAGTGTACTGAGTAATTTATTTTGACTAAATTGAACTTGATGACCGGTATTAAATAACATGAAGCAACCCGTACCGTAGGTATTTTTCGCAGTGCCCACATCAAAACAAGATTGACCAAACAAGGCAGATTGCTGATCGCCTAAAATACCGGTAATCGGGATATTGGCACCGAGCAGACCGGTGGCAGTGTCGGCAATGTAGCTATCTGAGGAAATGATTTTGGGTAAAATTGAATGGGGGATATTAAACAGCTCAAGCAGTTCTTCATCCCAAGTTTGAGTTTGCAGATTCATCAGCATGGTACGTGACGCATTACTGGCTTCAATCACATGTTCAGCACCTTGAGTCAAGTTCCACATCAGCCAGCTATCGACAGTACCAAAAGCCACATGTCCTTGTTCGGCAAGTTCACGCAAGCCATCTACATTTTCCAGTAACCAAACCAATTTTCCAGCACTGAAATAGGGGTCTATACGTAAACCTGTTTTATGCTGAATTTTATCCTGCAAATTTTGTTGTGTGAGCTGGTTACACCATTCGGTTGCACGACGATCTTGCCAGATAATGGCAGGGGCGAGTGGCTGACTATTTCTTTTATCCCAAATGACCGTAGTTTCTCGCTGATTAGTCAGCCCAATGGCTTTGATGTCTTTGGCAAGAATGCGGGCAGAGGCGAGTGCTTGTTGCACCACAGCAATTTGCGTTGTCCAGATTTCTTGGGCATCTTGCTCAACCCAACCCGAATGTGGTGTCTTGATATGGATTTCACGTTGAGCGGTTGCCTGCACTTGCCCATGTTCATTAAAAATAATCGCCCGACTAGAAGTGGTTCCCTGATCGAGTGCAAGTAAATAGCTCATAATTTTTTCTTTTAATTGACTTGAAAAGTAAAATATTAGCGCAATAATGTAATTAAGCGCATCTAGTTGTGTAAATGTTTAGAAAAGAGGTCGTAATTTTTAACATTTATGCTATGATCGCTTTGTACTTTGGGGGTGTTTCTGGCTTCGACGCTGGTGATGAAACTCATAGATGCATGCCGAGAGCGCATTTTCTCTCGTAAATCAAATTTGCATTTTTTAGTCGCAAACGACGAATCATACGCTCTAGCTGCCTAAGGGCAGCTTGTCCGCCTCTCCGAATACTTGTGGTTAGAGAGACCGACTGAAGCGCACGCACACAAGGCCGTATAAAGTCAAGCCTCGGGGCTTTGTACTAAATTAAGAGGATCGCGATTTGTACCCTGTTCGTCGGGTCACAAAGAGTTAAAACAATAGACGATATCTAAGCATGTAGTATTCTCGAGCGTAATGCTGGCGGACGCGGGTTCAACTCCCGCCACCTCCACCAAAATTCTTTCCGAAGTAATCCATCGGAATCTAAAAAAGCCTTTAAACTCAATGTTTAAAGGCTTTTTTATTGGCTGTATTGTCCGACCCTATCCTAAGCTGTTTGACCCTATTTTTGCTTTCTGGGGGTCAAAATTGGGACAATTTGACCCACTAAATAAGTTTAATTATGTGGGACAAAGATATGTCACTTACTGATGTGCAATGTAAAAAAGCACTACCGCAGGAAAAACAGTACCGCCTTTCTGATATTAATGGTCTGTCTTTACGAATCGATCCAAATGGGAAAAAATATTGGTCTATCCGGTATACGGAAAATGGACAAAGGAAGTCCAAAGCATTAGGTGTATATCCTGAACTGAGTTTAAAGCGTGCAAGAGAGATAGCGCTTGATCTGAGATATAAACTCAAGAATACAGTTGAGGTCGAAGAGGAGCAGCCTTACTTTAAGGAGGTCGCAGAGGATTGGTTCAATAATCAAAAAGAAACTTGGTCATCCAAACATATTAGTAATGTTCGAGCTTCCTTGGATGAGCTTTATATTGCTCTTGCTAATAAGCGTATTAATCAAATTCAGGCACCGGAGATTCTGCAGATCATTAAGAAGATTGAAGCTAGAGGGGCGTTTGAAATTGCAAAACGTACCTTGTCTCGTTGTGGCATGGTCATGAAGTACGCAATTGCGCATGGCTATCGTTATGATAATCCGGCAGGTGATCTGGTCTATGCTCTCAAGAACAAAAGAGTCAAAAACTTAGCTTCGCTTACTGCTACTGAGATGCCGGAGTTTTTAAGGAAGGTTAGAGCATACCCAAGTGATGCTCAAACACATCATGCCATTATTCTGATCATGCTGACAGGCGTTCGGGTTAGTGAGTTGCTGCAAGCACGCTGGGAAGAATTTGATCTAGAAGGACGTAAGTGGGATATCCCTGAAGAGCGGATGAAGAACCGTCTTCCACATCGTGTACCGTTGACGGACATGATGATTGCCGAGCTTCAGGCTTTGAGACTTACCCATAATCAGGAACTGCTATTTCCACATCGTTTAAATAACAAAGAACCTATGCGTAGCGAGTCTATTTTGGCCGTGATCAAACGTTCGGGCTATGCAGGTCGGATGACCACACATGGTTTTAGATCGCTATTCAGTACAGTCGTAAACGAATCGAATCTGTTTAATCCAGATGCCATTGAACGCCAGCTTGCTCATGTGCCTCAAAATAGAATTCGCTCGGCATATAACCGAGCGCAATATTGGGATGAAAGGGTAAGGTTAATAGAGTGGTACGGGGAGCAGGTGACGGGCTGGTTGGTAGAATGCTAAAATTTATTAGTTCCGAATTTATCTAAAATTCTTACTAAAAATAGAAAGTTATCCGTTTTTAAGAAAATATCGAATCTTAATCAAACAAAGGTAACTTTCTTATATTTGATACTAACTATCAAATCCTCAAATATAGAGCGAGCTTACTCAATTTAGCCGCAGAATTTCGAAATTTCTCTAGTCTAGAGTATGTAGAGTGATAGTGATGGGTTTCTCTAAATATACTTTCTAGAGCTATCAGGGAGGAGTTTCTATTGGCCCCAGTAAAACCGATAAGTCCATTAAGTATATGGTCTAACCATTTATTTGAATTAGATGGTTTTAAGTAGTATTAGGTCATTCTAACACGCTAATAAAAAACTAGTCTTTATTAGAGTGTTACCTTATCTTCTTAACAATAACAGGTTTTTCGTAATTTATAGCAATTTTTACATCACTAGTTCTTTGTTGCATAGGCTTAGTTGAGTTTGATATAGGATTTTTATTTATTTGTTTAAGCTGGATATCTTTTATTATCTCATTCAGTTTGAGTTCAATTTCTTTACGAGAAACTATATTGGTTTCATTTGAGGCTTTGGTATTCTGGTCTAATAAACTTTCTATAAAAGCTTCTTTTATGAAATTAAAGTCTTTGAATTTTGCATTTTCAATTGATAAATTATCTATTTCCTTATAGGTATTTGTTAAATCTTCAGTTAATTCTTCAATTTTTATATTAAGTCGCTTAATTAATGAATCAAAATTTAGAATATTTGCTTTTTTTACATTATCCATTAAAAAATTTAAAGCCTGATTTCGATTAATTAATTCATATTTTTGTATATATTTATCAAGTCTTTCAATTGTTTTATCTTCCAGGTTGAAGTTGTAAACTTTCCGATTTTTTATTTTATTATTTTGTTTATATTTAAATAACCTGAAATTTTCTTTTAGTTTTTTGAAAAGAATTGGGGTAATGGCTATTGAAAACTTTTCGGATTTATATTCCAAAAGAGATTGTGCTCCAGGGTATGGATTGTTTTCTGTGAAGGATGGTGTTGTGGGAGGATTACATTGAACAGAAGCTTGATTTGAGTATGAACCTTGATCGAATGCAGGATTCGGGTAATTGCTTATAGGGGAGGGTGATTGAGAAGTGAATTGATTTTGTTTAATAACAAAATTAGGAACATAGTTTGGGCAACTTGCATCTAGAAAATACTCGTTACCATTACTTACATGATAGATAAGTACTCTTGATTGAACCAAGTCTCTAAAAAAAATCAATTTTAGTTCGGTGTCAGTTTTGCACCAATCTTCAAAATTTTGCATTGGTCTAGCCATAAAAACCATCACTTTATGAAATGTTATATCATTTCATTTTTCTGTAAATTTATTATTTATAATATTAACGTTTATATAAATATTATTCAATACATTAATATTTACGTTAAATTAACGTTATTAGAATGAAAACTAAATATTAACTATACAGGTATGCTTATCTCTCAACCGTGTCTCAATTTATGATAGCCTTATTAAAATAAATTGGATAAACAATTGTGTGAGACAATGGTTTCTCCAAAGTTTAAACCAATGGAATATATTAGATTGTTCAGATAAAGCTAAAGTAAAATCTTTAGCAAAAATTAAGTTACACGATCCGGTGTTTGCTACTTGGCTATGTGAGTCTGTAATGTACTCTAATCAAAGAGAAACCATTTCACTGAACGAGTTACTTGCGGATCCAGCTTTTTTTTGTTTCGAATTATCACATGGCGCATTTCAGATCAATCGATCAGAAAGGTTTGAAATTGTGCATCAAGGCGTACATGAAACTATTTTGAAATTGCATTTTGATTAATAGTAAAAGAAGAAGGCCTTATAGCCATCTTCTTTATATTTTATGGGTAAATATTGGATGTTTATTTGTGAGTTTCTTTTAATATCTTGCTGTTAATTATAAAAAAATAATGTCAGTTCAACTGCCACCATCTAAGAAATCATTTTAACTTTAATTGATCAGCTATATCGTATTTAACGAGATACTTACCTTTAATTTATAAAAAAGAAAATACAAAAAAATTATTTACAGGTCCAAAAAATGGCAACCGTGCTACCATTTTTTGAGAAATCTAGTTACCTAAATGTTATCTTAAACTTCTGTATATTCTAGCAATGGCTTTCCTCTCAAATATATCTAGCCCATTTGATTCTAACCCTTTGAGTTGTGGTCTCGTCTTCTACTTCTTCTTGATCTTCTTTACCTGGCACACTAATAGTCGTATCCGTACTGGTTGTACCATTAAAATCAATAGTGGTTGATCCGCTCATTTTAGATTGATTATTTGCTCCTAGAGCAGCAGCCAGGATGGAACCTTTGATAACTGTTTGTCCTGATGTATCTAAACTATTGCCAGCTATAATATTTCCTTCAATTGATGCCTGAGCTGTTACTTTAATATTGCCGCCAACATAACTCGCACTACATGTTTCTAAAGAGCTTGCATCAGTACAAGAACCCGCAATTAATGCGATATTGCCTATACTCGCTAAACTTAGACTACTTTGTGAGCTGCATAAATTTTGTGGCCTTGAAAAATAATTTGAACCACAAACTACTGTTGCACCTGCGTAGTTAGGGGCTTTTAGAGTAATACTTCCACCATATCTGATGTCACCAGTAGAAATAATAGTATTGGCATAATTACCCATACTCAAATTAACTGATGTACCTTTAAATAACAAAACCCCACTAGCAATCGAAGTTTCTGTATTTTGTGTATCTTTTAGTGTCCACACACCATTTGAATATGTGATAATTTCATTTACCCAGCCATATTTTTTTGCAAAATTACCAACAACAGTACTTGTACAGAAATTATTAGCATCTACGTTCTTACATAAATAGCCCCATGATTGGGAATAGTTAATATTTACTTTTCCAAGATGGTAATTCCCTTCACTAATACCTTCAACATTACGAACATAGACCATAATTTGATTGTTGTTATTAACACTAAATACATAGTTAGCCTGTTCTTCATAGTCTAGTGCATTAATGAGCGGCTTTTGGGCCATTGTAACTGTGACTAGAGCGCCAGTTGGAAATGCTACTTTCGTGCCAGCGGTCAAATAAGTAAATTTCCCAGATTTATCATCAGGACAAGACTTAAAACCAACTGCAGATATCTGTTTATAGTTGTTCCAATTTTTACTTACACAATTGAATATATTTCCACTTTTAGCTACAACTATCTCATTCCAAACATTATATTCAATATCTGAATTCGCTAATGCATTTGAAATAGTTCCATTTTTAACGGTGATTTTATTTCCTGCCGTTGCTTTAGTAATATTGGCATTTCCATTAACTGAAAGAGAAGCTTTCGTATCAATACTATTAAAGTTTCCGCTACTACCAATGCTTACATCTTCATCAGCATAAATATCATTAACAGCTACACTACCAGTTGTTGTTACCTTACCTTTAGCAGAAACTAGAGAGGCTGTTCCGCTAGCTTTTAAAGTAACATTACCATTTGAATAAATATTTTCTAACCCTGTGATTCCTCCACCAGCGATATCAACATCCCCTAACACTTTGAGCTCTTTAATTCCTGATAATCCTGAACCTGTTCGAAAGTCTCCAGCAACATTTACTACAGCGCGATCCCCAGCATTTGAGAAACTAATACCACCATTTGCATCAAGATCTCCATAAAAATTCATTGCACTTGGGAATGAAATGGTATTTCCAGTATCTGAATCTTCTGTAGAGGATTCTGGAACTAAGGAAACCTCATAAACAGTTTGTATAGTTGAAGATGCATCTGAGGAGGTACTTATATTTTGAATATTTGCAGTCACACGGTATTGCTCAGCATCAGTAACTGTTTGGATAGCGATATTACTTACTTTTAGTTCACGTCCATCTTGGACATTAAGAGTTAAATTTTGTCCATCTAATGATAAGATACCTGCAGCATCAAGACTATTTAAGTACTTTCTAAAAATTTCTACACCCGTCCATGCCCCGGATTGAGCATTAGTTAAAGCATGACTTGAAATTAAACTTTTTTGAGAGGTGTTAATATAATAAGCTGTTCCTAATGCCGAAGCAGCAACAGCCAATCCAACAAGTAGAACTACGAGAACCGTCGCAAAGCCACGTTGTGTATGTGGAATCTGTTTATTTTCTATTGTCATAAGATTTCCCCATTAAGACTGAATGTTTAAAAGACAAACAGGAACTTGAACTGATTCTAATCCTGCATTTTTTTGAGTACTTGTTTTTGCAGAAATAATAATCAAAGGGTGCTGGGGACTTTCTTCTACTGTTCCTGCTCCAAAGGGAGTGCAGGTAGATGTTGTTTGGTTGAATGTGATCTGCTTAGGATTTGATTTGTCAGTAGAATAATCTTCTAAATGGGCCAAGGTACTTTTTATTTTCCACTTAAATGAACCTAAATTTAGTGTTTCATTACACGGAGCATCACTATCATTTTCAAAACCTTCAAGTAAAACAAATAGTCTTTTTTTATTATCTGAACTTTCAGTATCAGCAAGTCCTTGGCAAATCATCTGGGTGCCATTCTTATAACGCCATAACACAGCTGACATATTTTTTGATCCAACTTGAATGGTTGTAGTTAATAGATTATTAGAGCCGTTTAAGCCAAAACCTGCATTTTGCAAAAACATCTGTGCTGTAGTTAGGCCAGCTTGTAACTGTGTATCATGAGTTGCTGCAATACGAGACTCAACACCAGTTTTAACTATCGTGCGATAAGAACTGAGTAGGGCAAGGATACATAGCATTGCAATCAATAAACCTACTAATAAGCTGATTAATGTTGTGCCTGATTGATACTTCATTTTAGTGCCTCTCCCACAGTAACTTTCCCACCTAAAGAAGCGCTTTCAATTTCAAATTTAATAGGCTGTTTTTCAGTGATTGTTTTGTTATAAGTCGGATTAGCAGCATTATTAACAGTAACTTCAATTGATTCACAAGTTACAGTTATTTCAATAGCTTCTGTTTCGTTGGGCAGAGTAATAGTGGGATGTGAAGTACCTGTACACCAAGCCTCTTTTTGTTCAACTGTCGCACTCTGTAGTTTGGTACGTAACTCATTAATTACAATGTATTGCAAATTATTTTGCTGCTGGCTTTTCAGCATCCGACCAGTGCTATATACAGCACCCAAAATTACAATGCTTGATAATGCTACTGCAATAAGAGCTTCTAATAAGCCAACACCCTTTTGGTTTGATTTAGATGAGATTATTGGTTTCATTGAGAGATCCATTACTTATCGTAAGTGATAAGTTGGTTTTACAATTTCCGGTAATTTCAGTCGTAATTTGACCGAAACTGTTAAAAGAAAAACATTTGAAATCAGTGTTGTTAGCGTTTTTTATTTCTATAGTCGAACTTAATGGGTAACTGAATACAACAGTAGTAGTACAACTGGCTGATTCTGTTGCTGTAGCTTTATGTACAGAAAGTTCATTCTTATTTTGATCAAAACAAATTTGACTGGCAGCGTAATCTGAATTTTGAGGAAACTCGTTCCGAATTGCTGTTGATCTGGCTAAACTCATCGCACTTTTTAAAGACATTGTAGCCTTATCTAGTTCTGCTTGTTTTGACCATAAAGCTGTTAATGAAGTTCCAGTTACGACTAAGATAGCTAATATCGTGATTGTAATCATAAGCTCCATAAGGCTTACACCACGTTCTTTTAGCTTAAAACTTACCATGTGGTTTTACCATCACAGCTAGTTGTTGCAGTTCTCAAATTGGTATTTGATAGTTTTAAAATACATCCCTTAAGATTGCTAGAATCTTTCGCAGTTGCTTTTAATTCATAACCTTTTCCACTATCTACTTTGGTGCTAGAGAATTCAAAAATATCTATTTTGCTTGCAGACCATTGCGGGAACGCAGTGGAAGCACTAAGTGCGCTTGTAGTTGTATAGTCCTGATTAGGATAAGATAAATTACGTTGATAGTAATTTTCAAAGACTAAGCTCAAAGTAACTAGATCTGTCTGAGCAGCTTTAATGTTAGACCTTTTAATATAATTTTGGTATGAAGGGAGTGCAATTGCGGCCAAGATTGCCACAATTGCGATAGTCACCATGAGCTCTATAAGTGTAAAACCCTTAAATTTATGAGATTGTTTGCTAAATTTATTATACATGAGAGATAAATATACAAATTTTAATAAATAGTGAAAATTATCACACTTATTATTCAATATTTCAATTAAAATAGATTGATTTTATCAAACCCATCCTAGGGTTTAAAAGATCAGATGTTATTAGTGATTATAAGAGAAATGAAATATTTTCAATCTCAATACATTAAAAATTGCAGAGCAAAGCTATGGGTCATTTACATAGTGACAAAAAAGTTTTAAATAGAATTCGAAGATTACAGGGGCAGATTAATGCTATTCATGGTGCAGTCACGGATAGAGATGTACCTTGTATAGCAATATTACAACAAGTAGCTGCTATTAAAGGGGCACTCAATGGTCTTATGAATGAGTTAATAGAACTGCATTTAAAGACTTATATGCTAGAAGGTGAATATAACCAAGAAGAATTAGAAAAATTCTTGGAAATATTATAAAAGTATAGTTAATTTTTTTTCTAATTCATTATACATTATTGAGAAAAATCTATTGATTGGGTAACCACTAACTTTGTTGGCTACTCAGGTTGCTAATTGAACAGGCTCTAAGTCTTCTGTGAAATTCCCCAAGCTTTTGCTGAGAGCATAAATTCATAGTTTAAAGCCAAGAGCATGCTCTGCATATTGAAGCTATTACGCTCTTCAGGCAGTTGTAACAGCAGCGGTAAACGTGTCACCCCATTTTCACCATTGGCAAAGGCATAATGGCGCATTTTGGAGTCCACCGGAATTAAATTTTTTGCTTCTAAATACACACTTACCTGAGTGGTCTGTTTTTGAAGAGCAATAATTCTGAGATAGCAACGATCTCGAACATGAATAATATTCTGTTTTAATTCATTGATCTTAAATTCATGATTTTCAGGCTTTTTAAAGAGCCGTTTAATGAAACTGGCATTTTGTTTATTTTGCGTTTCGCGTTCTAATTGGCGTATGTGTTGTTGGATCTGACGAGTTTGCTCAATCGCATCATTGAGCAATTCTCTCATTTCCTGAGTGGGTGCTGAAACCTCTCGCACATGTTGCTGATAGTGAAACTCATCATGAAAGAGCACAAAAATTTGTGCTCGTCGCTGTTCCAATAATTTTAAATAGGCAATTAACCGATATTTAAACAGGCGTGCATGGGGATTAAACTGCAGAATCGGCTCCTGCGATAAAATTTCAAGTTGATGTAGAAATTCATTGATTAATCTTAAAATATTTAAATAACAAAACTCTAATTCATCAGTATGTTGAACGCTGTTTTTTAATCCTTTTAGGAAAGGTTCGAGAATATTTAAGGATAAATCTTTCTCTAAAATTTCTAGATGTTCTTTGACCAAATGCTCGATGGAAAAACTTTGAATATTTAAGATTTCTTTCAAACTCGGGATGAGCCGTTGATGGTTATACTCGTGTAGCGATTCAACTAGCTCTACAATATGTGGATTCATTTTGCTCTGAATGCCAATAATTCGGGTCATGAGCTGTTTGAAATTTTCAAAATAATTTGGTTGATTAAGCTGTTGCGGAACCAGAACCAAACCACTGATATAGAACCTATCTTCTTTACCAAAGCTTTCTTCGGTTAAAAAGCGGCGAATTGAATAAGCGGAAATTGAACTGTCATAAGAGCTGCTCAGGACAAAATAATATTGAAAGGTTTTGATAATTTCAAAATCACGCACCTGTTGTTCACGAATAAAATAATCCTGAAAAATGGCCAGTTCCTGATCGGCATATTCACTCGGTAAAATATGGGCAAACCAGCTTCCCAAAATTTCACTTTTCATAAAGACTTCAAAGATAAAGGTACGGACTTGTTCAATATTCAAGTGACGGTGATTTTCAGAAACAGAAAAATTTAATTCTCGAATGATGAGGGCTGCATCATACAGAAATGCTTTTTTGATCAGTTGTTGTGCTTGAATGTCTTTTGGATTGTCCAAATCGATTTGATTGATCTCACGAACAATAGTTTCTAAGTAATCTGCAATCTGGAAGTCAGTTTGATAGCTTTGTAGATAGCTAAAGGTTGTATTAATTCTGTGCGCAAGTTGTAGTAACTCGGAATTTTGCGTGTTGAGCTGAAGTTCTTTGAGGCTGATATGGCCTTTAAACTCAAAAGTTTGGTTCAGGTAATTCCATGAGATATTTTTTGCTTTTAGATACTGGTCTTCTATTTTTTGATGTAGTGCTTGCGGTGTCGTAGATAGAATAGAATTCAGTTGTTGCTGCCAATGTTTATCAAGAATAGGGTCGATTTGTTTTAACTGTACCCTAAGATGATAAGGAATATATGTCTGCATGGAGATCTAAAACCATTGTAGTGAATTCAAACTTTTAATGAGAAAAAGCGATGTGATTTATATCACAAAAACAACTATAAGTTAGCCCTATTGCATGAAAACTCTATGTATAAGTTGTGTTATTTGTTAACCAATGGGTCTAAAACTACAGGGTCAGTGCAAACGATTTGAACTATAAATTTTATTGAATGCCCAAGATGAATGCCCAAGATGAATGCCCAAGATGAATGGATAAGGCTGCAACTCCTACAAAACTGTATGAGAGGTGCATTCGATCAATGCTTCATTTTTTCCTATAAGCCATTCACTGATCAATAGCTTCATATTTTTTAAGCCATCTATAACTTTGAACAATGCACTTTCTTTCGTATATTTAAAATTAAAGATACAGCAAAGCAGAATTTAAAAGAACTAGTGGATTAGTTATCTCACTGATTACTTAGCTCTGCGTATCTCTATAGTTCTCAACATACTATAAAGGGCAGTAAGTAATGCATTTTTTATGCTGGTACAACCACCATAATTCTGAAGGAGTGGGAGAATAACTTTTTTGTCCCTGTCTTTTAATACTTTTGCATGTTTAACAGGGGAGCACTTGATATAACGCCTCAAAGCGGATGTTGGATAAGTAATGATCCGTAAGGTGATGATTGCGTGCATTACTTCAGAGCAGATTTGTCTGACATATGTGGCTTTGACTTCTACAGTACCTCTCTTACTTTTTCTTATGTGTGCGATCGTATTGTCTAAAATGATACGAATGTCATTCGAATTAACTTCATTGATCGGCTTATTTGCAATCACGGGATAAATATCTTTTTTGAAATATCGAAGTCTATTTTCGTACCACTCTTTTGAGTGACTTTTTTGGTACTTTTCTAAATACTCGATTGAAATGCTTTTAAAGGTCTGTTGAGTTGCTTCAATTGCTAAAGCAATTTCTTTCTTCTGTTCTTGGATCGGTCCGGATTTTTGGCAAGCACATACCCTCGGTATTCTTTTGTCTTGTCACGGGCGTAGGACAAACTGATCTCAGGGTAGGAGCCGATCGTCAATATTTTAGTGATATTCAGATACCAATAGCGGTAGCACCAAAACTTACGTCCTGATGTTCTTACTTCAATGCATAAAGCAGAGTGGTCTGCGATACGATATATTTTATCTTTAGCTTTCAATTGTTTGATTTTAAGATTATTTAACATGTAGATGTGAGTAAAGTCTTATAACTAGTTTTGTTACTTACAAGGTTACTCACAGAATTTTGTAATGTCATGTGTATCAAGGTGATGTCAGGTAACACAAATCTTTTTAAAAACAATTTCTTGTACACCATAGGAATGCAAGGTTATACGTAACGACGCAGTTGTGCGGCATGATGTAATTCATACTGATCATCCGATCTGAAAAAAATCCCGCATTTTGCGGGAATTTTTTTTGTTCAAGTGGAGGGTTTTAGAATATTTGTTTAAATTAAGATATTGATATAGATAATTTTTATTTCTTATAATAGGTAATATATTCTTATACAAAGGTATATAAATGTTGTTTTTTTGTTGGTTTTATTTAAAAACTGGTTTATGATTTGATCAATTATTAATTTATTACTTTTCAATATGGAAAAAATAAACAAGAGTTGCATGGGTTATTGCAACAACTGTACTGAATCAGTAGTGATTAAAAAGCAAGAGCTTAAGAGTTTGTATAAAAGATTAAAAGAATCTGAAGAAATAATTGAAGTTTATAAGAGGGAGAAGCAACACTATATGAAGCTTCTATCACAATAGATCATTCAATAAATTCATTTATAAGTGAAATGATGATTTTTTTTTGTGAATTATTCAGGCGTCTGAATTTAAAAAAGAAATCTAAATCAGCCGAATTTGAAGAATTTATATTAAGTGTGTTGGTTTGATCAACATCACCAAAACGTAACCATTGATTGGAGACGTTTAACCATAAAGCCAATATAGCAAGCTTGTCTTGATTGGGTATGGCTTTGCCTAATAGCCAATTATTTGCAGATTGGACGCTAATAGGTTGACCATCATAACGATGATTAAATTCGTTTGATAAGTATGTAGGACTAATAGGGTGCTTAGCTTCCGTCAAAGCTTTACTTAGTCGTTCAGCAAATAACTTTTTTTCTTGTTGATTACTCATAATGCGAAATAAACCTTATACATTTTAGTATTTTATACTTGTTTATACTTAATTGTTTATTAAATTGTTTATTAAATTGTACATTTTTTTAAGTAAAATTAATGAAAAGAATAAATGTGTCAATTAAAAAACTAAATTTGTGATGTATGTCAACAAACCTGCATTCCTTTAAGCATAAGGTATTTCTACTGAAAAACATGACTTGCTCGCTTAATTTATTTGTTAATCAAACTTAATTATTCAAAAAATTTAAATAGTTTTTGTTCTTATCAATTATTAGTTTATAAACTCAATTATATATTTTTCAAAAAATAAATAAAGCTATTGATTATAAATAATTTTTAAAATTTAATAATTATCATAACTATTAATTTAAAATTCCAATCTAAATATAAATCAAATATTGATTGATAACAGTGTTTCTTTTTGTATATGATTAGCTCGTAACCATGGTGATGGTTAGAGGTGGATTGGTGAAGACTTCTAATAACCACGCCTTGATCAGAGTTTTACTGGTTTACAGCATCCTAGGGTAAGCCAGTCTTTTTATAAAAAATCGGAGCTATTTATGAGTTTACAAAAATCTTTTCAATTGACTGCATTAGCCGTAGCAATGGGTATGTCTATGGCTACCCAAGCAACAACTATCACTGAGTCATCAGTGGATGCTGGTGTGGATCCATGGAATGTTAATATTTCAGCTTATGAAGATGTAAATGTTGGTGCCGTAAGCAATGTAAATATTTACGCGGATAATAATAACGGTAGTTATGGCTCTTTTAATGTGTTTAAAGGTGCAGCGGGTGTTCCAGGTACTGTAGCTTTAATTACAGCTGATGATAATTTCAATGGTGGAACAGTCATTAACACTGACACTACAATCAATGGCAATTTAAGTGTCAGTAGCTTAAATGGGGTAAATTTAAGTGCGCAGGCACTACAGCAAATCGGGTTTGCTGAAGTTGTTAATGCAGAAGCAGCAACACGTGCTGCGGCTGATACAGCTGAATCAAATGCTCGTGCAGCAGCAGATGTAGTTTTACAGAACAATATTAATGCAGAAGCAGCCACTCGTTTAGCAGCAGATACTCAATTACAAGCAAATATTGGTACTGAAGCTGCAACACGTGCTGCGGCTGATACAGCAATCACAGATGGTATTGCTGCTGGTGTAACAACTGCTTCATTAACAGTAAATGGTCCAAGCCAATTAAATGGTGAAGTGACTGTAAACAACGTTAAATCTACAACAATAACTGATCAGGCGGGTACTCCAGCCACAACACCAGAATTTGGTGCAGATGTTAATGGTGATGGTCGTCCAGATACCTTGCTTCAAACTAAAGAACAAACAGATGCTGTAACTGTTAATACTCAGTCTCAAGTTTATAATGAAAATAATTTAACATTCTCTTCGAAAGTTGAGAAAGGCACAACAACCACTACAGATCAATATACTGCTGACATTAGTTATGATGCAAATGGTGTGGCAACTTATGGTCCAAATTCACCACTTGGTCAAACAACAACCTTGGATTTGGAAAAAGTAGCTGAAGATACCATTATTGTTGGTAAGGAAACTGCTGGTAGTGAGACAGCATTAACGGTTCGTAGCAAAGATGTAACTGGTGAGTTTGAAACAGTCGTTACTTCAAAAGATGTTACAACGGGGAATGTATCTGCTTCATCAATTACTTTAGATGGCCAAGATTTGGCGACTACCATTGCTAATGGCGATGCAGCAACTTTAGCTTCAGCAAATGCAACTACAGCTTCAACTGCTGCGACTTTGCGTGACGAAGCTGCTGCTGAATCTGCTCGTGTAAATACAGCAATTGTTGATGGCGATGCAGCAACTTTAGCTTCAGCAAATGCAACTACAGCTTCAACTGCTGCGACTTTGCGTGACGAAGCTGCTGCTGAATCTGCTCGTGTAAATACAGCAATTGTTGATGGCGATGCTGCTACATTAACTGCTGCAAATACAAATACAGCTTCAACTGCTGCGACTTTGCGTGACGAAGCTGCTGCTGAATCTGCTCGTGTAAATACAGCAATCGTTGATGGCGATGCAGCAACTTTAGCTTCAGCAAATGCAACTACAGCTTCAACTGCTGCAACTTTGCGTGACGAAGCTGCTGCTGAATCTGCTCGTGTAAATACAGCAATTGTTGATGGCGATGCAGCAACTTTAGCTTCAGCAAATGCAACTACAGCTACAACTGCTGCAACTTTGCGTGACGAAGCTGCTGCTGAATCTGCTCGTGTAAATACAGCAATTGTTGATGGCGATGCAGCAACTTTAGCTTCAGCAAATGCAACTACAGCTACAACTGCTGCAACTTTACGTTCTGAAGCGACAGCTGAATCTGCTCGTGTAAACACAGCAATCGTTGATGGTGACACTGCTACTTTAGCTTCAGCAAATGCAACTACAGCTACAACTGCTGCAACTTTACGTTCTGAAGCGACAGCTGAATTTGCTCGTGTAAATCAAGCAATGGTGAGTGGCGATGCAGCAACTTTATCTTCTGCTAAAACTTATGCTGATGCAGGCGATACAGCAACTTTAGTATCTGCAAATGCTTATACAAATACACAAGTAGCCAATGTAAATTCACGTGTGAACCAGTTGAATTCACGTGTTGATGATGTTGAGAAAACTTCTTACCGTGGTATCGCTATCGCGTTAGCGGCTCAACAACAAATTCCTAACATCGGTGCTGGTCAGTTCGCAGTATTTGGTGGTGTAGGTCACTATGAAGGTGAGTCTGCAGGTGCTTTAGGTGTTGCAAGTGTATTTGCTGATGGCCGTACTTCTGTAAGTGCAGCACTTGGTTTTGCTGGTGGTAGTGAAGTTGGTGGTCGTGTAGGTGTGTCATACGTTTTTGGCGGTAAATAATACCCGTTAAAAAGTATGGATTAAACAAAAGAATCCCCGCATTTTGCGGGGATTCTTTATATCCATTTTCAAATTACTTAATGTTGATATAAGCAGGTTGATAGGATTTAGGATAGATAAACGATACAAGCTCATGTTGGGTTTTCTTCATCTTTCATTGCGATCCATCACTTATTCAACCAAGAGAATAGTATGTTCAAACATTCGATTCGATAGAGTTATTCAATAGTCATCATCATTTGTGTAACCGACACTTTAAAATACATTCGCAGAAATTAAAAACCTTAGCAAGGTTCGTTTGTGCAGAAATACGCCTAAAAAAATATAACTTACTGATTAACATGAATTAATAGTATTATTATATAGTTGGCACTATGAAAATATTAATGAGACATTCATCATGAAATACATTGTTTTATTGTCAATTTTAGTATGCTTTTTAATAGCAAGTGTTCTTAGCTTCGGGATTGGACTTTATTTAAAAGATTTGTTCTTTTTAGCAATTGGGGGATTACTGATTTTGGCTTCAATATTAATTTTCTTTGAATACAAGAAAATTAAAAATGATCCATTCCTTGAGTGAATCTAGCAACTTCAAATCTTGTATCACTTTACTTGTACAGGGTTTATTTAATTCGATCCAAATAATGACTATATGTGACCCATTTACACTTTTCGCATTGCCATTCACTACGGGCATTCATGTGGTTAATTTGATCGCCATGAATAGTTCGAATCAGTTTGTAATCATGCCTGCAAAAAATAGATTTAATGATTTTCTTAATCATACGGTCACCGTCTTTTTAACTGAATGTCCTAAACCCACCCACATCCTCTGTCTGCATATAGCGCTAGTGCGGAATTGAATTAAAATAAGGGACATGACTTTCCTCCATACAAAAAAAAGCCCACTCTGGGGAAAGACGATGTGGGCTATAAATAATGACCATGGAGGATGTCATTCAGAAACTACAGCTAGTTTCTGCTGACTATTATACACAATTATAAATCAATATTTAACTAAAAAATAAATCAAAAGTTAAAATAATATTAATTAAATCAATGTTTTAGATAAGCTTAATTAGTAATTTAGATAGAGTAAAAAGTCAAATCAAGTGACCGGGCTGTCATTGTTATATAAATCTGGTGGCTAAACTACTACGAATAAAGAAAACAGCCATTAAAGCCCTTGTTGCGAGCTACCAAGAAAGCATAAATCGTTCAGGTTTAGCTCCATTTATTAACTTTATTCTTTAGATTATTCTAGATGCAATATTCAGTTCTAATACTAGCGATCAAGATACCGCTCAAGCTAGCGTACAAGTTAGCGATCAAGTTAAACGTCTCATCCAGAATATGGAGCAGAAGGAATATAGCCTAACTGAGCTGATGGCTCTATTAGACTTGTCCCACCGAGCAACATTCCAAAAAAATTATTTAACTCCAGCATTAGAAGCAGGTGTGGTTGAACGCACCCTTCCTGATAAGCCTAAGAGTCCTAAGCAACAATACAAATTAAAAATTGAATCATAATGAGGTTGAGGTGATTATTAATATCATAATGAGTTAATTGAAATGTTATAGCGTTGCATTTATTTTAAGTATAATGTTCTGCTATAATGCCGTACACCATTTCAAATCCTGAAATTGGATTTGAACAAGATATTAAAGTGATTCAATGCACTAAATCTAAGTTGGGTCAAAATTGGGTCAATGAATATTTATATTTGTAAAATTATGTTTAAAATGAATTGGTTAGGTTTTGAGTTCAATTGACGCCACCTCCACCAAAATTCTTGTTATAAATCAGCCACTTAATCGAGTGGCTTTTTTATTTGCCACACTTTTGCCACATTTTTCATTTCAAGAACTGTCGAGTTTGGTGAGTTTAAACAGTGCGTTCCACTGTTAATTTTGCTATTTCTTGCTTGTTTTTGTCTCCATGCAGCCACTTTGTATATCGCTTAATTAGCATTTGTAAACTATGTCCAAGTTGGTCAGCAACAAACATTGGATTGACGCCATCCATCAGTAACATCGTCGCATAGGTATGCCGTGCATTATATGCAGGACGATGACGAACTTGGCAGGCTTTCATAGCAGCGACAAGACGCTCTCTAGGTGGTTTCTCATTAAAAAAAGGTTCCTTAGTTTGAGGACAAAGCATTAAATAGTCAGATGTGTAACCTTGATCTTTCTTAAATTGGATCAGGGACTTCAATGCTAAACTAGACCTTTCATTTAAATAAACTTCTCTAGATGTATGTGTCTTCGTCACTTTTTTCTCTAAGCCACGCACACGGCTTTTACTGACTTTGAACGTACCGTTAAACCAATCGATATCACTCTCTCTGAGTGCGATCATTTCTGATGGACGGCAGCCTGTCCAAAAGGCAAGTTCAAAGTACCAACGATAAAATCGATCCTCAGCTTCTAAGCTTTGATCTAGCCAATTTAATAATGTTTCCATTTCCTTTCGTGTGAATGGATCTGGTGTTTCCACTTGAACTTTACGATTTTTAATCTTATTCATTGGATTTTCAGAAATAATGTTGTGCTTAAACGCAACCTCAAAAATGCCTCGCAATGGGGTGGCGCAATTATTAAAGGTTTTAGCTGTTTTAAAATCACGATCAATGATCACTTCTTCAATATCTTCGGTCGTAATTTGTGTGATCGGTGTCAGCGCAAAATAGGGCATCCAGTGGCATTCTAAAATCTTACGGTAGCCATTCTTAGAGTCTTTGTTTGCGACAGAGAACTTCAAAAACTTTTGAGCGACATCTTGGAATAAAACCTGCTCATCATTTGTTGACTCAGTTTCTGCAACATCTATGCCTTTTGCTTCAGCAATGTCCTTTTCCGTTAAAATTCCCCAATTGGCTTTTTTCTTTAAGTCACCTCTAATTTGAGCGGCCGTACGGATCCCTTCCGCAGTTGGTGGATATCCTCGGATGGCGGAAGTACTCTTTGATTACAGTAATTATGCAGATGAAGAGTTTACCGGTCCAGAAACAGTAGCTGAAAGGATTAGAGAATTCTGTAAAGCTCCGGAAGATGAGCTTCAGAACTTGATTTTCACTTATGACGATCACTGAAGATCAGATTTTTAAACATCCTTACTGTTGATAGAAGTTTTCATATTGTTCAGTGGTGAATCATCCTAATTTTGGGAGTATGTACTCAAATAAGTTTTAGCTGGTTTTTATATTATTGTACGCGTAGCTTGAATCCAATATGTAAAAGTCGATATCTATAAAAGGTCAAACTTATGACAGATATTGTTGATAGCTCCACTCGTAGTCGTATGATGGCTGGTATAAAAAGCCGGAACACAAAACCTGAGATATTAATCCGTAAATTACTACATAAAAAAGGATTTCGATTCCGCCTTCATGTAAAGGATCTACCCGGTAAGCCTGATGTTGTTCTACCTAAATATAAGGCTGCCATTTTTGTAAATGGTTGTTTTTGGCATGGCCATAAGAATTGCTATTTATTTAAATTACCTGCTACCAGAACTGAATTCTGGCAAGAAAAAATAACCAAGAACCAGTTTAATGATAGTAAATCAATAAAATTATTATTAGATAATGACTGGAGAGTATGTGTTGTATGGGAATGTAGTATTAGGGGTGCAACCAAAGATCCAAGTAGAGTAATTAATATTATTTCCGAATGGTTACGTGGTGAGAGTTCTTTTATTGAAATTGTTTAAGTTCGCTTTTAGGATTAATGACCATGCAGCAAGTCCGATGTTCACTCAGTTATGACTGAACATCGGACTTCAATTTTTATAAATTACTATAATGTTTTTTTAACAATGAAAACACAATTTCACTGATCTGGCGCGCTAGAAAAGGGGGGACAGCATTTCCGACCTGCGTATATTGATTAGTACGATTTCCTTCAAATATATAATTGTCCGGGAAGGTTTGTAATCTAGCGGCTTCCCTTACAGTAAGACTTCTACACTGCTTTGGATCATAATGAATGAAATAATGACCATCCTTTGAAATATGGCTTGTTATTGTAGTGGCTTCTTTGGTAGAAATCTGGACACGAAAGCGGTCATTATAAGACCCGGAATTCCAGTTCTGATGTTGAGGAGCAAGTTCAGCCGGGAAATTCTCGGCTTTAGGTGAGAATCTTCTTTGTTCGCCATGTAATGCACAAAAACTATATCTGAGCAGATCTGACTCCATATGTCCTCTCGTCTCATGATTGAGTACTAGATTTAGCTCAGGATCAAGAATCCATTTTCTCAAATGGTCTGGCAACTGGTTTGATGATTTATTTTTATGAACAGTTTCTTTTCTTTTTAAATCTTCATATGGTTGAAGATCTGTTTTATTAACATCAACACCGATATTATGTAATTTGCTTAATGTCTCTGCATTTTTTGAAACAACTTCCTGCCAAGAGTCATAAGAATCAACTTTTTTTGATAATCCACTTCGTAATTTAGGTAAATCGCCAATAGCTTCTTTAACCGAAACTTTAGGATAAATATTTTTATCCAAGATATCAGGTATCTGTTTAATATCTTCTCTTACTCCAAGCAGAATAACTCGGTGTCTTGCTTGAGGAATCCCGAATTCTTCGGATCTAATCAGGTGGTTCAGGTTGGCTGGAGCAGAGCTATCTAAAGTATCTTTGGTTTTCTCCACAAGGGAATATATTCGATATGAAGGGCAACTCTCGGATCCGGTAATCTTTGATGGATTACGCAGGTCATTAAGAATTTGAGGAAATATTAATTGATTATCAACTTTTGCAGTCAGAATGCCCCTCACATTTTCCATTACAAAAATATCAGGTTGCGCTATTGATAAAACCTGCAAATATTCTTTGTAAAGGAAATGACGATGATCTTCTTTAGGTACATAGTTTTTATTACCCGCATTTCGGGAACGGCCAGCTAAGCTATAAGCTTGACAAGGTGGTCCTCCAATTAAAATTTTAGGTCCTTTATGGTTTTTTACTAAATCATCTACTCTGTTATGAATTTGATCATTATCTTTACCTAATTCACAAGGACCTTCTAATGTTTCCTGAAAAGCTGATTCATAAATTTCTTTATGTGATTCAAAAAGCTTTGCTCTGGAAATTTTGCCATTTAAATATTGGTAGTAACCCTCTAGACAGTCTTTTTGTTTTGCAAGCCTGTAAAAAGCTCTAGTAGTCAGTGTCATATGAGCATGTGGATCTTTTTCAACAGACATACCGATTTTGAAAGGATGTTTTTCATTATTATTTTGGTAAGATGCAAATCCTTCACCTAATCCTCCAGGACCAGAGAACAGATCAATCACTAAAATATCATTATCTTTCATAGTAGCCTGATAACTTAAAAAACACATGCATGATACCAGGTCTTATCAATCACACAATAGCTGAAAAGGATTTGCATTATAAATCTGTTCATAATTGGTAATTTGCTTTAAGTTAAAATTAGAATTTTACTCTAAAGTAGATACTTGAAATACTTTTTTGAAGCTAGAAGCTCCATAAGAAAATTTACTTGATCTTCACTCTAAATTTTAAAAATTGCATACTAAGATTAATGTTGATAACTTGTGAATGTTAAATCCAGCTCAACTGCTAATACATGATATGATCTGCTTCAATTATTTTGGAGAGGGATAACATGATTAATTCTGTATTGAAAGAATTAAGTAAGTGGATGGAATTAATAGACCTCTTGCGTTAGTCAAAATTTAAACAGCCGCAAGCTATATTTTATAAGGTTTTAGCTGATTCAAAAATTAGGTAAAAGCATACTTTCGTCAGAGGTCTAATATATATAGCTAATTGCTTTTCTGTAGCTATAATTTTAAAAAAATAAAATTATTTATTTGATAGCTGTGGTGTAAATAAACTGTTTAGTTTTACTTCATAATATAAAGTTATTGAATCATTTTAGAAATACTAAAAAATATTTTTATAATTTTTAGTATAAAAAATAATTTATAGTATAATCAATAAAACTAAATACTTTTTTATATCTTTTGATTAATTAAATTAATATGAACTTGGAAAAATTACCAAAGCAATATCAATTATTTTATACAATTTCAAGAAAACTTTTTTTAGAAAAAGAGTTCAAGTGTGTAGCAATTCTTTCTAAAAACCCATATTTGACAGCTTTGATTGCTTGTCATGGGGCGAAAGTTGACATTTCTCCACCTTATCTTTCTGGAACTTGTATTTTGTTGCCTGAAAAAGACAAAAGTAAGGGGTATTTTCACGCAGTAATTGATGAAACTGTTGTGTTTGAAGGGGGGGAGTTTTATTATTTTAGGCGTCGTAAACCACGTGCAAATTCAATTTGTGAACCTGAAAGACACGCAAGTAAATGTTCTGAGATAGAGTCGGAAGGTAAAGTTTTTCCATATCAAGTTGAGAAAGATTGGTTAGGAAAACGTAATATTGTAGAAGAAGATTTGAAAAATCTATCAAACTCTTTATTTCCTGTAATTGTTGGTCGAGATGCTAAATCAAAAGTAAACTACTGGAAAAATATGCCACTTGGTATTGATTTATATCCAAATTTTTCAATGCAGTGTGCTCTTAATAGTTCAATAAAAAACAGTAATATTAGTGCATTAGATATATATACGTCACAAAGCTTTAATGGAAGTAATTATCCAAATCAGATTTGGGTAAATGAGGTTCCTGAAAATATTGATAAAGGTAGGTTTTTAATAATTATATCCCCATTTAATAGTAATTTTAAAGATTTGATAATGCAGGTTGATGATTTATATTCAGAAAAAAATTTAGTTTATGTTGATTTTGATAATGTGTCAGAAGAATTAAAAAGACTTGGTTTTAATAAAACAATTTTAACTGCTACGATAATGAAGGAGGTAGTTAAATGAGTATGTTCTTTCCAAGTTTTGAACAGGCAAATATTTTTTTTATTCCTTATGATTATAAGCCTTTATCATTACTTGTTCATGCAATTTCTGAAATAAGAAAAACTGCAGGTGAAGAATATCAAGTTATTGATATAACTAAAAAATGTATGTTAATTGTGAATAAGTATATTTCTGTAAGGGAGATATATAATGATGATATCAATAATATAAGAGAGGTTGTGAAAAGAGGGCTTTCTAGATCTGATCTTAGGGAAAATGCAAAAATAATTTATAAGTGTTTTAAGTATGTTAATCCTTTAGTAATAATTGGGGAAGTGCTGGAAAATTTAATTTTAAATAATATCTTTAATAAATATGGTTTATTGGTAGAGAGAAATCAATGGGATTATATATTTTCTATTCTGAAGGACCGTGATCTAATTGATTTCATACAGCCTATTTTTAAGGATGAAATAAAGGAAAAATATTTTAATATACCTATTATTACATTTCTTCCTATTTCATGGATTTCAGAGTTAATAATTTTACCACCAGCAAAAAATTTATTTTTCATACATCCTGAATTTATTTATAATCAAACGTATTCAAGCTTGGTTTTTAAAGCTCCAGATAATAGTTCAATAGAGGCAGAGATTGATAATATTAAGTTTATAAAAAAACCATCTACTGAAATAGATGGTGGTTATGAATTTAATTTAAAATTTTCTAGTAATGAAGAAGATAATTCTAAATTTTATGAGGGTTTAAAATCAAATTTTGAAAATGTAGAGTTATTTAATAATGAAAGAATATTGTGCTCCATAGATATAAAGGATAAAGATGGTAATACCCATTGGATTGAATGCAATAAGCAGTATTTAACTATTGATTATAAAGGAGTGATTGGTTTTTCAGTGTTTGAAAACTCAAATCAAATTCATAATGTTAAATACCTTATTAAGGAAATTGATACTATAAATTTAACTTCTGAAAACTTAAATCGTGCTAAGAAATCTATTATGGAAAAATGGAAAAAACCATTAAGAGATTATCCTAATTTAGAAATTTTAATATCTAAATTGGAAAAATTAGGTGCTATGAAAGCTACTATGCAGAATATTAAAAATTGGTGTAGTCCTGATAATATAGCTCCCAGAAGTTTTGAGGATTATAAGGCTGTTTTACTGTTCGCAGGTATAACTGATAAAGAAGAGATAGATCGATTCTTTGAACTAGCCAAGAAGCTTAGGGGAGATTCCATAAGTGAGGGGCATGAGAAAAGAGTAGTTGGGCAAGAAATAGTTATTGATTTCCTTAAAAAAATTAAATCTATTGATAATCTTGGATCTAATTATGAAGTTGACGGAATAAGTTTTTCTATTATCACATTAGGTTAATAATTATGCCAAAAATGATTCCTCGAATATTTGATTTAAATAATAATTCAAGTCCGGGAGAGAAGATTTTTTTTGAAAGAATCTCAAGGGATGAAGAAATTAAAAATTGGGTTGTCTTACATTCATTAAATGTTGCTTATCATCAAACTCGAGTAATGGGTGAATTGGATTTTATAGTTATTATTCCTAAACTTGGAATTTTAGCAATTGAGATTAAATCTCATCTTGAAATTAAGGTTGAAGATGGAGTCTGGCATCTTGGTCGGACCGATAAAAATGGTTCAATTAGTCCATTTGTCCAATTAAATAAAACGTTATTTAGTCTAAAAAATTATATTACTGATCAGAATATAGAATTTAGAGATATTCCAATATTTCCATTAGTTATTTTTACTCACTGTGAGTTTCATCCTGTAAGTATTGAAGTTCATAAAAATAGTTACGTATCTTGTAAAGAGTTTCGAAACACTAGGCTATCTGAGTTACTTAAAAATAGAATAAAAAAATTTAGAGAAGAAATTTCAAGAAAAAATAACTTATCTTGGTTGGTAGAAAGTAATCGGCCTGATTCAAATGATATGGTTAGATTGATTAAAATTTTACGTCCAAATATTGAACCAAGTATACAGTTGGAAAGTAATAGTTCCATAATAGAGAAAGAACTATTCAAATTTACTTCAGAACAGTATGAAGCTCTTGACTCATTAGCTGATCATCCATGTGTTTTATTTAATGGAGCACCAGGTACAGGTAAAACTTTTATTGCTGTTGAATCCGCAATTCGTGCAGCTCGTGAAGGAAAAAAAGTTTTATTTGTTTGTATGAATAAATTACTTGGTGATTTTCTGAAAAATAAACTTGAAAGTTGGGCTAGTATTAAAGTTTCAACTTTACATTCATTAATGAGAGGTTATGATTTTGACGTCAATACATTAAATGATAATGATGAAAAATATTGGAATCATCTTTTACCACAAATAGCATATACTAATATAATTAATAAATCTCAAGATGAAAGCTATGATTTGTTAATTGTTGATGAAGCACAGGATATTATTTGGAATAATCTATGGCTTGATTGTCTAGATTTATTACTTAAAAAAGGTTTGACACAAGGTTGCTGGCATATTTTTGGTGATTTTGTTTATCAAAATATCTATACAAAAAAATTATCAGAAAGTGATTTTATAAAAAACTTAAGAGATAGGAATTCTGGGTTTGTACACTTCAAACTTAAGAAAAATTGTAGAAATACAGAAGCATCTACACGTGTGAATTTAAATATTTTATCAATGGATTCACCTTACTCTGGGTACCTTCGAAAATATCCACCAATATTGGTATCGAAATATTATATGTATTCAAATCAATCAGAACAACTAAAGAAGGTAAATGAAATTATCCAAAACTGTTTAAAAGAAGGTTTTCATTATTCTGATATAGTTATCCTTTCAAAATTGGCAGAATCTAAAAGTTTATTGCATCTTCACAGAGATAATATAAATGCAAATCTAAGCGTTTACGATTTGGATTTAAATTGTTTAAGATATACCTCAATCCATAAGTTTAAGGGATTGGAAGCTCCTGTAATTATTCTTACAGATTTTGATGAAATTGAATCAGATGATGCAAAAAGAATGTTATTTACGGGGGCTAGTCGTGCAACAGATTCTGTGCACTACCTTTTCCATAAAAAAGTTGAAAAAACATTATATTTATATTTACAGAGGAACAAGTAATGAGTAGGGGCGCTATCGTTAGAGATGAAATAATATTTAAGACCTTACAGGAAGAACTATTAGGTCCCTGTCCATATGGAGAAGAGCTTGATGTACTAAATAGCACATTATTAACAAATCCTGACGTACCATATGTGACAAAAAATGATAAAGAAGAGATACTTAAAGTTTATCCAATTCAGCGATATGGGGTAGGCGTAATATATCCTATGGGATCCGATCAGGACTCCATGAGTGTAGAAACCTCAGAAATTATTATAGATGAAAAAACAGAAGATTTTGATGAAGGCGATATAGTAAGTAGAAAAAGACAGAATTTAAAAAAAAAATCTACCTATGATGATAATAATGATTTTGATATATCTTTAGCTAATGCTAGAGCTCCATCCAGTATTGGTTTATCATTTCTATTGGATTCAATACAAACTGATGAATTGGTTTTTAATATCTCAGGTGCATTTTATAAAGATTTTGATATTAAATATGAAACAAAAAAAGGAAAAATATTAAAAGATACATGGTGGTATCGTAAGCCAATTCAAGTGAATTTTGGAAAAAAAGTAGCCGATTTAAAGAGTAGTTTTAAATATAATTTATATGATGAATCTGATAAACCTTCTGAAGATTTCTTAAAATTATTTTATGTAGAGGGGGTAGTAAGACAGCACAAAGGAAAGCTTTTAATTACGGTTGCAGTTGTTAATCGTCACACGGAACAAGATACAGAGTCTAGTAGTAAATTTATTAATCGAAATAGACAAAGTTTATTCCAAACACAATTAAGTATTAATGTACCTAATTTAAATAAGCCTGCAATTCTTCCATATCCTGAATTGATAAATGATAGTAAGGATGACTTAAGTAACCAGTTACTCTATAGAAAAGCACCTGTTTTTGCGAGAGGACATGGTATTGCATGTAACTGGAATAAAGCTGCATATACTGAATGTAATAGCGTTACAGAGGTTTTTACAGAAGCACTTCCTGCATTTGAGACTCCAAGTATTTCATCTGACGTTGAAATTGAAAATGGCATTAAACTTAAAATAACTATGGAAGCGCTAGCGAATTTCACACCAGATGGTGATGGTGATCAACAAATTCGGTCAATGATAACAGCATATAATAAATGGATTCAAAAGAATAAAGATTACATTGATAAATCTGAACTAAGTAATGAGTTGAAACTTACAGCAAAAGAACATATTAAAAACTGTGAAGAAGCTTTAGCAAGAATCAATGCAGGTTATAAACTTGTATGTGAGTATCCTGAGATACAGCGTGCTTTTAAATTAGCAAATAAAGCAATGTTGCAACAACAGAAACATGCTCCAAAAAAAATTCGTCCTGTAAATTTTGATAAAGATTCAGGGGGACATGCTTTTGTAGCCACTCCATTCCATGAAAATATCCATGCACAGGGTATTTGGAGACCTTTTCAGATCGGTTTCCTATTAATGTGTATTCAAGGTGCTATTGATAATGCACATCCTGATCATGAAAAGGTAGATTTAATTTGGTTCCCCACTGGTGGCGGAAAAACAGAGGCATACCTTGGATTAGCCGCTTTTACACTTCTCTTTAAAAGATTGCAGTTAGGTGAGAAGGCAGATGGTGTTCAAGTCCTGATGCGTTATACGTTACGCCTTCTTACAGCCCAACAATTACAACGAGCGGCGACTTTAATTTGTTGCCTTGAGGTTATTCGCCAGGAAGAAAAAATACCTGGTAAAAGATTCAGTATTGGATTATGGGTCGGAGGGAAAAACACTCCGAATACTAAAGAAAATGCAATTAATGATCTTAAAAAATTAAAAAGAAATGTTGAAACTGGAAAAGAATTTAACAACCCCTTTTTACTAGATCGTTGCCCTTATTGTGCAAGTCAGATGGGTATTGTTAATACTAATAAAAACTTCAAAAAAACAGTAGTTGGATATAAAGCTGATAAGCAAACTAATTCAGTTATCTTTTCTTGTGTAGATCCAACTTGTGTATTTCATAAACAAGTACCTGTTTTTGTAATTGATGAAGATATTTATGAAGAGCGTCCATCAGTTGTAATTGCAACGGTTGATAAATTTGCCATGCTCGCTTGGCAGCCTAAAATAAGAAGTATTTTTGGTATAAATAATGATGGAAACAGATTCGCATTACCACCTCAGTTAATTATTCAGGATGAGTTACATCTGATTTCTGGACCATTAGGTTCTATGGTCGCTCTTTATGAACCTCTTATTGAAGAGATGTGTTCTGACGGTTCTTCAAAGCCTAAAATTGTTTGTGCGACTGCAACAACTAAAGGCTATCAAGATCAAATAGAAGGTATATATGGACGCAAAAATGTTAGTATTTTTCCTCCTGCTGGTGTTGATGCAGAGGATTCTTTTTTTGCTAGATATGCTCGAGATCAGAATGGGAAATTACTGCCAGGACGTAAATATGTTGGAGTTTGTGCTCCAGGGTTAGGTTCTGTTTTAACTACTCAAGTTAGAACACAATCTGCATTACTTTTCGCTGCAAATAGGGTTGAAGTAGAAGATAGGGATCCATGGGTTACGTTACTCGCTTTTTACAACAGTATAAGAGAGTTAGGTGGTGCAATAACCTTATTTCAATCGGATATAGTAAGTTATCTCTTGGAACAGAAAAGACGTTATCCACGTTGGCTTTTACCAAGAAGAAATGTTCATGAAAGAGGTATGGAGTTAACGAGTCGACTAAAGGATGATGATATTCCTAAAGCGATAGTTGCTCTTGAGGAAAAACTTAATAATTCCGAGCTTGCGGATTCTAATTTTTTTCACAAGTTAGTTGCTGAGCTTAAAGAAATTGAAAAGAAACATTCCGAATTCAAAGAATCAATATCTCAATTGATTCAATGTATCGAAAGGGATAATAAAGTTAGTTTGGAAAACTATTATCATTTTGAGAAATTGTATTTAGGTTTGAAAAATAAAACACCTAAAGCAAAATTGCCTGAAAATGCTAAAAAGTTTTATGACCTGTGCCAAAATTATAAAGTACAAGCTTTTTGTCTGGCTTCAAGTATTATTGAAGTAGGTGTTGATATTGATAGACTATCAGTAATGTCAATTATTGGTCAGCCTAAGACAACTGCACAATATATTCAGGTGTCAGGCCGAGTAGGTCGTAGACCTGATATACCAGGTCTTGTTGTCACTATTTATAATAATTCAAAGCCACGAGATAAATCACATTATGAAGATTTTCGTGCATATCACCAACGGCTGTATGCAAAAGTTGAACCTTCTACAGTTACTCCATTCTCTAGACCTGCATTAAAACGAGGATTGGAAGCAATTACAGTCGCTAACGTGAGACAATTTTCTCATATAGAAGCAAAACCCACAAACATTGATCTTTCAGTTATTAAACAGTGGACGGAGAGGTTCTTTAATCTCAGAAAACACACCATGAATGATGATGAGTTTGATGATATTACGAAGATGTTTAATAATTTTATTAAAAATTGGGACCGGAAAAAGCAAACTTATAATGAGTGGGGCCAGTTAATACCTGATAGTGAGCCAAAGCAGACTGATCTACTTTATCCTTTAGGATCAATGGGCATTACAAAAAATAAAATCCCATGTCCAACCAGTATGAGGAATGTAGATGCTGAGTCCAGTTTGTGGATTACAGATGTCTATGAACATTATCAACAAGATGAGGGTTACTTTGATGAGTAAAAAGAGTGAAGTAAGAACAAGAAAAGGTCAGCTTATTCATACTTTTGGACCTGGAGCGATGCAGATTAATAAGGATGGTATTTCAATAATTGCATGTGGTTTAGATTACTGGTACACCAAATCAGGAACAACAGAGTCTTTAAGTAAGTCATTGATTTCAAGATATATATTTAAAGATTCTAGATTGGCTAAAAGATTGAATGTAGATCATTTCAGAATACCTCCAAATGCTGTGATATTAGATGAAGGGCATAAAATTGATGCGCCTATCCCCGGTATTCGTTTTCCATACTGGCATATCTGTAGTAATACATCCTGCCAGAAACTTATAAAAGTATCTGCTATTGATGAGAATGAAGTGAAATGCGGAGAATGTAAGGCTCCTGCATATCAAGCCAGATTTGTAAGTTGTTGTAGTAATGGGCATTTACAGGACTTTCCATGGGTTGCGTGGTTAAACCATCATAATCAGTCAAATTGTACGGAGTCATGTGATCTGGCTTTGGTAGGGACCGGAAGTGCTTCTGTTTCAGATGTAAAAGTGAGATGTAAGACACATAACTCCAGAGCTGTTTCACTATCTGGAATTTTTACCAAGGACTCTGATCTTCAAGGGAAGATGACATCAACTTTAGAGCAAAAAGGCATTGCTTGCCCAGGATATTCACCTTGGTTGGGGCATAATCATTCTGAAATTTGCGATGCCCCATTGGTAGGTGCCTTACGTCAATCTACAAACATTTATTTTTCAAAAACAGAGTCTTCTATTTTAATTCCACAACTTGAAGATGACTCTGACTCAAAAAACTTGGAAATAGAAGCAGCTTATGAAAAATTGTCAACTGATGATAAAGAGTTAATTAATTCTTGTGGAGATTTAAATCATAAAATTAATATGTTAGTTATGGCTTTAAGTCATCAGTTTTCAAAGGATGATGTAACCTCATATTTAGAGAAACAAAATCAAGCTCTGTCAGTAATTAATAATGATATCGAATCTGAGGCTGAATATAGATTTCAAGAACATCGTAAATTTTTCAGTGAAATTAAAGAGGGCGTACTGGTAACTAAACCTTTATCTATATCTTCTTTTGATGATTGGTTTACAGAGTACTTTTCAGCAGTAACACAGGTGAAGGAATTAACTGTTACGAATGCTCTATATGGTTTCGATCGTATCCAGTCTCAAAATAACCGAACAGTTGAAAACTATAAGAAAGCCTTAAGAGCTTTTCCAAATAAAGAATCTAATTGGTTGCCAGCAGTAAAAGTATATGGTGAAGGTATATTTTTAGAATTTAAAGCAGATCTAATAAAACAATGGTCTAAGAATTTTATTTTAAATGAATCATTTAAAAAACTAGCTAATAGAGCAAATAGTTCAAGCCTATTTCATCATTTAGAAGAACTTAGTCCTGAGTTTCTTTTGATTCATACTTTTGCTCATCTTTTGATTAATCAGCTTATCTTTGAATGTGGATATAGCACTGCTTCATTAAGAGAAAGGTTATATGTTAATAATGCTAACGATATGGAAATGTATGGCATTTTAATATATACCGCTTCTGGAGATAGTGAAGGATCATTGGGCGGTTTAGTTCGAATGGCTACGCCTGGAACACTAGAACCAATCATTAAAAAAGCAATTGAAAGTTCTAATTGGTGTAGCTCAGACCCAATTTGTCGTGAGGTTGGTTATGATGGGGGGCAAGGGCCTAATGGAATGAACTTGGCTGCTTGTCATAACTGCGCTTTACTGCCAGAGACTTCGTGCGAAGTATATAATTCATTACTTGATAGAGGTGCTATAACAAGTAAAGATCTAAATGGCTCTGGTTATTTTGATTACTTACTGATAGATAATCCGATTTCATAAATGATAATAGGCAAATTTTTTAACGGAAGTGATAGTAATAAAATCTGTATTTAATTTATTAATTAGTTTTTCAGGTTCTGTTAATACGAACTAGGAAAACATTATAGCCTGTTACGTTCTATGTTATTAAGTAATATAGAATTGATATGGGATGATTATTTCATCCCACTTTTTTCTTTTTTTTTGGGGCTGCTCCCAGTATTTTAGACGCGAGACAGCCTCATTTTGAAGATACATCATTAGATCTCTTGCGAAAGTCGTTATTGCAAGTTGATTCAGTTTACCAGTGCAGCGATTAAGTTAATGCGTAAACCGAATCTTTTCCGTCTATTTCGATAGCGTTCTGTATGGGGCCTTTATGGCAAACTTTAATATTAAGCCAGTGGAATCCCATTTTTCTCAATATTCCTGTAGAAAGCCTGATTTATCAAAACCAAAAAACTTATTATGATGCACTTCAGGTTAGTACAGACCGTTTAGATTCATCACCATTTATTGAATTTATTCTGCAAATGATCTTAGATGCAATCGTTGCATCTACCACGAGCGATCAAGATATGGTTCAAGCTAGCTACAAGTTGGCGACCAAGTTAAGCGCTTAATTGAAAGTATTGAGCAGAGCGAATATAGTCTTAGTGAGCTGATGTCTTTACTGGATCTATCACATCGAGCAACATTCCAAAAAAAACTATTTAAACCCAGCATTAGAAGCGGGGTTGATAGAGTGTACTCTCCCTGATAAACCTAAAAGTCCAAAACAAAAGTACAGATTAAAAAATTGAATCACAATGAATAAAATATCGTTACATCTTATTAATTGTAAAAATGATGATATTTTCATCTGAAAATTATATTGTGGAATAAGGTCTTAACGGTAGGTTTGTGCAACACAGGCCATCTGATTTAAAGATAAATCCTGAGTTCAACTCCCATTTACACATAAATTTTTTTGTACACGGCTTGTACACAAAAAAATTAGTTATGTATTTATACGAGATGTAATTAAATATTCTTTGCCACATTTTTTGCCACACTTTTTTTAATATTTATCAAAGACTATCAAATAGAAAAGCTTGAAATACTTAATTTACAAAGGCTTATATTAGATAGTTTTTGATATAGTTGAACTCTAGTGAGTTCAACTCCCGCCACCTCCACCAAATACCGTAAGTATCCGGCAAAGCACCTCCTTACCAATCTCTCTAATTAGCCTTATGTTAGTCCCCACTTAAAAATAAGTGGGGACTTAATTTATGACCACAAATATCCATGCATC
>NZ_JABERI010000039.1 GCF_013004375.1 Acinetobacter terrae | reverse complement strand
TAATCTGCACCCCGAAAGTTGGACACTCTTAGTCTAATTTGAAGGGTGCTTTTTAATGGCTAAATATTCTCAAGAATTTAAATTAAAAGTTGTGGAGCATTACTTGTCTGGTCATGGCGACTCTGTAACAGGTCAAATTTTTAATGTTCATAGATCAGATGTTCAAAAGTGGAGTAAAGCATTTAAACTTTATGGCATGGCAGGCTTAGAACTCAGAAGATCTAAAACAACTTTTACGGTTGAATTTAAATATCAAGTTGTTAAAGCAATATGTGAGGAAGGAGCTTCATTAAGAGAAACGATGCAACGCTTTCATATTAAAGAAACAAGCACGTTAAGAGATTGGTTGAAAAAATATAAAGAAAACGGTATAGATGGCTTGAAACCAAAAGCTAGAGGACGGCCCAAAAGCATGCTAAAGCCAAAGATAACGAGAGCTCAATATACTCAAGCAGATCAGGATAAAACCCATGAGGAACTGCTTGAGGAGTTGGCATATCTACGTGCTGAAGTTGCTTTCCTAAAAAAGCGGAGAGCCTTGATTCAGAAGCAGAAAGAACAGGAAAAAGTCGAACAGCAACGACTGCAAGATTCATATCTGAATTAAGGCAAAACTACCCACTAAAGCATGTGCTATGTGCAGCCAAGATGGCGCGTAGTACCTATTTTTATCATCAGAAATCATCAGAAATCAATGATAAATACAGTGATTTAAAACAGCAAATCAAAGTGATCTATCATCAGCATAAAGGGCGTTATGGGTATCGCAGGATTACGCTTGCATTGAGAAATACAGGTTTGATCGTGAACCATAAGTGTGTACAGCGATTGATGATATCTATGAAGCTTAAATCACGTATTAGGGTTGTGAAATACCGTTCGTATAAAGGGCAAGTAGGTAAAATTGCAAACAATGTATTGCAGCGTCAATTCAAGGCTGAGCGACCTAATCAAAAATGGGTTACTGATGTGACTGAATTTAATATTCGGGGGGACAAGCTTTACCTATCTCCCGTCATGGACTTATTTAACGGTGAAATTATTGCATTTCAAATGGAACGTAGACCAGTATTCGGACTAGTCAAAGATATGCTTAAAGAGGCTATAGAGACACTCAACCTAAATGAGAAGCCAATGATCCATTCTGATCAAGGTTGGCAATATCAAATGAGATTTTACCAGAAACAGTTAGCAGAACGAGGGCTCACCCAAAGTATGTCACGTAAGGGGAATTGTTTAGATAATGCTGCTATGGAGAGCTTCTTTGGAATACTTAAATCTGAATGTTTCTATGGAGAAGAATTTAAATCAGTTGATGAATTGGAGCAAAAAGTGAAAGAATATATTCACTATTACAATCATGAAAGAATCAAGGTTAAATTGAAAGGACTGACCCCTGTAGAATACAGAAATCAGTCCTTAGAAATTGCCTAACTTACTGTCTAACTTTTGGGGGTCAGATCA
>NZ_JABERI010000038.1 GCF_013004375.1 Acinetobacter terrae | reverse complement strand
AAGTGAACGCTATCGAAATAGACGGAAAAGATTCGGCTTACGCATTAACTTAATTGCTGCACTCGTAAACCGGATAAACTTGCAATAATGACTTTCGCAAGAGATCTAATGAATTTAAACTTTTAAATTTAAAAACAGACTTTTGAATTTAAAGTTTTACTCATTTAAGGGTATGAAAAAAAGAAATTAACTTATCCACAGAATGTTTAAATTTAAAAACTGCGTTTTAAATTTAAAGAAGAAATTTAAATTCATATTTTGAGTGTTTTTGAATTTAAAAGTTTTAAAAATACAAACTGTGGATAACTTTTTAAATTTAAAAACAGAATATGAATTTAAAATGAAGGTAAATGAATTTAAATTTACGATTTGATTCAGAAATTAACGACTGATGGTGGTATGGTAAAAACATAATTTAAATTCAAATGCCATCAGGGATACTATGCGTCGCTTAGCTTTCGTTTTAGGTTCAGTTTTTCTTGCAATGACTCAAGCCAATGCTGAGCTGATTATTAATGGCCAACGTGTCACAGTGACTTCAACTACGCCTACAAATCAAATTTTTAGCCCGCAAAATAATTTTCAGCAATGTATTGCCAATTTACGTACTCAAGCTATCAGTTCTGGTGTGAGTGGGTCGACCTATGACCGCTATACGCAAAATTTAACGCCTGATTATTCCGTCATTGAAAAACTAAATTATCAACCTGAATTTTCTACCCCAATTTGGGATTATTTATCCGGTCTGGTGGATGAAGAGCGGGTGCAACTGGGGCGTCAAAAATTAGCTCAGCACCGAGATGTACTCAATCGCGTTGCAGCAACTTATGGTGTTCCGGCTGAAACAGTGGTGGCAGTTTGGGGTGTGGAAAGTAATTTTGGTGATATTGCCGGAAGTTATCCTTTATTGCAGGCCTTGGGCACTTTAAGTTGTGAAGGTCGTCGTCAAAGTTATTTCCGTGGAGAATTCTTTACCACGATGCGAATTTTACAGCGTGGTGATTTAACCGAGCAGCAAATGAAAGGCTCATGGGCTGGGGCATTTGGTCATACCCAGTTTATGCCTTCAACTTACGAGGAGCTTGCAGTAGATTTTGATGGCGATGGTCGTCGTGATCTGGTTTCAAGCACCACAGATGCTTTAGCTTCAACCGCAAATTTCTTAAAAAAACGCGGCTGGCAAACCGGCATGCCTTGGGGCTTTGAGGTTCGTATTCCTGAAGGTATGTCAATTAGTGATGAAGGGCGTCGCAATAAAAAGTCTTTAAGCAGCTGGTTGAGTCGTGGTGTGGTTCGTGCCGATGGCAGTCCCTTAATACAAGGGAATCTATCTGAGAGTAGTTCGGCTGGATTAATGGCACCTGCAGGTGTAAATGGCCCGGTATTTTTAGTCTTTAAAAATTTCGATGCTATATATAGTTATAACGCTGCGGAAAGTTATGCTTTGGCGATTGCACATTTGTCTGATCGTTTACAGGGTCAGGGCGGATTTAGTAACGCCTGGCCAACAGATGATGCAGGAACATCGCGTGCAGAACGACGTGAAATTCAGCAGTTTTTACTGAATAAAGGTTATGACATTGGTACTGCCGATGGTCTGATTGGTGATAAAACCCGTCAAGCGATTCGTCAGGAACAGCAGCGTTTGGGCTTGAGTCCGACAGGACGGGCTGGCCAACAAATTTTACGTGCATTTCGAAATGAAAATGCGCAGAAAATGATGAAATAAGAATGTTTTAGAAATAAAAAGGTCTGCTTGAAGCAGACCTTTTTATTTATTGCACTCAATTTCTCATTCGAGGTATTAATCGTGACGAATACAAATTTTACCAAAGTGCTTACCCGCTTCTTGATACTTGAATGCTTCAGATAATTGATCAAGGCTAAATACCGTGTCGATCACAGGCTTCCAATCATATGTTTCAAGGGCTTGGATCATTTCTTTTTGCTGAGTACGACTACCAACAATTAAGCCTTTGATTGATAATTGTTTTGCCATGAGTTCAACGGTTGGGATTTCACCCGCATAACCTGTGAGTACACCAATCAGTGCGATATGACCGCCGACTTTACATGCGCGAATCGATTGCGCCAATGTTGCTGGACCACCGACTTCAACGACAATATCAGCACCTTGACCTTGGGTGAGTTCAAGCACTTTATCACCCCAATTTGCTTCATCGCGGTAATTAATGACGTGATCGGCACCGAGTTCCAAAAGCTTCTGTTTCTTTTGGTCTGAAGATGTGGTTGCAATGACTTTTGCACCCATTGATTTAGCCATTTTTAAAGCAAAAATCGAAACACCGCCTGTTCCTAAAACTAAAACCGTTTGTCCTGCTTGTAGATGGCCATCGACGACAAGTGCACGCCAAGCTGTTAAGCCTGCTGTGGTGAGTGTAGCTGCTTCTTCATGGTTATATTGTTTTGGTGAAAGCGTGAACGCTGTCGCAGGTGCATTGACTTTATCAAGTGCATAGCCCTGAACACCGTCCCCTGGAACAGTCGCAAAGTCAGAGAGGGTCGCTGGGCCATCTTGCCATGTTGGAAAGAAACACGATACGACATGATCACCCACTTTAAATTCAGTGACACCTTCACCCACTGAGGTTACAACACCTGCACCATCAGACAGTAAGATACGGCCTTCTTCTGTTGGGAAATCACCACGAGCAACCAATAGGTCATGGAAGTTCAATGAATTGGCACGAATATCAACCTGAATTTCACCTGCTTGTGGTGCAGAAATTTCAGCTTGTTCTTGTACGTGTAAACGATCAAAACCACCTGGTTTTTGTACAATAATTGCTTTCATGAATCTAACCTTTTTCATCCGTATTTGCCCATTATGGACTATGCTTGATCTATTCGCCTACAGCTGTAAGCCTTGCTATAACATTGATGTTGAATATTTCAACATGAGAGAAAATTCTGTGCATTTTAACTGCTTGAAATTGCATTATTCGCTTAATCGATAGTCGCTATGCACCTAAGTGGTGCCAACTGATTTATCTTGAGAGGCTGAGTTTTTATAAAGGTCGTGATCAATCATGGACTCGTAAAATTGATCGGATTGCGAATTAGCATACTTGATATGGTTGTAACACTGCGTACAAGCTCTATAGCAAAACTGCATCTAGAAAGTTTATCGTGCTCGTATTTAATGTCCGGCATGGTTTTATCTATCGCGAGGGCGTTAGCGTTCTTTTGGACTCATTTTGAATAAGAAAATAGAGATTGCCTTGAATCTCATGGGGTGGAGCGAGCAAACTCATCAAAATAAAGATATTGAATTGAGATAATTTGTAAAACTTGCTTCGATTGGAGCTGAGTATGCTTTTGGTATTTGAATGGAATGGCAATAGGATCGGATCCAAATGCCTGAAACGGTCATCAGGCATTTTGATCTCATTGAGATTGATCTGATTTAAATCGATGTAATGGTACCTAAAACACGATAGCCTGCCGCACCTGTGACGGTCGGTAGGTTGCCACTTTGCTGATTCATAAAACGCATCGCTAGCCATGCAAAAGCAGTGGCTTCAACCCATGTAGGCGCTAAACCAATTGCAGAGGTAGTTTGTACTGACCAATTGTGTTTGCGCAAACGCCAGCGCAATTGCTCGAGTAAATGTGAGTTGTAGGCCCCACCACCACAAACATAGACTTCACCGGTATCCATGTCGGAACGGTAAATGGCTTTTTTAATCGCCCGTGTGGTGAGTTTTAATAAGGTTGCCTGAACATTTTCAGGGGTATCTTCTAACTCGTTATATTCAAGATCATTGCGCCAGTCGGAAATTTGTTCATCTAACCATTCTAGGTTGAAGTCTTCACGACCGGTACTTTTCGGCGGTTCTTTAGAAAAATATTCATGGCCTTGTAAACGATCGAGCAGGCTTCGAATCGGTTGACCGTATGCTGCCCAGTTACCGTTTTCATCATAAGGCTGACCGGTATAACGATGACACCAGGCATCCATCAAAATATTGGCAGGTCCAGTATCAAAACCATATACAGCATCTGGATTACCTGCAGGTAACATGCTGACATTGGCAATGCCACCCAAATTTAAAATTACACGGTGAATGCTTGGGTGTTGAAATAAGGCTTGATGAAATGCAGGAACTAAAGGTGCACCTTGACCACCAGCAGCCATATCACGACGTCGGAAATCTGAAATTACTGGAATCTGGGTCATTTCAGTAATGATATTGGGATCGCCAATTTGCAAGGTAAAACCATGTTCAGGACGGTGGCGAATGGTTTGTCCATGTGAACCAATGGCTTTAATCTGGCTACGATCTAGCTGGTTCTTTTCAATCAGCTCATTAATGCCACCACCAATCATTTGCGCTAAAGCAACATCTGCTTTGCCCATGCGATCAATTTCGTTGTCACCGGGTAAAGTCAGCGCCATCAGTTCATCACGTAAGTCCAAATCGAATGGCAAGGTGAGGGTGGCATGAAGCTGCAATGGATCAAATGAAGCAGCCACAATGTCAACGCCATCCATGCTGGTGCCGGTCATTACCCCAATATAGATCGCTGTCATGATGATAGTTAAGCCTGCATTATGCTGAAAAAGTGTTAGTATATCGCACAAATTGTATAACTGATGTATTGGGTTTTGTGATGTCAAATTTCCTGCCGGCTGAAGAACAACTTGCCCTCATCCAACGAGGCACTCATGAGATTATTTCTGAAGAGGATCTGTTAAAGAAACTCAAAGAAAATCGTCCTTTAAAAATTAAAGCGGGTTTTGACCCAACAGCACCTGACTTACATTTAGGTCATACTGTACTGATTAATAAGCTAAAAGTGTTCCAGGATTTGGGTCATGAAGTGACTTTCCTGATTGGTGACTACACTGCCATGATTGGCGACCCGACAGGTAAAAGTGCAACACGTCCGCCATTGTCGCGTGAACAAGTGTTGGAAAATGCAAAAACTTATCAAGAACAAGTCTTTAAAATCCTTGATCCGAATAAAACCAAAGTTCGTTTTAACTCTGAATGGTTTGCACAAAAAACCGCAGCCGATCTCATTCAATTGGCGTCTCAGCAAACTGTGGCGCGTATGCTTGAACGTGATGACTTTACCAAGCGTTATAACAACCATCAGCCGATTGCGATTCATGAATTCTTATATCCATTGGTACAGGGTTATGACTCAATTGCGCTTGAAGCAGATGTGGAGCTAGGTGGTACAGACCAGACCTTTAACTTGTTGATGGGTCGTACGCTACAAGGTCGTTATGATCAGGAAGCGCAAGTCTGCATTACAGTGCCTATTCTTGAAGGTTTAGATGGCGTGAATAAAATGTCTAAATCTTTAGGGAATTATATTGGCGTATTTGATGCACCAGGCGCGATGTACCAAAAAGTACTTTCAATGCCGGATTCTTTGATCGAGCGTTATTTTGATCTACTCAGCTTTAAATCACTGGATGAAATTGCAGTGTTATTAAAAGAAATGCAAGAAGGTCGTAATCCTCAAGAGATTAAGAAGATCCTTGCATTAGAGTTGGTAGAGCGTTTCCATGGTGCGGAAGCAGCTGAGAATGCACATAAAGGTGCAGGCAATATCATTACTGAAGGTGAATTGCCTGAAGGCACCCCAGAAGTGACCATTTCACGTGCGGAATTTGGCGGTGAAATGTTTATTGCTTCTATTTTACGTACTGCCGGTTTAACCAAAAATGCCGCACAGGCCAAAGATGCCGTGGCGCGTGGTGCTGTAAAAGTGGATTGGGAAGTGGTTGATGCTGGTTTCTCGGTCAACGAGAACAAAACTTACATCATTCAGGCAGGTAAAAAAGCAATCGCTAAAGTGACCTTCATCGACTAATGGTTTCTTGAATTTTTATTTAAGTTATTGAAATAAAAGCAGGCTTTGGCCTGCTTTTATTTTTTATATCGTATATTAATATTTTGAATAAGCAAATTCAAAAAAAACCTTATAAAAACAACAGTTAAATTTTGCCAAATCTGTTGCATTCTCTTTTGCTTATGTATAGGATTTATCCATCTAGACATTGTGTAGAAAACATATCTAGAGGGTACGTGTATAACAAAAGCTCCACAGTTTTAAGTCTCTTCCCCAAGAGACTTTTTTTAAATTTTTACCAATAACTATAATAATGACATCATGGATCGAACTATAGATTCAACTCCAAGGAAGAGGTTTTGGGAGAGATCTCTTTCTTTTTTTTCTATCTAAAATTTAGTCAATTTTAATTTACCTGATTTTTTTCACTACCTAGATAGCAAAAAATCCCCTATTTAAGGAGATTTTGATGAGCGTGGTTATTTTTCAGAAGTTATAAGTATTGCTGCAGTATTAAAGTGAATAAAATTGAATTTGGGTAAAATCATTTTGACTAAGCTGCCGAAACATAAGGCAGTCATAATGGTTCCTTCTAGCACCTCAATAATCGTATGTAGGCATAAAGAAGCACTGACCACTGCAATTAAAACTAAAATAATATCGCCATAAGTTTTGCATGAACCGAAATTGAAACTAAAACGAATCGCAAATGCTTGATACAAACCTTCCCCAATCAAGAAGACTAAATTGCCTTTTACCACTAGGCACACTCCAAAAGCCGTGATCAGACAGCTCAATAAGCATAACAATAATTGGATGGCGTATTTTCGACGAATAGCTAGAACTACACCAAAGGTTAATAAAGCCAGTCCACTAAATAAGAATAAAAGTCTCAAGGGGAATTGAGTTGGTATCTAGAGTGAATACTGGGTTTTAAATATGCTTACTTATATGTAAGGGGCATTCAGGTAGGTCGTTGGCTTGTTTGTGTAGCTTTGATTTAAGTGAAGGGTATTTATGTTTGGATTAGAAATTTCGAAGATAGATATAGCCATAGAAAAAAGTGATGGATTGATAATATATGGCGGTAGTTGAAATATAAAATTCCAAGAAAATTGAAAAAAACCAATTTTTTCATCAGAAAAGTATAAAAAATGACTAAAAAACATGGTTTTTTACTGATTTTGTAGAAAAAACAAACATGCGTGATAAATATATCATTTTAGGGGTTGCGCCCCTTCAGAAACTGTATAGAATACGCGGCATACCAACGAGACATGTTGAAACGAACGAAACGCGAAGCGTTGAGTTGTTGAGATTATCTTGTTGCTTCTTGTCTCTGATGAAGAGCGAGATAGATCATTAAGAGATTATGAAGAACAACTTGTGTGGATTTTTACCGGTTGATCGATCGAAATTATTTTCATTGATTGATGGTAGAAATTACTCGAAGT
>NZ_JABERI010000005.1 GCF_013004375.1 Acinetobacter terrae | reverse complement strand
AACCTCTTTGCGCTGATGGTAGTGTGGGGTTACCCATGTGAGAGTAAGTCATCGCCAGCTCATTATTCCGAAAAATCCCCCTCCGCTATAAAGCAGAGGGGGATTTTTTTATGCCTGGAATAAATAGAAAAATTAAGGTAAATCTTTAGATTTTGATTAAATTCTCTTTCGAATCAAAGACTAAATTTTAGGCCGATCAAATAAGCTTATTGTTTAAAGGTTAAATGTTATACTTTTCCACTTAATCTCTCCTTATCTTTTCCACATGTTCCGCTTTGTTCTCAGTGCTATTTTCTCTGTATGCTTATTTCTGCCGAGTACAACAGTCTATGCTTCAACACCTTTAAATTTTGATAGACACCATAATGCACGACTGGATGGTGTGTGGAATTATTATCCTAACCAACTGATTATTGGCTCTGAAGAGTCGCCGATTTCTCCATACAAAATTATTAAAACAGTTCAATTACCCGCATCATTTCTCAGTATTTCAGGGCAGAAAGATGGTTTAGCGACCTTTCAGCAACATTTTAAATTACCTGAGTCTGCAGTAGGGCAACAAATCTATTTGTATATCCCATATCAGTATGGGGCCTATCAATTATTTGTAGATGATCGTTTACTCACCAAAGTTGGACAAGTTGGTGTAGAGGGACATCATCAAACAGAAATGGCGCCTAAATTGGTGTCATTTTTTCCAAATAAAACCGATGTAGTAATTACCATTCAGGTCTCAAGTTTTCAGCATATTCGGGGTGGTCTAGAAAACAGTATTTTTATCGGTTTCAATAAACCGATTCTGTACAAATTTTATCGCCAAGTCATTCCCCTTACTATTGTGAGTGGTGTATTGCTGATGATTGGTTGCTTTATGGTGTTGTTTGCGCTGTATCGTATTGCACAGAGGCAGTTTAGTCATATTTGGCTGTTCTTGGGACTGTTTATTTTATGTCTGAGTCTGCGTAGTTTCTTTGCTGTTCCGTTTATTTATACCTTATTTACCAATATTTCTTGGCTTTGGGGAACACGACTTGAATATTTACTGACTGAATTGGTTTGCCTATTCTTTCTGCTCTATATTTTTCTATTGCCTCATCAGCTCATTCACCGTTTCTTATTACAGGTCACCTGTGTAATGATCGGTATCAATATAGTAGTGACTCTGACTCAACAGCCTTTGGTCTTTCAAAGCTTCTTTTTTCAAAGTTTTGCCATTTCATTCCTGATTTTTGCCAATCTTTTATATGCGGTTTATCGGATCTATCGGGATCAAATTCCCTATTCCAAGGCCAATGCCTTTGCCATTGTTTTAGTGTGTCTTACCTTTATACATGATTATTTATTAGGGTTAAAGCTGATCGATTCGGTTGAAATCGCTTTTTATAGTTCATGTGTGTATTTTATGGTGGTCACTTTACAGCTCAGCCGTGATTATGCTGTGCAGAGCTATAAAACTGAATTGTTGAATAAGAAATTGTTGCAGTGGAATAAAACTCTCGATAAAAAAGTCCAGGAGCGTACTCAGGCCATAACGCAACTGAATGAGCAATTGGCACATCAAGTCCGTACCGATGCCTTAACTGGTGCTTATAACCGTTATGCATTAAATATAGAGATACAACAACGCTTTGAGCAGGCGATTCAAGCGGAATCTTCGTTGGGGTTTTATATGATTGATGTCGATTATTTTAAAAAATATAACGATCATTATGGTCATCTTAAAGGTGACGAAATTTTAAAAGCTTTGGTCAGGACGATAGATTCAATTTTGCAGGCATCCGGTTTTTTAGCACGCTATGGTGGAGAAGAATTTGCAATTTTGTTATCTGATTTGAATATGGAACAGACTCAAAAATTTGCAGAAAAATTGTGTCGGGTTATACGTGAACTCCAACTCGAACATATCAACCGGGAAGATGGAAAAGACTTTATTACGATTAGTGTAGGCGTGGCTATTATGGACTCTGTACATATCTATAAAAGTGTAGATTGCTTGATGAAAACAGCGGATCAGCAGCTCTACCAAGCAAAAATTCAACGCGATCAAGCCAGTATTCAGTAAGCCATAGAAAGCCTGATTGGCTTTGATCAATTCATCAAGTGAAATGTCATATCTTTTTACGATTACTTGGTTTTTTATATGTAGTGGTTTGTCTTGTAATGCTAAATTGGTCATGATGTTCATTAAAGAAGAATAAAGTATGAACCAGATTCCCACAGCTGCCATTTTATGTTTAAGTTTAACTTTTTATGGCTTAACGGCTTGTCATGCACAAAATGACATTCCACAGGAACAGCAAAAACAGCAATCCTCCTCAAAAATACAACAAAGTTATCAACTCAGTACGATTGCACAGTTTAATGAACCTTGGGCCATTACCTCTTTAAAAGATGGTCGTTTACTGATTACTGAGCGAAAAGGCAAATTACAATTATTTGATCCCCAAACCAAGCAAAAAGTCGAAGTCAAAGGTGTTCCTAAAGTGGCTTATGGTGGACAAGGTGGCTTGGGAGATATTGCATTACATCCGCAATTTGCACAGAACCGTCAAGTCTATATCAGCTATGCAGCAGCAGGACAGGGTGGCTATGGCGCGGTGGTTGCACGTGGCGAATTGGATTTATCCAATCCTCAACAGCCGCAACTTAAAAATTTAAGGACGATTTGGCAACAAGTGCCTAAAGTACAAGGTCAGGGGCATTATGGACATCGGCTGTTATTTGGCCCAGATGGCAAGCTCTGGATCAGTTCAGGAGAACGTCAAAAGTTTGATCCTGCGCAAGATATGCTATCGAATTTAGGCAAAATCTTACGTTTAAATGATGATGGTACACCTGCTTCAGGGAATCCATTTATGAACCGAGGAGAGATTGCCAAACAGGTCTGGACTTTGGGTCATCGCAACCCTCTAGGTATTGCATTTGATGGTAAAGGTCAGCTTTGGGTGGCTGAAATGGGACCTAAAGGTGGCGATGAGCTCAATCTCATCATAAAAGGTGAAAATTACGGTTATCCCATTGTTTCAAATGGGGATCATTATGATGGCAAAGATATCCCTGACCATAATACCCGCCCTGAATTTAAGACCCCTGAGATCAGCTGGACACCCGTGATTTCTCCATCCAGCCTGATATTTTATAAAGGTAATCAATTTCCTGCATGGAAAAATAAGGTCCTGATCGGTGGCTTGTCATCCAAAGCTATTGTGGTAGTTGATCCCGAAATGAAGCCGGTGAAGGAAGTTCAGCGCTTAAATATGAAACAGCGTATCCGTGGTTTGCTGGAAGCTCCAGACGGTGCAATTTGGGTCATTGAAGATGGTAAAAACGCCCGATTACTCAAAATGACTGCGAAATAATTTCATCCAAAAGCCCATATTGAAATGTTGGGCTTTTAAATGTATCTGCGTAAATCATCTGATTGAATTACGCGGCATAATGATCATCAGCATTAAATACATTGGCCTGAATTTGAATGAGTTTACGGTTGCCTTGTTCACCATTCATGCGCCAATGGGCAATTTTAATATTATCGACAATGGCAACATCACCTTTCTGCCATTGTAATAATAGGGCATCACGATACATCGCATCAAAAAAGGCTTGTTTCTCTTGATCCGTCCATTCAACTTTATGACCTTGCTGATTGAAAATCTCCCACGTCAACTGCATACCATCAGCAGTGGAATCGATTTGGATATCACCACGATTTTCAAAATAATTTTGTGCAGCCTGATAAGCAAATGGATTGGTATTGTTGGCAAAAGCCCAAGGTTGTAGCGCCAGCTTTTGGGTAACAGGATGCTTAATTACCAGAGGAGCACGTTGCAAGGTAAGTTTGGCTTTCTTGTCAGGCAGTATGCTCACACTAAAAGGACTCTTTTTCAATAAAATCCGATCGATAAAATTAATTTTACGTGATGAGACATAAGAAAAATGGTTCCAAGTGCCTTGGTATTTTTGCTTAACCGATTCAGGAAAATTTTCCCAAATTTTCTCCAGATTATTAAACCCAGTTTCAGCCAAATAAGTTGATGGTTCCTGACAATATAAAGCGATATAGCGTGAGCGTTCAGAACGGACACCCCCTTCCACATGCGGACCTTGTACAGAGTTCTCTACTGGCCCTAATTGAACAGTATTGCGGTCAATATAGCGTCGATAATCGCCCGCGCCTAAAATACTTTCACTGTATTTACGCATCCACGATGCAACCCAACCCGGCATATTTGGATTAAAGGAATTCCACGGCTGTAACTTGAATTTTTGTTCAATGAGTTGATGAAATTCATCTGTTTGCTGGATGTTAAATCCTCGAAAAATCAAGATGCCATGCTGATGGATTTGTTGCATCAGCTGTTCAAGATTGTTCTCAATATATTGGGCTAAATCATGACATGCATTGTTGTCGGGATGAGCCATGAATACTTTGGCGTAATCATTCAGAAAATGATGTTCTAATTGCATAGTTTCTCTCTCAAGTATTTTTATTGTTTTACTTATGATGCTTAGAATAAGCATTAACTTTATTCTAATTGTTCATAAAGATGTTATGGATAATTGTTTTTGCTGGATTTGATTATAAATTTGATATTTCAGCATGATGTAAATTTTGGTCGTTTAATTGAGCTTTTCGACAAGTGGCGGGTTTACTTTAAATCATGATATTAAATGACTATAAGAATTAAATGACTTTGAAAAAAAAAGCCCCGACATCCTGTCGAGGCTTCTTTATATTCACTTTGTAGGTATAACTCCTGTCGTACCTATCAGCATCCTGCTGTTGTCATCACTTATCATTTTAGTTTTAAGCTATGAAGACATCCTGTCTCGCTATGAATTAAATATAGTGTGAAAAGTAATATGTGAAAAGTGGATATATTCGGCAACTCTTGTAAGCTAAAACGTACATTGATATCGAAAATATTAAGCACTCACGTATTGAATCAGTTTATCCAAAACGGATTTTAGATTTTTGTTATCAAATTCATTGGGTTCAAATTCTTCAGTTTTATTGCGTGAGAAGATGTCACGAATTTCAATTACCGCATTGCTATCGACTAAACCAAGTTGCGTTCCGACTTGACGGATTTGATCAATCGAGCGTGAGCCATTGGTTGCGCCATAGCCAATATAAGCAGCAGGTTTGCCTTGCCATTCTTTGCCTAAGTAATCCAAAGCATTTTTAAGTGCAGGGCTGTAGCCATGGTTATATTCAGGGCTAATAAAAATAATGGCATCACCCGAAGCAATTTTGTCTGCCCATTCCTGTTGTTGCGGCTGATCATAAATACCGGTAATCGGTGGATGTGCACCTGAAAAAATAGGCAGATTCCATTCTTTTAAATCCACTAGTTCAGCCTGAACGGTACTGAAATTGGCTCTTTCGATACTTCGTTGTACCCAGCGCGCGACTTTAATCGCAATACGACCTTCACGAATACTACCGACAATAATTTGAATTTTCATATCGAACCTGTATTTTTTTATAAAGTTAGCCAGGGTCTAAATTAATATGAATATTAGGGGCTGAATATTAGGGATTTGTATCTCCATAACCTAAAAAAGCTCCCGAAGGAGCTTTTAAAAAATCATCAGTTAGATGATCTTTTACATCAGTTTAATAGCTTGCTGACCGGCAGGGGTCACTTTAAAGATTTCCACTTCAAAGGTAATGTCTTTGCCTGCAAGCGGGTGATTAAAATCAATTTCGGTGATATCTTCACCCACTGATTTCACTACACCAAATAAGCTTTGTTTAGCTTTATCTTCAAATTCAATCATATGACCGACAATCGGTGTCTGTTCGAATTTAACGGTATCAAATTTTTGTACGTTTTCAGGATTCCAAGGACCGAAAGCATCTTCAGGAGGAAGACTCACGGTACGACGGTCACCGGCACGTAAACCAAAGAGTGCTTTTTCAAACCCCGGTAATAAGCTGCCATCACCCATCACCAAACTAACCGGTTCTTCACGGCTACGGGTGTTATCAATTTCCGCACCATTTTCAATGGCCACCGAAAAATGCAGCTCTACTTTCGAGCCATCATTAATACGGATTTCTTCATTTGGATTAATAATTTCAGTCATTGTGTTGCGCTTCCGCACGTTGAATACGTTGCTTTTCTAGGAAAAATGTATCGATCAGCAGCAAGATAGTACCTACAGTAATGGCACTATCTGCAATATTAAAAGCAGGGAAGTGGCTGTTGTTGTAGTAAACGTGAATGAAATCGACCACATAACCTAAAGAAACGCGGTCAATTAAGTTACCGATCGCACCACCCAAAATCAGGGCAATCGCCATCGGTAAAATCACCATTTTTTTCGGCATACGCATCAGCCAAAATACAAAAATTACAGACACTAAACCTGCCAGTGAAGTAAAGAAATAACGTTGCCATCCACCGGCATCAGACAAGAAACTAAAGGCTGCGCCATAGTTATGTAGCAATGTCCAATTTAAAAAGGGCAGTACCGGCACAGGATCTGCATAATTCAGCTGTGTCGTTGCAATCCATTTGGTCCATTGGTCGAGAATAATCGCGACAATGGATAAACCCACCCACACTAGATTGTGTGGGTAGAATTGGAATAAGCCCTTTTTAGTTTGCGGATTAGGCATATTTTCTCTCTTCGCCTTGACCTGTAGGAAGGTTAATAATACAACGAGAACAAAGACCTGGATGTTCATGATGTGTATTCACATCAGGCAGCACATGCCAGCAACGGGCACATTTTTCGCCCTCTGCAGCCGATACTTTTACGCGTAAGCCTTCAAGATCTGTTGCTTCACCTTGTGCTTCATCAAATATATTTACAATCACAGTTGATGTGATCAGAACGAAACGAAGTTCATCACTTAACTGATCAAGCACCACTTTCAATTCAGCATTTGCCCAAAGTTCAACTTTGGCAGACAAGTTTGAACCAATCAGTTTGGCATTACGTGCTACTTCAATTTGCTTGTTCACCGCAGATTTAACCGCAATCATGGTTTGCCAATCAGCTTCTGAAACCAGGTTGGCTTTCGATGCAACAGGAATGTCATACCATTCAGTGGTGAACACGTATTTCTCAGTTTGACCCGGAATTAAAGGCCAAGCTTCTTGAGCGGTAAAGGTCAAGATCGGTGCCATCCAGCGGACAAAAGCTTGTACCAAATGATACAGCGCAGTTTGTGCAGAATGACGTGCTTGAGAGTCTGCTTTGGTGGTGTACTGACGGTCTTTAATGATGTCGAGGTAGAAACCACCCAAGTCATTAATACAGAAGTTGGTCAACGAGCTTGCCACGATATGGAAGTTCATATCTTCATAGGCTTGCTGAATGGTTTTTTGTACGTCCGCTGCACGCTGCAGGATGTATTGATCAAGCGCGATCAATTGATCGACTGGCAATGCATCTGTAGCCGGTTGGAAACCATTCAGATTCGCCAACAAGAAACGTAAGGTGTTACGAATACGACGATAACCATCTGATGCACGGCTAAAGATTTCTTTACCGGCGGTCATTTCATAACGGTAGTCTGAAGATGCAATCCAGAAACGCAAACCGTCTGCACCCATATCTTTAATGATGTCTTGCGGTGTGATCACGTTACCGATTGATTTCGACATCTTACGGCCTTTTTCATCGACCACGAAACCGTGAGTCAACAAGCCTTTGTAAGGTGCACGGTTGTTAATCGCGATAGAGGTTAACAATGAAGACTGGAACCAGCCACGGTGTTGATCTGAACCTTCAAGGTACAAATCAGCAGGATCGGTCAATTCTTCACGTTGACGTAGTACCGCATAATGCGTTGTACCCGAATCAAACCATACGTCTAGGGTATCGCGTACCGCATTGTAATGTTCAGCATCGGCACCGATAAAGTCTTTCGCTTCACGGTTATACCAACCATCAATACCTTCCTGTTCGATCAGTTTCGCAACTTCTTCGATCAGTTCAGGGGTACGTGGATGCAATTCGTTGGTGTCTTTATGCACGAAGAACGGGATTGGCACACCCCAAGTACGTTGACGCGAGATACACCAGTCCGGACGACCTTCAATCATCGATTCGATACGGTTTTTACCCCAATCCGGGACAAAACTGATGTCATTTTCAATCGCGTTTAAAGCACCTTGACGTAAACCTTTTTCATCCATGCTGATAAACCACTGTGGGGTCGCACGGAAGATAATCGGGGTTTTATGACGCCAGCAATGTGGATAGCTATGCTTGATCACCACATGTGCCCAAAGCTTATTGGCTTCACTTAATGCAGCAATAATTTTGGGATTGGCTTTATAGATGTGCTCGCCTGCAAAAACAGGTGCAGTCGGTAAATACACACCGTTACCGCCGACAGGATTATCGACTTTTAAGTTATATAGTAAGCCAACTTTATAATCGTCTACACCATGGCCCGGTGCTGTATGTACCGCACCTGTACCGCTGGTTGCAATCACATGTTCGCCTAAAATCACAGGAACCTGACGTTCAGTAATTAAAGGATGTTGTAATTGTAGGTTCTCAAGTTTGCTACCGGTAAAATCAGCAATCACTTCAACGGTGGTAAAGCCATAGCGTTCAGTGGCAGATTCAACCAAATCTTTGGCCAAGATAAAGTTTTGCGCTGCTTTTTCATCCCCACGTGCTTTAACAAGTTGATATTCAATGTCAGCATGCAGGGCAACAGCCTGGTTCGCAGGAATGGTCCAAGGCGTCGTTGTCCAGATCACGATGTCGGTTGAGTCTTTAACTTCAACACCTAAACGCGTTGATAAATCTGCTAAATCAACAACAGTGAAACCTACGTCAATCGCATCAGATTTTTTATCTTCATATTCAACTTCAGCTTCTGCCAATGCAGAACCGCAGTCCAAACACCAGTTGACTGGTTTAAGACCCGGCTGGATATGACCTTGTTTCTGAATTTCACCCAATGAACGCACGATATTTGCTTCTTGGGCAAAATTCATGGTCAGGTAAGGATTGTCCCAATCACCAAACACCCCCATACGCACAAAGTCTTTTTTCTGTAATTCGACTTGAGTGTAGGCATATTCACGGCAATGTTTACGGAACGTTGCAGCATCGACTTTAACGCCGACTTTACCGACTTTTTCTTCAACTTTAAGTTCAATCGGCAAACCGTGACAGTCCCAACCCGGAACATACGGTGCATCAAAACCATCCATAATGCGGCTTTTGATGATGATGTCTTTGAGTACTTTATTTACCGCGTGACCCAAATGGATTTGACCATTTGCGTATGGAGGGCCATCGTGAAGCACATATTTTTTCTTGCCAATACGCGATGCACGAATCTGCTGATAAATGTTGTCGGCATACCACTCTTCTAACCATTTTGCTTCACGTACTGCGAGATTTGCTTTCATCGCAAATTCAGTACCTGGGAGGTTTAGCGTGGCTTTATAATCCACTGCATTTTCAGGAGTTTGCTTATCGCTCATGCAAGTTGTCTTCCAATTTAATCAGTCTTAGGCTGACGCGTTTTACAATAAAAAATGTGGGATTTAAAAGGGGAAATTGGGTGTGTTTTGTCGAAACTCAAGCAGTTTCTCAACATCGTCATCAATTCCCGCTTTCAATGCTTCAAGCGAAGGGTAGTCCTTTTCACCATGTAAATAGTTCAAGAACGTCACCCGCATTAACAGGCCATACAGATTAGCAGAAACATCAGGAAAATGTACTTCTAATCGCCATTCAGGATGTTCCTGTTTGATGGCTGGTCGGGTACCGACATGTCCTGCACCAAACAGGGCAGTCGGTTCATAGCCTGCAATCCCTAATTTTTCAGGATTGTCGGCTTTCACTTTGTCTTTTAAAGATCCGGTTTCACATAATACTTCAACGCCGTAAATCCCCTTTAAACAGGGTTTATGACGGTTTAGACGGACGTTAATGGTTGGGAAATTAATGGTACGTCCAATCTGATCGCCATATTGTACCCGGCCGGTGATGCTATACGGACGACCCAATAATTTGGCAGCTAAAGCTAAATCGCCGGCTTGTAAGGTATGACGAATTCGGGTCGAGCTGACGCGGTGTCCATCCAATGCAATGGTATGTAAATTGGTGACTTGAAAACCGTAAGCTCTTAAAAATTCACTATTGCCTTGACGGTTTTTACCGAAATGGAAATCGTCGCCCAGAACCAGATGTTCTGCATTGAGTTTTTGTTTGAGAATATCTGCAAAGCTTTCAGCACTTAAACTACGGAAATGATTATCAAATTTCGCAATCGCGATATAGTCGACACCCAGTTCGGTTAAGTATTCGACTTTTTCACGTAATGAACTAATTCTAGGCGGCGCTTCATAACCTTTAAAAAATTCCAAAGGTTGTGGCTCAAAAATCATTACCAGAGTTTTTAAATTTTGTGCTGCGGCAAGTTGTTTTAATTGTGCAATCATTGCCTGATGACCCAAATGTACACCGTCAAAATTACCAATCGTAGCGGCAGTTTTTGGCAATTGAAAATTTGGCGCTAAAGCATTCAGGCGGAGCAGCTTCATGGGCGAATCAATAAGTGAAAAATTATCAGGGCTATATATTGCCATAATCTTGAGCGTTCGTCTTGTTGTTGTGTTTTCATCCAAAAAAATTATCGGATATCTACCGAAAAATAGCGGTGTAGAAAGATCAAAATACAGATGAATTAGGGACGGATTTTAAAATTTGCACTCTTACTCTAATTCTTTTCTAATGGGTGCAGTTTTGAGTTGGCAAATAAATAAGGTATCGCAATGTCGGATTTGGCTTTAATCATGGCACTTCCCAATGAATCGAAAGGTTTGTTTGAACAAGCGGGGATTCAAGTACATTACAGTGGTATTGGTAAAGTTAATGCTGCCTTTAAAGCCTTTGAAGTGATTCAGAAAACCGGCTGTAAAACCTTACTGAACTTGGGTTCAGCGGGAAGTTCTCAATTTGATGCGCATGCCTTGGTGGAAGTGACGACTTTTGTGCAACGTGATATGGATGTATCGCCACTGGGTTTTGCAGTGGGGGTGACACCTATGGATGATGACCATCCTGCAGAAATTCATTTAGAGTCTTATTTTCAGCATCTGGAAAAAGGTATTTGTGGAACCGGGGACAGCTTTGAAACAGGTACGCCGAAAGTACCCTGTCATTTGGTAGATATGGAAGGCTACGCAATTGCAAAAGTATGTAAGAAGCTGGGCGTACGATTAATTTCAGTGAAATATATTACCGATGGCGCGAATGACACAGCGCATTTGGATTGGGAAGACAATTTATTATTGGGTGCGCAAAAATTATTAAAATTATATCAAACGGTCAAATAATCAGAGTAAGGTTGGAAATTCGGCGACCATAGTGGTCTATGGTCGTATGCCAAAATTATCGTAGACGATAATTTAAGAATTATAATTTAAGAATCATGGGCGCGGAATAACGCCGTATAACATCAGATGGACAGTATGCTGGATGATACGCTGCTGCATACTACGGTTACGCAAGGTCTTGCCTGTCACCATTTCCATTTGGGTCGCAAAATCTGCATAGTTTTGGGTAATCGCCCAAATATTCAGAATTAAAAGCTCGGGATCAATTTCTTTGGCAATTTTACCTTGCTCTTGCCACATGGTAATGACTTTGGCTTTACGCTTCACCAGTTTCTTTAACGGACCTTTTAAAATTGGCAAGATATGCGGCGCACCTTGAATCACTTCCAAAGCAAACAGTCGAGATGCTTTTGGCTGGGTACGCGAAACCTCAATTTTTTGCAATAAATAATTGGTGATCGCTTCTTCAGGCTCAAGCTCTGTTTCTAGCATTTGCAGTGGAGCAAGCCACTTTTGTAATACCGTGGTGAGTACTTCAACGTACAAGGCTTCCTTATTTTCATAATAATAGAAAATATTGGATTTGTGCATTTCAGCAATTTGAGCAATCTCGTCTAAGCTTGCCCCATTAAAACCGTAAAGGGAAAATACATCCAGTGCTGCATTTAGCAGTTGATGTCGTTTTTGAGTACTCTTTTTTTGTTCCATTGGCCATTAAAAAACAATTAAAAGTGGAACCTTAAATTGTACGGCAAATCATCAGATTTGTGCACAGGCAAAAGTTTTAATTTTATGAATATTGACGATTTATTTTTTAGATCAGCTATTAAATTGCCAAGTTTTCGAGCAATGTAAAAAGATGCTTTAAAAGAGTGCATAAAGTAGCGCAATAAAGATCGTTAAATAATTCAATAAGATTGATTTTTTTTTGTATTTTTTTGAACACTTAAGTTAAACATTAGATTGATAAATGAATGATTAAATTAATTTAAGAATAAGATGAGGTTTACACCACATCATCATGAAATGAGCCCAAACCGATTGTCAGAATGTGCTCATTTCAAATGTAAAAAATCATGTCGCCAATACAGCATTGAGAACTTGTTGCTCTAATTCGGTAAAAGCGTAATCTTTTTTACGTGGTCGTGCCAAATCCACTTTAAATTGTTTAGCGATATGCCCTTTATCGAGCAAAATAATTCGATCGGCCAGTTGTACTGCTTCACTGACATCATGGGTCACCAAAATGGCGGTAAAGCCTTGCTCATGCCAGAGTTTTTCAATCAGGCTCTGCATGTCTAAACGAGTTAAAGCATCCAGTGCACCGAGTGGCTCATCTAACAGCAAGATGCGAGGCTTATGTGACAATGCACGTGCAAGCGCAGTACGCTGACGCTGACCACCTGAAAGTTGTGAAGGCCACAATCCGGCTTTCTCTTTCAATCCGACTTTTTCTAACAGGGCAGAGGCATTGCCTTGATGCTCTTTGGCTAAACCCAATTGGACATTTTGTTCAATGCTACGCCACGGCAAAAGTCGCGGGTCCTGGAACATGACACGGATATCATCACTGGTAATGCCTTCGCGAATATGTCGTGCCGATTTAAACTTGATTTCACCATAGCTGGGTTGGTCTAAATCCGCTATCAGACGAAGCAGGGTACTTTTACCACATCCGCTACGCCCAACAATGGCAAGGAATTCACCTGGTTGAATATGCAGGTCTAAATCTTCTAGAACCGTTACATCAGCATAGAATTTATGCAGTTGCTCAATCAGAATTTCTGCACCGACCACCGCCGTTGGATTGATATCTGCAGTTGCAGGCTGTTCTGGTGCAGTCGGATCTTCAGCTACATGTCGCCCTATACTTAAATCAGTCATGACTTATTCCTTATTTTTGATATCCAGCATGCCAACGCAGTAAGTATTTTTCTAAGCCTACTGCCAATACATCGGCCAATTTTCCAAGCAGGGCGTAGAGCAAAATCCCCACTAATACGACATCGGTTTGTAAAAATTCACGCGCGTTCATGGTCATGTAGCCAATGCCTGATTGTGCGGAAATGGTTTCTGCAACAATAAGCAACACCCAAACCAGACCCAATGCAAAGCGTAAACCGACAAGAATGGACGGCATGGCACCCGGTAAAATAATTTCTTTGTATAACTGCCAGCGGGTTAGACCATAGCTTTTACCCATCTCGATGAGTTGTGGGTCGACCGAGCGAATTCCATGATAGGTGTTGATATAAATCGGGAAGAATACACCGACAGCAACTAAAAATAGTTTGGCTGATTCATCAATCCCAAACCATAGAATCACCAAAGGAATTAAAGCCAAGGCTGGAATGTTACGGATCATTTGCAAGGTGGTATCGAGCAGGGTCGATGCCATTTTAGAAGAGCCATTTAGCAAGCCCAGTAATAGACCTAAGCCACCACCCACGAATAAGCCGAGTAAGGCACGTCCCGCACTGACTTTAACGTGTTGCCAAAGCTCACCCGTGATCGACAGATGCCAGAATGCGCTTACCACAGCACTCGGTGCAGGCAGAATACGGCTTTCTAAAACACCGGTGCTGGATGCAATTTGCCAAATCGCGATCAGTGCGATCGGGAATAACCAGGGCAGTAAATGCTGCCCAAATTGTGTTCCACGTGAAACCTTAGTTTTTGCCAAGGATTCAGCAGAAATGCTTTTACTCATTAAGCCGGCTCCTGAGTTTTCACTTCTTTTTTCGCCTCATCTGGCACGTAGTTATTTGCCACGATTTCACCAAAAGGACCGGTCAAATTGGGTTGCGCCAGTTTTTGACGGGTTTCTAATGGAAGCAGTGGGAACACCAGTTCAGCAAAACGAATCGATTCTTCAAGATGTGGATAGCCTGAGAAAATAAAGGTATCAATACCCAAATCAGCATATTCTTGAATGCGGTCTGCCACTGTTTGTGGATCACCGACCAATGCTGTACCTGCACCGCCACGAACAAGACCTACGCCTGCCCAAAGGTTCGGAGACACTTCAAGTTTGGTACGATCGCCATTATGCAGTTCAGCCATGCGACGTTGACCCACCGAATCCATTTGTTTGAATTTCTTTTGTGCTGCTTGAATAGTGGCATCATCAACATATTGAATCAGTTCTTCAGCAGCAGCCCATGCCTGTTCATTGGTTTCACGCACAATCACGTGCAAGCGAATACCGTAATTCAAAGTACGACCACGTGCAGTAGCTTTAGCACGCATGGTTTCAACTTTTTCTTTTACCGCTGCTGGTGGCTCACCCCAAGTTAAATAAGTGTCAACCTGTTCTGCAGCAAGCTCGATTGCAGCATCAGAAGAACCGCCAAACCAAAGGGGTGGATATGGTTTCTGCACCGGTGGATAAAGCAGTTTTGCATCATCGACTTGTAAGCGGTCGCCGTGGAAAGTAAACGATTCACCTGTATGCGAGCGGGTTAAAATTTCACGCCAAATTTTGGTGTATTCAGCCGCTGTTTGGTAACGTGTTGCATGGTCTTCATAGACACCGTCACCTTTCAGCTCTTGCTCGTCACCACCTGTTACCAGGTTAAGCAATACACGACCATTGGATAAACGGTCAAAAGTTGCCGCCATACGCGCAGCAAGAGCAGGAGTGGTTACCCCTGGACGTAAAGCGACCAGGAATTTTAAATTTTTGGTTGCATCAATCAGGCTTGCAGCAGTAATCCACGGATCTTCACACGAACGACCCGTTGGAATCAGTACGCCTTCGTAACCTAAGTTATCTACGGCTACGGCAATCTGTTTCATATAAGCATGATCGACCTGACGCGCGCCTTTGCTTGTGCCTAAATAGCGACTGTCACCATGCGTAGGAATAAACCAGAAAATTTTCATTGCTTTGATCCTTAGATTATTTGCCTGCCCAAACGGCTTGCTGAATGTGGATAGATTTCGGAATGATTTTGAGTTCGCTAAAACGGTTCGCGAGTTCTTGCTGATCTGCGATCACTTTTTGAGTAAGTAGTGCAGCACTTGATGGATTAGGACGACGCTGGATAAAGGTCTGGCTGACATTCAGTTTCAGACCTGTACTTTGGGCAAATAGGGTTGCAGTTGCAGCCTTGTTGCTTTGTACCCATTTATCCGCAACGTTTACTTGCTTGATAATGCCTTTTAATGCCTGAGGGTGATTTTTAACTAAATCACCTGAAGCTAAATAAAACGTGTAATTGGGACTTAAGCCCTGACCTGAAGCCAGTACTTTGGCTTTATCTTCAACTTGAGCCGAAGCATAGTAGGGATCCCAAATGGCCCATGCATCAATGGCACCTTTTTGGAAAGCAGCGCGTGCATCTGCAGGACTTAACCAGATCGGTTGAATATCGGTCCATTGCAAACCTGCTTTGCGTACAGCTTGCACCAATAAATAATGTGAGCTTGAACCACGGTGAACCCCAATGCGTTTACCCTTTAGCTGACTAAGTTGGATGATTTTGGAATTTCTGGGCACCAAAATGGCAGAAGCCAAATGCTTGGCGGTTTCATAAGCAAAATAATGCAATGGCTTGTTGCCCGCCTGAGCGTATACAGGAGGTGTATCGCCTGTAGCACCGATATCAATAGAACCGACAGCCAGTGCTTCTAAAATTTGCGGACCACCCGGAAATTCATTCCATGAAATTTTTGCGTTTGGAAATTCCTGTTCAAACAGCTTCTGTTGTTTGGCAATCACCAGATTGACCGAAGCTTTTTGATAGCCCACGCGTAGCTGTTTTACAGAAGGATCCACAGCCAAAGCAGCACTCGAACCCAACATCGCGCAAGCAATTAACATGGCATTCATGCCATGACTGGATATTTTAAACCAGGTAATCGCTTTGTTATCTTGCTGATGTTGAGTCATGGTCGAGTCCTCTATTGTTGTGTCATTACTTCGCTAAAATTGCGGATTGAATATTGATTTTGTTTGGAATAAGTTTCTGGTTATAGAATGCATCGGCAACATATTGCTGCTGTTTAACCACGTCGTTTGAAATCGGTTGCACGCCAAAGCCCATACGGGAAATGGATGTTTTCAGGATGTCGTTAGAGAGTCCTGTTGGTTTTTCCAAAAGTTTGGCTGCTTCGTCTTGATGCTGTGACACCCATTGTGTGGTGGTGTTTAATTCATTGACTACAGCTTTAAGTACATCTGGATGTTGTTCGGCAAATTTACGGTCTGCCAAATAGAACTGATGATTGCTGACCAAGTTTTCACCTGTGGCAATGATACGGGCACCAATCTGCTGTTCAGCAGCTGCAAAGAACGGATCCCAAATCACCCAGGCATCCACTGCACCTTTTTCAAAAGCAGCACGTGCATCAGAAGGCGGTAAATACACCACTTGGATGTCATCCAGTTTCAGATTGTTGGCTTCTAATAATTTGAGTAATAAGTAATGCACGTTTGAGCCTTTATTCAGGACAACACGTTTACCTTTTAAATCCTGAATACTTTGAATGGCTGAATCTTTTTGTACAATTAACGCTTCAGCTTTAGGCGCTTCCGGTTGGTTAGCGATATAAACCAGATTCGAATTGGCTGCCTGAGCAAAAATAGGAGGCGCTTCACCTGCTTCACCCAAGGAAACACTGCCGACATTTAAACCTTCAAGCAATTGTGGACCTGCAGGGAATTCGACCCATTTCACATTGACGCCTTGGTCTTTCAATGCTGTTTCTAAAGTGCCACGTTCTTTAATAATCGGTAACAAGCCATATTTTTGGAAACCGATATTTAAAGTTACCGTTTCAGCTTCTTTTTTGCCACAACCTGACATCATCATTGCGCCAGCAACTACTGAAGAAAGGACCAGCGATTTCGCCCAGAATTTTGCTTGAATGGCGCTCATGAATGTGTGCTCCGCAACAATGAAGTGTTGAATATTGAACACATAAGCTAAAGCTTTATCTTTTTCGAAAAAAATAAAAAAATAGGAATTCTTAATGAGGAAAAAAGATAAATAAAAAAAAGAAAAACTTATGTAAAAATGTGATTTATAAGAAAAATAAAATAGGCTGTTTTAATTGTTTAAGTTGTTGATATTAATTTAATTTAATTTTAAAGATCATACTGTTATAAAGTTATGCAAAAACTGCATAAGCAAATTGTCACAAATTTCACAAAAGCATAGATAAAGATATAAAAAATAAAGATATAACAAGCATAAAAAAAGCCACTTTAAAGTGACTTTTTGAACACCAATGAGTTACGTTGGTAGTTATACAGCGCCTGACGTGCATTCGGCAGATCATCGACACTCGCGGGTTCAAAGCCATGCTCGACAAACCAGTGCGCGGTACGTGTGGTCAGTACAAACAGTTGTTGAATGCCCAAATTTTTGGCTTTGTCTTCCAGATAATGCAAAATCTGGCTACCACGGTTGGACTTGCGATAGGTTGGATCTACCGCGACACAAGCGATCTCCGCCGATTTAATTTCATGGGCTGAAGTTGGAATCGGATACAGCGCGGCACAGGCTAAAATCATGCCATCCCGTTCAATCACAGAAAATTGCTCAATTTCACTTTCTAATCGTTCACGTGAGCGATACACCAGAATGCCTTCTTCTTCGAGTGGGCGAAGCAAATTCATCAGACCACCGACATCCTGAATATTTGCAGTACGAACCTCTTCATAATGTGCATCGGTCATCATGGTGCCTGCACCGTCACGGGTGAACAGTTCTTCCAGCAATGCGCCATCATAAGTATAAGAAATCAGATGCACACGACGCACGCCTTGCAGTGAGGCATTCTTTGCACCGCGTAACTGCAAAGCAATATCTGGATTGGAGTCCTGATATTGCAAAATGTGCTGATCGAGCTGATGAGGGGGAATTTCACGTTGCAATTGCCCGAATTCATTCACCAGGCCTTGTTGTTTACCCAAGAAAATCAACTTGTCCGCTTTAAGCAAAATAGCGGTATTGGTGGCGACTTCTTCAGCGACCAGGTTAAACACTTCACCTGTGTTGGAATAACCGGTTGGGCCGAGCAATACAATATTATGATTTTTAAGATGGCGTTGAATTGCATCGGTATCCACGGTACGTAATTCACCAGTGAGCTGAAAATCCACACCATCACGAATGCCATAAGGTTTTGCAGTGACAAAATTGCCTGAGATGACATCAATACGTGCGCCGTACATCGGTGAGTTGGCAAGCCCCATCGACAGCAGCGCTTCAATTTGCAAACGGATAGAACCTACGGCATTCATCACGCAACTTAAAGATTCGCGCGTGGTAATACGACGATGATTATGAAATGGCGTTTGAATGCCACTGGCTTTTAAGTTCTGATTGATCTGTGAACGTGCACCATGAACCAGAATCAGACGAATGCCTAAAGAGTGCAGTAGGGCAATGTCATGAATAATATGCTGGAAATTTTCATGTTGAACCGCTTCACCATCAAACATAATAACAAAGGTTTTATTGCGGTGAGCATTGATATAAGGCGCAGAATGTCGAAACCAATGCACATATTGCAAAGTTGTGCTTTGTGATGTTTCAGATGAATTCGTTTGCATACCTATCTCAAAATTAAAAAATTTCCTTCTCTGATTCTAATCAAAAAATGATTGAGGGGAAGCTAAAAATAAAAAAACACCTGAATCGAATTCAGGTGTTTTTTTAGGGAAGAGGAAACTTAAACCAGATTTTAGTTGATGATGCGTACAATACGGTCGGTACGTTCATTTACCAAGACATAGTCGCCGTTGATTTTGTACCATTGTTGATAACGGCCAGTATTAGGTAAACGGCGTGCTTCACGATCGCTGACTTTATAGCTAGATGAGCTAAATACACGTGGGAAGCTTTGACCTGTACGCCAGTCCTTACTTGGGTTTACACGTTTATTATCATAACGTTTGTTGTCATAACGATTGTGGTCATAACGGTTGTTATTGTCCCAACGGTGATCATCCTGTTTTACAGGCTTTGATGGAGCATGGTTATAACGTTGATGATCATCATAACGATGATCCGGTGCTGCCATTGCTGAAGTTGCCATCAATGCAGATAAAGAAAGCGCAATTGTTGTTAGAATTTTTTTCATATCTTTCACCTAATTTTCAGAGAGAACAGTTATTTCGTTGAAACTAAATTAACTAAAAATTAGAGATAAAAAATGAGAGCTGTATAGTTGAATTGTGAAATTCATGGAGAAAAAAAGAAGATTGTAAAATGTTGAAAAGCTTGCAGTTAAAGACTTGCTGTTAAAATGAACGATGGATGTAAAACAAAAAAAAGCTCAAACTGGAGTTTGAGCTTGGAGAACTTAAAACTGAGTTTAGAAACCTTGAATACGCACAATATTATTACTATCAGTATCCACTAAAATGTAGTCATTATTGATTTTGTACCACTGCTGGTTACGAGAGGGTTTTGGCAAGTCATGGCTTTTGTAATCGACTTTATAACCATTACCACGATAATGCTGCGGCATGACATAACCGGTTTGCCATTTATGCTGCTGTAGACGTTTTACTCCCTGTTCTTCACGACCACGGCGTTTATCTTGCATACGATCATCGTCATCATCATGGCCACGAAAATCTCGACCATTATTCGACTGCTGATGACGGGGTTGATCCCACCCACGATTTTTATCGTGTTTCTCATGAGGGGCAGCAGTGGTTACACTGCTTGCCATCAATGCACTGAAAGAGATTGCCAGAATTGTCAAAATCTTTTTCATGTTGAACCCTCATAGAAAATTTATTAATTTCAATAATGCTAATGTACGAAAAAATTGCAGAGAAACTGTGAAGATAAATCACTCATTTATTAAAAAATGCAGAGATAATAAGGATATTATGCAGAAATATCTCACGATTTAAAAATCTTAAGAATTTTATAGTCGATATTAAATACTAGAAAAACAGGGCATTGATGAAAACTTTGTATCAAATTTTTGATATTGCTTTTATTTATTCAAAATTGTTCTGGCAAAAGGCCTGAACAGCCTATGTCGACTGTTCAATAAAATTGCTTTAGTTCCATTGCTCAGCCAAATCTTGAAGTGAGCTCACAGCCTGTGCAATTGCTTCTGCTTGTCCTGCATCATCCAGACCTGTAATCAATGTATTTGAAAGCTGTAAGTTTTTAATACAACGAATGGTTTCAATTTTACGTTTTTGATCAGCCATAACCTGTTTCTCATATGCTGTGTTCTTCAATAGGAGTGAGCATAGGCTTATTTTACTGATTTGGAAAAACGAATATTATTATGAAAGTTATTTAAAAATACGATTTATAAGTTTTTATTTATCTGAAAATTCTCTCCTTAAAGGAGAGACGATAAAATCAAAAGGGAGCATGACTCCCTTTTGATCTTTTTAAGGATTAATCCTGTGCATCAATGCTTTGACCATTGAGATGCAAGCTGTCATCACCCATTAAATACAGATAAGCCGGCATAATCATTTCAGGTGTTGCTAATGTTTTCGGATCTTCATCTGGATAGGCTTTGGCACGCATTGCAGTACGTGTTGCTCCCGGATTAATACAGTTAAATCGCACATTTGGATAAACATTTTCTTTGGCAAAAATCTTGTTCACCGCTTCAATGGCAATTTTTGATACCGAGTATGCACCCCAACGTTCACGTGCTTCACGACCGACACCAGAACTGGCAAAAACCACAGAGGCATGTTCTGCTTTATGTAGCAGGGGTAACAGTTCTTGAGTCAGTAAAAATGGCGCACGCAGATTCACCGCCATCACATCATCCCAGACATCAATCGGGTAATGGGCGAGTTCTGTGCGTTCCCCCAGAATACCGGCATTGTGCAAAATGCCATCTAAGCGACCAAATTGTTTTTCTAAAGTATCGACCAGTAACTCATAGTCTCGAGGAGAGGCGCTGGAGAGTTGCAAAGGCAGAATAGCCGGTTGTGGTGCACCCAGGCTTTCAATTTCATCATAAATGACTTCAAGCTTGTTTAAGGTGCGACCATGCAGTACGACGGTTGCCCCATGCAGGGCATAGCTAATTGCAGCTGCACGACCAATACCATCGCCCGCACCTGTAATCAGGATAATGCGATCTTTTAACAGATCGGGGCGAGGTTGATATTCTGAATATTTCATTGCCTACCTCCTCGTTTATATATTGTTATGTCGTTATGAAATCAGAGAATTATTATGTTGCGTTGATGAGACCAGCTGATTAATCACTTGATGCAATTCGGCAACTGTGTTGACTATACAATCAGCTTGCCATGCTGTTAAGTCATCTTTGTGTTGCAATGGTAAATAACCATAGCCCGCCAAGATAGTGTACATATTTGCGTTACGGCCGGCATCAATGTCACGCGGATGGTCGCCGACATAGATACAGTCTTCTGGCTGAATCTGAATTTGTTTAGCTGCCAGATACATCGGTTCAGGATCAGGTTTGGTTTTGCTGACATCTTCAGGGCAAACCAGAACCGCACAGCGCTCAGTCAAGTTCAGCGCTTTAAGCAATGATTCGCTTAACCAGCGTGGTTTATTGGTGACAATACCCCAAGGAATATCTTGTCTTTCCAATTCTTCAAGCAGCGGATACATGCCTTCGAATAAGTCAGTATCCACGGCAATATCTTCCCCATACAAATCCAGAAAGCGTTGCCGATGGGCAAGGAAAACCGGGTCTTCAACCTCCAGTTCAGGATAGACCAGTTTTACCATGGCACGTGCGCCTTCAGACACTTGGGTACGAATCAAATCTGCAGCCACGATTTCACATTGTTTATCGCGGCACATGTCTTGAATAATGCGAATAAAGTCGGCAGCGGTGTCAATCAGGGTGCCATCTAGATCAAACAGTACAGCTTTCATTAGGCACCTTCTTTTACCGTATAAACCATGTAGTTCACATCCACATTCGGTGCCAGCCAATAACGTTTGGTAATCGGGTTGAAATGTAAACCGGTCATGTCTTTTAATTTTAAGCCCGCACTACGGATATCATGCGCAAGTTCAGAAGGCTTGATGAATTTATGATAATCATGCGTGCCTTTGGCCAACATGCGTAACACATATTCCGCGCCAATAATCGCAAATAAATAAGATTTTGGATTACGGTTAATGGTGGAGAAGAACACATGGCCACCCGGTTTGACCAACTTTTGGCAAGCTAGAATAATCGATGCTGGATCGGGTACATGTTCCAGCATTTCCATGCAAGTGACCACGTCATATTGTCCTGCTTGTTCTTCTGCCAACTGTTCTACCGGAACCTGGCGATACTCAATATTCTCAACGCCTTCTTGTTCTGCATGAATACGCGCCACATTTAAGGGTGCTTCACCCATGTCGATACCCAAAACCTGAGCACCACGACGCGCCATGCTTTCAGACAGAATGCCGCCACCACAGCCGACATCAAGAACCTTCTTACCGGCAATGCCACCTGAATGTTCATCAATCCAATTTAAGCGTAAAGGGTTAATTTGATGCAGGGGACGGAACTCAGAATGCTGATCCCACCATATGGCTGCGAATGCTTCAAATTTGGCAATTTCTTGTGGATCAACATTCAATTGCGACATCGGTATCACCTCAATCAAGTCGTTATATTTTAAAAAAAGTTATAGGGGCTTAGTGTAGCGTTTATTCTCAAAAAAGCGATAAAAGCCGTAAAAAAGTTCACAGAATGAAAACGAATTCGGCATAATTGATTTATAGTAATCGCATAAATTAATCATAACGATTTAGAGGACAATAAGTTCAATGAAAAAACTCCTTTTAGGTAGTCTTGCTACTGCTATTTTTGCCTTTTCAGGCACGGCAATGGCGGCTAATTTTGTCGCGGGTAAAGATTACACCGTGGTTGCCAACCCGGGCAAAGTTGAAGTTCCTGGCAAAATTGAAGTACGTGAGTTCTTTTGGTACGGCTGCCCACACTGCTTTAAATTAGAGCCGCATATGCAGGCTTGGCTCAGAAAAATTCCTAAAGATGTCAACTTTGTGCGTACACCTGCTGCGATGAATCCAGTCTGGGAACAAGGTGCTCGCGGTTATTATGTATCTGAAGCATTAGGCGTTCGCAAGAGAACTCACTTGCCTTTATTCCATGCGATTCATGCAGGCGGACAACAGATTTTTGACCAAAAATCACAAGCAAAATTCTTTGTGAAATATGGCGTACCTGAAGCAAAATTCAACAGCATGTTTAATTCATTCGCGATTACTTCAAAAGTAGCGCAATCTAAAAAATTGGCACAGCAATACCAACTGAGCGGTGTTCCTGCGGTGGTTGTGAATGGTAAATATGTCGTTCAAGGTGAAGATGCTAAAGTGACTCAAGTGGTGAGCTACCTGGTGGAAAAAGAACGTAAAGCGAAATAAGTTTTATGTGCTAAAAAACCCGCAATCATTGCGGGTTTTTTATGTTTTATTTTTAGTGAATTACTCAGTGATTGCCTTTGACGTATCCCAGTTCGAGATTCCTCGAAAAATGACATGCACCTGGGTAATGGTTTGTAATTTAAATTGTTTTTGTTGTTCTATTCGTTGTTCAGCCTGATAGTGACGATTGATATCCATCCAGGTCATCGCCCAGGTAAAGGATAAATTAATTAAAATATTAGAAATCACCTGCAGGTCTTGGACATTGCGGATGTGCTGTACAGTTTCCATTTTACATAAATCATTGGCCAAATCTTCAATTAAAAAATTAATTTCCCGTGCAATGGCCTGACGAATCACCTCTGATCCACCCCAGCGTTCGGCAATCATAAATACCCAAGGTTCAGGATTATGCTCAACCGCCTGAAAAAACAGATCTAGGCTGATTTTCGCTTTGGTATTGGGTTGATAGATATAAGCTTGTCCAAGTTGATGCAAAATGCCTTTTAAATGCAGGGCAACTTGATCGACCAATTCCAGTCCAAGCTCATTCATGTCTTGAAAATGGCGATAAAATGCAGTCGGTACCAGCCCCACATGACGAGCGATTTCACGCAAACTGATACTACTAAAAGAACGTCCAGACGTGCTTAAAGCAAGCGCGGCATCCAAAAGTGCTTGGCGGCTTTGTTGTTTACGCTCATCCCGGATCGACATTCGACTACCCTAAAAAAATTCTGCATGAAGTCTATCAAAAAAAAACAAATTAAACGACGAATGTCAGTGAACGCATGTTGACTGAATTAAAAAATAATTATAGTGTACAAGTGTTCACTGTAAGAACACCTGTTCACTCAAATAAATAACCAGCAATAAAAAAGAGGAACCTCATATGAGTCATGTGATGCAGTACCAACCGCAATGGATCCGAGAAGATTTCGTCGATTTTATTGCTGAAAAAGTGAATCCAGTTTGGGCATGGAAAAAAGTGAAAGCCAGTATTGTTGATGTACACATGCTGAGTGAAGACTTTTATCAAATTCAGCTTGAGCCAAATCATAACTTTCATGCACAAGCATTTCGTGCTGGACAAAGTATTTTAGTGACTGTGGTGATTGCAGGGGTTCGTCAGCAACGTAATTATTCGATTGTGAAAATCACCGAGACGGGCAACATCGTGATTGCAGTGAAACGTCAGGGGAAAGTATCCAATGCCTTAACTCATTTGGCGGTGGGCAGTGTGGTGGAAATCTCTCAAGTTCAGGGGGATTTCACATTAACGTCATCTCAAGATTCTATTCTATTACTGGCTTCAGGTAGTGGTATCACCGCGATTTATTCGCTATTACAACAGGCACTCAGTCAAAACCTGAGTCAAATTGATCTGCTGTATTTTACCCGTGATGACGCTTTTCATACCGAATTACAGCAATTGTCAGAACAATATTCACAGTTTCACTATCACCATTTCAATACACTTGTACAGAAACAACATTTAAGCGTAGAACTGCTTGAAAGTACGGTTGCGGATTTTCAACAACGCCAGAGTTATGCCTGTGGTGCCAAAGGCATGATGCAAAGCCTTAATCAGATTTATCAACAACTGGGTATTGCTAATCAATTAAAACAGGAATATTTTCAGATAGTTGTTAATGAAACTGCACAAGTGCAACCGGTGGTATTTTTACGTGCACAACAAGAGTTTGCAGCAAAAACCAATTTACTTGAAAGTGCTGAACAGGCAGGTTTGAAGCCGGCACATGGTTGTCGTATGGGGATTTGCAATACCTGTACCTGTACTAAAGTCAGCGGTTCAACCAAAAATCTGCTGACCGGTGAAATTGACCATGATAGCAATACCCAAATTAAGTTGTGTATTAGCCAAGCAGTCAGTCCGGTCGTGATCAACCTTTAAATACAATAATTTTAGGGCATTTAAGCGACTTCTCGCACTTTGTACAAAAGCAAAGCTGGATTTCCGCTTCGGAGAAAAACAATGAATATGTCAGTTAAGTTTCCAGAAAATAGTAAATCAAAACATTTGAGTGCTGAACAAATTGCTGAATTAGGGCAAAAAATCGATGCGATCCGCCGTGACATTATGGACAGCATTGGCGAGCAAGATGCCAAATACATTTATAAAATTCGTGATTTTGTCCGTTATAGCGAAATTGCGTCACGCGGAATGTTGATGTTCGGAGGCTGGATTCCACCGGTGTGGTTAGCGGGTACCGGTTTATTGGGTTTGTCCAAAATCGTGGAAAATATGGAGTTAGGCCATAACGTGATGCATGGTCAGTTTGACTGGCTCAATGACCCGAATCTGAACGGTGCCAATTATGACTGGGATACCATGTCGACTGGGGATGACTGGAAATATACGCACAACTATATTCACCATACTTATACCAATATTGTCGGTAAAGACCATGATGTCGGTTATGGCTTGGTTCGTGTCAGTGAGTCCCAAAAATGGGAACCGCGTTTTTTATTCAATATTCCTTTAACCATTCAGCTAATGGTGTTTTTTGAATGGTATGTGGGCTTACAAAATTTACATTTAGAAGATGCGATTGTCTATAAAACCAAAACCTGGAAAGAGGTTTGGATCGAGTCAGCGAAATTCCGTAAAAAAGCGGTACGTCAGGTGGCCAAAGATTATGTGTTTTTTCCATTAATTGCCGGTCCAAATGCCATTCCGGTATTTGCAGGCAATGCTGTAGCCAATGTGATTCGTAGTCTATGGGCATCAGCGGTCATTTTTAATGGTCACTTTACTGAAGATGCGGAAACCTTTGAACTGGACAATACTGAAAATGAAACCCGTGCAGAATGGTATTTACGCCAAATTCGCGGATCGAGTAATTTTACCGGAACAGAATGGTTGCATATTTTAAGTGGTAATTTGAGTCATCAAATTGAACACCATTTATTCCCGGATATGCCTGCCAATCGTTATGCAGAAGCTGCACCGAAAATTCGTGCCTTATGCGCAGAGTATGGAATTAACTATAACGAAGCCAGTTTCATGAAACAGTTTGGCAGTGTTTGGGTACGTTTAGCCAAATGTTCATTACCAAACTCTTGGACTGCCTCGGTTGTGCAATCCAAACAAAAGTTAAAAACATTATTTCGCTTTTAAAGTGAAATAGAGATGAATTTGAGGTCGCGTATAATGGGTGTTTCATTCAACTGATGGCTAAATAAAAGCAGCATGATTTTATGGTTTTTGCCAATGGACAATGTCCCGGCAAAACCTTCAAGCTTGCTTCTGTTATACTAAGCCGCAATGAATTTTAGCCAAAGAGAACCCATTATGCGTATCGACCAACGTACTTTAGATCAATTACGTGACGTAAAAATTACCCGTAACTATACGCGTTATGCGGAAGGTTCAGTATTGATTGAATTTGGTCATACTAAAGTTCTTTGTACTGCAAGTATTGATAATTCGGTGCCACGTTTCCTTAAAGGCAAGGGACAAGGCTGGGTAACCGCTGAATACGGTATGTTGCCACGTTCAACCCATACCCGTAGTGACCGTGAAGCCGCTCGTGGTAAACAGAGTGGTCGTACTCAAGAGATTCAGCGTCTGATTGGTCGTAGCTTACGTGCCATGGTGGATTTGAAAAAATTGGGTGAAAACACCATTACGATTGACTGTGATGTGATTCAGGCAGATGGCGGTACGCGTACCGCATCTATTACCGGTGCAGCCGTAGCTCTGATTGATGCGATGAATGTATTGCTTGAGAAAAAGAAAATTAAGCAAGATCCGCTGAAAGGCTTGGTGGCTGCGATTTCTGTAGGTATGTACCAAGACGAAGCGTTGTTGGATCTTTGTTATGAAGAAGATTCAAGCTGCCAAACTGACTTAAATGTGGTGATGACACAAGCAGGTGAGTTTATTGAAGTGCAAGGTACTGCTGAAGAAAAACCATTTACTCGTGCACAGTGTAACGAGATGCTTGAATTGGCTGAAAAAGGCATTCAAGAATTGATTAAAAAACAACAGGAAGCTTTAGGCTGGTAAGTTGTTTATTTGAAAATAAAAAAACGCATCTTAAGGTGCGTTTTTTTTATGGATCAGTCAAAAGCCGGATATAAAAAAGCTTGATACAAAAAGGCTGCAATTTCCGCCCCTTTTGAAACGCAGGCTTAAGATCAAGTTCATATTCAGTGGCTAGACTGATGCTTTGTTTTACAGGAGCATTAGATGTTAAATATCATCATCTTGGTTGTATCCGTGGTGACTCTGGCACTGATGACCAGTGATCCCCGAGCTTCAGAACAAGAATCGATCCAATCCGCTTGGCAACAGAACAGCAAACACCATCCAGTGAAATTCAGGATTCAACCTCTAAACCGAAATCTAAACCGCAAAATGATCCTTAGCAGACTTAAGCATTAAAGCGCATAGATAAATCAATCGCTTTGACATCCTTGGTTAAAACGCCCATCGAAATATAGTCGACACCAGACGTTGCCACTTCACGTAAATTTTCAATGGTGATGTTGCCCGAAGCTTCCAACTTGCAACGACCGGCAACATGCTTAACCGCATCAATCATTTGTTGTTGACTGAAATTATCCAGCATCACGATATCGGCATTGGCTTCTAGGGCTTGATTCAGTTCATCCCAAGTTTCTACTTCAACTTCCACAGGCTTACCCGGTGCAATATTGTGTGCTTTGGCAATTGCTTGCGCAATACCGCCCGCTGCCATAATGTGGTTTTCTTTAATCAAAAAGGCATCAAACAAACCTAGGCGATGGTTTTGACCGCCACCAATGGCGACAGCATATTTTTGTGCAATACGTAAGCCGGGAAGGGTTTTACGGGTATCTAATAATTTGGTGTTTAAACCTTCTAATTGTTTTACATATTCAGCTGTCTTAGTGGCTACTGCAGAAAGCGTTTGTACAAAATTCAGTGCAGGCCGTTCAACCGTCAGTAAGCTGCGTGCAGAACCGGCTAATTTTAAAAAGGCTTCATTGGCTTGTACGCGGTCGCCATCATTTTTCAGCCATGTTACTTGCACATTGGCATCATAAGCTTGAATGAGTGCATTGACCCAAGGCTGACCGGCAAGCACCATGTCTTCACGGCTAATGATGGTTGCAGTGGCTTGCTCATCTTCCGGGGTTAATAAAGCGGTGATATCACCTTCGCCAATATCTTCTTGTAAAGCCTGTTGAATATTGATCTGGATTGCGTGTTCCAACAAAGATTGAGATATGCTCATTAGAATTCCGTATCTTTTTTAACCCATGAAAATTGCGCGTTATATTAGCATTGTTCATTTAAAAGAAATGTTTTTTCCACGGATTTTTATCTTTGGAGTTTGAGATTTTAAGCTTAAAGTTTTAGGATTGCGCTAAAATCATCTACTTACGCGAAAATAAGACTCAGGATAGGAATATGCAACAGGCACCGTCTTTTCAGGTCATCGATGGTCAGTTAATCGGTGCAAGGCAAGTACCATCCCCGAACTATAATCAACGTCCCGAACACGCCGAAATTCAGTTGGTGGTGGTGCATAATATCAGTTTGCCCCCCTCACAATTTGGTGGCGGCTATATTGAACAGTTTTTTCAAAATCAGCTGGATTGGTCAAAGCATCCTTATTTTCAGAGCATTGAAGGCATGCAGGTTTCGACACATCTGTTAATTTTGCGCACTGGCGAAGTTTTGCAATTCGTGAATTTCAATGATCGCGCCTGGCATGCAGGACGTTCGAGCTATTTAGCTAAAAAAGAATGTAACGATTATTCGATTGGCATTGAGCTTGAAGGCAGCGATGACCAGCCTTTTGAAGAGGTGCAATACAGCCTGTTGGCAGAAGTGATTGCAACATTACAGGCAACCTATCCGAAGATATTACAACATTTGGCGGGGCACTCAGATATTGCCCCAGGACGTAAAACTGATCCGGGTCCATTTTTTGATTGGCCGAAAACCAGAGCATTAATCCAACAATGCAAAGCAGATCAATAGCTGTTCGACTTTATGATTTAACAACGAAATTCCTGTGGAGTTTCTTTACAATAGCGACTTATTTTAAGACTAGGTGGAAACGATGGCGCTGTGGCGGTCGACCTTTATTGTCAGTGCAATGACCATGTTGTCTCGGGTTTTGGGTTTAGTCCGAGATGTGGTTTTGCTGAATGTGTTTGGTGCAGGTAAAGATTTCGATACCTTTGTGGTTGCCTTTCGTATCCCGAACTTCTTTCGGCGGCTGTTTGCCGAAGGGGCATTTTCACAAGCTTTTATTCCAGTTTTAACCGAATATAAAACCACGAAAACGCATGCTGAAGTTCAAATTCTGATTAGTCGGGTATTTGGTTGTCTCGCAACCTTTATGACCCTGCTAACTTTTATTGCGATGGTTGCTGCCCCTGCAATTATGTATATCTATGCACCGGGTTTTCATAGTGATCCGGAAAAATTTGCTTTAGCCACGGATATGTTCCGTCTGACGATTCCATATTTGTTATTTATGTCGCTGACCGCTTTTGCGAGCAGTATCTTAAACAGTTATGGTTCATTTTCGACCCCTGCCTTTGCGCCAGTTTTACTGAATGTCACCATGATTGCAGGGGCATGGTGGTTAACGCCATATATGGCTGAACCGATTATGGCCTTGGGTTGGGCGGTCGTGGTTGCAGGGGTATTGCAACTGGCCATTCAAATCCCGGAGCTATGGCGTAAAAATCTGCTGATTCCACCTAAAGTTGATTTTAAACATGAAGGTGTGGATCGCATAATGAAACTGATGCTGCCTGCACTCTTTGGCGTTTCGGTGACGCAAATCAATTTGCTGCTGAACACCATCTGGGCATCCTTCATGCAAGACGGTTCAGTGTCATGGCTATACAGTGCCGAGCGTATGACTGAATTACCTTTAGGTTTAATTGGTGTTGCGATTGGTACGGTTATCCTGCCATCGCTTTCTATGCGTCATGCCGAGCAAGATAAAACGAAGTTCCGTGGCATGATCGACTGGGCGGCCAAAGTAATTATGCTGGTCGGTATTCCCGCCAGTATTGCCTTGTTCATGCTATCGACTCCAATCATTCAAGCACTATTCCAACGCGGGCAATTCACCCTTGAAGATACTCAAATGACGGCATTGGCTTTGCAATGTATGAGTGCAGGGGTGATTTCCTTTATGTTGATTAAAGTCTTTGCTCCAGGTTTCTATGCGCAACAAGATACCCGAACACCAGTTCGTGTAGGCTTAATGGCTGTTGCAGCCAATGCGATTTTAAACGTGATCTTTATTGGCTTCTTTAAATTGATTCATTGGGAAGCAGAACATATGGCATTGGCCTTGGCATCTTCAGGTTCTGCACTGGTGAATGCCGGGATGCTGTATTTCTATCTGCACCAACGTAATATTTTCCGTTTTGGGGCGCACTGGAAAAAACTTTTCCTACAGTTTGCCATTGCCAATGCAATCATGATCGCTGCACTTTGGTATGCCTTAACTTGGTATAACGGCGATGTTTCGCAATGGATTCGTGTTTTCGAAGTAATCGGACTTTGTGTGGTGGGCGTTTTAGCTTATGCGATTGGTCTGCTCGTAACCGGGTTTAGACCACGTCATTTAAGACCATAAGGAATAGATAAAGAATCTATCCTTTATCCTGAAAGAGTGACCTGAATTAAATGGGTGAAAATTACTTTAATTTTGCTCAATTTAATTCAGGTTTTTTTATGATGCAAGAGCTGAATTTTTAATATGAAAAAAGAGCCTAAATAGGCTCTTTTGACGAGATTTAATATGTTTTTTAAACATGAGGAATTATATTTTTCCTCGGGAAAGGAAGCCGACGATTGCTAAAATAACCGCAACGACGAGTAAGATAATTGCAAAATCTTTAGATAAACCTGCGACACCAGCGAAACCTAGTAGACTGGCTATAAGTGCAATCACTGCAAAAATAATCGCCCAACGAAACATAAGCTTTCTCCATGTGTTGTTGTTTTCAAAGTAGATTCAGTATAGGGCGTAGAAATTCCTAAAAGTGTTATGCTTGTGTTTAAAAAATGTTCACTTTGACAGTAAATATATGATTCAAAGTAAAAATAACATCCATACATTGTGAACTTGAACACGTTATAATAATGCCTAACTTCTCCTTCTTTTTAGTTTTATGACTGAACAATTACGTCCGGAATTTTGGAAAAAATATCCTTTAGCGGAACTGAATCCCACCGAGTGGGAGGCACTTTGTGATGGCTGTGGTTTATGTTGTCTGATCAAACTGGAAGATGAAGAACTCGGCGAAGTGGCCTATACCAAAGTGTCGTGCAAACTTTTAGATTGTAAAACAGCGCGTTGTAGCAATTATGCACAGCGTCTTGACTATGTTCCTGATTGTATTCAACTGACTCCTGAAAAATTAGAGACAATTCACTGGTTACCACCGAGTTGCGCTTACCGCCGCTTAAAAGAAGGCAAGAAATTACCGTCTTGGCATTATTTAAATACCGGTACACGTGAGAGTGTAATTAAAGCGAAAAAGTCGGCAGCAGGACGCTGTATTTCAGAAGTCGAAGTCAATGAAGATGATCTTGAAGAATATATTGTCCGTTGGGTGCGTTAATCTGATTGGCTCAATAACTTAAAAACGTCTGTTTGGATATCATCTCTAAACCATGTGGTCTTAATAAGGCATTAGTATCCGCATAACCACTTGTTTTTCGAGAAGATTTTATAACATAGTTACGGCTTAAGATTGAGCTATCATCACAGGTTGTAACAGTTGAGTGGCATTAGTAGAGGGCATGGGACGATAAAAATAAAAACCTTGTCCAGTATGACAATCACATGCTTTCAACGCATCCACTTGTTCTAAATGTTCGATACCTTCAACCAATATCTCCAGGGAAATGCTGGCACCAATTTGGCTAATCGCTTTGACAATGGCCAATGATGAAGGGTCATCGTGGATGTTTTCTATAAAGTTACGATCTATTTTAAGGCAATCGACCGGATAGTTTCTTAAGCGTGTTAAAGATGAATGTCCTGTACCAAAATCATGCGAATAGCTGCTTGTTTTAATAGCGTCAGTGCGCGAATGACATAGTCAGAGCCACGTTCCGAAAGGCTTTGTTCAGTAATTTCAATTTCAACCATTTCATGGGGAATATTAAACTGAGCGAGTCTGTTTAAAAGCGTTTCTGCGTAGTTATCTCTTAAGAATTCGACCGGTGCGGCATTGATTGAAATGGGTAAAAGTTCCAGTCCAGATTCACGCCATTCGGTCATATCATTAAACACTTTTAACTGCATGATCTCGCTGATTCGCGTTGCCAGTTCATAGTCCTGAAAAGCTGAAAAAATATGTGAAGGAAGTTGGATTTGATCTTCTACATCATATCAGCGCAGTAAAGCCTCAAAACCGGTGACTGTTCCATCTTTCAGACTGACTTTGGGTTGATAGAACGGAATAATTTTATCATTGTGGATAATGGCTCGGGCGAGCGAGAGTTGTTTGGTGGTGAGCTCTATGGTCTGGAACATGGCACGCTTAAACATTTGGATACCACCGCGACCGCTGATTTTAAGATCATTGAGTGCTACATCTGCACATCGCAGTAAATTTGAACTATTTTGTGCATCGCGAGGATAAATGGCACAGCCGACACTCATCCCGCCATTAATATATTGTCCTGCATAGCAAATCGGGATATCCAGCTGTTGCCGAGCTGTTTTTGCAATTTCGAATAATTCAGCTTCATCGTTCAGATGAGGCACAATAATGGCAAATTCATCCCCGCCTAGGCGTGCAACAACGATTTCATCTTTAAAACAATCACTGAAACGTTGACCTAAAATCTGCAGCAGATGATCGCCCGCGATATGTCCCAGAGTGTCATTGATATGCTTGAAATAGTCTAAATCAATCAGCAAAAAGCCAATCGATTGGTTTTGATGGCGTGCATTTTGAATGGTCTTTTTGAAAATTTTATTAAATGCCCGGCGATTATATAAACCGGTTAATTCATCTATTTCGATGAATTGTTGCAGGCTTTTTTCAGCAATTTTTTGTTGGCTAATATCTCGAGAGACACAGAGAATGCTTTGTATTGAACCATCTTCATTTTGCACCGGGGTTAAAATATTATCCCAATATTGCGGCCTTTGACCTGGAATGATATTCATGCCATCAAAACGAACATTTTTACCTTTTGCGACATGAGTTAAAGCCTGTTGTCCTGAATTTTGAATATTCTCAGGCAATAAGTTGAGCCAAGGCATACCAAACTTTTTTTCACTTAGCGGTACACCTAAAGCAAGACAACCTGAACGATTCATATGGCTAACACGGCCATCTGGTGTCAAAAGCTTAATACAATCCATGCTGGCATCGAGCATTTTGCTTTGTGCATGAACCTGTTGATTCAGTTCAAATTGCTTTAAATAGTGATCATGAATGTCGGTTGCTGTAATCATCCATTCAGTATTGTCTAAATTTTGCGGATGTTGCACGGTAATCAAACACACCCGATAGCCCTTTTCATGATGTTTAATCCGGCATTCTTTTTCGAAAGTTTGTTGTGTTTTTAGGGCTTGTTGCCAAAGAATACTGAAATGTTCGAAATCTTCAGGGTGAATGAATTTTTTACAATCATCAGCGTCGTGTAGATTAAGATTGATACCAATATAGTCACAAAGCGCTTGATTATAATAATGTTTATTCTGTCTATTTTTCACCCAGATGAGTTGCGGTAATTGATCTAATACATTTTGAAGAATTAAATTTTCTGTATTTAATTGAGCATTATTGGCTTGAGTGGTGTGATCTGGCTTAATTTTAAAATTCTGTGTAAGCGGTACTGGCTTGTTTTTGAAAATATATTTCATGCAGCTCACCCATTAAAAACGACCAAAATGTCAAAAAGCGTCATGCATTTCACGCAATGATTATGTACTTCATAAATAAGAAGTGGAATTATTAAGCATATTTTTCTTAATATTGATTATCACAGTAAATCTACTTGGTTCTATTTAAAAGTAAATTCAGACAACAGACACAATAATGATCAATAATATTGCCCATCCTTTTAAAAAACAGTATGATTTTTTTGTAAAACATTTCAATTGAAATACGCGATATTAAAATTACATAGTAGACTTGTTTTAAGCACACTCAAGAAATAACAAGATGTCAGATAGTCATATTCCACTTCCTGAACGGCTTCGTCCGCGTGATTTATCAGAAATTATTGGTCAAGATCATTTATTAGGTGATCAGGCTCCTTTACGCCAAATGATTGATCAAGGGCATTTACCCTCGATTATTTTTTGGGGTCCACCGGGAGTCGGGAAAACCACTATTGCTTTGCTGCTTGCACAGGCGGTTGATCGAACTTTTATCAGTTTATCTGCCTTGAATACGGGCGTGAAAGAACTCCGTGAAATCATTGCTGAAAGTGGTGATTTACTAAAACCTGTGGTGTTTATTGATGAAATCCACCGTTTTAATAAGTCACAACAAGATGCCTTATTGAATGCAGTGGAAAAGGGCAAAATTACGCTGATTGGTGCAACCACAGAAAACCCTTCCTTTGAAGTGAATAGTGCGTTGTTATCACGTTGTCAAGTGTATAGCCTGAATGCTTTAGATGCTGATGCGATTCAAACTTTATTGAATCAAGCATTGCAAAATGATGCTTTTTTAAAAGAACGATCTATTCAAATTGAAGAATATGAAGCACTGATTCAATTTGCTGCGGGAGATGCACGTAAGGCACTCAACCTGCTCGATCTCATCGCCAGCACCTTTGAACCAGAACTTGAAAATATCATTACCAATGCAATTGTGGTGAAAGTCGCGCAGCAGAACATTGCCCGCTATGACAAATCCGGTGAGCAGCACTATGATCTGGTTTCTGCTTTTATTAAGTCGATTCGCGGTAGTGATCCGGATGCGACATTATATTGGATGGCCCGCATGCTTAAAGGCGGTGAAGATCCGGTTTTTATTGCACGTCGTATGCTGATTGCAGCGTCTGAAGATATTGGTAACTCCAACCCGAACGCCTTACTTCTGGCAGGAGAATGTTTCCGTTCGGTACAAGCCGTGGGTATGCCGGAATGCCGGATTATTTTGGGGCAATGTGCCGTGTATTTGGCAACCAGTGCCAAAAGTAACAGTACTTATTTAGCCATTAACAAGGCTTTAGATTTAGCTGAAAAAACCGCGAATTTACCCGTACCATTGCATCTACGAAATGCACCGACCAAATTGATGAAAGAGCAGGGCTATGGCGTGGATTATCTTTATCCGCACAATTACCCAGAGCATTTTGTCTTGCAAGAATATTTGCCGCCTGAATTGAAAGGCACAAAGCTATATGAGTCAGCTCGAAATAAACGTGAAGTGGAAGGTGAAAAACTTCAACAACGTCGTTGGCAGCAGGAACAACAACAGCAGTAATAATTACATTAAAAGGTTCTGAAAAGAGCCTTTTTTAATACTTTATATTTTATCGAGAATAATTTTTTGTTCACTTGGTTTCGATGAATATACGCAGTCTTTTTTATAGAAGCCTTAGATATCTTAAAATCAATTTTGGATCATGAATTCGCAATAAAAAACCGAGCCATCAGGCTCGGTTTTTTGAATCAGCGTACTGATTAGATATCAGAAAGATCAATACCTAAACGTGTAGCTACTTCTTCATAAGCTTCAACAACACCGCCTAAACCTTGACGGAAACGGTCTTTGTCGAGTTTTTTCTTGGTGTCTTTGTCCCATAGACGGCAACCGTCTGGAGAGAATTCATCACCAAGAACAATACGGTCATGGAACACACCAAATTCGAGTTTGAAGTCAACAAGCAGCATGTTGCCTTTGTCGAACAAATCTTTAAGTACGCCATTTACTTTATAAGTCAGTACTTTCATTTGTTCAAGTTGTTCAGCAGTCGCCCAACCCAAAGCAATCGCTTGAGATTCGTTGACCATTGGATCGCCAAGAGCATCGTCTTTGAAGAACAATTCGAAAGTAGGCGGAACAAGCTCTTTACCTTCTTCCACGCCTAAACGACGGCACAAGCTACCTGCTGCGTAGTTACGAATCACACATTCAACAGGAACCATTTTCAATTTTTTCACTAAAACTTCAGTCGGAGAAAGAAGTTTTTCAAAGTGAGTTTCAATGCCAGCAGCAGCCAATTTTTCCATGATGAAGGCGTTAAAACGGTTGTTCACCTTGCCTTTACGATCCAGCTGTTCGATTTTTTCGCCGTTAAATGCAGATGCATCGTCACGGAAGACTAGGATTAGGTGATCTGCACTGTCTGTTTCATAAACAGATTTCGCTTTACCAGTATAGAGCAAGGTTTGTTTCAACATGGGGGAACCTTTTTCAAAAAAAAATGCCTAGTACGACTAGGCTGGCCAATTTTGGTAAATCTGGGTTAACAGTTCTGCAGCTTTTTCTTGGTCTGCAAAGCTATTATCGGCATTGAACACAGCTATGTTGTTGCTTGTTCCTACAGACGTCAGTCTTAATACATAGATCTGTTGATCTACCTTAATAGTTACTTCGTAACGATTTTTACTTTGACCAACAATGGTATGGTTAAGGCTGCTGAGGGTAGCAAGTGTGTACTGCCAAATTGTAGCAGAATTTCCATCAATTTTGAGCAATGGATTTTGATTTCCATCACGTACTAATTGTGGACGACTGACATTTGTGCTGTCATCTTGGCTATCTGTTGGCGCATTTGCCTGAGCTTTGTCAGGGCGAGGTAGAGCAAAACGGTTGCCACGTTTATTTTCAAGCTGAGGCGCATGTTCAATCGCAAGTGGGTCAACCATCGGAGACGGATACAATGGCGTTGCAGGTCGAACCATTGAGCCTTCAGGATATTTCAGGGGTTCAAGGGTTGCAGTATTTTTATAATCCAGTGAACCATTGCTGATTCCCATTGAACTACAACCCACTAAACTGAATGCTGAAAGTGCAAGGGTTAAACCAAAACGTAATTGCATAGTGTTGTGCTCTTTATTTAATGACACCAGAAGCGCTCAGTGCTTCACGCAATGGTGTACGATATTGTTCTGCAAGAGGAGTTAATGGTAAGCGAATACCGGTACCAATTAATCCCATTTCATGAAGTGCCCATTTCACAGGAATTGGGTTGGATTCACAAAATAGAATATTGTGTAAATTTGCAACTTTATTATTTAAAGCTTCAGCGCGTTCTGCATCACCTGCAAGTGCAGCAGCACACATCTGGCTCATTTCTTTCGGTGCTACATTGGCAGTCACAGAAATGTTGCCTTTTGCACCGAAGCCCATCAACTGGTATGCAGTGGCATCATCACCCGAGTAAACGGTCATGTCTTTACCGTGTAACCCTTCAATAAGCGCTTGACCACGAGGTACATCACCGGTTGCGTCTTTAATCCCAATAATTTGCGGGATGTCGGCAAGGCGAATCACCGTTTCATTTAACATGTCGACGCCAGTACGACCCGGTACATTATAAAGAATTTGTGGTAAATCAACGGCTTCAGCAATAGCTTTATAGTGCTGATATAAGCCTTCTTGTGTAGGTTTGTTGTAATAAGGTGTGACAAGGAGCGCTGCATCGGCCCCTAGTTCTTTGGCTTCTTTGGTGAGTTCGATCGCTTCATGGGTTGAGTTCGCACCCGTACCTGCAATCACAGGAATACGTTTGTTGGCTACACGAATGATTTCGGCGATGACTTTTGTGTGTTCTGCCATGCTTAAGGTTGAAGCTTCACCAGTTGTGCCTACAGCAACAATACTATTGGTACCTTGTGCTATATGCCACTCAACGAGCTTTTCTAGACCCTTCCAATCTACGCTGCCATCTTCAAACATCGGAGTGACGATTGCGACAATTGAACCTTGGATGATCTGTGCTTGCTGAGTCATTTTGAAAAAATATCCTATTTGTCCATCCGGCTGAGGTAGAAAAACATAAATTTGGATGGGTGCGTATTTTGATTTATAGCAATTTCACTACGATTGAGCGTAATTGAATAATGCTTATGCAAATTATGAACGAACAAACGATGAAGAACAATATGCTTTAGTCAAACCATATAAAAACTTTATGAAAAGCAATGGAAAAATTTACTGAACAATACAAAAGTCAGCTTTTTTAAATCTGGCTCCACTAAAATTTTAATCAGCATCATATATAAGTGTCAGGTTGGTGTAGTTCAAAAGTACAGCTAAAGCTGTCATAAAAGTGCTTTAAAGCCAGTCACATTGGTAATTCCGGGTAAAAACATCAGGATTTAAGATTTAATAAAGATGAGCATAGACTTAAAAGCTATATAAACTAAGAGTTTAAATGATAAAAATCATCATCAAAAACTTGAGGAATAATCAGTTAAAACTATTAATCTATTTTTACCATTTTCGCGCAGGATGATTTTCAGAATTAAAATCCTGATTGTCGTGTTAAATTTTTTGTGCTGATTAATCGCGATTAAGTGTTTTTGCGACTATGAGTTATTGGGTTTAAAAGCGTTAAATATCCATTATTTTTGTTCATAAACTAGAGATTGTTCAACTTATTGGTAGTTATTTGTATTTCCAGACTCATGGATGATGGAGTTCTATTTTGGACACTGATTGAACAAGGATTTTCCAATGGAAAGATCAGATAACAGACATTCCGTCATTACCGTCGCGATTTGTTTTTTAATTGCAGTGATTGAAGGATTGGATATTCAAGCGGCAGGTATTGCAGCAGCCGGTATTCGTGAATCTTTTGGCTTAGATAGTTCGCAATTGGGGGTGTTTTTTAGCGCAGGGATTCTGGGTTTATTACCTGGAGCGCTGATTGGTGGACGATATTCAGACCGTATTGGTCGCAAAAAGGTACTGATTTGGTCGGTTGCAGTATTTGCCTTATTTACCTTATGTACCGTATGGGTAAACAGTTTTAATAGCCTTTTACTGGTTCGTTTTTTAGCGGGTGCAGGTTTAGGTGCGGCAATGCCAAACTTAATTACCCTTGCTTCTGAAGCCGTAAAACCTGAAAACCGCGGTCGTGCTGTGGGTTTGATGTATTGCGGTATGCCTGTAGGTGCAGCCATTTTGTCTTACATTGCGAGTTTAGATTTTGGTTCAAATTGGAAAAACATTTTCTATTTAGGCGGTTTGCTGCCGATTATTGTGCTTCCAATCATGATTAAATTCTTACCAGAATCACGTGAATTTTTAAAAGCGCAAAATACAACTCAAACGACTACAGTAACGACTCAAGGTTCTTTTAAAGATTTATTCAATAGCCAGAACGTGATGCGCACCTGTTTAATTTCAGTGAGCTACTTCTTCACCTTGATGGTGGTTTACATCATGTTGAGCTGGTTGCCTTCATTGTTTATGGAACTGGGCTTTAGCCGTAAAGAGGGTAGTACTGCACAGTTCTTCTTCATGATGAGTGCAACGGTTGGTACGATTATTCTCGGTATGCTGACTGACCGCTGGAAAAAAGCGTATGTGATTATCTTAATGTATGGTGGTATTTTGGCAGGTTTGTTCTGCTTGAATGCAGCAAGTTCATTGACGCAAATGTATATGGCTTCGGCATTGGTGGGTGCATTCGTTATTGGTTGCCAAGGTGTACTTTATGCTTTCGGTAGTATCGTATACCCAACTGAAGTGCGTGCAACAGGTGTTGGTATGGCATCAGCCGTGGGACGTGTTGGTGCAATGCTTGGGCCCACAATTGCAGGTCAGTTACTTGCCGCGGGTTTTGGTGCAGCAGGGGTCATTTCAGCAGCCATTCCTTGTATCGTGATTTCAGCTGTATTTATGTTAATTCTGGTTCGTCGCTTACAAACTCAAGCTTAATTTCTTGATGTATAAAATAGCTCGCAGATTGCGGGCTATTTTTTTAACTTAAAATTTATTTCTATCCTGCAGCCGCAAACAAATCAAAAACTTCCTGCTATGCTTTGAATCATGCATAGGATTAAACACATGCATAGTATTGAACATGCCTAGTATCGAAAACATGGGATCGAATTTGCCCAAGTCGCTTTATTATTTCAATCCACAGTCATTTTGTTTTTATCGCCCAGCCTCAATACTGCAATTTATTTTGTTATATGCTTAACAAAAATGACAACATGCAAATAATGGACTGCGAATTATGCAAAAAAATACCGCCTTGATTGTAGTAGATGTACAAAATGGTTTTACCCCAGGGGGTAATTTAGCCGTGGCACATGCGGATCAAATCATTCCGAACATTAACAAATTGGCGCAGTGTTTTGACAATATTGTGATTACCCAAGATTGGCATCCAGAAAATCATATTTCATTTGCTGAAAATCATCCAGCTAAACAGCCTTTTGAAACGATCAAATTAGATTATGGAACCCAAGTATTGTGGCCTGCGCATTGTGTTCAAGGTACGCCAGATGCCGAACTGCATCCAGATCTAAATTTACCCATCGCACAATTGATTATTCGCAAAGGTTTCCATGCGCATATCGACAGTTATTCTGCCTTTATGGAAGCGGATCAAAAGACCACAACCGGCTTGGCAGGTTATTTAAAAGAACGTGGCATTGATACGGTGTTTATCGTCGGCATTGCGACAGATTTTTGTGTGGCGTGGACGGCAATCGATGCCTGTAAATTAGGCTTTAAGGCTTATGTGGTTTCAGATGCGACCAAGGGCATTGACCTCGATGGTTCATTGCAACATGCCTGGCAAGATATGCTCGCAGCAGGGGTAAAACGTATTTTGGTCAAAGATATTATTCAGCAACAGGCATTATAAAGTGTGCAGTTAGGCGAAAGGAATCATCAATAATTTCTTCGTGCTTGTTGTAGAAGGTAACATTTAGCCCAGATGCTAGAATAAATATGGGATTGAATCATGTCAGCTTTTTTGCGCTTTACGCAATTTATTCAAAAAACCTTTGCCCTATGGGTGGTGCTGTTCGCGGGTATCGCTTTAATTGTGCCTGAAGCTTTTGTCTGGCTTAAAGTCTATATCACCTGGATGCTCGGCATCATTATGTTCGGTATGGGCATGACCATGACGGTAGATGACTTTAAAGGCATTTTACAAAGTCCCAAAGCGGTTGTGATTGGTGTTGTAGCACAGTTTGTGGTGATGCCGGGACTGGCTTATCTGTTGTGTCAGTTATTTCAATTACCACCCGAAATTGCGATTGGTGTGATTCTGGTGGGGTGTTGTCCGGGCGGAACAGCATCGAACGTGATTACCTATATGGCCAAAGGCAATACTGCTTTATCAGTCGCCTGTACTTCGGTGTCTACTTTACTTGCACCTTTACTCACGCCTGCCATTTTCTATTTATTGGCAAGTCAATGGATTGAAATTAATGCTGTGTCAATGCTGGGTTCAATTTTGCAGGTTGTACTTTTCCCGATTATTTTGGGTTTAATCGTTCGTTCAGTACTGAAACAAAAAGTAGATGCTTATATTCAAGTCATGCCACTGATTTCTGTAATTGCGATCGTTGCCATTGTAGCTGCCATTATTGGGGGCAGTAAGGCACAAATTTTGGAATCAGGTTTACTGATTTTAGGCGTGGTCGCGTTACACAATGGTTTGGGTTATTTACTGGGTTTTTGGGCAAGTCGACTGTTTAAACTACCTTATGCTGACAGTAAAGCCATTGCCATAGAAGTTGGCATGCAAAATTCTGGTTTGGGCGTCGCTTTGGCTGCGGTGCATTTTGCGGCATCACCGATTACTGCTGTGCCGAGTGCTATTTTTAGTTTATGGCATAATATTTCAGGACCCGCATTGGCGACATATTGGGCCAGTAAAGCCAATAAAACGAAATAGTGGTTTAAGAAATCTCTATTTTAAATAGACGAAAAAAAGCCGAGCACATCAGCTCGGCTTTTTTATGAATCTATTTTAAGATGCTTTGGACTGTTTGGCTTTTAGAATTTCAGTTCTGAAAGTCTGTGCCAATTCTGCCACTTCACTGTCCATCCCGTTCATCATAAAGGCATGACGGGTCAGTACATTGGTTGGATTTGGCAGGCTGACCAACTGGTAACGGTCAGAAATATCTTTGAGTAATTCATTCGGTAAATGAATTGCGCTTTCTTTTGCCGCCAACTGTTGAACCAGACGTTCTGCCGCTTGCACAGGAGTCAGGTGCATAGCCTCGACATGACTTGAAATTGCACTACGGGTTTGTAAAACAAAGCGCTTTTCTTCACGATAGCGTTTGTACAATACATCTGACAATAACTGGAATACGGTACTGATCATTACCAAGCATTGCACTGCATTCGGTGTTTCTACCGACATGCTGATGGTTGCGCCATGTTCATCAAATTTATGTACGGTCGAAATATCTGAACTGTTTAATTTATAGTGTTGAACACACAATTCAGCCGTTTTATTCAGGAAAATCTGACATAAATTGAAATAAGGAACGGATACTGTTTTATTGACCGAATCCAGAAGTTGTTTTGGATCATAAAACTGAATATTCAATGCAACACAATTGTCATCAAGAACGACAGGTTTAGATTCTTTAGTTTTGCTTTTTGCTTGGGCATTGTGCTGTGCTTGAGCCACTGCGACAGCAGCATTGTGTTGTTCTTGTTCTAAAGCTTGGGTTAGGGTTTGAATTTCATGTTTTAGACGTGATTCATTATTGATACGCGCCAAATATTCAGTTCGACTTGGACGGGCAATCGCACGATAAGCTAACCATAACAGGCCGTGAATCATTAGCGATAATAAAATTGCCAGCCATTGGGTACGTAAAATTTCACCAATACTGGATTGGATTAACGTGATTTCAATCGTGCCGACTTTCTTTTCATTTTGCAGTGCTTCACGAACAAAGACTTCACCTTGACGTGTTTTGGTTAAACCACCTGTTGCAAGCACCTGATTATTCGCATCTAAAATGCGAATAGAGGCAACACTCGGGTTGGTTGCATAACGGTCGGCTAATAAGGCCAATGACACCGTATTGGCAGGTTCAAGCTCGGATAGACTGTCTGTGACCAGTTGCGTGGTCATCAGCTGTCCCTGACTGGCGCGATTTGCATTCAGTTGGTGCGTAGTCGCAAGTACCAGTAAAAACGTGTGTAAAGCAAAACTTACAATCAGTAGGCTAGCAAATAGCCCTTGTCTAGGCGCATTCAACGTAAACTTCCAAGGCATTTATATTCAAATTCGATTATGATTCTTACAATAGTTGTAGCTCAGATCCGAGTCAATTCATGCGAGAAATCATTCTTATATCATTTTTGGGACCAGACCAGCCTAATCAATTTACACGATTAATGCAGGTATTGTCCGTACATTCCTTACAAATTTTGGATGTTGGACAAGCCGTCATCCACAACCAACTGACTTTAGGTATTGTTGTTTCGTCAGATGACCAAACTGCTACAGCATTAGCCATGAAGGAGATCTTGATTCTAGCACATGATATTGGTTTAACTGTGCGCTTTAAACCAATCTCTACATCAGAATATGATCAATGGGTCAGTGAGGGTGGGCAGACCCGTTATATCGTGACTGCACTTGCACCAGAATTAACCGCATCACAATTACAAGCAGTCACCAATATTGTGTCTAACCAAGGTTTTAATATTGAAACCGTAACGCGTTTGTCGGAACGTCCAAAGCTAACGGGTCAAGCCGATGGACCAAAACGCTCTTGCGTACAATTTGGTTTGAAAGGACAAATGTTGGATGCTACTGCAATGCGTGCAGCTTGCCTGCGTTTATCGACTGAACTTAATGTGGATGTCGCAGTTCAAGAAGATAATGCTTACCGTCGTAATCGCCGTTTAGTCTGCTTTGACATGGACTCCACTCTGATTGAACAAGAAGTCATTGATGAGTTGGCGATTGAAGCAGGGGTGGGGGAGCAAGTCGCTGAAATTACTGAACGTGCGATGCAAGGGGAACTTGATTTCCAACAAAGCTTCCGTGCCCGTGTTGCCTTATTAAAAGGGATGGATGCTTCTGTTTTACCTCAAATTGCAGAACGCTTAACCGTTACAGAGGGCGCAGAACGCCTGATTTCTACCTTGAAAGCATTGGGTTATCGAACAGCTATTCTGTCAGGCGGTTTCCAATATTTTGCTGAATACCTGCAAGAAAAATTGGGTATTGATGAAGTGCATGCCAATTGCCTGGATGTTGAAGATGGCATCGTTACAGGCGAAGTTAAAGGTCATATTGTCGATGGGGCACGTAAGGCATTTTTACTGCGTGAACTTGCTGAACGAATGGGCATTTCACTGGAACAAGCCATTGCTGTAGGGGATGGTGCGAATGATTTGCCGATGCTGTCCATTGCCGGTTTGGGTGTGGCATTCCGTGCCAAACCATTGGTTCGCCAAAATGCAAATCAGGCCATTTCAAGCGTAGGTTTAGATGGTGTGTTATATCTACTCGGTGTGCACGATAAAGACCTGAGTCGTGCCTAACTCTCATAGCTAACTATTGAAGTTTATTGACAAAACGCGACATTAATGTCGCGTTTTTTGTTGTAAAAAGAGTCAAAACACGATGAGCGGTTAACTTGGGGTGCTGATAAAAACAACAATCAATCCATTCGTAAAAAATATTTTTTTAATGCTTTTAAGGCGTTGTTTTTTTGTAATGACACGGCAAGTCCGTGCCCATCTCACTTCCAGAAAAAGTTAAAAATAAAAAAATGTAATGACAAAATAATGTTGCGACAAGGTGTGTCGCTTTCTGAAAATACAAGACTTTTTTTCTGTAAAAAACTACGCATAATGCTTGCATAGAGATTGATATAGACATATTCATCATTTATTTAACGGTATCGGGAATCAGGTTTAGACAAACATTCAATGTCCAAATCTTATCTTAGACGGAGGTTTTTATGGTTACAGCGAATTTAGCGACCATCGTAGGCTTAAGCTTGATTGCGGCTGCTTTGATAGCTGTTTTCTTCTCGCCTTATCGTCGTTTGTTAAGCTTTATGTTTGCAGGTATGCTGTTTTGGGGATTGATTGAAGTTGTCCGCCTCAGTACACAAGTGGTATTTGAATTGCCCATGACCTATAGCTATCTTACTGCGTTAATGTCAGCAATGGTTGTGGTGGTCATGCTTTTGTTACGCGAAGATCGTCGTGCAGAACGTGCTTTGACTGAACGTCGTTGTATTGAACATACACCTGTATATGAAGAAGACCAGCAGCACTGCTCAAGCCGTTAAACCGAAGGATTCAATAATTCTAAAAAAGATGTGCCAGGAGCACATTTTTTTTGTTCGTTCAATATTGTTATACAAAGCCTTACTTCAAAAAACATAACTTATGTTAGGATAAGTCGTCAATTTTCCAACAATTACAATAGGCTTAAATGTCATGAAACTATCTTCGATTCCTGTCGTAAAATTACCACTGGTCGATGTAAGCACGGATCCGCTTGATTTATTAGTTGCGGGCTTGGCTTTGCGTATGAAGCAATTGGCTCGTACCAGTCCAAAATTTATTGAGTTAGTTCATGAACGTCAATTCCGTATTCAAATCGGTACAGATTTGGGTGTTGCGCGTCAAATTATCGTAAACAATGGACAAATTGATACTGTGTCTGGCGATGCTGAAAAAGCTGACTTCATTTTGCAGTTTGCAGACAGTGAGCAAGGCGTAAAAACCTTAATGAAAGGCGATCCAACCGCTTTCATGACAGGCATGCAAAATGGCAGCATTAAAATGGAAGGCGATTTCGGTCTTTTGGTTTGGTTTAACAAAGTAGCCAAACTGATTCCACCAAAATTACCAAAACCGGTACAAGAAAAAGTGAAATTGGTGCGTTCATTTATTCGTGAGAAAACCGGTAAATAAGATTTTATACCTTTCATTCCCCCTCCTTTTTAAAAGGTGAGAATCCTCAGAATATATTCTGAGTTCGCAAGAGGGGAGGATTAAAGCAAAAAGCCCTCAAATGAGGGCTTTTTTATGGAGGATGGATGGTGTCGTTTATTCAACTTCCAGGTTAAAGGTCACAGGGCCATCATTGACCAAATGCACTTTCATATCCGCTGCAAAAATGCCGGTTTGCACATTCTCAAATTGTGATTTGGCATATTCAACCAATTGTTCATAAAGTGCTTTGGCTTCACTTGGTGGCATCGCTGGACCAAAGTCAGGACGCAAGCCTTTTTGTGTTTGAGCCATGAGGGTGAATTGCGAAACCAATAATAATCCGCCACCCGCTTGACTGACATTCCAGCCCATCTTGCCTTGTTCATCATCAAAAAAACGATATTTCAAGATTTTGTCGATCAGCTTTTTGCCCTTTTCTAGATTGTCTTCTTTACCTAGACCCAGAAACACCAAAATGCCTTTTTCAATTTCACCGGTGGTTTCACCATCGACCACAACTTTTGCTTCAAGAACTCGTTGCAATAATGCACGCATATTTTAACCAAATCAGTTATTTCAAATTTGCTGTGAATTGTAGCAAATAGGTGCTTAAAGGCTTTAAAAACTCGTGTTTTGTATAGGTGAATTTAAAAAATCTAAATGAATAAATAAAGATGAAAGTATCTTTTTACAATCTGTGCTTTAGAGACAGTATTTTTAAAATGGTTAAGCGTATTTTTAAGACGGATTGGCGTGCTTTAAAAGGAGTAAATGTTATTTTAGTCATTGATAAAAGAAATATAACTTATTCAATAGTTTCTTGTATTTACGAAAACATTGGTTTTATAGTGAAAAAAATATGCTTTAATGCGGATAGTTGATAAAAACTGAAAGTTATATGTCCGCAATCATTCATTCCTTATTAGATACCGACCTGTATAAATTCACCATGTTACAGGTGGTTCTGCATAAATTTCCTCAAACCCATAGCGTCTACCATTTTCGTTGTCGCAATTTAGAAGATACCGTTTATCCACTGACGGATATTTTGGATGATTTGAATGAGCAGCTCGATTATTTATGTCAGCTCAAGTTTAAAGAAGATGAGTTGCAATATTTACGTAGCTTGCGTTTTATTAAAAGTGACTTTGTCGATTACTTAGAATTATTCCAACTGAAACGACGCTTTATTAAAGCCAGTATTGATGATCAAGGCCGTTTGGATATCTGGGTTGAAGGCCCGATGGTACAAGCGATGATGTTTGAAATCTTTGTGCTGGCGCTGGTTAACGAATTGTATTTCCGCCGTATCCGTACTGATGAGGTTTTGGCAGAAGGTGAACGTCGTTTGCAGGCCAAAGTGGCTTTGCTTAAAAAGTACGAACAAGAACAAAATCCAAATGATCCACCGTTCTTAGTGTCTGACTTTGGTACTCGTCGTCGTTATAGTTATGCCTGGCAGAAACATGTCATTACCGAGTTTAATCAAGCCTCACCCTATATTTTCCGTGGTACCAGCAATGTATTAATTGCCAAAGAACTGGGCATTACCCCAATTGGCACCATGGCACATGAATTTCTGCAAGCCTTTCAAGCTTTAGATGTGCGCTTACGTAATTTTCAAAAACTGGCTCTGGAAACCTGGGTGCAGGAATACCGTGGTGATTTAGGAATTGCCTTGACTGATGTGGTCGGAATGGATGCCTTCCTGCGCGACTTCGATTTGTATTTTGCCAAACTGTTTGATGGTTTGCGTCATGACAGTGGCGATCCCTACGAATGGGGCGATAAAGCCTATGCACACTACAAAAAACTAAAAGTGGACAGCAAAAGCAAGATGCTGACCTTTAGTGACGGGCTGAACCTGGAAAAAGCATGGAATTTGCATCAATACTTTAAAGATCGTTTCCAGGTGAGTTTTGGTATTGGCACTAACTTAACCAATGATTTGGGGCAAACTCCATTAAATATTGTGTTGAAATTGGTGGAATGTAATGGTCAATCGGTGGCTAAAATTTCTGATAGTCCCGGAAAAACCATGACCGATAATGATACTTTCCTGGCTTATTTACGTCAGGTGTTCCAAATCACTGAAACTAAATGACAGTGCCTTTTCTATAGCTGATTTTTTGCTAAAAGAATGCAAAAAATCAGCATAATAGTGAAAATGAGTTGTGCTAAGATCATTAATGTTGATCTAAATAAAACTCGAAAAAGTATGACTGTTTCTGCATTTAATTTTGGTCTGCTCATTGAAGCAGAAGAACTCTTGCCACATCTGGGTAATGAGAAATTACGTATTGTCGATTTAAGCCGTAGTTCTGTTTATGATCAATTGCATATTCCGCATGCGATTCATGTCAAGCCTAAGCAGCTGGTTCGTCAAGAAGAACAAGCTTCAGGTTTGCTTCCCGATATTGATGGCTTGAAAGCACTGATTGAATATTTAAATATTTCTCCAGACCATCACGTGGTGGCCTATGACGATGAAGGTGGTGCATGGGCAGGACGTCTGATCTGGAATTTGCATTGCCTTGGTTTTGAAAATACCAGTTTGCTGAATGGTGGTATTCATGCCTGGTTGGCTGCGGGTTTTCCAACTTCTTCAGAGGTCGAAAAATTAGCCCCTGTTGACAATTTGGTTGGAATTAACCAAGCTCAAATTGATCAATACCGTATTGAATACCCACAACTTCTTGAAAAAGTTCAAAACAATAAAACTCAAGTGTGGGATTGCCGCACTGAAGATGAATACACAGGACTTCGACTCGCAGCGCGACGCGGCGGTCACATTCCAAATGCCCGACATTTTGAATGGAGTACTGCCCTTAATCGTGAAAATCATTTAAAATTACAACCCTTAGAACGCACTCAACAACGCTTGGAACAATTGGGATTCAATTTAAACGAACCTGTGGTGGTCTATTGTCAGTCACATCACCGTTCAGGTTTAGCTTATATCTTGGGTCGATTACTCGGTTGGAATATTCAGGCTTATGATGGTGCGTGGAGTGAATGGGGCAACCGCCTCGACAGTCCGATTATTACCGGAGAGTTACCGTCTTGAGTTTCGCATCACGTTTAAAAAAACAATTATTTATTCAAGCACAACGTGTTGTGCCACAACACCAATTATCACGTGTGGTGGGGAAACTCGCAGCCAGTGAAAACCCGATTGTTAAAAATACCGTCATTCAGGCTTTTAAAGCCCAATACGGTATTGATATGTCGATTGCTGAACAAGGCGATGCATTGAAATATAAATCGTTCAATGAATTCTTTACCCGTTCATTGAAAGAGGGTGTACGTGCGATTGATGCTGATCCTAACAGTGTGGTTTCACCTGCGGATGGTGCAATTTCACAATTAGGCAAAATTGAAGATGGCGATATTTTTCAGGCTAAAGGTCAAAGCTTTTCGGTGGAAAAACTGATTGCCGATCCACAACTGGCTGAACCGTTTAAAAATGGTCAGTTCGCAACCGTGTATTTATCACCTAAAGATTATCACCGCGTGCATATGCCTTTTGCGGGAACTCTGACTGAAACTTTATATGTGCCCGGCGAATTGTTCTCGGTGAATCAGACGACTGCGGAAAATATTCCGGGTTTATTTGCACGTAATGAACGTATGGTGTGTTTGTTTGATACTGAACTCGGTCGTATGGCTGTGGTTTTAGTCGGTGCCATGATTGTTGCGGGTATTGAAACAGTTGCGACAGGTAAGGTGAAACCAACAGGTCGTCTGGAACTCAACCAGCACAACCTGTTCCTTGAAAAAGGTGCAGAGCTAGGGCGTTTCTATTTGGGTTCTACCGCCGTGATTTTATTTGAACAAGATAAAATGCAGTGGGATGCAGCATTCAAAGCCAATTCAACTGTAGTAATGGGTGAAGCTTTGGGGCATACGGTTTAATAATATTCCTCCTCCCTATGGGAGGAGGTTAGGTGGAGGGGCTTTTAAGTATTACCTCTCCCTAACCCTCTCCTAGCAGGAGAGGGAATTTAAGCTATAAAAAAGCGCCTCATTTGAGGCGCTTTTTTACGAATTCAACTTAGCGTTTCACCACAATAGAATCAATTCCGCTGCGCTGTAAAGTTTGCTGTGCAATCAGTGCGGCATCAGCAGAATCATAAGGACCGGAAATCACCCGATACCAGGTTTGACCATTTTCAACCGATTTAACCACATCGGCAGATAGACCATTCAAAATAATTTCAGCGCGACGAGCATCGGCACTATCTGGATCAGAATAGCTACGAACTTGAAGAATATAACTTGGCTGATGGGCAACAGGAGCTTCAGCGGTTTCAAGGCCTGGCTCAGTGGCTTCCGTATTAATCGTCGGTTTTTCTTCCGGTGCTTCAACAATCACCACAGTTTCTGAGTTTTTCGTTTCAGGTACAGCCTGATCAGGAATAGGCGTGACTTGCTGTTGAGGCAATAAATCGTAGAAACGATAGTCCTTGTTGGTGTCTTCTTGGTAATGTTCAGAATTAATCTGATTCTTCGGCTGAACAGGTGCCCACGGTTTCCATAGCATCAACGCTACAGCAAAACTCAGCACGATTAAAATGACGACAAGTGTTCCAAGCCATGCCGGAATCAATGGCTTTTTAGGCTTATTCGGTCGCTCAGATACACCGCGTTGCGTTTTTCCAAACACGTGGACTTCCTTTTATTTTAATTACATGGATGTAGGGGCAGATACGCCTAATAATTCTAAACCATTACGTAAGACTTGTTGTACATTTACTGAAAGGAGTAAACGTGCTTGCGTGAGGTCAGCATCATCATTGAGTACTTTATGCTCATTATACCAACCATGGAATAATGCTGCCAATTCTTTCAGATAGTTCCCTACTTGATGCGGCTCAAAACTGTTCGCTGCACGAATCACAATTTCAGGATACGCGGCAAGTTTCGCTAAAATTTCAGTTTCAGCATCAAGATCAAGTCTTACTGCAAATTGACGTGCATTCACGGCATCAAAATTAACATCGGTAGACGCTGCTTTTTCAAGCATACGACAAATACGTGCATGCGCATATTGAATGTAGTACACCGCATTATCTTTGCTTTGTGACACAGCAAGGTCAAGGTCAAAGTCAATGTGCTGTTCAGATTTACGCATCACATAATAGAAACGCGCAGCATCATTGCCGACTTCTTTGCGAAGGTCGCGTAAAGTGACGAACTGACCTGAACGAGATGACATTTGCACCATCTCACCGCCACGCCATAGGCTGACGAACTGAACCAGAAGCACAGTCAATTTTTTAGAGTCATAACCCAGCGCATCAATCGCAGCTTTTACACGTGCAATATAACCGTGGTGGTCTGAACCCCAGATATCCACGATATCGGTATAACCACGTTGTAATTTATTTAAATGGTAAGCAATGTCAGATGCGAAATACGTGGTTTGACCATTACGGCGTTTGACGACACGGTCTTTTTCATCGCCAAATTCAGTCGATTTAAACCAGATGTTGCCGTCTTGTTCGTACAAGAAGCCACGTTGATCTAAAGTTTCTAAGGCTTCATCAATTTTTTCAGTTAAAGAAGCTTCGCTAAACCATTGGTGGAAAGTTACACCGAATTCACCAAGGTCATCTTTGATGTCATCAAGAATGGCTTTTAATGCCGCTTGATGGAACACGCGATAGCCTGTGCCAATCAAGTTTTGCGAATTATGAATTAAGCCATCGATGTGTTTTTCTTTATCGCCTGAAAGTACAACTTTGTTGCCATCTGCATCAAGCTCCTCTGCAAATTGTACATCTTCAGGTACATCTTTATAGACATCAGCAACAGGTCGTACATAAGCATCGCCATCTTTGTCGATAATGCTTTGTGCAATTTCTTTAACGTAGTCACCTTGATAGGCATTTTTAGGGAAGACCAATTCTTGACCGGTTAATTCCAAATAACGTAAATATGTTGATGTTGCGAGGATGTCCATTTGACGGCCGGCATCATTGACATAATATTCACGATCAACTTTTGCACCCGTTGCTTCAAGCAAGTTCGCGACAGTCATACCATACGCTGCACCACGACCATGACCTACGTGCAGGCTTGAAGTCGGGTTAGCTGAAACGAATTCCACCTGGATGCGTTTTTCAGCATTGGCTTGGGTACGACCGAATTGATCTTTTTGCGCCTGAATCTGATCAAGGACAGTAAAGCGTTGGTCGGCATTTAAAAAGAAATTAATAAAGCCAGGACCCGCAATTTCTGCTTTGCTGATATCGGCAACTTCAGGAAGACTGGCGAGGATTTTTTCCGCTAGATCACGAGGCTTCATGCCTGCAGCTTTAGAACCCATCATTGCGATGTTTGATGCGAAGTCGCCGTGGCTTCGGTCTTTGGTTCGCGTTAAGTTGCCACTGTTATTAAAGTCGGATGGGAGTACACCTTCGGCTTGAAGAGATTGCACTGCATGATCGAGAGCTGCTTGGATTGCCGTATTCATAATCAGTCGAAAAATAAACGTCGCGGAAAAACAGTAAATATAGCAAATTTCACCGTCTTTAGGTAAACCCATTTGTATTGAATGAATCTTGTCCGACAGTCTACCTAAAGGGGCAGGAGATAAAACAAGGAAAAGATCCCAAAAAGCATGATTTATGGCATATTGGAGGGCTTAAAGGAATGAACAGAACAGACAATATGCGACCTGAACGCCCAACGATTATCGGCAATATTCCCAAACTTCCAGCAAAATGGGCCATGGTGGTGATGCCGTTTATTTTATCCTGCCTGATGAGTGGCATTATTTCCTTTATTAATATGCTGCGTAATCTGGGTTGGATCGACGGTTTTATGAATTTATGGTTCCACAACTGGATGATTTCTTGGGCTTTTGCTTTTCCAATTGTATTAACACTACTACCTTTTGTGCGTAAATTGACAGGCAAACTGGTAGATCTGTCTGCTGTGAATCCACCGAAGTAAAGCAGACATTAAAGTAAACTTTTTTTATGAGTCTTTGTTTGATCAATACAAATCGTTCGTAAAGCTAAAAATAAAAAAACAAATTTTAGAAAACATTGGATTCAAGAGTGTGGCATGGATGCCACACGTTCCCCATCACGACAAGGATGTCGTGTATGGCGGAACAAAAGGTTTTTGTCTACTTTTGACCTTTCAAAAGTAGAGGTAATGCCTACGCAAAGTCATAAAAACTGAATCAATAAACTGAGGCAGTGCGGGTTTTAAAGAATCGAATATTGAACATTTTTTGATTTATGCAAGTTATCTAATATATGGTGTGTGTGCAGAAGACATTTTTCTTTATCTTGCACACATTTTTACAGAATTAAATCCACCAAGGCGCGAATAATCCCAAGCACCAAACCAATAAATGCACCCACCACCACGCCATTGACGCGGATCATGTGCAAGTCGCCACCGACTTCATTTTCAATTTTGTCGATCATTTCTCGTGAATCCCATTCATGAATCCGTTCGCTAATAAAACGAATGACTTTTTCACTGTACTGGTCACTTAAATTAACCGCTATCCCACTCATACGGTCATTCAGTAACTGACGTACAGCAGGGTTGGAAATGATATTTTCACCCACTTGCTGAATGGCAACTCTTAGGTTTTGTGCAATGCCTGAATCTGGTTTGAGTAAGTCAGCTTTAATCGCATCACAGAGAATGACTACCGCACCGCTAATAAAATTCAGCACTTGTGGACTATCCAGCAAGGCATCCTTGGTGCTATTTAAGCGATGACTGGCACTACTTTCATCGTCCGCCAGTTCCAGCATCAATTGATGTCCCATGTCTTCAATTTTTTGACGCCAAGGATGCTGCGGGTCGGCAAGCATCGATTCAACCCGTTCAACCAGTGAATCAATGGTGCGTTGCTGTACATCAATGCCAATCCAGCTTGCGCCTTTGGCCAGTTTCCACACTCCCAATTCTTTGAACAATGTGCGAGTGAGTTGACGGGTTTCTTCGGGATGGGACATCACCCATTCATGGGCTAAATCGAGTCCACGTTGTAATACATCCTGATGGAAGTCATTCTCCAGCACCGCGCGCAGCATTTCACTGGCTAAGGTATTGATTTGGGTATTACGAACCCATTGCACGCTATTATTTTGAATAAAGCGTCCAATTTGTTCCTGTCCCACAAATTCAAAAATTTTCGGCACAGTTTGCTGAATGACTTGCGTGACTTGAGAGTTATTTTCAGCTTTGGCAAGCCATTGTCCAATGGCTAGACTGATATCAGTACTTTGTAGACTTTTCTCGACCACTTGTGGCGATAAAAAATTTTCTTGTACAAAACGTCCCATCGACTCGGCTATTCGCGCTTTATTGCGCGGAATAATTTCGGTGTGATCGAGCATGAATTTAGGAATCGGCATTTTCCCAAACGGGTTGCGAAATAGTACGGTAATGGCATACCAGTCCGCTAAGCCACCCACGACACCGGCTTCAGCACCGAGCATGAGAATATGAATCAGCCACACATATTCAGGAATCAGCTTGGCAACCACCATCAGCACCAACCATGTTACAACAGCCATGATTAATGCAATGGTGGCAAAGCGTTTACTGCGTTGCAAACTAGGCGTTGGGGTCGCTTCCGCTGTGGTCATGCAGTATTCCTGTTTATGTGTGGCGCATGGTTATTTTGTTTTGGCTGGCAATGGCGGTGCCAAGACTTGTCCAGTCGGACTGAGTCCATATTTGGGTCCTAAAGATTGTAAAATCAAATAGGCATCGAAGGCATCACTGGGTGCTTTTTTCTGATCTTTATAGCATTCAATGGTATAGGAAACTTGTACCGGGTCAATAGTGACCACGCGTGGCATATCATAAAACGGGTCAGGCCAGAAACCCGGGTAACGGCGATAATATCCGTATGGGTAGTACATTGGGCTTGAGTAGACCACAGCCTGGCGTGGTGGCTGGTTACGATTACTCGGATCATCCATCACTTTAAAATAGCGAAATCCGTTTTGTACGGTGGTTTGAGCGGCTTTTACCAGAGTGATTTCTTCCGCTGTACCAAAACTCATATTGGGACGGGCCTGGAAACTGATGCGATAGGATTGTGCATTTAAAGGCGTATTGCTGAATTGACCCAATTGGTCAAAAGTCAGTGGTTTTGAAGGTGTTGTTGCACAGCCAGATAGGGCAATTGCCACTACCATGCTTAGACCCATAATGCTGTTCTTCATGTTAAACCTCCATACAATTTACTGTGCGAGGGAGGAGCCACAATAAATTTTTAGAAACTGCTGTTGGGTTGGGTTAAAAATTCGAGCTCTTCTGCAGTCGAGGGACGCGCTAAAATTTGATTGCGGTGCGGATAGCGCCCGAAACGGTCAATAATGGCTTTATGCATTTTCTCGTAATCCAGATTCATTGGATTACCCAGTCGTTGAAATAATTTTAACGCGAATTCGTGGATCAATTTCGATTCACTGTGCATAAAGGGCATGTATAAAAACGCACGTTGTTCCGGACTTAATTGTTTATCTAAATCCAGGCTAATGGCTTCTTGGGCAAGTGTCAGCGCTAAAGCATCTTGAGCAAAGGCCTGCGCTTGATCCCGGAACAAATTACGCGAAAACTGGTCCAGTACAATAATTTCAGCCAAGCGGCCTTCGGCGGTTTTACGCCAGGACCAAAGCTCGGCTTGTGCGGCTTGGTGGTGAATATCACGAAACTTTTGATTAATTAATGCATCAAAATCAGCACTTTTTGCAAACCATAAGGGTTGTACTTCCAAGTTAAACCAAAAGTCCAAAATATCCCGATAATTCATAATATTTACAATTCTTTAGCACTTATTATTCCATACAATCACAAAATGTAGGTGTCATATAGAGTAACTTTGTGATAAAAATTTGCCAGAAATAAAATCGACATTTTGCTTGAAAACTATACAGGGTGTAATGTGACAGTCCCAAATCACGTTATACTGATATAAACTGATGATTTTATTTTATTAGTTATCTTCCGATAAGCGAGATTGTAATGAGTCAACCCGAATCGACCGCTCAAGTTGTATTACCAGCTTGGGTGGATTCTTCGCTGTTTAAAGGCATGTTGCGCGGTATTGAGCGCGAAAGCCTGCGTATGCAAAGCAATGGTTTTTTGTCGCAAGCATCGCATCCAAAAGCACTCGGGTCGGCTTTAACACATCCGCACATCACCACGGACTATTCTGAAGCCTTGATGGAGTTTATTACTCCTCCGCAAGACAGCATTGAAAAAGCATTAGATTATTTAGAAGATATTCATGCCATTGCCCATCGTCATTTGGAAAATGGTGAAAAACTGTGGCCATTGTCGATGCCCTGCATGCTCGATGATGACGAAAACAGTATTCGTTTAGCCCAATATGGCACCTCCAATGTGGGACGTTTTAAGACTTTATATCGTCGTGGTTTAGGCGTGCGTTATGGTCGTCGCATGCAGACCATTTCAGGGGTACATTATAATTTATCTTTCCCTGACCAGGTCTTTGAAGCGCTGCAACAGCATGAAAGCGATGAAGCCTTAAAAAGTTTAAATTTACAGGATTATCGCAGTCATCGTTACTTTGGTTTAATTCGTAACTTTATTCGTTTAACTCCATTGGTGATGTTTTTGGTGGGTGCCAGTCCTTCTGTGTGTCAATGTTTTATGATCGGGCGTGAGCATCATTTATTGCCATTATTAAAAGGAACTTTATTCCTTCCCTATGCGACAGCACTACGCATGGGTAACTTTGGTTATCAGAATTCTGCACAGAAACAATTGGGCATTCACTACAATAGTCTATCTGGCTATTTAGAAGGCTTGAAAAAAGCAGTAAAAACCCCTTATGCACCGTTTAGCCGTTTAGGTTTAACCGATGAACAGGGCGAGCCGATTCAAATCAATGACCATGTACTGCAAATTGAAAATGAATACTACAGCTTGGTTCGTCCGAAACAGGTGCCTCAAGCCGGAGAGACGCCATCTCAAGCCCTTGAAAACCGTGGGGTAAGTTATGTCGAATTGCGTGCGGTTGATGTCAATCCATATAGCCCGATCGGGATTGATGAAAACACCGCGGCATTTTTAGAAGTTTTGGCACTGCACTGTTTATTACAAGAGAGTCCAGATTTACTGGATAAAGAACAAGAACAGATTGAGCGCAATCAGGCGGAAGTGGTCAATCGTGGTCGTGCGCCAAATGCATTGATTATTGATGCAACGGGTGAACATGCCATTGAAGACTGGTCACGTGCTCAGGTCACAGAAATGCAACCTTTGGCTGATTTACTGGATGCGACCTATAGTACAGACATGTATTCAGCCGCATTGACTGTCATGCTGAAACGTATTGATGAAGTGGATGAAACCCTGTCTGCCCAAGTGATTGCCGATACTTTAGAAAATGGCGGCACATGGAGCTTTGGTAGTTTCATGGCACAACAACATGCAACGACCTATGAGCAGCATAAATTAAGCCCGGATACATTGTCTTATTTTGATGATTTAGCGGGGCAGTCATTGCAACAGCAACAGCAACTCGAGCAAGATAGCAGTCTCAGTTTTGAGCAATATCTTGCCGATTATCGATAAAATTAAGAGGATTCACCATGCAATGGAGTTATCGCTTCGTGAGTGGTTTTTTGTTTTTAGCCAGCGTCATTGGAATGGCGTTTGCGCTGTATCTGGAGCATGTACAAGGGCTTGAACCTTGTCCTCTGTGTGTGTTTCAACGCATTGGCCTGATTGGGTTGGGGATTGTTTCTCTGGTCGCTTTTTTGCATAACCCGAGTTCAAATGCGGTTAAACGTATTTATGCCTTGTTGGGTTCAATCAGTATTCTTTGGTCAGCAGGCGTGGCAGCACGTCATGTTTGGCTGCAAAATTTGCCACCCGATCAAGTGCCAAGTTGTGGTCCAGGCTTAGATTACTGGGTAGAAACGTTGCCATTAAAGTCGGTGTTTGAACAAGTGCTGACAGGTTCGGGCGAATGTGCCAAGGTGGATTGGACTTTCTTGGGGCAATCCCTTCCAGTGTGGTCATTGGCTTTCTTTGCGGTGTTGGCTGTGATTAGTTTGTGGCAATTGTTGCGTAAATATCCCTTTGTAACGCATAAAGCTGCGAAAAAGAAATAAAGATTTTCATAAAAAAGCCAACTTTAAGTTGGCTTTTTTATTACCCATTTAAGTTAGGGCAATACCAGACAAATCTTCCAATTTCAGCCTGTATTCATGCACCTGTTCTTTCACTTGCTCATTTTGTGGTGGATAAAGCCATTTCACAATTTGTTCAGCCACACTGGGGTGATAGTGAAGTTCAAAATGATTTAAGCCATAGAAAATCGCTTTATGGGATTCAGGCACTTTCAATTGAAAGCGTGGATTTGGATGTTCGCCTAAAGCACTTTTAATACTGACCAGATAATCACCCAGTACATTTAAAGGGCGATTTTTTCTATTTTCATAGGCAATTGAGCCAGCAACAAAAAAGGTGTTGATATGGGAAGGCAAGGGAGCAGGTTTGCGATTGTCATCCATACCGCCAATTCGTGCATGATTATGTTCCCAATCATCATCACGTACGCTGCCATAACGTAAATCCAGAATGCCGTTACTGCGAATATTGACGATATGGCGAATGATTTTCACAAAGGGGAAATGCCCCAGTTTATCCTGCAGGATAAAACCAAAACGTTCCAAAACGGCACCATGATGCGGTGAACCTAAACAGATCAAATTTTCTGTCAGATGTACCCATGGGTACATGTTTTGTTTGGCATAAAATAAGGCGCTGCGTAATACCAAGCCCCCCATACTATGTCCAATTAAATCAATGCTGGTAATCAGCGGGTTGCGACGAACCAAATCTTCTAAGGTATGGGAAAGACTACGGCCATTGGCAGAGATACGACGCCCGGTGTTGTAGTTGAGGTAGAGCATGGTGTTATTGTCACGCTGTGCCAAAAGCTTCTCACCAATGCCGCCATATCGATGTTTGGACCATTTTAAATGGGACATGCATAAACCATGTACAAAGATCACTACCCGACCTGATAGATCACCTTTTTGCAGTTCACCATAATGGTCGTATAGCACCATCGGTAAGGCAAGCGGGTTTTGATATTTTAATAAATAATCCCCCAGTAAACCGTTTAGAACACCAACTAAAAAGTGCAGTAATGGTGTGAGAGGCCTATCATGGAGTTTTGGATATTTTTCAACAATTTGACGTAGACTGGGTGCCAGTACATAGAGACCGGAATTGAGCAAAGTATCGTAGGAGAACTGGTACATTTTTTCAATATACGGAATTCGCTGTAATTTTTTCGAGCGCTGTTCGCTCATGCCAAACAAGCTGATCATGATTTCGCGTTGAATGACCTGAATAAGGTCTTGTACCACATCCCCTAAACGGGTCGTGACCAATTGAGCCAGACCTTCTAATACATCGGCTTGGCTAGGTGGGGTACGATCCCATTTACAATAGGTTTCATGCAATGGTGTTAAACTTGGCATTTTATCCTATCCTTTTGCTGACCATGTCCCGCAGGCACTTTATTTTTTGTTGAGATCACGGTATAAATTCTTAGCTTTTAATCTTATAGGGTTCATCTCGAACAGCTTTTACAATAACGATGATTGACTTTTAGTTGTAATTTTTTTGTCTGACAATTCCTGTAAAATGCAAATTAAAACGAAGCGGTAATAGGGTTGTCGTTTTAGAATAAATCAGATTCATTTAAATTAATATGAAATAAAAAGCGATGAACATTATTTATTTACATGGATTTCAAAGTAGTGCCTTATCTATAAAAGGGCAACAGATTAAAGCATTTTGTCAGCAGACCGATTTTCAGGTTTATCTGCCTGATTTAAATATGCCACCCCAACAGGTTTTGGCTTATGTTTCGGATATGATTGCAAGTTTAGATCAAGTGGTCCTCATTGGCAGCAGTCTGGGGGGCTTTTATGCGACACAACTGGTCGCAAAACATGGCGTGCCGGCTGTTTTAATTAACCCTGCCATGCGACCATGGCAATTGTTTCATGATTTATTTGGCAGCGAGCACATTCCCTATGTGGTGAATGCCGAATGGACTCTGGATCATGCACAACTTGATCAACTGCAGCAGATGGCGCTGCCATTTGTACACGATGCAGACAAAATTTTAGTGTTATTACAACAAGGTGACGAAGTTTTGGATTATCGTGAAGCACAGCGTTATTATAGCAATGCTTCACATCAGTCCATGATCATCACTGAAGCGAATGGCAAGCATGCGATGGACAATTTCGCAGACAAAATACCGATGGCATTACAGTTTTTATCGGATTGTATAAAATAAGGAAACAGTACAACGTGTCTCAATATACGGCTCAATCACTTGAAGTTTTATCTGGTTTAGATCCGGTCCGTCGTCGTCCGGGGATGTATACCGATACCACTCGTCCAAACCATTTGGCACAGGAAGTCATTGATAACGCTGTGGATGAGGCACTTGCAGGACATGCCAACAAAATCACCGTGACGGTCTATAAAGATGGTTCTTTGTCGGTAGAAGACAACGGTCGCGGTATGCCAGTCGATATTCACCCTGAATATGGTCAAAGCGGGATTGAAATTATCCTGACCAAATTGCATGCAGGCGGTAAATTCAGTACTGATAACTACCAGTTTTCAGGTGGTTTGCATGGGGTAGGTATTTCTGTTGTTAATGCGCTGTCTAACAGGGTTGAAGTTGAAGTTCAGCGCCAAGGCAATGTCTATAAAATGGCATTTGAGCATGGTGAACCAGTTTCACAACTTGAGGTGTTTGAAGGTAAAGCACCCAAGCGTGCCTCAGGCACTACGGTTCATTTCTGGCCAGATGTAAAATATTTCGATTCACCCAAATTTGCCTTAAAAGCATTAAAGCATAATTTAAAAGCCAAAGCAGTTTTAGCGGCAGGCTTACAAATTGTGTATGTTGACCAAATTAATAACGAAAAAATTGAATGGCAATTTGAAAATGGTCTGGTCGACTATTTGATGGATGAGTTGCAAGACCGCGACATTATTCCATGTCCGGCTTTTGTGGCAACAGGTGAAGCAGAGCGCGCCAGTGCTGAATTTGCAATTTGCTGGAATGCTGAAGGTGGCGAACAGGTTCAGGAAAGTTATGTCAACCTGATTCCCACTGCGCAAGGCGGTACGCATGTGAACGGTCTGCGTTCAGGTGTCACGGATGCGATGCGCGAGTTCTGTGAACTGCGTAATTTATTGCCGCGTAATTTAAAGCTTTCTGCTGAAGATGTCTGGGATGGCGTGAATTACATTCTGTCTTTAAAATTTCAGGAACCGCAATTTTCAGGACAAACCAAGGAGCGGCTTTCAAGTCGTGAAGCCTCTGCTATTGTGCTGAATATTGCCAAAGATGCATTCGCGCTGTGGTTGAATCAAAATTCTGATACCGCCATGCAGATTGCTGAAATCATGATTGCCAAAGCCGGTCGTCGTTTAAAAGCAGCTAAAAAAGTTGAACGTAAAAAGATTGTTGCCGGGCCAACTTTGCCGGGGAAATTATCCGATTGCGTTGGGCATAGTTTGGATGAATCTGAACTGTTTATTGTGGAAGGGGATTCTGCGGGTGGCTCTGCCAAACAGGCACGCGATAAGAATTTTCAGGCAATCATGCCGATTCGCGGGAAAATTTTAAATACCTGGGAAGTGGCATCCGATGAGGTTTTGGCTTCTCAGGAAGTACATAATATTGCGATTGCGATTGGTGTGGATCCAGGCAGCGACGATCTTTCAGAATTACGTTATGGCAAAGTGTGTATCCTTGCCGATGCCGATTCAGATGGTTTGCATATTGCGACATTATTGTGCGCATTGTTTGTAAAACATTTCCCGACCTTGGTAGAAGCAGGGCATTTGTATGTGGCGATGCCGCCATTATTCCGAATTGACGATGGTAAAGACGTCCATTACGCACTTGATGAAGATGAATTAGAATCAATTTTGAAAAAAACCAAGACTAAAACACCGCAAATTACCCGATTCAAAGGATTGGGTGAAATGAATGCCAGTCAACTTCGTGAAACGACTTTAGATCCGGATACTCGCCGTCTGGTGCAGCTCGATTTGGATGACATGCAATTTACCGCAGGTTTGCTCGATAAGTTGCTTGCCAAGAAACGCGCCGGTGATCGTAAAGATTGGCTCGAACAAAAAGGTAATCTGGCTGATTTAGTGGTGTAATTTTTTACTCATGATTTGCTTGTGAAAAGCCCGCTGAATGCGGGCTTTTTATTAGATGTCTAAACTTTCTGACCACAGAAAATAACCACCGTATTGGCTGGTCCTAAATTCTCCCCCCATGGCTTTGCCTTGTTCTGTGAGAAGATATTTACCATTTTCATTGAGTGTTAAAAATCCTTTTTCGACAAACTTATCCAATAAATCAGCAGTTTTTAACTTATGTTTTGCTGCTAATTTTGATGAAGTTAATTTACTTAAATTATCAGCGTCCTCATCATTTTTTTCTTCAACTTGAACTTGCTCTGTTTTCACTTCATCTAATGAGATTCGAAGTTCATCGCTGATGCGAATAATGCGCTGAGATTCTTCATAAGCATCTTTGAATACTTCATCATCTTCATATTTACGAATCAAAATGCCCATTTCATTGTTATTTACTTGGCTAAATTCATAGAGATTTAAACTCGAAATAATGCATTCCGATTCATTCATATAGCATTTTGCATGTAGGTTTTTGCAAAAGCTCAGGCGTACATAATCGAGTTTTTGCATCCATTTGATTTCATCCGGATGTAAATCACTTTTTCCATAAACAATCCGAATATCAATTTTTAAACGGTTTTTGTCTTCTAATAATTCTTTAATACGATCATTTAAACGCAGATAAGGGCTGATTAAAATGAGCCGCTCTTTTGCATTTTTGATGAGTTCTTCCAAAAAGAAATTGGTCGCACTGGTATTTAAAAATTTTGCCATTAAATGTCCCAAACATGGTTTATTCAAATTATTTTTTATTATTAAAGCACATACACATCATTTGTTTAGCAGTAAAAAACAAATTTAAAGCATTCTTTCATAAGATTGAATAACCTAATACTTAATCTAGTATCAGCTGCATCAACACTAAATCACGCCATTGTCCAAATTTTTGTCCTACTTCTGGCATATAACCAGTTTGCTTAAAGCCTAATTTTTCATGCAATACAATGGATGCTTTATTTGCATGATCAATTGCAGCGACCATGACGTGAATATGATGCTGTTTTGCATGCTCAATCAATTTAAGCATTAAAGCTTTGCCTAAACCTTGTCTTGTAAAGTCTGGATGAATAAACACAGAATGTTCAATGGTGTGTTTAAAGCCATGAATTTGGCGAAATAAAGAATAGTCAGCGTAGCCTGCAATGCGTTTAGACTCTAAATCTTCAGCAACGAATAAAGGAAATTGTTGAGTGATGAGATTTTTAAACCAGTGATGAAAATCATCTAAAGACTTTTCTCTGTCATTCCAAGTCGCGGTTCCATTTAGAATTTCAGCATTATAAATATTCAGTATTTGTTCTAGATCTTGTATTTGAGCGGGACGTATTTGAAAGTCCATTGCATATGCCGAATGAATAAATAGAGCTTTTATTTTAGAAATAATTCTATTTTAGGGCAATAAAAAAGCAAGACCGAAGCCTTGCTTTTTTAAGATGATCAAAACGTATTAGAAGTGGTATTTAACCAATGCGCTTACGTTGTTTTCATTCGCATTTGGAATACCGAATTTGTTGTTCCAAACTGAATGTTCAATACCGAGGTATAAACGTGTGTCTGGAGAAATGTGTTTACCCGCATTCCATTTCCACTGAGTGGTCCAGTTTAATTCACTTTTGTGATCTTTTTCTGCTGTAGACCAATCAAGGAAACCATCAACAAGGAAGTCTTCAGAGCCTAATTTAAATGGAACGCCATAGGTAAGCGTCATTTGATAGTCATCTTTTTGAAGTTCATTATTGGCACGATAGAAATTTACACTCGCATATTGGAAATATGGAATATCTAAATCGAAGCCAACGCCGTATAAGAAGTTATCAAAGTTATTGTAACTTTCTTTAGCACTATTAGCTTCCCAAGTGGTTGAAACTAAAACGTCTTTTACTGGACCAAACGCAAGTTTTTGACCAGTTACTTCACCCAGGCTTAAACGAGGTGATAATTCAAAATAAGTTGATTTGTTATCATCACCACCGCGTAGGCGGTCAGCAAAGAAGAATACATCTGCATATTTAACTTTGGCTGCATATTCAACAGTCATAGTGGTTTGCTGATCATCTACAACTTTATAGTTTTCACCATAAAGACCAGTCACGCTGAAATCTTGCCATACTGGTGCAGCTTGAGTGAGTGCAGCAGTTGAAGCCAATGCACATGTTGCAAAAATTTGTGTAAGTTTCATTAAAAAGATCTCCCCCGAGAAGCAAGCAAAGCATACAGATTCTTAAGTAAAAATAAAGCCAAAATTGATCAATGACTCAAAAATAATGTAATTCGCCCAGATATTTTTGAGGTTAAATTTACACTACAGCTTTTTGATACTTAAAAAATATAGGCTGATAAAAAAGCTAAAATGATTTTAGCCGTTACTTTTGATCAACAAAAAATAATATTAGATTTATCAAATAACTTGGCAAATAAAGTCGAATCACATAACTGCTATATGTATATTAAAAAAATATCAAAATACTACTTGCATATGCTTCGCTTAGACCCTTATATTCGAAGCATAAGGACACGATTCTGCAGACTCACAAGTGTTCATCGTTCAATGTGGAGGAATTCGTTCCAAACCAATTTGAAGATGTTTCGCGCTGTTTTTACAGCAAGTTTAAACGTGCCAAGATAAAAAGTTTTGCACAAAAGATGTGAATAAAAGAGGATGAAATTATATGAACATTGAAATCCGTACAGATAAAAACATTCAAAATAGTGAACGTTTAATTACTTATGTTCGTGCAGAACTGAATGCAGCATTCCAACGTCATAGCGAACGTATTACTCATTTTTCAGTTCATTTTAGCGACGAAAATGCAGCCAAAGGTGGCGCAGATGATATTCACTGCATGATTGAAGCGCGTCCAGCAGGGTTGAAACCTGTGGTGGTGAATCATCATGGTCATAATATCGATACTGCCATACATGGAGCCATTGACCGCTTAAAACGCAGTCTGGAACATTTATTTGAGAAACTAGATGACCCTCGTGCTGCAGTGCCGGCATTTGCTGAAAGCAACGATACCGAGGGTGTACAGGATTTAGAAGATTAGGCAGAAACCTGCTTGATTAGATAGGAAAAAAAGCTCTTCGGAGCTTTTTTTATGTGCAGATATTATAAAAGAAAAATGAATAATAAATATGTTCGTTATACATTTAGCCAAAACAAATCCACTTTTATTGGGCATAATAGTTTAAAACCGATTAAAGAGAGCTTTCTCCATGTTAACAGCGCAACAACAAGTCTTTGTACAAGCAATAGAAGAACTCGATCTTGCTCAAGTGCAACGCCTTTTGGCAGAAGGTCTCGACCCTAATTTTATTGATCCGGAAAAAGGTCCTGTCATTTCTGTCTGGTCAGACGGTTTGTTTAAATGGTGGGAACAGATTTGTGAAGCTTATGAAGCAGGTTCACCCTTATCTGAACAAGAAAAACAACAAAATTTGGCGGTACATATTGAAATTTTAGAAGCGCTTATTCAGGCCAAAGCCAATATACATTTATGGGATGCCGAAGAACTGTATGGTCCATTATGGGATGCTGCCAGCGCTGCCTGTGTGCCTGCAGTGAAACGCTTACTCGATGAAAAAGTCGATCCAAATAGCAAGGATGAAGAAGGACTAACTATTTTATCTTCAATTAGCGATTTATTCTTTGATTGTGATTTTGATGAAATTAACTGGTCAGAAGCTTTGGCGGAAGAAAAACAAACCTTGGAATTGCTCCGTAGTCACGGTGCTAAAATGAGCAAAGAATTAACATAATTAGCGAGAAAAAAATGTCAGCAGTAAAAATAGTAGGTTTCATTGTTGCGGCAGGTTTCAGTATGAACACTATGGCTGCTGAATTTTCCTTTGACCGTCCAGGGACAGGTTTTGGTACCGGCATTACCCCAGTCGGTCAACTGGCATGGGAACAAGGTTTACCGAGTGTTAGTTATAATGAAAGAACGGTAGAGGGTGAAAAACAAAAAACTGTGACTTTAAATGCCGACATGTTATTGCGTACCGGTTTGGCCAAAGACTTAGAGCTACAATTAGGATGGCAAGGTCCGGCCTGGAGCAAAATAAAACGTGCTGGTCAGTCGGTTGAAGAAGATGGTTTAGGCGATGTCAGCATTGGGCTCAAAAAAGCCATTGATCTGGATGATGAAAAGCTTTCTATGGCCATTTTGGCAGAAGCAATTCTTGCCACAGGCAATGATGGCTTTAGCAATCACGATGATATTTACAGCCTGAGCTCTGCCGTAGCTTATGCAGCGTCTGATCTGATTACCACTTCAATCACCATGCGTTACGAAGCCCAAAACAGTAATTGGGCTGTGACTGCAGTTCCAACCATTGAATATAAAATTGCGGATAAATGGTCAGGTTTTTCTGAACTGGTTTATCGCAAGGTTGAAAGTGAAGATTATGAATATTCACTGGGTTCAGGTGTTATCTATGCACTGAATGACCGCGTGCAAATGGATGCCAGTGTGGGTGTTGACTTGAATGGCAAAGATAAAAGCTACCAGTCAGGTTTAGGTGTTTCATTCCTCTTTTAATTAAAAAAATAAACGCATATGAAAAAGTGTCTTCAAAATAGTGGGTTCTTGTTTCATTCCGCTGTGAGCGGATTTATTTGTAGCGTCATTTTATTGTTTTCAATGACTTTACAAGCGCAAGATCAATTGCTCTCTGCAGAAGATGCTTTTTCTTTTTCAGTTGAATCCAATCGTGAGCATGAAGCACAGCTGAATTGGAATATTCCCCAAGGTTATTATTTATATCAGCACAAATTTGAAGTCCAGCAAGGGTCTCAGAAACTTGCTTTAAAACTGCCTAAAGCCACCGATTTGTATGATGAAAACTATGGGCATACCCAAGTTTATTTTCACAATGTCCAATTTAATATTCCAACCGAAGCATCAAAAACCTATCGGGTGATGTGGCAGGGCTGTGCCCAAGATCGTATTTGTTATCCGCCACAAACAGTCGAGTTTCAGACTGATGTCGATGGCTTGGTGCTGCTGCAAAATCAGGCCAGATCAAGCAAACGTTTGCTTGATCTTTCTCAGTCATCGAATAGTACTACAAGCGGTAAGATACCTTTTTCAGCTGAACAAAAGATTTCAGAACCCGTTGAATCTTCAGTTGCGTTAGATACTGCTCAAGATCAGATGTGGTCGGAAAAACTGGCTGAAAATTCTTTATTTTATAGCTTATTGCTATTTTTTGGTTTAGGGATTTTACTGGCATTCACGCCTTGTTCCTTGCCGATGTTACCGATTTTGACCTCATTAATCGTACGTGACAGTAAAGGCATAAAAGCCTGGATGATCGCTTTAGTCTTTGTCTGTAGCATGGCCATGGTTTATGCCATTTTAGGTTTAATTGCTTCATCAGCAGGACTGAATTTCCAGCGCTGGTTACAACAGCCTTCCACACTGATTGCTTTTAGCGTGCTCTTTGTCTTGTTCGCCCTGAATTTATTTGGCCTGTTTGAAATTAAATTACCGCAAGGCTGGGTCAATCGTCTGGATCAGGCCCAATCGATACAAAAAGGCGGCAGCTTAATTGGTGCAGGCATCATGGGCATGATTTCGGCCCTGTTGGTTGGACCGTGTATGACTGCACCTTTAGCAGGGGCGTTGTTATTTATTTCCCAGACCCAAAGTCAGTGGCAAGGGGCATTATTACTGTTCACACTGGGTTTTGGCATGGGCACTCCCTTGCTTCTGGCCAGTGTGTTAGGTTCCAAGGTTCTGCCTAAAGCGGGGCTATGGATGCACCAGATTAAGGTGTTCTTTGCCTTTATAATGTTGGCTCTGGCACTGTATTTTATTCGTCCGTTAATTTCTGAAGCTTGGCTACAATGGTTAAGTTTGGGCTTAGGCATCATTTTTATTGTTTATTTAATCCCTCGAATTATGCGACAAACAGCCCCATTTAAGTGGCTGTATATTTTGGCATTGCTCGTGGTGGTTCCGTATCTGGCCTATACTCAATATCAACACAGTCAACGCTTCTTTGTGGAACAAAGCAGTACTCAAGCAACATGGCATGTGGCTAAAACAGCCGATGAATTTCAACAGTTGTTAACCAGTGCACCATCTGAGCAAGGTATTATTATTGATGTCTATGCCGATTGGTGCGTGGCATGTCAGCCGATTGAACATCGTGTCCTAAAATCAGCACAAGTACAGCAAGACTTGGCACCGTATTTTCTGATTAAGCTTGATTTAAGTGACTATGATGCAACGCATCAGGCATTGCTGAATCAATGGGATATTTTAGGTCCACCCACGTATTTATTCTTAAATTCAAAACAACAAGAAATTCGTGGTTTACGTTTAACCGGTGCATTTAGCGAAGCCGAATTATTGAAACAGCTCAACCTGTTTCAAAAGCATACAGGACAATAATTTTATGTATCGGCTATATATTGCCAATAAAAATTATTCCAGCTGGTCAATGCGCCCGTGGTTGGTGCTAAAGGCTTTTAACCTGCCGTTTGAAGAAATCACGATTCCCTTTCCATCAGAGCGTGGAACAGGCACATTTAAACAGGATGTTTTGGCGATTAATCCCAATGCTAAAGTCCCGGTGTTGGTGGATGATGGGTTAATGCTCTGGGATTCCTTGGCCATTTGTGAATATTTGGCGGAACAACATCCAGATCAGGCTTTATGGCCCAAAGATGTTAAGCAACGTGCACGTGCGCGCTGTATCTCTGCAGAAATGCACAGCGGATTTTCGAGTTTGCGCAATGCCTGCGGCATGAATATTCGCGCCAATTTAGCCGATGTAGGTAAACGTTTGTGGCGGGAAAATGAAGAACTTCACCAAGATGTGGCACGTATAGAGCAGATCTGGTCGGAACGTCCAAATATGAACGGTTTTTTATGTGGTGAATTTTCGATTGCCGATGCATTTTATGCACCTGTGGTGACGCGCTTAACGACTTATGCTCTGCCTGTAAGTGAGTCTACACGGCAGTATATGCAAACCATGCTGCAACATCCTGCAGTGCAAGCCTGGATCGATGCAGCATTGCAAGAAGATGCCTGGGTGAATTATTTAGAGTCGTATCAACAGAAACCGCTTTAACACAGCTTGGCTGCACTCAACAATTCTTCTTGATAGCATTTGACCTGATTACGGCCACACGCTTTTGCTTCATAAAGTGCTTTATCTGCTTGGCTTAACAATTGTTGCGGTCTAAGTTGGGTATTCGATAATGAAATCCCAAAACTGGCGGTGACCTGAATGGTTTTACCCAAATCACTGATTAAATTTAGCTGTTGAATAGCTTGGCGACAACGCTCAGCAATAATTTTTGCTTGTTCTAAAGAAGATTGATTCAGAATAAGAATAAATTCCTCTCCACCAAAGCGGCCCACCACATCGCTATCACGAATGATTTGGGAAAGCACTTCACTGACTTTAATCAGGGTTTCATCCCCTTTATCGTGTCCGTATTGGTCATTAATCCGTTTAAAATGATCCAGGTCAATTAACACCAATGCATAAGAGTTGTCTGGCTTGCGCTCTAATTTTTCCAGGCAATCGCTAATACTACGACGGTTAAGCGCATTGGTGAGTGGGTCAATCTGACTTAAATGCTGGATTAATTTTTCTCGATGGCGCCATTGGCTGAGTAAAATTTCAAATAAAATTAAACAGGTAATCAAAATGGGTGCAATGAAATACATCATCGTGAGAACCCAAAACATATTTTGATAGGGAAGACTATGTAGATAAAAAATCGGTGCGTAGCTGATTTGACCTTGTAAGCTTAAATAGCCACATAAGACCAAATATAGAGTAGCTGGAATCAATGCATAGTAAACAATTTTACGCTTAAATAGCACCAGGCCCACAGTCACCAAACTGATGTAAGAGATCATGGTGGCGGGACTGAGAACCCCAACGATATAGCCATCCCGGCATAATGAAATAACAAAAATGGCCACACATACATGAGGCAACCACTGCTGTACTGCAGGTTTTTTTCGCCAGACGGAACAGGGGTAAATCAGCCCAATAAAAACCATCAAGGTGAGGATGTTGAGTCCAAGCTGGAGCTTAAGTAAAGGCAAATTCACCCAGTGCCATACATTAGGTGAAACAAGGACAAAAACTTTCCAGACAATCCAAATCACATGCACCAAACTTCCTAAAATAAGCATCAGGATGCATTTATTGAGGACACTCCAGTTCATTACGACTTCATCTTCTATCAGATATTTCGCAATTTTCTCTTTGAGTGAGGAGCTGAGATTGGGTGAAAAGGTTTGCTTCATTCGATAGATATGACCTTTAGATCTTCAAATTATGTATTAATGATGAGTTGATCTGATTTATTTTTAATAATTCACAACATAGCACGTTTTTTTATGAATGGTAATGCCTGTATTTTGTACTTTTAGGTATAAAAATGGATTTTATCCGAATGTTTATTGTTCTAAATATAAAACAGTGTGTTGTGCATAAGGATATTATTCTATTTTTGTTAATCGATTAAACTGCGTTCATTGAATAAATAAACATTAAGGTTTTGAGCATGAAAGTTTTACATATCGATTCAAGTATTTTAGGCGAGGCTTCAGTTTCACGCCAATTAAGCAAAGCAATTGTTGATCAATTACAGACTAAACACGCAGATTTAGCTGTGGATTATCTAGATTTAGCTGCACAGCCTATTCCGCATTTAACAGGTGCTATTTTAATGGGGCAAGATGCAGAACAAACTGCGCTGGGTGAGAAAATTATTCAGCAATATCTGGATGCAGATATCGTGGTGGTCGGTGCTGCAATGTACAACTTCGGTTTGACTTCAACTTTAAAAGCGTGGATTGACCGTATTAGCGTAGCCGGTAAAACATTTAAATATACTGAAAACGGTCCTGTCGGTTTGGCAGGTGAGAAAAAAGTTTATATCGCAAGTAGCCGTGGTGGGGTTTATGGTGAAAATAGCCCAGTCGATTTCCAGGAAGGCTTTTTGAAAACTGTATTTAACTTCACTGGTGTGAATGATGTCGAAATTATTCGTGCTGAAGGCGTGAATATGGGACCAGAGTTGAAGGACAAAGCAATTTCTAGCGCTTTGGCTCAAGTGCAAGCGCTGTAATTTTTGAAAATATAGTACATTCCTTTTGGGTCAGCTTCGGCTGACCTTTTTTATGCCCATCACTTTTTAACACCAAGATCTAATCCCGATCGAGTTGATGTGCAAATTCGGCCAGATCGGCCAAGGCCTGTTTACCTTCATCAAACCAATGATGAAACATCTGAAAGTTATGCCACATACCCGTGTAAAGTTTATAGGTCAGATCTACACCTGCTTGTTCCGCTTTTTCTTTAAAGCGCTGCGCATCATCCAATAAAATTTCTTTAGAGCCGACTTGAACCAAGATCGGGGGTAATCCGGTTAAGTCTGCAAACAAGGGTGAAATGGCAGGGTCTGCGCTATCTATAGATTTAGGTAGGTAATAGTCAATGCCTGCTTCTAAAGTTTCAATCGAGAGTAATGCATCGTGTTTACGGTTATAGCGTAAGGATTCACTGGTCAGGGTCAAATCTAGAAAGGGTGATAGTAGTATCAGACCACTAACTTGTGGAAGGCCTTCATCACGGATTTTAAGTGCCAAAGCCAAAGCCAAATTAGCCCCACAAGAGTCGCCCGATAAAATAATATCTTTGGCTTGAATCCCTTGACCTAACAAGGTGGTATAGATATCAAAAATCGCATCGCTGGCTTCAGGATAAACAGATTCTGGAGCTAGTGGATAGTCGGCATGAAGCACCTGCATTTGTGTACGTGCAGCGACATGGGTTAAAAAGGCACGATGGGTTTTGAGTGAGCCCAAAAAGAATGCACCGCCATGAATGTGCAAAATGAGTTGCGATGATTCACTTTGAGGTTTGATTTCTTCAGCGCGAAAACCTGCCAAGCGTAGTGGTCTGATTTCAACTTCCTTGTTGCTTGGAAAGGCACGACACATTTGCTCCAATGCAAAACGTATCGAGTTGGGAGGTAAGTTAAATTGGCTGGGTTTACGTATGGTGGTTTTTAAGATGCTTTCTGTAATTAATTGTTTCCATAACGGACTTATCTTCATATTTTTTCCATCTTGTTCTATCTTTTAGGGGATGACTGGATATTTACCAATTCAAGTTACAAGATTACACTAAATGGTCACACTGAAAAATTGCAATAATGTTGTGACTTTTTAATACTAAGCCGTCTATACCAGACTAGGGAAACGAAAAAAAATGAAAAAAATTGCACTTGCACTAGGATTGCTCGGATTAACAGCTTTGGCTAATGCTGCTGATCCACTAAATGGTTCTGTTTGGAAAACGATTGATGACAAAACAAAACAACCGAAAGCGATAGTAAAATTTACTGAGCAAAAAAATGGCACATTATCTGCGAGTATTCAAAAGGTTTTAACACCAGGTGAAGAAAACGCATGTACAAAATGTGAAGGCCCTTATAATAATAAATCTTTAAAAGGTCTAAAGATTGTTCATGGTCTTAAAAATAGTGGTGGTACAAGCTACGAAGACGGTACTATTCTAGATCCTTCTTCAGGTAAAACCTACAGATTAAAAGGTCAAGTGGTTGAAGGTGGTAAAAAATTAGAGTTACGCGGTTTTATTGGTGTAGCGGCTTTAGGTCGTAACCAAACTTGGATTCGTGCAAACTAATTTCAAGCCAAAATGAAAACGAAGAAAAAAGCCTAGTTGATATTCAGCTAGGCTTTTTTCATGTGAGCTTTAATTTAATATAAGCTTTAATGCTTCAGTTTTACTTTAAAGCTCGGTAAGCAGCTTCATCATAACCTACGATATAGCCTTGCTCAGTTGCGAGTACCGGACGTTTAATCAAGCTGTTATGCGTTGTTAAGGCAGTGATTAAGTTTGTTTCATTTTCAAGCGCAGTTTGTTGTTCTTCTTCGCTCAGTTTGCGCCAAGTGGTGCCTTTTTTATTCAGGATGAGATCTGGTCCGACTTCATCTAGCCATTTCTTTACAGTTTCAGCATCAATGCCTTGTTTCTTGTAATCATGAAATTCATACGCCAGACCCAGTTCATTGAGTAAGTCGAACGCTTTCTTCATTGAACTACAATTTTTGATGCCATAAATTTTAAGCATAAGAGGATCATTCCATTTTCGATTGCTGGATAGCCTAGCGAAAATTATCAAGAAGCTCTAGAGGGGAATTAAAAGTATTAAAACTAAAAAACAAACGAGATGTCATGAAATTGACATTTAGATTTGCCAATATAGCGCTATAGATAAGAATAACTTTATGATTAAAAATATGGATTTAATAGATCTATAAAAAGAGAAAACCCGCATTTAATCATCCTGATCATGCGGGTCTCATTTCAACGTCCATTGTCACATCCTTGCAAAATAAGCGACCGAAGTCGTTTATTTTGTTTCATCCTACGGCGTCCTGTCCTTTTGTGTCATCCTGACATATCCCTTTGCCGTGAAGCCATAATGCACTTAAAATGCGTGTATAAAAATACACAAACGCGTCAAGTGTTGTAGGTTTTTGGATGGTGTTGAGTGAACACATGTTCACTCAAATGAGTGCTATTGATTAGATTTTATAATCAATCACCACTGGGGCATGGTCGCTGAACCAGGTTTCTTTATAGACCCAGGCATTGATGGTGCGGTCTTTCCAGTCTGGCGAACACGCTTGGTAATCAATGCGCCAACCGACGTTTTTGGCACGGGCTTGTCCGCGGTTTGACCACCATGAATAAAGTTCCGCTTCCTTACGTACTTCACGAAAAGTATCGACATAACCCAGATCATCATAAATATGATCGAGCCAAGCACGTTCATGCGGTAAACAGCCTGAAGATTTTTGATTGCCCGACCAGTTTTTAATATCAATGCGTTTATGCACGATGTTGTAGTCACCGCAGACGATGACCGATTTATTTTCATCACGCCATTGTTTTAAAATGTCTTGATATTGATCTAAAAAATGGTCTTTACGCGCTTGGGCTTCTTCGCCTGATGAGCCTGAAGGTAAATAAAGTGAACAGATATGAACAGGTTTTTCCAAGCCCAAGTCAAATTCAGCAGAAATAAAGCGCCCTTGAGAATCGGCTAATTCAAAACCTAAACCATCAGTCACTGAGACAAAGGGCAAGCGGCTATAAATGGCAGTACCTGCATAGCCTGCACGTTCTGCAGGGAACAGATGGGTGTACCAACCGTCAGGTCTAAATTTTTCAGTCCACTGCGCATGCGTGATCCGGCTCTCCTGCATGCAGATGACATCGGCATCTGACTGTTCCATCCATTCAAGTAAACCTTTGGTCACTGATGAACGTAAGCCATTTACGTTAATTGAAACGACTCTTAGAATTTTTTGATCACTTGGATAGCTACTCTTTGGTATCATGCGCAAGTCTTACCTCTATTTATGAATTTTGGAGCACCTCATGACCTCGCCAGCTCAATTTAACCCTCAAGCTTTTATCGAACTTGCATTATCACGTGGTGTGCTGAAATTTGGTGAGTTTACTTTAAAATCGGGTCGTGTGAGTCCTTATTTTTTCAATGCGGGTTTGCTCAATGATGGTGAAGCTTTAACATTATTGGCTTCAGGCTATGCCGATAAATTAACAACTTGCGATAATGTTGAAGTGATTTTTGGACCTGCGTATAAAGGTATTCCATTTGTAGCCGCGACTGCTGTGGCATTGTCACAAAATCATGGTGTGAGCGTGCCTTGGGGCTTTAACCGTAAAGAAGCTAAAGACCACGGTGAAGGTGGCGTGCTGGTTGGTGCTTCTGTTGAAGGTAAAAAAGTCTGGATCATTGATGATGTGATCACTGCAGGTACAGCTATTCGTGAAGTGGTAACTGTTCTTAAAAATGCCGGTGCGAAAATTGCCGGTGTATTGGTTGCGTTAGACCGTCAAGAAAAAGGTCAAGGTGACTTGTCTGCAATTCAAGAAGTGCAAAAAGAACTCGAAATTCCAGTACATGCGTTAATTACCATGAAAGATTTAATGGACTTTTTAGATGCTAAAGGCGACAAAGAAGCTTTAGCGAAAATGGAAGCGTACCGTGTGAAATATGGTATTTAATGGTTAGATGGTTGAGAAGGGAAGCCAAGTGCTTCCTTTTTTTATGATTTTAAGAAAGTGATAAATTACTGAAAAGTAGAAAAGTAGAAAAGTAGAAAAGTAAAAATGATTAGATTTGGTCAATTATTCGCAATATTCATAATGTACTATCTCTAGGGTTTAGAACTATGAACGTTCAATCTCTTTTATTGATGTTTCAATCCACAACATTTAAACAAGTCTTTTAATAAGTTTAAGGGGTTGAGAGGAAAATTGAGTGGAGAGATCTATTTCACAATAGTGATTAAGTGAATAAGCATATTAAACTCCCGATAGGGAGACCCAATTGCTTTAGAGTAAAAAATTATTTTTTAGAAATATTAAATAAAAAAAATTAAAAACTGATAATCATTAAAATTAATTATATAAAATGCATCTAGTTATTATGTAAAAATATGTGATTTTTATAGTATTATTTAAAGATATAAGCTTAACTATTATATTTTGTTAAATAAAAAAATATTAAACTAAACAATGACTTGATAGAATTTTTGAGTCTAAAAAACCTCCATTACTTTAATTTAAACTTATTCCAATAAGCTGAAACTGACGGGAATAGATGATTTTTATAAAAAAAATTAATGTTAAATGTGTAATATTTTTATATATCTAAGCTAATAAATTGGTATTTTTTGTGATAGATCATTTAACCATTAAAGTGATTTAATTTGCTTACAAAATAGCAATAAATAAATACAAAAGAGGACTTTATGTGGCATTTGGCTCTCGAGTCCTTTTTATAAAGCCGGCTAGGAGAAAGCGAAGGACAAATTAGAGAGTCAATTTGAAAACAGAGTGTATAGCGAAATAAGTAATACCAAAAATTCAATAAATATAGCGGTTACTAGAGTGTATAGATTTAAAAATAATTTTTTAAACAATTTTAATGGCAACAATAACTTAGAGAGGTAAGGTCATGACAAAAAAGTACAATAAGTTTTTATCTGCTGCCGCAGATTTTAGTTTAGAAAATTCTCCATATTACTGGATCACTCAAGTGCATTCTCAATATATACAGAATGTTGATCATGCATTAAAAAAATATGGTTTAGATTATTCTCGCCGTCGTATTTTACTGGCTTTAAAATCTAAAAATAAAGCGAGCGTATCTGATCTATCAGAAATGGTGATTTCTAAAATGTCGACGACGACTAAAATCATTTACCGTTTAAAAGATGAAGGCTTAGTGGATACCTATTGTTGTGAATATGATGGTCGAATTACCCGAGTTTTATTAACTGATAAAGGACAGCAGATGATCGAAAAGATTAATGACCTTAGTCACATCGTTTTGGAGCAGTCTTTTGAGGGTTTAACCCCCTTGCAAATTGAAAAAATGTTAGAAAATCTTAAGCATATTTTCAAAAACCTAGCCCATTAAGCTAAATTTAATCAAAAAGAAGTTTAGGATAGTTTGCTGATTTATTTTTGTTTTAGAGAAATATGCATAATCTAATTCCATCTCAGGAAAAGAGGATATATTTTATATAACTCTTCTTGGTCGTTATTGGGGGGAATTTAGCATGAGAACTTTTTTCTTACCAAGATTTAAAAATAATCAAGAAAGAATATAAAAAGATCAGCACTATAAAATTAAAAATGCTGATCCTTTATGTGATCTAATCAAATTTATGGAACAGTAATGAGAGATTAGGTAAGCAATATCAAATTAGTCATAAATAGCTTATTGAACACCAATTGTTTATACAAAACCTACTCAATTTGTTCATCACACTTCTTACATTCCAATATCACGCCTAACTTCTCTTTCCGTCCTTGCTCCGTGATCACCCAAGGGAGGTTTTGCCATGGTGGATTATGCCGAACATGTTGCGCATGACCACAGGCAAGGTCAGCGACCCAATGACATTCTTCGTCCAAATGAAAACCAATAATTGCTTGTTGCATCAACTGCTCCTGAAACCACTTTGTACAATCATATAAAAGCTTTACCAAAATTGAGAAAAAAGAAAGATTAAACTCCGCTATACTTTTCTCAATTTAAAAATACATGAGCAGATCGATATGCGCGTACTTGTTGTGATGGATCCCATCGAAAATGTAAACCTGAAAAAAGATTCCTCTATGGCAATGCTGTGGGCAGCCAGCCGTCGTGGACATGAGTTGGGTTATGCGTTACAGCAAGATTTATATATCGAACAAGGTAAGGCATTCGGTTTAATTTCATCGTTGAAAGTGTTTGAAGACTATAACCATTACTTTGAATTGGGTGAAAAGAAAAAAGAATCGATTGCAGATTATGACGTGGTGTTGATGCGTAAAGACCCACCGTTCGACATGAATTTTGTCTATACCACTTATATTCTGGAACAGGCAGAGCGTGAAGGCGCGTGGATTATCAACAAACCGCAAAGCCTGCGTGATTGTAATGAAAAACTCTTTGCAACACAGTTCCCTGAACTTCAGGTGCCGACTTTAGTGACCTCAAATGAAGGTCTGATTCGTGAATTTCTGAAAGAACACGTTGATGTGATTGTAAAACCACTTGATGGTATGGGCGGTACAGGCATTTTCCGCTTATATCAAGATGGCATAAATATTGGATCTACCATTGAAATGCTGACCAATAATGGTACCCAACCGATTATGGCACAGCGTTATATCCCGGAAATTGTTGAAGGAGATAAACGTATTTTAATGATTAATGGCGAACCTGTACCTTACTGTTTGGCGCGTATTCCTCAAAATGGCGAAGTGCGTGGCAACTTGGCAGCCGGTGGTTTGGGTCAAGCACGCCCATTAAGTGAAAATGATAAAGCGATTGCTGCAAAAGTCGGTCCTTTCTTACGTGAAAAAGGTTTAGTTTTTGTTGGTCTGGATGTGATTGGTAATTACGTGACAGAAATCAACGTCACTAGCCCAACCTGTATTCGTGAAATTGATGATCAATTTGGGACATCTATTGCGGATGATTTATTTGATGTTTTAGAAGCAGGTCAAAAATAGGTCAGGTTTGATCAATGAAAATAACGCTAAAAAAGATCAAAAGTTTTTTTCAAGATGAGCGCACGCAAGTTGCGCTCAATGAAATTAAAACCTTAGTCAGAGAAAAACCAAATAAGTTGATGGTGGATGCCTTTACACTTTTTGGGGAAGCAAAATCTTTTGAATCACATTCAATTATTGGAAATCCTGTATTTAATCAGCTGGGATTACATCGATTTCGGGTTCAAAAAGCAGCTCAATTGGCACAAAAGCGTAGACAACATCTTGCCAAATTTATTGCTTCAGAAGATGTTGAACAGTTTCAGAAAAATGGTTTTATTTTAAAAGAAAACTTTCTGTCAGATGCCGAATTTAATCAGTTAAAGCAGGAATTATTAGAGACGAAATTCGAAACACGTGAAACTTTGCAAGGTGATACCGTGACACGTCGAATGTCTCTAGATCATCAAGTGCTGAATCAACTTCCAGTAACAAAAACATTGCTACAGAGTCATCAGTGGAAAAGTCTCATTAATTATGTGGGAAGTTCTAAAGTTCAGCCCATGTATTACGTGCAAGTGATTTTATCGCATGTACGTAAAGCTCGTCCCGATCCACAAACCAATTTACATAGTGATACCTTTCATCCCAGTGTAAAAGCCTGGCTGTTTTTAACGGATGTCGCTGAAGATGAGGGGCCTTTTGTTTATGTCCCCGGTTCACATCAGATTACAGAGCAACGATTGAATTGGGAGCATGAAAAAGCGTTATCCATCACTGAAAAGACCGATGCTATGACACGCCGTGGTTCTTTCCGGGTGAAAGCTGAAGAACTGCTAGCTATGGGATATGCTCAGCCCAAAGCATTTGCAGTTAAGGCAAACACCTTGGTTGTGGCGGATACCTATGGATTTCATGCACGTGGTCAATCAACTCATGCATCGACGCGGATTGAGTTGTGGGCATATGCACGCCGAAATCCTTTTTTGCCTTGGGTGGGTTTAAATCCCTTGTCTTTACCTTTACTGAATAAAAGGCTTGTTCCCTTGTATTGGAAAGGCTTGGATTTTTTAGAGGAAAAATATCAGCGTAATAATCCATGGAAAAAAGTGGGTAAACGATATGCGACTGAGCCTGCTGTAGTGAAAAGCAAATAATGGTAAAAGTAACAAGATACTTTTCATTGAGTTGATTGAATCATTACGAAATAAAAAGAGTCCAATTTGGGCTCTTTTTTTTAGCGAAGCTTCTAGGGCAGGAGAGTATTAAATTGATCAGCTGATCAAAAACAAGGTCACGAAACTGGATAAAAAATGCATAAAATTGTATATTTTTCGTCGATTAATAATAAAACTAGTTTAAACTTTTAAATACGTAGAAAAAAACAATGAAGCGCCTGTTGAAAAAAAGTAAATAACCTTTCACGGTTATGCGTTTGTGATTACAATTGATCGCTTAAAATCGAATTTCGTTATCCATATTTTAGAATTGAAGAATTAGACTGTGACTGAAGCAACGCAAACAAAGCCCAAACATGTCATGATGATGGCCGCAGGTACTGGCGGGCATGTTTTTCCAGCACTCGCTGTTGCTAAAGAATTACAGCAACAAGGGGTACAGGTGTCTTGGCTTGCAACGCCAGCAGGCATGGAAAATCGTCTGTTAAAAAATCACAATATTCCAATTTATCAAATTGATATTCAGGGTGTACGTGGCAACGGGGTTGTACGTAAATTATTGGCACCTTTAAAAATTTTAAAAGCAACTTTAAGCGCTATGCGCTATATGAAGCAGCTTAATATTGATGCTGTTGCAGGTTTTGGTGGTTATGTTGCGGGACCGGGTGGTTTAGCTGCGCGTGCCTTAGGTATTCCGGTCATTATCCATGAGCAAAATGCGATTGCAGGTTTTACCAATACCCAATTATCCCGTATTGCTAAAACTGTGTGTCAGGCTTTTCCCGATACTTTCGCCGAAAGTGCAAAAATTGTGACCACAGGCAATCCTGTACGCAAAGAAATTACTGAAATTTTAAATCCGTCTTGGCGTTATCAAGAACGTGAAAAAGCGGCGAAGCCTTTACAGATTTTAATTGTCGGTGGTTCACTGGGTGCGCAAGCATTGAATGAGCGTGTGCCGGAAGCATTGAAACAACTTAATGTACCGATGCATGTATTTCATCAATGTGGTCAAAACCATCAAGATGCAACGCAAGCACGTTATAGTAATGCACCTGCAACATTACAGGTTGAAGTGCAGCCGTTTATTGAAGATATGGCCAAAGCCTATTCAGATGCTGATTTAATTATTTGCCGTGCGGGCGCATTAACGGTCACTGAAATTGCAACTGCGGGTGTGGCTGCGGTTTTTGTTCCACTGCCAAGTGCAGTAGATGACCATCAAACCGCAAATGCTAAATTCCTTGCGGGTATCAATGCTGCGAAAATTTGTCCGCAAGCAAGCATGACTGTTGATCATTTAAAAGAATTGCTAACACCACTGATGAATCGCCAATTGTTGTCAGAAATGGCAGTCAAGGCACGTCAAAAAGCACAACCTGATGCAACCCAGCATGTGGTTCGTTTAATTCAAGAATTGTAAATTAGAGTGATATATGTCTCCATCTACTCCTGCTGAGCAAGCGAAAAAATTAATTAAAGTGCCTGAAATGCGCCGTATCAAACACATTCATTTTGTAGGGATTGGTGGTGCCGGTATGTGTGGCATTGCGGAAGTGTTAAAAAACCAAGGCTATAAAGTTTCTGGTTCTGACATCAAAGCATCTAAAACGACTGCGCAACTTGAAGAAAACGGTATCAAAGTTTATATCGGTCATACGGCTGAAAATATTAAAGATGCCAATGTACTGGTAGTATCTACAGCGATTGATCCAGAAAATCCGGAAATCAAGGCAGCGATTGAAACCCGTATTCCTGTGGTTCGTCGTGCTGAAATGTTGGGTGAGTTGATGCGTTACCGTCATGGGATCGCAGTGGCGGGCACACATGGTAAAACCACAACCACAAGTCTGATCACTTGTATGTTGGCGGAAGAAAACATGGATCCGACTTATGTGATCGGTGGTTTGCTGAACCGTACTGGGGTCAATGCTGCATTGGGTGCGAGCCGTTATATCGTGGCTGAAGCGGATGAATCTGATGCAACCTTCTTGCATTTGCATCCGATGGCGGCAATTGTGACCAATATCGATGCTGACCATATGGATACTTATGGCGGTAGTTTCGATGTCCTTAAAGATACCTTCGTACAATTCTTACAAAAACTTCCATTCTATGGTTTGGCTGTAGTTTGTGGCGATGATGCCAATGTCCACGAAATCATGCCGCGTATCGGCCGTCCACTTTTAACTTACGGTTTTAACGAAGATAATGACATCCGTGCAGTCGATGTTGATCAAGACGGTATGCGCACACACTTTACCGTGCTGCGAAAAAATCGTGAACCACTTCGTGTGACTGTAAACCAGCCGGGTTTGCATAATGTACTCAATGCTTTGGCAGCGATTGGGATCGCAACTGATGAAGGTGTTTCTGATGGCGCAATCTGCCGTGCATTGGAAGGCTTCAGTGGTGTAGGTCGCCGCTTCCAGGTTCAAGGTGAATTTGAACTTGATGGGGGTAACGTCAAACTGGTCGATGACTATGGTCACCATCCTAAAGAAGTGGAAGCAACGATTAAAGCTGCGCGTCAAAGCCACCCAGATCGTCGCTTGGTAATGATATTCCAACCCCACCGCTTTAGCCGTACCCGTGACTGCTTCGATGACTTCGTAGATGTATTGTCACAAGTCGATCAATTACTATTGCTGGAAGTGTATCCTGCCGGTGAAAAACCGATTGTGGGCGCGGACAGTCGCAGCTTGGCGCGTAGCATTCGTTTACGTGGCGATGTTGAACCAATTTTGATTGATCCTGTGGAAGGCAATTTGCAAAATGCGGTGCAAAAAGTGTTAAAAGCGAATGACTTGTTATTAACCCAAGGCGCAGGTAATGTGGGTGCTATCTCGATTGATCTTGCACAAAATAAATTGTATTTAAAATAATCACTTTATGTGATTTTGAATTTGATTGTTCAGTTATAAAGTTTAAGGATATAAACGTGGCAAATGCTTCAGAATTCGGCAAAGTTGCCGTGTTGCTTGGTGGTAAATCGGCTGAGCGCGAGGTTTCTCTAGATAGTGGTAAAGCTGTACTTGAAGCATTAGTACGCTCGGGTGTAAATGCAGAAGCTTTTGACCCGCAAGAGCGTAGCGTGACTGAACTGGTCAACTATGATCGTGCATTTATTGTTTTGCATGGTCGTGGCGGAGAAGATGGTCAAATTCAAGGCGCATTGGAATGGTTGAATCTTCCATATACTGGTACAGGTGTACAAGGCTCAGCCATTGGTATGGATAAAGTCAAAACCAAGCAGGTTTGGCAAGGTTCAGAACTACCCACTGCACCCTACCGTATTGTGACCAAAGATTCGGATTTGAATGCTGTTGTAGACAGTATTGGCTTGCCTTTCATTATCAAACCGGTACATGAAGGCTCAAGTATCGGTATGAGTAAAGTTGAACGTATTGAAGACTTTGCGCTAGCGATTGAAAAAGCCACTGAACATGATGCAGTGGTGATGGCTGAAAAATGGATTACTGGTCGTGAGTTCACGATTGTGATTCTTAATGGCCAGGCGCTTCCTGTGATTCGTCTTGAGCCGCCAAAAGATGTGGCTTTCTACGATTATGAAGCCAAATACAATCGTAACGATGTACAGTACGGCATTCCTTGCGGTCTAAGCGAAGATGATGAAAAACGTTTGCAAGCCTTGTCTTTACGTGCTTTCCAAGCCGTTGGTGCAAGCGGTTGGGGTCGTATTGATGCAATGCAGGATGAACACGGCAACTTCTGGTTGCTAGAAGTGAACACTGTTCCGGGGATGACCAGTCATTCATTGGTACCTAAAGCTGCACAAGCGGTGGGCTATAGCTTTGATGAGCTTTGTGTTGCCATTTTGGAACAAACTTTGACAGGTGTGGCTCACTAAACTATGGCTCAACTTCCTGCTTCAATGCGCCGTAAACGAGCAGCAATCACATCAATACATGACAAGCCACCAACGCGTAAGGAAAAGCTTGCGAATTTCGGTGGCTGGTTATTATTGCTGGTTGCACTCATGGTATTGGCTGTAGGGGTCTATGCTTTATATACAGTCATGACCGATGCGCATGTCGCGGAACTCAATGTTGTGGGTACGCGTTCAGACGCAGAAAACAGTCAGGTCATGAAGCATGTTACCCCAGCGGTAACAGCGAATTATTTTACTTCTGATCTGGAACAAATTCGAGATCAGGCGCTAGAGTTGTCTTGGGTGGATCGCGTGGTGGTCTCACGTGCATGGCCCAATTCAATTCGGGTACGCGTGATGCCGCGTCATCCCATTGCGCGTTGGGGAACTGGACGACTGTTAAGCGATAGTGGTGATATTTTTGCAGAAGTGATTCCGCAAAATAATCAAAGATTACCATTGCTGCACGGCCCAACATCTCAGTCCAAAATGATGATGCGTCGCTACAATGAAATTAATCAGTTATTCCTGCCGGTCAATGTTCGTTTAAAAGAATTATATTTAACAGAACGTATGACCTGGTTTATGCAGTTTGATTCGGGTCTACGCGTTATTGTGGATCAAGATCAGACCATGAGTAAACTTCAACGCTTGAGTCATCTGGCACAAAGTGATTTAAAACCAGTTTGGTCTAAAATCTCGTCAATTGACTTACGTTATCGAAATGGATTGGCGATACAATGGAAGAATTCAACCTCTCCAAGTATTATAAATGGTCACTTTGTTGTAACGATTGATGACACAAGCATTGCAGATGCAAGAACGGTAAAGCCATAATTGAGCGGCTTTATATAAAATAGAGGCTTATGGCCATAAATCAACCAAACACGTAATGGTAGTAGTAGATAATGAATGAAGCTGTTCCCTCGGTTGTTGCGATTGACATTGGGACACACAAAGTTTCAGTTTTGATTGGTAAGGTACATGCGCCAGACAATATCCAAGTGATTGGGATGGCAACAGCTCGTAACCGAGGCATGAATAAAGGGAAAATTGTAAGTCTCGATAAAGTCATCACTGCAATCAAAAATGCCGTACAAGAAGCAGAAGATATGGCTGAATGCCGTGTGCATTCCGCTTGGATTTCAATTCCAAGTGCAGAATTAAAAAGCTTTTATGCATCAGGTCGCACACCCATTGAAAATAGCGACCATACAATTACAACCAGTGAAGTTGTACGTGCGTTAGAATTGGCTAAAGCCAGTCATTTGACCTCTGACCATTATTTGGTGAGTGCAGTACCTTTAGGCTTTGAATTGGATGATTCGGCAGAATGGGTACAAAATCCGATTCGCATGTCTGCACATAGTATGATGGGGCATTATCAGTTGATGATGCTGCCGATCAGTACCATGCAGAATCTGGATCGTGCACTTAAAGGTGCCAATATTGGCGTCGAGAAAATGGTGGTGTCCTGTTTGGCAACCGCTGAAGCAAGTCTGCTCAAAGATGAAAAAGAGTATGGTGCATGCTTGGTGGATATTGGTGCGGGTACCACCAATATTGCAGTATATTTAGATGGTCGCCTAGCATTGACGCATACTTTGCAACGTGGTGGTGAGCATGTTACACGTGACATTGCTGCAGTCTTGCAAACCACGACGGAAGAAGCGGAACGAATTAAGTTGTTGTATGGTTGTGTTGACCTGAAAGTGGTGAAACCCGATCATATGATTCAATTTCAGGGCATTGATGGTCCACAAACCATCAGTCGCATTGAATTGGCAGAAATTATTATTGCGCGTTATGAAGAGATTTTGACTCAAGTTCATCAAGAGTTACAACGCAACGGTGCAATTCATGGTTTATATCATGGTGTGGTACTGACAGGTGATGCAAGCCAAATCGAAGGAATGGTAAATCTGGCACGTCAGATGTTAGGGGTTTCAGCACATTTGGGAAATCCGCCGGTACAGGTATATGCTGAAGAGCAAAATCAGGCGGCTTTGCGTCGTTCGCAATATGCAACAGCTGCAGGATTATTGATGTTTAGTCAAAGTGACACGCAAGATACCATTGTAGAATCTACGGATCCTGAAAAACTGTCGGTTTTTAAGCGAGTAGGTCGAGCATGGTCGGCATTAAATAATCAGTTAAAATCGATATTTTAAGTTGGATTTATTGGGAATATTGTTAGGAAGTTGTACGTCTAACGGCTTGGACTTGACAAGCGTATAGTTGAACAGCATTCTAAAACATAATTTTTTATTAAGATCAAGGCAGTATACGGGCTTAAGTGACTGCCAATTACGAATTAGGAAATCCAAAGGTCATGGCCTCATTTGAATTTTTAGAAGATGATCAAAACGATAGCAACGGTCAAGCCCGTTTCACTGTGTTTGGTGTAGGTGGTGCTGGTGGTAATGCTGTACAACATATGCTTGAGTCAGACATTCAGGGTGTAAAATTTGTTTGTGCCAATACGGACAAGCAAGCATTAGATCGTATGAATGCCCAATTCAAAATCCAGTTAGGCGAGCAAAGCACACGTGGTTTGGGTGCGGGTGCAAATCCTCAAGTGGGTCAAACTGCTGCTGAAGAAAGCCGTGAAATCATTCGCCAACACCTCGAAGGCACAGACATGGTGTTTGTGACTGCTGGTATGGGTGGTGGTACAGGTACGGGTGCTGCGCCAGTTGTTGCTGAAATTGCTAAAGAAATGGGTATTTTGACAGTCGGTGTGGTGACTACACCTTTCAACTTTGAGGGGAAACGTCGTCAGCAATCAGCTGAAAAAGGTATTGAAGCTTTAGAAGCGCATGTTGATTCTTTAATCATTATTCCTAACCAGCGTTTGCTTAAAGTATTCCGCGATATTTCAATGAAAGACGCGTACAAAAAAGCAGATGACGTATTGCTCAATGCGGTACGTAGTATCTTTGATCTCGTGGTTCGCCCAGGTCACATCAACCTTGACTTCGCCGATTTGAAAACTGCCATGAGTACTCGTGGCTATGCAATGATGGGTGTGGGTTCGGGTCGTGGTGAGACGCGTGCACGTCAAGCTGCTGAACAAGCGATTCGTAGTCCATTGCTGGATAACGTCACTATCATGAATGCCAAAGGTATTTTGATTAACGTGACTGGTGGTGATGATGTGACTTTTGGTGAAATTGAAGAAATTACCGATGTGGTCAATCAAATTGTCGATCTGGATGAAGGTCAAGTATTCTACGGAACTGTATTTGATCCAGATGCACGCGATGAACTTAGCGTAACTGTGATTGCAACAGGTTTAACCCGTAATTCAGCAGATTCAGCGGATACAGTCAAACGTCCATCATCTCAGTCTGCAAATCGTCCTGCAAATCATGTGGCTCATGCTATTGTTGAAGATGATGATGTGCCTGCAATTCAACGTCAACAAAACGAAGCCGGGGCGAGTGTTGCTCCAGCAGTGGGTACAGCACGCCCAGCACCAATGAGCATTCAAGATTACTTGAAAAATCAGCAACGTAAATAAACTTTATTTTTAAAGTTTTAGTTGGTGTGTTTACAAAAGGTAGTAGCAATACTACCTTTTTGTTTTTTATCAATGGCTAAATATGCTAACGTATATCGGTTTTATGAGCAGATGATAGAGAAATGTTGAAACAACGAACCCTAAAACGTGTCGTGAAAGCGAGCGGTATCGGTCTTCATAGTGGGCAAAAAGTCTTGATTAACTTTGTGCCGCACCATGTGGATGGGGGAATTGTATTTCGACGTATTGATTTAGATCCACCCGTGGATATTCAAGCCAATGCCATGCTGATTCAAGAAGCATTTATGTGCTCTAACTTGGTTCAGGCAGATGCCAAAGTCGGTACTATTGAACATGTCATGAGCGCTATTGCAGGATTAGGCATTGATAACCTGATTATCGAAGTCTCTGCTTCTGAAGTGCCGATTATGGACGGTAGTGCCGGCCCATTTATTTACTTGCTAATGCAAGGTGGTCTGGCTGAACAAAATGCGCCGAAAAAATTTATAAAAATTTTAAAACCGGTTGAAGCTCTAATTGATGATAAACGTGCTGTGTTCCGTCCGCACGAAGGCTTTCAACTGAATTTCACCATTGATTTTGATCACCCTGCATTTAAAAAAGAATACCAGTCCGCAACCATCGACTTTTCAACTGAAACGTTTGTTTATGAAGTCAGTGGAGCGCGCACTTTTGGTTTTATGAAAGATTTAGACTATCTGAAAGCCAATAATTTAGCGTTAGGCGCAAGCTTGGAAAATGCGATTGGAGTAGATGAAACAGGCGTAGTGAATGAGGAAGGACTTCGCTTCTCGGATGAATTTGTACGCCACAAAATTTTAGATGCAGTTGGGGATTTATACCTGCTAGGCCATCAAATTATTGCAAAGTTTGATGGCTATAAATCGGGCCATGCCTTAAATAATCAGTTGTTACGCAATGTTAAAAGCAATCCAACCAATTACGAAATTGTAACATTTGATGACGAAACGCAATGTCCAATTTCTTATGTAAGCGTGACATAAGTCATTGTCTTTTAATGTGAGTGTTATAGTATAACAAATGTCTTTGTTAAACAGTTCACAGAATTTTTGACTGATTTCAAAGACATCAAAGTGCCGGTTACTTTTTATTGCTTGCCAAACGTAGCATTGCTTGGCTAAGCTTAGGGTCGCTCACAAAGTCAGCAGCACCACGAATTAAATCTTGGGTATCTGGACTAAGGGATCTGGTCAGAGATTCAGGCTTGAGTGGTGTTTGTGTTTGAATTCTTAAACGAACTTGCAGTTTATGCAAATCTTTAAATTCAGACAATTGTAATAATTGGGCTATATATTGCTTTTGAAGATATGCCAGTTGACTAATCATGGCTTGATTTGCACCGGTAATCGTCAAAATGCCATTTTCATAACATACAACTTGCCATTGCTCTGGTTGGGGCAATAGCGGTTGAATAAGTTTTGTAAGTTTCTGCCATGCAGCAACTTGTGTAGAGAGAAACGTAAAGTTTCCTGTTTTTAAGTGTTTTCTTGTTTGTTGAAAGAGCTTTACCGGTTCAGACATACATTGTTCCTTCATATTTGTGTCTTAATCTTATGCGCTCCTTTCAGTAGATATCAAGGAAGAGATCACGCAAGGACATTAACTAAGAACAGTTAAAAGAGGTTTTTTATGCATACGAGACGTATTTTATTAGCGTTTTCATTGGCAGCGTCTGCCGCATCTGTAGCTTTTGCTGATTTAGTAGAATTAAATTCTAACGACGTATCAACAGATCGTATTGAACAATTGACCCGTACTTTGGCTCAAGGTTCTTATGCAGAATCAAATGATATTGATATTCCTGCTGAAACTAAAATGAGCGTTAAATTACGTGAAAAAACTGTTGAATTAAACAATGAATCGCTCGCAAAAAAATACGGTTCAAGCACCTCAAAAAGCTATTCTAACAATGCTTACTCTTGGTTGGTAGCCCATCCTCTTCCTGACATGAAACGCATTAGCTCATCTTATGGTGGTCGTACCATGGGTGGTCGTGCGGAAAACCATTCAGGTTTAGATATGTCTGCACCGAGTGGTACTGCTATTTATGCAACTGGCCCCGGTGTCGTCACTAAATCAGGTTGGGGCACCGGTTATGGTCAATACGTGGAAATTAACCACGGTAATGGTTATTTAACGCGTTATGCACATGCTTCTCGTTTAATTGCTCGTGTCGGTGACCAAGTGCAAGCCGGTGAACATATTGCCAATGTAGGCTGTACTGGTCGTTGTACCGGTCCGCATTTACATTATGAAGTAGTCAAAGACGGTGAACGTAAAAACCCTTCGCCATATTTAGCAATGTTGCCATAAGATTGAGTATGACAAATTTTAAAACCCATTCTGTCGGTTTTAATTTAAAGAGTTGTAACGATCGTTAAAGAGTGTGGTAATTCATTTAAAGAGTAGAGTAAAAAGCCGCTATAGCTTTTAAGTCTTATATTATCACTGTACAGAATACTTGTTGTATAAAAAACCGCCTTTATTGGCGGTTTTTTGTTTTATTGCGTAAAGAATGGTCAACAGGTATTTATTATCTAAATAATAATGCTATTCCGTATTCAGCTGTGGCAATAACTGAAGCCCGCTAAAGTATGGTACATATAGAGAATATAAATAGGCTCAAGGAATAGGTGGAATATGGCGTTTTATGGTGATACTGACGCGCAAGAAACCCAAGAATGGCAAGATGCTTTTGACTCGGTTTTGCAACACATGGGAACGGAGCGAGCGGCATTTTTATTAGAAAAACTCTATCAACGCGCAATCGCTACTCATGTTCCCATTCAGCGTCTAAATACTCCTTATCTTAATACCATTTCGGTTGAAGAAACTCCGGCAATGCCGGGCGACCAAGACATGGAACGCCGTATCCGTGCATTGATTCGCTGGAATGCTTTGGCGATGGTGCTACGTGCCAATAAAACCGGTGATGATCTCGGTGGTCACTTAGCCAGTTTCGCCTCTTCAGCAACCTTGTATGATGTCGGTTTTAACCATTTCTTCCGTGCTGGCAATGATCATTTCGGTGGCGACATGATCTATTATCAAGGTCACTGTGCGCCAGGTATCTATGCGCGTTCATTCCTTGAAGGTCGTTTAACAGAAGATCATCTTAATAACTTCCGTCGTGAAGTCGATGGTATTGGTTTGCCGTCATACCCGCATCCTTATTTAATGCCTGACTATTGGCAGTTCCCAACGGTATCGATGGGTCTCGGTCCAATCATGTCGATTTACCAAGCACACATTCAAAAGTACTTGATGAACCGTGGCTTGATTAAAGAAGAAGATCGTAAGGTTTGGGCATACCTAGGTGATGGCGAGATGGATGAGCCAGAAAGTACTGGTGCAATTTCACTTGCAGGTCGTGAGAAGCTCGATAACTTGGTATGGGTCGTGAACTGTAACTTACAGCGTCTAGATGGGCCTGTACGTGGTAACGGTAAAATCATTCAAGAACTTGAGTCACTTTTCCGCGGTGCTGGCTGGCGCGTGATTAAGGTGGTTTGGGGCCGTCACTGGGATCCACTACTTGATAAAGATAAATCAGGCGCGCTTAAAGCCATTATGGAAGAAGCGGTAGATGGCGATTACCAACGTTACCAAGTAAAAGGTGGTGCTTACACACGTGCACACTTCTTTGGTAAATACCCAGAAGCTGAAGAATTAGTGAAAGGTTTAAGTGACGAAGACATCGATAACTTAAACCGCGGTGGTCACGACCCATATAAAGTCTATGCTGCTTATGCAGAAGCGATGAAATCGACAGGTCAACCGACAGTAATCCTTGCAAAAACGGTTAAAGGTTATGGTTTATCTGAAGAGATTGAAGCGGTAAACAAGACGCATCAAATCAAAAAAATGCAGCTTGAATCGTTAAAATATGTACGTAATCGTTTCAACTTGCCATTCACTGATGAGCAATTGGAAGAAGTACCGTTCTACCGTCCAAGTGAAAATTCACCTGAATTGAAATACATGAAGGCGCGTCGTGAAGCCTTAGGTGGTTACCTACCTGCACGTCGTAAAGAAAGCGAACAGCTGGCGATTCCTGAATTGTCTGTATTTGATGCAGTATTAGCAGGTTCAAATGGTAAGGAACAATCGACCACCATGGTCATGGTTCGCTTAATTTCATCTTTGCTGAAAGAAAAAGCCATTAAAGATCGTGTTGTGCCAATCGTACCAGATGAGGCGCGTACATTCGGTCTAGAAGGTATGTTCCGTCAGCTCGGTATTTATGCCGCTCACGGTCAAAAATATACCCCAGAAGACCAAGAACAATTGATGCATTACCGTGAAGCTAGTGATGGTCACATGCTACAAGAAGGAATTAACGAAGCCGGTGCGATGAGTGCTTGGGCGGCATTGGCAACGAGTTATTCAACCAATAATTTGCCAATGATTCCAATGTATATGTACTACTCCATGTTTGGTTTCCAGCGTATTGGTGACATTGCATGGGCAGCAGGCGATGCACAAGCGCAAGGTTTCTTACTAGGTGCAACTGCAGGTCGTACGACGCTTAACGGTGAAGGCTTACAACACCAGGATGGCCACTCACATATTCTTGCCAACACGATTCCAAACTGTGTGTCTTATGACCCATGTTTCGGTTATGAGTTAGCAGTAATCGTACATGATGGTTTACAGCGTATGTATGTGAATCAAGAGCGCATTTTCTACTACTTAACTGTCATGAATGAAAACTACGAACACCCTGCAATGCCAAAAGGCGCTGAAGAGGGGATTAAACGTGGTATGTACTTGCTTGAAGAAGATGAAAAAGCCACTGTTCAATTACTTGGTTCAGGTGTGATTCTGCGCGAAGTTATTAAAGCGGCAAAAATTCTTCGTGAGGAATATCAGATTCACTCAAATGTTTACAGTGTTACAAGCTTTAACGAACTTGCGCGTGACGGTATGGCATGCGAAGAATACAACCGTCTACATCCATTGACGGAAGAAGTAAAAGAAGCTTGGGTGTCTAAGCAATTACGTGGCACCAAAGGTATTGTGGTGTCTGCAACAGATCACATGCGTGCGTACAGCGAACAAATTCGTGCGTATCTTCCAGACAACCGCCCATTTGTCGCACTTGGGACAGATGGTTACGGTCGTTCAGACACCCGCGCTAAACTTCGTAGCTACTTTGGTGTAGATGCAGCACACATTGTGGTTGCAACACTGAAAAAATTAGCCGATGAAGGCGAAGTTGATGCACGTTTAGTCAAAGATGCGATCTCGAGCTTTGAGTTAGATACAGACCGTCCAGTGGCGTGGGCGCCTCAGGCAACACCATCGGTTCACGCGGTTGCTGACTACAAAGAGGAGAACTAAGCATGCAAATTACGACTCCTGATATTGGTGTAGATAAAGCCACCGTTGCGGAAATTTTAGTGAAAGTGGGCGATATCGTTGCTGTTGATGACAGTCTTGTATTGCTCGAATCGGACAAAGCCTCTGTTGAAGTGCCTAGCACTTCGGCAGGTGTGGTGAAAAGCATTTTGGTTAATCAGGGCGATAATGTCACTGAAGGCGTAGCCTTAATCGAGCTTGAAGCAGAAGATGGGTCTACTGCAGCAACTGAAATTCAATATGCTGATGCTTCAAAAAAGACCTCGGAAAATACCCCGACCTCACTGCCTGATCAGGAAATCATGCAGGAACTGGCGTCACATCAACCTCACACTTCTACTCAGGCTTCTACATCGGCTTCCTCTTCAGTGAGTGTGGTTGAAGTGCAAGTCCCTGACATTGGCGTTGAAAAAGCGCTCGTAGGCGAAATTTTGGTCAGTGTTGGCGATACTATCGATGTTGACCAAAGCATTGTAGTGGTTGAATCAGACAAAGCTACAGTGGAAGTGCCAAGTTCAGTTTCAGGTATTGTTGAAAGTATTGAAGTTCATGAAGGCGACACCGTAAAAGAAGGTGTAGTTCTGATTAAAGTCGAAGTTGCTGCTGCAAGCCAGGCTGAAATTGCTGTTGAAGCTCCAAAAACAGAAACTGTACAAGCTGCCGTAGCGAAATCTGAGCCTGTGGCAGAAGCTGTTCCGGCTCAAAGCGGTGCAATTGAAATTACCGTGCCGGATCTGGGTGTGGACAAAGCCACTGTTGCTGAAATTTTAGTGAAAGTCGGTGACACGGTTGAAGCAGATCAAAGCATCATTGTGGTTGAGTCTGATAAAGCCACGGTTGAAGTGCCAAGTTCAACGGCGGGTGTGATTAAAGCGATTCATGTTGAATTGGGCCAAAGCGTCAGCCAAGGCGTGGCTTTAGTGACCATTGAAGGTCAAGTGAAGGCTACCACTCAAGCTGCACCTGCGCCCACTGCAAAAGCAGAAGCTGCTCCTGCTAAATCAGCTCCGGCGGTACAAGTACAAGCTCCAGTCGCTGCATCAGGTTCTGATAAGCTGACTAAAGAGCAAAGCGCTGCAAATGCCAAAGTCTACGCCGGTCCTGCGGTACGCAAATTGGCACGTGAACTGGGTGTGGTATTGTCACAAGTGAAAGCGTCTGGTGCACATGACCGCTTGATGAAAGAAGATGTGTTTGCGTATGTGAAAACACGTTTAACGACACCTCAAGCAGCATCTCTTGCACCAGCGGTAGCACAAGTTTCTGGCTTGCCTAAACTTCCTGATTTTAGTGCTTTTGGCGGTACTGAAGAAAAAGCCATGACACGCTTGCAACAGGTTTCTGTTCCGCAATTGTCATTGAATAACTTCATTCCTCAAGTCACCCAGTTTGATGCAGCGGATATTACCGAGCTTGAAGCTTGGCGTGGCGAGTTGAAAGGCAACTTTAAGAAAGATGGCATTAGCCTGACCATTTTGGCTTTCATTGCCAAAGCCTTGGCGCATCTTTTAAAAGAAGAACCCTATTTTGCAGGTCATTTGGCTGATGATCAGAAATCAGTATTGCTCCGCAATGAAATCCATATGGGTATTGCAGTGGCAACACCTGATGGTTTGACTGTACCTGTCCTGCGTAACCCGGACCAAAAATCAATCAAGCAAATTGCGATTGAATTGGGTGAGTTAAGTAAAAAGGCGCGTGAGAAAAAATTATCACCGAAAGATCTACAAGGTGCGAATTTTACCATTACCAGCTTGGGTTCAATTGGCGGTACAGCATTTACACCGCTCGTGAACTGGCCTCAAGTGGCGATTTTGGGTATTTCACCTGCAACCATGCAACCGGTATGGAATGGTGAAGGTTTTGATCCGCGTCTCATGTTGCCGCTGTCATTATCTTATGACCATCGTGTGATTAATGGTGCTGATGCTGCCCGTTTCACCAATAAATTGACCAAGCTTCTAGCTGATATTCGTACTTTGTTGCTCTAATCGGGTCATCAATTACGAATAATATAAACCCTGCTTCGGCAGGGTTTTTTATGGTCAGGGATCATTAAAATGTCGGGAACACACGGTTTATCTCATCATCATCGTTAAATTTTATTTATTTTTAATCTATATCCCAAAAACCGGGCAGTAAATTGATTTGATAAAAAACTGCTTTGCGATTAAAATCACCTCACTTCATTGGGGAGTAGCCGCTTTTTACGCAATGTAAAAAGGTGATGGTCAACATAATTGTTCAACAGAACATGGTCATCATAGCAAAGAACCAAATCAGCTTTTCTTAAGCTTCTTTTGTTGGCAAGACCTTTGATTTATCACTCTGCAGATTTTGGCTAGCAGGAGCGATAAGTCATCGGCAAATTTTGCTAGCCAGAGAAAGATCCCATGCATGAACTGCTTATCTCTACCGCTATTGTTGCCCTCGCTGAAATGGGTGATAAAACTCAATTATTAGCGCTTTTACTTGCGGCACGCTTTCGTAAACCTGTGCCTATCCTGCTTGCCATTTTATTGGCAACTTTGTTGAACCATGGCATATCGGCTGTTCTCGGTCAGTGGATTACCACGGTATTAAGCCCAGACGTCTTGCTTTGGATTGTATCGGTTGGCTTTATCGCGATGGCACTGTGGATGCTTGTTCCAGACGAACTGGAAGATGAAACCGATAATATTAATAAATGGCAAAAATATGGCGTGTTTGGTGCAACCTTTGTGCTGTTCTTCCTGGCTGAAATAGGGGATAAGACCCAAGTGGCAACCGTCGCTCTGGCTGCGCGTTTTGACAGTGTGTTCTGGGTGATGATCGGTACTACAATTGGGATGATGATTGCCAATGCACCAGCAGTATTTGTCGGAAATAAGCTGGCTGATAAATTGCCAATTCCACTGATTCATAAGATTGGTGCGAGCATATTCTTAATTATTGGTGTTTCAACCTTGGTACAACATTATTTCTTCTAAAGTTGAATCGTAGTGAAAAATCCTGGCATTTTAGTCGGGATTTTTTATTGCTAAATATGTCACAATTTACTGATAAATCTGACAATATTTCAATACATGTTTGTTGTAAATCGCCATAATACCCTATATGTTGTATGGCATTAAAAATGCATTTTTACAACGATATTTTGGGGAATGGGTTATGGCATTTGATCGCACTACATCACAAGTGTTATTTGATAATGGCACACATAAATGTATTAGCTTTACCAGTCTGGTCAAAGGTGAAGGGGTGCAAGCCAACCAATTTCTGATTTTAGATAATGAACGTGCCGCAGTGCTGGATCCAGGCGGCGATTTAACCTATGTCCCACTGACCATGGAGCTGAATAAATATACCCGCCTGACCAATCTTGATTATGTGATGGCTTCACACCAAGACCCTGATATTATTACGTCTATGCCACGTTGGTTGGTGTATACCGAAGCCAAAGTGGTCGCGTCTAAACTCTGGGCACGTTTCTTACCACATTTGAACTCGGCATTTATGAGTGATCGAATGAAAGGTGGATGGCTGGAACGCTTGATTGAATTGCCAGACCACGGTGGAGTCATTCCTTTAGGCGAATCACGTATTATTGTTGTCCCTGCCCATTTCCTGCATTCGGTTGGTAATTTCCAGTTTTATGATCCGATTGCAAAAATTTTATTTTCAGGTGATATGGGCGCATCGATGGTTGATGATGCTTCTAAGCCACTGGAAAATTTTGCAGCGCATATTCCCAAGATGAAAAGCTTTCATCAACGCTATATGTGTTCGAATAAAGTGATTCGTCTTTGGGTCAATATGGTTCGCACCATGGATATTGAAATGATCGTGCCACAGCACGGTACGCCATTTATCGGTAAAGAGCAGATTAACCAGTTCCTGGATTGGATTGAAACTTTACAGTGCGGTATCGATTTGATGGATGAAACGGTATTTACCTGTCCAGAATAATATCTCTGCTGTTCACTGATTTTTCTTGCATATAAAAGCAACATTTTTTAAGATTTCTCGCTAAAAATTAAACCTTTGATAACGAGAATTTAAAAAATGTTGTCTCAAGTCGCTACGCAGGATGCGTGTTTGAGTTGTGGAGCATGTTGTGCTCATTTCCGGGTTTCATTCTATTGGGCGGAAGGCATTCCCATGCCCGAGCAGTATACCGAACCGCTCACTGCGGTATATTCGTGTATGCAAGGCACCAATCAGGCACAGCCTTATTGTGTAGCGCTCGAGGGGGAAATTGGTGAACAGGTCAGTTGTGCAATTTATACAGTGCGCAGTTCTAGCTGCAAAGAAGTGCAAATTGCCGATGAGCAATGTAATAAAGCTCGTCGTGCATACAATATGATTCCATTTATACCCATCGAAACAGCAGAACCGATCAATGATGATGATTTTGATCAGGTCGTTTAACAGTAGATAAAATTAAACCTTCAACATCATAATGCAGCAGAGTTGCTGTTTTTGAACAAAAAAACCTCGTAAATCTGCAGCAATGCAAATTTATTTTGCATTGCTGTTTGAAATTAGCATGAATAAAACTGTTTTTTTTGTTTATAATGGCGCACGGAAATTACCAGTGAGACTGTTATGTTGACCATCGTTCAAGAAGCGCTAACCTTCGATGATGTCTTATTACTCCCTGCCTACTCAACTGTTCTCCCAAAAGATGTCTCGTTAAAGACACGCCTTACTCGTGGCATTAATTTGAATATTCCCCTTGTTTCAGCTGCAATGGATACTGTGACAGAATCACGTATGGCAATTGCGATGGCGCAAAACGGTGGTATCGGCATCCTGCATAAAAACATGGATATTTCTGCTCAAGCAGCTGAAGTACGTCGTGTGAAAAAATTCGAAGCAGGGATGGTGAAAGATCCTATCACTGTGACTCCAGAAACAACCGTTCGTGAATTGATGACGATTACTCAAGCCAACAATATCAGCGGTGTACCTGTTGTTAAAGATGGCAAAGTGGTCGGTATTGTCACAGGTCGTGATACACGTTTCGTAACCAATTTAGAGCAACCAGTTAGCAACATCATGACTGGTCAAGACCGCTTGGTGACTGTTCGTGAAAACGAATCTAAAGAAAATATCCAAGCCTTATTACAAAAAAATCGTATTGAAAAAGTATTGGTTGTTGGTGATAACAACGAATTAAAAGGCTTAATTACGGTCACTGATTTCCGTAAAGCAGAGCTTTATCCAAATAGCTGTAAAGATGACCTCGGTCGTTTACGTGTTGGTGCTGCAGTGGGTACAGGTATTGAAACACCTGCACGTGTTGAAGCATTGGTTGAAGCAGGTGTGGATGCGATTGTGGTGGATACTGCACACGGTCACTCTGCAGGTGTAATTGAACGTGTTCGTTGGGTTAAAGCCAACTATCCGCAAGTTCAAGTGATTGGCGGTAACATTGCAACTGGCGATGCTGCATTGGCTTTACTTGATGCAGGTGCGGATGCGGTTAAAGTCGGTATTGGTCCTGGTTCAATCTGTACGACGCGTATTGTTGCGGGTATTGGTATGCCGCAAATCTCTGCAATTGACAGCGTTGCCAATGCATTGAAAGAACAGATTCCTTTAATTGCTGACGGTGGTATTCGCTTCTCTGGCGATATGGCAAAAGCCATTGGTGCAGGTGCGAGCACGATCATGGTCGGTTCACTGCTTGCAGGTACTGAAGAAGCACCTGGCGAAGTTGAATTCTTCCAGGGTCGTTACTACAAAGCATACCGCGGTATGGGTTCATTAGGTGCAATGGCGGGTGCGACTGGTTCTGCGGACCGTTACTTCCAAGACTCTAAAGCGGGTGCTGAAAAACTGGTACCAGAAGGCATTGAAGGTCGCGTACCTTACAAAGGTCCTATGGGCAATATCGTGCATCAAATGATGGGCGGTTTACGTTCATCTATGGGCTACACCGGTTCTGCAGTGATTGAAGATCTTCGTCAAAATGCGAAGTTCGTAAAAATCACTTCAGCTGGTATGTCTGAATCGCATGTGCATGATGTGACTATTACTAAAGAAGCGCCAAACTACCGTATTGGTTGATTTTTAGTAAGCCAAGCCATGAAAAGCCGTCATTTATATGACGGCTTTTTTTATTTTGGTGTAAAGTATTTACAGTAAATGGGATGATCAATATCCCCATAAATGTATAAGAAGTGAGTAAGAAATGAGTTATTTTGGAACAGATGGTATTCGTGGAAAGTTTGGGGAGCTTCCAATTACACCTGAATTTGCACTCAAACTTGGGTTTGCAGCAGGTAAAGTTTTAAAACAGATGAGTAATAAGAAAAAACCCATCGTTGTTATGGGGAAAGATACCCGTTTATCTGGCTATATTTTAGAATCAGCTCTACAAGCAGGTTTAAATGCTGCCGGTGTTTATGTTCATTTATTGGGTCCATTACCAACACCTGCTATTGCACATTTAACTCGTGCAATGCATGCCAGTTTAGGCATTGTGATTTCAGCTTCGCATAACCCTTATTTTGATAATGGGATTAAGTTCTTCTCAAGTGAAGGCAAAAAATTGCCCGATGAAGTTCAAGAAGCAATTAATCAAGAACTTGAAAAAGAATTGAAAATTGAAGATACCGCAAACCTGGGTAAAAGCGTTCGTGTCAAAGATGCCAACGGTCGTTACATTGAGTTTTGTAAATCAACTTTCCCATACCATTTTGACTTAAGTAATTTAAAGATTGTGGTGGACTGTGCTAATGGTGCTGCGTATAACGTGGGTCCTTCGGTATTTAAAGAATTGGGCGCAAAAGTTGTTGCCTTGTATAATGAACCAGATGGTTTAAATATCAATAAAGACTGTGGTTCAACCCATCCTGAAAGTCTGCAAAAAGCGGTGCTTGAACATCATGCTGACTTAGGGATTGCCTTTGATGGTGATGCTGACCGGGTGGTTTTGGTCGATAAAAATGGTCAGTTGGTTGATGGCGATAACATCCTCTATATTCTTGCCACACAAGCAAACCATAAACCTGCAGGGATTGTCGGTACCGTAATGAGCAATATGGCACTTGAATTGGCACTCGAAAAAGTGCAAGTTCCATTTGTACGTGCCAGTGTAGGTGACCGTTATGTGTTGCAGGCACTGGATGAAAATGGCTGGGTGATTGGCGGTGAACCATCTGGGCATATTCTGACCTTAGATAAGAGCACGACAGGTGATGCGATTATTGCAGCCTTGCAAGTGTTGACTGTCATGGTTGAACAGAAAAAAGCCTTGCATGAATTGGTTGCGGACTTCCATTTATTGCCCAATGTATTGGTGAATGTTCGTTTAGAAGCCATGTTTGATCCCTATACTGTACCTGCGCTGGTGACTGAATTTGAAAAAGCTGAACAACAACTCAAAGGTCGTGGTCGTTTATTGATTCGTAAATCAGGAACTGAACCTGTCATTCGTGTAATGGTGGAAGGTGAGGATCTTCAGGAAGTAACGGATTTAGCCAACCATCTTGCAGATGCTGTCCGTACCCATGCTGCTTAAGGTAACAATATGAATGATGTGATTAAAGATTTGAGCGAACTTCGCTTAAGTTACCAAAAAGGTGAATTACATGAAGCTCAGGTGGATGAAAATCCACATGTGCAGTTCTTAACGTGGTTTAACGCATCTTTAGAAGCCAAATTACATGAACCCTATGCTATGTATTTGGCAACGGCAAATGCGCAAGGTCGTCCACATGTACGTACAGTATTATTGCGTGGCGCAACTGAAGCGGGTTATGACTTTTATAGTAATTATGACAGCCAAAAAGGCTTGGATTTAATTGCGAATCCGTATGCGGAATTGCTGTTTTATTGGCCTGAACTGGAACGTCAAATTCGCGTGAGTGGTAAAGTTGAAAAGATCTCTTTAGCAGAGTCAACCGACTATTATCATAAACGTCCACGTGATAGCCAAATTGCAGCGCATATTAGTACCCCACAAAGTGGTGTTATTGCCAGCCGTGAAGAATTGCAAACACGTTTCCAGGCCTTACAAGATCGGGTAAGCGACAAAACAGAATTGGCTAAACCTCAATTCTGGGGTGGCTACCGTTTGGTACCGGACTATTACGAATTTTGGCAAGGTCGTCCAAACCGTTTACATGACCGTTTAAGTTATGAAAGAATCGACGGTACGTGGAAATTACAACGGCTCATGCCTTAAATGCCAAAAACACTGATTCAGCAACGACCTTTTATTACACGCCCTGAAAATATTCAGGGCGTGTCGCCCTTTATTGCGCAAATTTTAGCGCGCCGTGGTGTGCAATCCGAACAAGAACTCGAACTTAAACTGAAACATTTACTTGCTCCCAATATGAAAGGTTTAGAACAAGCCATTCAAATTATGGATCAAGCCATTGATGAAAATAAGAAAATAGTCATTGTTGGCGATTATGATGCAGATGGTGCGACCAGTACTGCATTAATGGTGTTAGCTTTACGAGACATGGACACCAATGTTGAATATTTGGTTCCAGATCGTTTTAAATATGGCTATGGTTTAACACCCAAAATTGCAGATTTGGCTTTTACCCGCTATCAGCCAGATCTGCTGATAACGGTCGATAACGGTATTTCCAGTCATGCGGGTGTAGAGCAAGCCCAAGCACATGGTATGCAGGTGATTATTACCGATCACCATCTGACCACCAAGGAAATCCCTAAAGCCGAAGCTGTTGTCAATCCAAATCAATTGGGTTGCGATTTTCCAAGTAAGGCTTTGGCTGGAGTGGGGGTTGCTTTTTACTTGCTTGCCAACCTGTCGAGTCACCGAAGTAAATCAGGAAAATCGACATCCAAGGTGGCCCAGTATTTAGACCTGGTTGCACTGGGTACTTATGCAGACGTTGCAAGTCTGGATTATAACAACCGGATCTTGGTGGATGCCGGGGTTAAACGGATTCAGCAAAATCAATGTCGTGCAGGGATTAGTGCTTTACTGGATATTGCAGGACGAGAACCGTCTCAACTCAAAGCCCAAGATTTAGGTTTTGTACTTGGTCCACGGATTAATGCGGCTGGGCGTATGGAAACCATGGACATTGGTATTGAATGTCTCATGGCGACAGATATGCAAACTGCCTATCCATTGGCACAGCAGTTGAATCAGTTAAATGTTGAGCGTCGCCAAGTTGAGGCGCAGATGAAGCAAGAGGCTTTATCTGAATTGGCAACCTTACAATTAGATCAGGCAGATTTACCTGCAGCTTTAATTCTGTTTGAACCACATTGGCATCAGGGCGTGATTGGTATTGTTGCGGGTCGTCTGAAAGAACAATTTCATCGTCCGAGCATCGTTTTTGCGGCTGATGATGATGGTATTCATATCAAAGGTTCTGCACGTTCAATTGATGGTGTTCATATTCGAGATGCGATTGAACTAATTGCAGAACAACATCCGCATTTGGTCAGCCACTTTGGTGGACATGCCGCGGCAGCTGGTTTAACTATCCAGAAACAGCATTTTGAAGAATTTAAACAGGCTTTTGAGCAGCTGATCTCGACTATGGATGAATCGCTGTTTCATGCCACTTTATGGACGGATGGTGAATTACCGACGGCAACTTTTCAAATTGATACAGTTGATCTGCTTCAAAATTTAACCCCATGGGGACAAAAATTTCCATCGCCGATTTTTGAAGGTGTATTCAAAGTTTTAGATTATCGCTGGTTGAAAGAAATCCATTTAAAACTGCGTTTGGCTTTAGAAAATGGACAAATTGTAGAAGCGATTGCCTTTAATGCCAGTGAGAAATTTGAGTTTGATGCCATGCAAGAGAGTGTTCGACTGGTCTATGAACTCGATAAAAATGAATTTAATGGCAATGTCAGTTTACAAATGCGTATCATGCATTTGGAACAATAAAAAACCGCTCATTTGAGCGGTTTTTTGACTTCTAATCACTCAGATTAAAAGCGGAATGTACCGTTAATACCAAAAGAGTCAGCACCATCAGTAGTTGTATAGTTCACACCAGCCGCAATAGCAGGAGTAAAGAATTTCTGAGCACGAACACCAAAAAGAGTATCTGACTCATCAGCAGTAGAATCAGCAATTGATACACCTACGCTTAATGTCGGATCGATATAAAGGTCTGCGCCCAAACGGTAAGTAGTTTCATCACCAATATATGAGATACCTTCAAAACTGGCATGGTGATTACCAATTAAAGTCACATATTTGGCACGTAAAGACACAGCAGTATCTTCACCTACTGTTACAGCATTTAAAAGATTTGTAGTAAATCCATAGTTAGCAACTTGTACAGGATCTACATTTTCATTAGCTGCCCCAACAGCTAATAATAAACCATCAACCGGTAAGTAACCGACTTCAAAAGCATAACCGGTATTATCTTCATCACCAAAATCGACTTGGTTAAGAGCAGCGCTTACATAAAATTGTGTATTTGGAATAAAAAACTCGCCGTTGATCCCAATTGCATCAATATCCTCATCTCCGTCGCCACTTGCATTAGCATACCCAAGACCTATATTGCTGGCTTTACTTAAGAATGCGGCTTCTGCTAACGGAGCATTTTTTACCTGAACCCCATTGAGATAATATTTACCATTAATAAAAACGGTGTCTAAATCACCTAAATTCTCAATATCAGTGTTTTCATATCCTGCATTAATTTCGGCTTGGTAAGCATGTGCAGTCCCTAGGCTGGCAAGAAGTGCTGTAGCAAGAGCAAGTTTTTTAAGCATTTAGATTTCTCTCTTTGTTATAAAAATATGACTGCTTCATGAACAGTTGTAACAAATTGTACAGTTTATATTCGCCTCGTCAATGTGCAAAAAACACCTAAATGCTTTATTTTAGAGCAAAAAAATGGCCCATCCGAAGATGGGCCATTTTATGAAAATGGTTTAAGAAGTGATTAGAAGCGATATTTCGCAGCTACACCAAACGAGTTGTAGTCATTGTTACCAACTTCACCGAAACCAACACGACCTTCAAGGCTGACCTGTTGGTTAATGAATTTACGTGCATTAATGCCAAATTCACTTTGATCAGTTAAGTCATTGTTGTGGTAGTCAGCACCAACACTGAGTGTTTTATCAATAAAGTAATCTGCAGCAAGATTGTATTCATCTAGATCACCAAATGCAGCACCAGCTTCTAGGTTGATGTCTTTACCATTACTTAAGGTAGTTACATATTTGGCACGAAGTGTTGGATCTACACCATCATCATTGTCGTTGTCATAACCTTTAAGACCAGCGGCAATCAATAGGCCAGGAGCTGGAAGGTAACCGACTTCAGCGGCATAGTAAGTGGTATCAAAGTCATATTTTTGACCCAGTACATTGAAACGTTCTGTTTCATTTTGACTGATATTACCGCTTAAATAAAAGTCAGAATTGGGTACGAAAACCTCTGCACCTATACCATAAGTGTTGCTATCTAAATCACCACGATCAGCAAAAGTTGCTTGGACATTGACGTTACTTGCACGGTCAAGGAATGCTGCTTCTGCAAGTGGGGCATTACGAGTTTGAACGGGGTTGAAGTAATAAGTACCATCTACACCAAAAGCACTACCTGAACCACCATTATCTGGATCAACGTAAGCGGCTGCTGCGCCTACTTCGGCTTGGTATGCATTTGCTGTACCTGTTACTGCTAGAGCAGAAAGAAGTGCTGAAGCAATGGCTAATTTTTTCATGGATACTACCCCTCAAATTTATGGTTAAAATTAATACATTTTTTGTTACAACTTTTAGTCTAGATTAAATTTGAGGTAGGTCAATCATTGCAGAGTTATAGAAATGTTTCTAACGTAATGTTGTGTAAGTGAATAATTTTAAGTTATTGTAAATTATATAAATATTAAAATGTTTTGTTTTATTAAAATTATGGAGAGTTTATGGATTTATGTGAATTTTTAATAAAATTTTAAGTATTTTGTAACATAATAATGAGTTAACCATAAAAAAACACCCTCAATTGAGCGTGCTTTTTAGTATTCATTTTAGTGCTTGTTTTTCAATTAAAAACGATAAGTTGCATTGATATTGAATGCTTGAACATCATCACCAAAACCAACTTCTCCACCCACTGCAAAGTTAGAATTAATGAAATATTTAGAACGAATGGAGAAAAAATCAACATCGTCTTCGCCATCATCTTCAATGTTATAAGCCGCGCCTAAGCTAAAAGCTTGGTCGAAATAGTAGTCTGCAGCAATGGTCACTTCATCTTCATCGCCAAATGCGCCGTCAGCTTCTACATTCACAAACTGACCTTGGCCCATAGGCGCTACGTATTTTGCACGTACTGCGAAGCGGTTGTCTTCCAAGTTACCATCACCTTGATAGCCATCAATACCTGCAGCTAATAATAGGTTAGATAAAGGCATATAACCGGCTAATGCACGATAAGTTGTAACATCAGAATCGTTAGTCTCACTCCCTACAGGAGAGGTCGCTTTGATTTCACTCTGACCAAAACCTAACTCACCATTTAAGTAGAACTGCTCAACAAAATATTCGATTCCACCATAAATTGTATGTAAGTCAGCTTCAAATTTTGTAGCTAAAATCGGTTTGCTTTCTAAGTAGTTATAGGTGTAGCCAAGATAAGCATTGCTGTTATGACCTAAAAATGCGGCTTCATTAAGAGGTGCATTTTTAGTAGCAACAGGATTGAAGTAAAAAGTGCCTTTTAGCTCAAACTGATTGTCTGTATCGGTAAAATTATCATCATGATCAGTGTAAGTAAAACCACCATCTAATTGAGCATTATAAGCAAAACTTGAAGAAGAAATTGCAGCAAGACCAAGCGCTAATAGAGTGCGTTTCATAAAATCCCCAAAGGTTATTGTTGTTAAAAAATCGTAATAATGCTTAAAAAACATGCACATTGTTTATAAAAAAGACATTTTGGTCAACTGTTATTGCACCTATGCCCTCTAAAATTGCATCCATGCTCTGTGATATAATTGCCGGCTATTTAAACTTAAATTTTGTTTGAGAGAATATCGTGGAAATTAATCCCTATCTATTACAGCTAAAAGACTTAAACGAACGTGGTCAAACACTACGGGGGTATCTTTGACTACGATCTGAAAAAAGAGCGTTTAGAAGAGGTTCTCCGCGAGTTAGAAGATCCAGCGATCTGGAATGACCAAAGTCGTGCGCAAGCGATGGCCAAAGAAAAAGGCGAGCTTGAAAATGTATTAAACGTACTTGAAGGTCTATCAACGCAGCTTGAAGACGCGCAGGCGTTACTTGATTTAGCGGTTGAAGCAGATGACGAAAGCTTGCTTGTAGATGTACAAGCAGAATTAGATGCGTCTGAATCGGAATTGGCAAAACTGGAATTCCGTCGTATGTTCAGTAACCCGATGGATCCGAACCCATGTTATGTGGAAATTCAGGCCGGTTCGGGTGGTACAGAAGCACAAGACTGGGCATCCATGTTGCTTCGTATGTATATGCGCTGGATTGAACGTCACGGTTTTAAAGCAGAATTAATGGAAGAATCGGACGGTGATGTTGCCGGAATTAAATCGGCAACCATTCGTGTAGATGGTGAATATGCCTATGGTTGGTTACGTACCGAATCAGGTGTACACCGTTTAGTGCGTAAATCGCCATTTGACTCGGGTAACCGTCGTCATACTTCATTCTCTGCAGTGTTTGTGTCGCCTGAAGTCGATGACAACATTGAAATTGATATCAATCCTGCAGATGTTCGTACCGATACGTATCGTGCCTCGGGTGCGGGTGGTCAGCATATTAACAAAACCGATTCTGCGGTACGTTTAACCCATGCGCCAACAGGTATTGTGGTGGCTTGTCAGAACCAGCGTTCACAACACGCCAACCGTGACCATGCATGGAAACAGTTACGTGCAAAACTGTATGAACGTGAAATGCAAATTCGTAATGATGCTGCAAAAGCACTGGAAGATACCAAGTCCGATATCGGTTGGGGCAGCCAGATTCGTTCATACGTACTGGATGATTCACGCATTAAAGATTTGCGTACTGGTGTGGAAAGTTCGAACACTGGTGCAGTACTGGATGGCGATTTGGATAAATTTATCGAAGCCAGTTTAAAACAAGGTTTATAAGTTTATTGCTTGAAAAACAGAGGCGAGTCCTCTGTTTTTTTAGCTTTAAAATTTGGTTATTCGAGTTAATCAAACTCAATAATCAGACAATGTTAGAATAGAGTAAAGTTGTACAAAATTGCAGCAGTTTACAAAATGAATCATTGTATCGAAAAATATCGATATTAATATCGTAAAAAATAGATATAATGACTCTAGGTAAGGTGCTGATCATGACATGAGTGAAATGAGATGGACACAGAAGCAATTTATAAAGCCTTAGCCAACCCGATTAGACGTCAGATTCTGCAATGTTTAAAAGAACCTGAGCGCTACATTTCCGCTGATGAATGTGGAAATGATTTTAGTCGTGGCGTGTGCGCAGGGCAGATGGAAAAAATTGCCGATATCTCTCAATCGACCATGTCCAATCATTTATCTGTTCTGCAGCAGGCAGGACTGATTCATGTGACCAAATATGGGCAATGGTCTTATTTCTCGCGTAATGAAGCACTGATCCAAGAATTTTTACAACATTTACAGCACGCGCTTTAGACTAAATCAGTCCAAGAAAGCTGTAAGAGGATTGCTTGATGACAGATTTTTCAACACCGATTCAATTTGGTGAACTTAAACTCAAAAACCGTGTCGTGATGGCACCATTAACGCGTAGTCGTGCCACAGCAGATCGTGTACCGACCGCAATGATGGCGCAGTACTATGCACAACGTGCTAGCGCAGGTTTAATCATTTCAGAAGCAACCGTAATTTCTGAAGAAGCCAATGGTTATGAAAAAACGCCTGGCTTATTTAGCAATGCGCAAGTAGAAGGCTGGAAGCTGGTAACGCAAGCTGTGCATGCCAAAGGCGGTTTGATCGTGGCGCAATTGTGGCATGTGGGGCGTGTATCACATCCTGATTTATTAAACGGTGAAACGCCTGTTTCTGCCAGTGATGTCAAGCAGGCCGGTTATGTCAGCTTACTGCGTCCAAAGCGTGAATTTGTGGTGCCACGTCCACTGGAAATTTCAGAAATTCAGAGCATTACCGAGCAATATAAACAGTCTGCGATTTGTGCCAAAGCTGCTGGTTTTGACGGTGTGGAACTGCATGCTGCCAATGGTTATCTGATTGACCAATTCTTGCAAAGTTCAACCAATAAACGTACCGATCTTTATGGTGGTTCTGTTGAAAACCGTGCACGTTTCCTGCTTGAAGTGGTTGACGCCTTGATTGAAGTCTGGGGTGCAGGTCGTGTCGGTGTGCATTTGGCGCCACGTGGCGATGAGCATGATATGGGCGATGCCAATGCGAAAGAAACATTTGGTTATGCACTGGAAGAACTGGGTAAACGTAAAATTGCCTTCTTCTTTACCCGTGAATATTTAGCCGATGACAGCATCAGTCTGGATATGAAAGCACGTTCAAATGGTGTGCCGTATATTGCCAATATGCGTTTAAGCCGTGAAGATGCGCTTGAATTATTGAGCTCATGCAAAGCGGAAGCGGTATCGTTTGGTAAAGCTTATATTGCCAATCCTGACCTTTTTGAACGTCTAGTGGAAGATGAACCACTGAATGAATTGAAGTTTGAAAATATGATTGGAACCGATGTAGCAGAAGGTTATATCGACTATCCATTCTTAAATAAGCAGTTGGCTGAAAGCTAAGCCGGATACATAAACAAAAGCAGAATAAATCATTGAGCAGAGCAGAATTCATTAACATGTGGAGGCTGCTCTGTTATATTTTGCCGATTGAACATCATTTGAGGCAACTTGTTTGGCTACTCCTTTTTGGTACAACGCAGCATTATCAATCATTAAACCATTGTATCAATGGCGGATCAAAAAACGTGCGTTGAATGTGGAGCAATTGCAACAAGAGTGTCTTGAGCGTTTTGGCCCATTTCAGACGCCGAAAAATTTGAAAGCAATCTGGTTTCATGTGGTGTCGGTGGGGGAAACCAATGCGGCACAACCCTTAATCGAACACTATTTAAAATCGGGTCATCCTGTTTTAGTGACCAATACCACCAAGACTGGACAGGCTCGTGCCAAATCACTATTTTTAAAAGCACCGTATGAGCATTTGTTTCAGGCAGTGTATTTACCTGCCGATCAGAAAAAATTAGTTCAGGCATTTTATCAAAAATATCAGCCAAAATTATTGGCTTTGGTCGAAACTGAAATTTGGCCGAATTTAATTGATCAAGCTCAGCAATTTAAAGTGCCATCCTTATTGATCAATGCCCGTCTTTCGGAAAAATCAGCCAAAGGTTACGGCAAAGTTCATGCGCTTAGCCAAGGCATGTTGAGTGGCTTAGACCAGTTACTGGCACAAGACCAGGCGACTTTAGACCGTTTCCTCAAGTTAGGCATGCCTGAAAATAAAAGTCAGGTATTGGGCAGTATTAAATTTGATATTCATGCACCTGAAAGCTTTATCCAACAGGCTCAGCAACTGAAACAAGACTGGAATTTAGCACCACGTAAAATTATTACCATTGCCAGTACGCATGCACCAGAAGAACAAAAATTACTTAATGCGTTACAGCCTTATCTTACGCAACATCCAGAGATTGTAGTGATTGTAGTGCCACGTCATCCGGAACGTTTTGACGAGGTTTTTCAGATTGCTGAAAGCCTGAATTTAAAAACCAGCCGTCGTAGTTTAGGTGAGTCTATTCAGTCTCATACCCAAGTGTACCTAGCTGATAGTATGGGCGAGATGTGGCTGTGGTACGCCTTAAGTCAAGCCTGCTTTGTCGGTGGTTCGTTGAATGAACCGGGTGGTGGGCATAATATTTTAGAGCCGATTGCCTTAAATGTACCGACTGTTTTAGGTAAAAATTACTTTAACTTCCAGACCATTGTTGATGAATTTGTCGCAGTGGATGGGGTAAAAGTTGTCGATGATGCAGAGCAGGCAGCGACAGTTTTAATTGAACTGTTAAATGATTACGTGGCTGCAGAGCAACTGAATCAACAGGCACAGCAGATTATGCTTAAAAATACAGGTTCGTTAGCAAAGCATATTGCAGTGATTGATCAGTATTTATAATAGATATCTTATATGTCACTGCCTCATATTGAAGTGCAAAATTTAAATGTTATTTGTATAGGCTATTCCTACTTTTGACGGATCAAAAGTAGCAAAAATCCTGTGTTGATCTGATACAGCATCCCTGCTGTACAGATCAACGTGGCGACATCCCTGTCGCCTTCCGCGTATCGAATGATTGCATATTTTTAAGTACTGGATTCTATGAACATCGTCCTTCTTGACCCACGCCAAACTGAATCAGAAGTCTGGTCGATTACCTCGAAACGTCAGCTTGAACATTTAAAACAGCATATAAATGTACAAGTAGGTGATACCTTAAAAGTTGGAATTCGAGAAGGGCAACGTTACCTGACCGAAGTTGTCGAAGTAACGGAACAAGTCGTTAAACTCAAGCCCATTCAAATCGAACCTGTTCCAGCAAAATTACCCGTAACTTTAATTGTGGCAATGCCGCGTCCGAAAGTGCTACGCCGTTTAATTATGGACAGTGTGACGTTGGGGGTAGAGAAAATTATTTTGCTGCACAGTTATCGGGTGGATAAAAGCTATTGGCAAACGCCGTTTTTACAACAGCTGGATCAGTACGTGACGCTGGGTCTGGAACAAGCCGGGGATACGATTGCACCCAAAATTGAAATATATAAACGTTTTAAACCTTTTGTCGAAGATGTGCTGCCAGGTTTAATTACAGCAGATTGTCCGGCTTATGTGGCACATCCTTATGTAGACCTGAAAATGCCGTTTGCGATTGATCATCCATGTACGATTGTGATTGGACCAGAAGGCGGTTTTATTCCTTATGAAGTGGATTTACTGATAAAAAACGGCTGCCAAGCGGTAAGCTTAGGCAACCGTATTATTCGAACTGAAACTGTAATTCCTTATGTGCTCGGTCGCTTATTTAGCGCGTGCTGATTCAGCCATTTCCACTCCATCATTTCCACGATAGACTTTTACTTCCTGAACTGGGTAAGGAATAGAAATATTGTGTTCAGCGAAGGCTTCAATCACATGTTCTTGAACTTCACTGATGGATGCCGATGTTGTGGTTTCAGTGGTATCTACCCACCAGCGTACATTCAGGTTAATTGAGAAATCTGCAAGCGCACTGACATTTACACTAAATGCAGGCTGACTGAGGATGGTTTGGTCTTTGTCCAAAATGGTCATGATGATGTTTTTGGCTTTTTGCACATCATCTTCATAGCCAATACCGACCATAAATTCACAACGGCGACGTTGATATGCAGTATTTACCGTTACTGGGCTAGTATAAACCGTTGCGTTTGGAATCACGATACGGCGGCCATCGGGTGAACGCAAGAACGTCGCACGAATCTGAATATCTTCAACCGTACCTTCCATGCCCGACACGATAATGTCATCACCAATTTTGAACGGTTCTCCCAGTAAAATCAGAATACCGGAAAGCAGGTTTTGGAAGATGTCCTTGAACGCGAAACCGATCGCGACCGAACCAATCCCTAAGGCACTCATCAGCTGACCTGGGGTGAATCCTGGAATGGCAATGACCATGGCAATCAGGAAACCAAAGAAAATAATGGCTGAACTACCCACACGGTTGAGTACTAGAACTAAATTTTGTTTGGTATAGGTACGGTCTGCCAAGGCTTTACGGACAAAAAATTTAAACAATTTTGACAGTAAATAGAAGATCGTAAATACCACCAGTGCAATACAGATATAAGGTAAACGTTCCCAGAATGCCTCGACAAATTTATCGATGGTCGAGTAGGCATCATTGTATTTTGCGGTATGTTCAAGCACGGTTTGTGCCGTTTTTTCACCTGCTTCTTGCAACAGATCGGATGTGCCCTGAGTCACTTCACTCAAGGCATTGTTTTGTTCAGCCACTGGTTTTCCGAATCATAAAAATTATGCGCTATTTTGCCTGAAACTCAGCAATAATTTAACCAACCATACGGGGTATTCACTGTAGTTTTGTGAAGAAACTGTCAGCAGCTTTTAAAAATATTGAGTACCTTTTTGAATCACTTCTTGCGGCATTTCCAGTTCACCCGTACCGAACATATAAGACACCATGCTGCCTGAAGCCAAGAAACTTAAGACAGTGATGATAATCATCAACCAGGCCAGTATTTTTTCCCAGACCGGTGTTTCACGGGGTAAACCATAATTGTTGACTCCTGCTGTACCCGAACCTAAAAGTAAATATAAACCGAGCAAAATATTTACTACGGGCAGTAAAAACAACAGAATCAGCCAGCCACTTCGGTTCATGTCATGCAAACGGCGTATGCTAATGACCATGACAAGATAGATGTACAGCACCAAAATAACCACGAATCCGAGTCCTGCGATTCCCGTTAAGGTGTTCACAAACTGATTGTCCACCGACAGGGTATTCAGGTTGAAAATACCCATGACCAAGCTCAGTGCAATCGTGGCAAAGAAGGTAATTAAATGGATAAAACCATACCAGCCAATTGAACTCAAACGACCAAAACGACCTTCTGGCGACAAGGGATTATCTGCCTTGACCGGTTGAGGTCGGGAAAAAAAAGGAGATGAGTCTTGTGGGTTCATATGCTTTTCCGAGTAAGAATGAGGTAAGAAAATGTTGGTTTTCGTAAAGCAGTGAAAGTATTTTCTTGTTAAATTATAAGATTAAATAAACAGATCAGATACGAATAAGACAGTTTTTTTTGTTGTATACGATAAGCAGTCTGTGTTTTAAATTGTATAAATAAACTACGACCAAAGCATAATTGAAGTGGTTGAAAAATAATCGTCATACTGTGGGTATGCAGTCAATAAAATCAAGAACGTAGCATAGCATCTCGTGATGAGATGAAAAGAGCAAGGAAGTACCTATGAAAGAGATCTATCCTGTACCAGAAGAATTTAAAAAAACCGCTCGCACCAATGAGTCTGAATATTTTGAGCGTTATCAGAAATCCATCGAGCAGCCTGATGAATATTGGACAGAGCAAGCCAATAAACTGGACTGGATTAAACCTTTTACCCAAGTTAAAAATACCAGTTTTGACAAGGATAATTTTAAAATCGAATGGTTTGCCGATGGGCAACTCAACCTCAGTGCCAATTGTTTAGATCGTCATTTAAAAGAACATCCACATAAACCTGCCATTATCTGGGAAGGTGATCATCCTTCACGGCATAAAATAATTTCGTTTAAAGAACTGCATGATGAAGTGTGCCGTTTTGCCAATGTGTTAAAAAGAAATGGGGTAACGAAAGGCGACCGTGTGGTGCTGTATATGCCAATGATCTCCGAAGCTGCCATTTCGATGCTGGCTTGTGCGCGAATTGGTGCGGTGCATTGTGTCGTGTTTGGTGGTTTCTCTCCAGACTCATTGGCCAGTCGTATTGAAGACAGCCAAGCGAAAATTGTGATTACAGCAGATTCAGGCATGCGGGGCGGCAAGCCGATTCCACTGAAAGAAAATGTCGATGCGGCACTCAACGTGCAGGGAACCGAATCCGTTCAAAATGTGATTGTGGTGTACCGTACCGGTAATCCGATTGATCTCAAGGAAGGACGCGACCTGTGGTATCACATGGAAATCATGGGGGTCAATGAAATCTGCCCGCCTGAACCGATGAATGCCGAAGATCCTTTATTCATTCTGTATACCTCCGGTTCAACCGGCAAGCCGAAAGGGGTACTGCATACCACCGGTGGTTATCTCACCTATGTGAATTCAACTTTCCGTGAAGTATTTGATATCAAGCAGGATGATGTGTTCTGGTGTACCGCAGACGTGGGCTGGATTACCGGACATTCCTATGTGCTCTATGGACCCTTATCCAATGGCACAACCACGGTAATGTTTGAAGGTGTGCCGCAATATCCAACTTGGGCGCGTACCGGTAATATTGTCGATAAACACAATATCACTATCCTTTATACAGCACCGACAGCGATTCGCGCCATGATGCGAGAAGGGGATGCCTTTATCCGCGAAAGTGACCGCAGCAGCTTGCGTTTAATTGGTTCCGTGGGTGAGCCGATTAACCCGGAAGCATGGAACTGGTATTACACCGTGGTTGGTGAAAGCCGTTGTCCAATTGTCGATACCTGGTGGCAAACCGAAACAGGCGGGATTTTAATTTCACCTTTGCCGGGAGCCACGGATTTGAAACCGGGTTCTGCGACCCGACCATTATTTGGTATACAGCCGGCGATTGTCGATGCTGAAGGCAAGGAACTGGAAGGCGAAGCCGAAGGCAACCTGATTATCAAGGATTCCTGGCCGGGTCAGATGCGCACGATTTGGGGTGATCCTGAGCGTTTTATCGAAGCCTATTTTTCGACTTATCCGGGGACTTATTTCACCGGAGATGGCGCACGCCGTGATAAAGATGGCTATTACTGGATTACCGGTCGGGTGGATGATGTACTCAATGTCTCTGGACACCGGTTAGGTACGGCAGAAGTGGAAAGTGCTTTGGTGGCGCATGAGCATGTCGCTGAAGCTGCGGTAGTCGGTATGCCGCATGACATTAAAGGTCAGGGCATCTGTGCGTTCGTTACCTTGCAGGCGGATTTTGAAGAATCCGAAGAGCTGCGTAAAGAACTGATCAACTGGGTGCGTAAGGTGTTAGGACCCGTCGCTACCCCGGATGCCTTGTATTGGGCACCCGCTTTACCGAAAACCCGTTCCGGTAAAATCATGCGCCGTATTTTAAGAAAAATTGCCGCCAATGAACTGGATACGTTGGGGGATACCTCAACTCTGGCAGATCCACAGGTAGTGGATAATTTAATAGCGACAGTCTTCCCCAACAACTAAGTCATTTTACTCATTACCGCCTGCATTTTTCAGGCGGTATTTTTATTTTACATATAAGGACTGCAGGCATTGAGATAAAGATGAAAAACATCATCTGCTAAGCTAAAACCATAGAATAGAAATATATAGATATGATTATGAATGCTTCATCCCCACTTTTAAATTCAAATCCATTACAAATTGCTCAACAACTGGCGGAACAGTTTGCCACTACCGCTGCTGAACGTGATAAACAAGGCGGCAACCCAAAATCCGAGCGTGATTTAATCCGTCAAAGTGGTTTATTGGGTTTGTCTATTCCAACCCAATACGGTGGACAAGGGGCAGACTGGAAAACGGTTTTTCAAACCATTCGAACCATTGCTCAAGTCGATAGTTCATTGGCCCATGTCTATGGTTTTCACCATTTGCTGATTGCAACGGTGCAACTGTTTTCACAGCCTGAACAATATGGAAAATGGTTTGAACAAACTGCTCAAGAAAACCTGTTTTGGGGCAATACCTTAAATCCACTCGATCGACGAACTACAGCAGTTAAAGTCTCTGAAACTGAATACGTATTTCATGGCGATAAAAGCTTTTGTTCAGGTTCTATGGATTCAGATGTACTGCTGTGCTCAGGTTATAACGATGATGGAAAATTACTGATTGGGGTGATTCCAACTGAGCGTGATGGGGTCAGCTTTTTAGGTGACTGGAACAATATGGGGCAACGCCAGACTGACAGTGGAACCAGTCATTTCGATCAGGTCAAAATTCAGCATCATGAATTGCTGTTGAATCCGGGACCACTCAGTACGGCGTATTCGAGCCTACGTCCGCTGATTGCCCAATTGATTTTCGTGCATTTATTTTTAGGGGTTGCGGAGGGGGCTTTTGAAACAGCAAAACAAACCGTACAAAGTCAAAAAGCATGGTTAAAATCTTTGGCTGAAAATGCAGTCAATGATCCATTCACGCAAAAGCATTTTGCTGAGTTTTATGTACAACTTGAAGGTGTGCGTTTATTGGCAAATAAAGCAGTAGAGACTTTGCAAAAAGCTTGGGATATTGGTGAAGAATTAACAGCCGAGCAACGTGGTGAAGTGAGTATTGCTATTGCGACTGCCAAAATTGCAGCAACCAATACCTCGTTGTTTGTGACACAAAATATTTTCCAGGTGATGGGTGCACGTGCCACCACAGCCAAACTGAATCTCGACCGTTTCTGGCGTAATGTCCGTACCCAGACGCTGCATGACCCGATTGATTATAAATATCAGGAAGTGGGTGAGTGGGTGTTGACTGGTAAAGTGCCTGACCCAAGTTTTTATTCTTGATTTGAATATTAAAAAAAGCCTCCCGAGATGGAGGCTTTTTTTATGATTTGAAGCAAGACAAACTAAGACAAAAAAGCTTAACGCTGATGGATATTTTCCAATGTATCCACCAAGGTTCGGGTCATTTGGTCAATTTCGTAATTCACCTTGTCACCGACTTTGGCATCTTTCCATGTGGTTAAACGAAGTGTTTCAGGAATAAGATCAATCGAGATTTCACTCGCTTCACGATCGACACGGTTGATGGTGAGGCTGCAACCATTCAGCCCTATAAAACCTTTTAGAAAGAAGTATTTGATATTATCGTTTGGAATCTGAAGATCAATGTGGAAAGTCTCACCGCGCTGTTCAAGGGCTTTAACAATTGCAGTACCCTCAATATGACCATACAGGTTATGCCCGCCATTTTCTGCACCAACTTTGGCAGAGCGTTCAATATTGACAGCATCATCAACTTTTAAATTCTTTAAGGTTGTGAGGGCTAAAGTGACATCAGAAATATCAAAATGAATTTGATTCAGTACAGTATCAATGGTGGTGACTGTCAGACATACGCCATTGATGGCAACACTTGCACCAATAAAAACATCGGCAAAAAAGTGATGTTGGTTGCTCACCACAATCGTAATAAAACCATCACCTTTTTTAATTTCAATGATTTTTTCCAAGCCTTGAACAATACCTGTATACATTGACATTTTCCTTATTCAGATGACTTCGATTGTAAGTAGCAATCTGGAATCTGACTACTGTATTTGCATAAAAAAACCCTCAGGCCGAGTCCTGAGAGGATGAAGTAGGGTAAAGCATTATTATTATAATTTTATGGCCTTAAGCTGATTTTGCTTGCAGCTGTTCTGCCTGCTTTGCTTCGAGTTCACGAACCAAAGGCAAGACTTTCGCACCGAAGTATTCAACATCTTCAATACAGTGTAAGAAACCAGAAAGAACCAAGTCGACACCGATATTTTTAAGCACCAAAATACGTTCAGCAATTTGCTGCGGTGTACCAATCAGGTTGGTTTTAAAGCCATCGTTATACTGCACCAAATCTTCAAAGCTTGATTTTGCCCAGTTGCCTTCACCTTCAGCAGTTGACGCACCGGCTTCGCGGGTGGCATCACCGAAGTTTTTCACCGCCTTGATGTTGGCTTTGTCGATGATTTCTTGCAGCACAGCTTTGGCTTCTTCTGCGGTATCACGGGCAATAATAAAGGCATTGACGCCAATCTTTACTTGATGGTTATTCACTTTGGCTTTTTCACGAATATCATCAATCTGCTTTTTCAGCTCTTCAGGCGTATTGCCGTTGGTGAAGTACCAATCGGATACGCTTGCTGCCATATCGCGTGCTGCACGTGAACTGCCACCTTGGAAAATCTCAACCGGCTTGTTTGGCAGTGGCTGTGGACGTAAAGTGTAATCTTTAAACTGATAGAACTTGCCATCAAAATTAAAGTTATCTGTATTCCAAATGCCGCGTAAGCTGCGAATGAATTCTTCTGAACGTGCATAACGCTGATCGTGTTCTGGCCATTCTTCGCCAATTGCATCAAATTCACCACGGAACCAGCCACTGACCACGTTAATCGCGATACGACCATTGGTCATTTGGTTAATGCTGGCCAATTGTTTCGCTGCAAGAGCAGGTTTCCATGGCCCGGGTAAAATGGCTGCAATCAGTTTGATTTTTTCAGTTTTCGCCAATAGTGCATGGCTAAAGCTCACAGATTCGTGTTGATGTTCTGCGCCGTAGCTTGAAGCAAAACGAATCTGGGTTAAACCGTATTCAAAACCGCTTTTTTCTGCTGCCTGGGCTAAGCGTACGTTGTACTCATAGCTCCAATCTGTGCGCTGTTCGATATTGCTGACCACGAAACCGCCGCTGACATTCGGTACCCAATAGGCAAATTTTACGTTGTTATCTTGCTGTGTTTGTTGTTGTGACATTTTTAAACCCTCGAGGTGGAAGTCGCTGATTAAGCGACTTGAGTCTGCGGTGCTTTTTTGCTGTGCAAGCGAGATTCTGCTGCATCTAGGCTTGGCACTGCCGCAGAAGGAAGCACTTCTTCCTGCTCGATTTGTTTGTTTATGCCCAGGTTTTGGTTGGCTTGTTGGGTTTTCTCTTTCACCACTTCTGCGCGTTGACCTTTAGCCGGTGCCCACTCAAGAATTGGTAAAGCACGTGCCACAGCTAATGTAATACGGTCACGTAAGAACTCGCTGTGAATGGTGTATTCAGTGGTGAAGTCTTTATCCGTTGCATATACGCCAATTGGCAAAGTTTGCGCCTGGAAGAAGCTAAACAATGGACGTAACTGGTGCTCAAGAACCAAGGCATGACGTTCACTACCGCCTGAAGCTGCAAGAAGAACCGGTACATCAACCAATGCTGTTTGTTCTACAAAATCAAAGAAATGTTTAAATAGACCGGTAAATGATGCACGGTACACTGGTGTACCTACAATCAGCGCATCTGCTGCTTCTACGGCAGCTAAATCGTCTTGTACACGTTGTGGTAATTGATTGCGGTAAATCGCACCGCCCATCAATTGACCAATTTCGCTGAATTTAATGAAATGGACATTAATCGGTGTTGCTTCACCCAGTTCGTCTAGAATGGCTTGAACCAGCGCTTCAGTTTTTGACGGGTTGTTTAAACCACCCGATACAGCAACAATATTAAGTGGTTTTTGTGTATTTAAAATAGACATCTTGGAATAACCTAAAACAATAAAATCTCGGAATGTGTTTATTAATCAACAGTTGGCATATGGTGTAAAATAAGCAAATACAGAAAAGTTATCTGATTTTAAGATATAAAGGAAATTGTCATTAAGTCACCTTTAAAGGGTGGTTAATCCTTTGATTTATAGGTTTATATTGATAATTAATAAGCATTTTTCTTTATACGATAAAATTTATATGAAAAAGTGATTAGATTTAAAGAAATTAAGAAAATGCAGAATTTTGCCAATTTCTTAAGGCGAATGCCGGCTTAAATGCAAAAATAGTGAGATCTTGCATATCCTTAGATGCGTGACTATGGTTAGAATAGAAACCACTGTGCACAAGATCCTTCATGTCGCTTATGAATATTTTAATCGTTGATGACCATCCGTTGTTTCGTCATGCCTTAATTCAGGCCGTTCGTTACAGCTTACCGCAAGCTCAAATTCATGAAACAGCTGCAGTAAATGAGTTGTATGAACGCTTAGATAACGGACCGGAACCGGATTTGGTTTTATTGGATTTAAATTTACCAGGGGCTTCGGGCTTTTCAGCTTTGGTTCACGTCCGTGCACAATATCCCTCGATTCCAATTATTGTGGTTTCTGCCCATGAAGAAACTTCAATTATTCAACGTGCCATTGCACATGGTGCAATGGGCTATATTCCTAAATCAGCACATCCAAGCCATATTGGTGAGGCGATTCGCCAGGTGCTGGAAGGTGACATCTGGTTACCGCCAAACTTGCCTGCCAACCTGAATTTTGATCCACGTGCAGCAGATGAAACCGCACTGGCAGAACGTATTCAATCACTTACACCGCAACAATTCCGTGTATTGATGATGGTGGCTGAAGGTTTACTGAATAAACAGATTGCTTATGAGCTCGATGTCTCTGAAGCAACCATTAAAGCGCATGTCACTGCCATTTTCCGTAAATTGAATGTACAAAACCGTACTCAGGCAGTATTGGCGATCAGTGCGTTAAATATTGAAGAAAAGAGAATGTAATCTGATAAACACAACATTGAACGAAAAAGGCACTTGATGAAAGTGCCTTTTTTATTGCGAGGGATGTTTTGAAAATCAAAGCATTTAGCGCTTTAGATTACGCGACGCAGCTTTGTCTGGGAGTATGGTCTGTGCAAAATAATGGATTTAATGCACATTGCAGATCATCAATTTGCTCTTGAGAGACATACGCTTTCTCTTTCAGATATTCAGCCACGCTCTCATCTCTTAAACTTAAAAATGCGGCATCGTACACGCCTAAATCGACAAATAAAGCCGCGGTTTCTAAGCTGTTAAAACGGTCTAAATAGACATCACTGCCATACAGCAGGAAAATATGATCTTCATTGGCATGGCTATTTACATCTAAGCGCTTTGCCAATTCAAAAGGTGGGGTTTTAATAAAAAGCAGGTCAGACAATTCATCAAATTGTGTGGTATCGAGCAGATTTTCATCGGTTTTTACTTTTCCAAGCCATGCTTTAAAGACCAGCACCGCACCCCCACGCAATAACATGCTCCAAATCTGGTGACGGACTTGATCAGTTAGGTCTTTAGATTCGGCTTTTAAGGATTGAATCAGCTTATCTTCTTGTTCAGCAAGTCGATCAAATAGACCCAAGCCTTGCGGTTTATAGGCTGCGGGGCTGAATACATCAAAATTCAACTCATCAAACACTTGTAATGCAAGCGGAACAGCACTTTGATACAAGGTATTTAATGCCTGAATGTGAGTATCTTTCAAGTGGCTGGGCTTAAATAATTCAGTCCATTGAATTTCAGGTAACAGGGCATTGGCACCATATTGACGGTAAAATTGTTGCGATTGATCTACGCCATGGCTTCTGGCTTCAGAAATGTTCATCTTAAACTCCTGGATTTTTCTATGATGATCAGTTTCTTGGGCAGTGTTTTGATGTACGTACTGATACAGAAATTAAACTGATCATTTGTTGCTCTCATATATGAGCCAGGATGGCGACGAACGGAATACGACTAAAGTTATAGAGTGGCTTTTTATTTAAAAAATACTTTTAATAATAATGGCTTGTGAAATTGTAACTAATTATACAAGTGTATATTTGAATTTTGATGTTCTTTGCCATAGAAAATACGCAGTTGGAGTTTTTGGTCAATGCAACAGACCTGAAAATAAGACTTTTTCAACAGTTTTGCCTAGGTGGAAAATTAAATTGCCAGTACGCGTAATCATAGATGTAGATGTGTAAAAAAACGTCCATTTCATCAATTTGAAATGGACGTCCAGTTTTACAGTTTAGGCTTAAGGACTGGAAATTTTTAATCCAGATAACCATGACCGAAGCGATGCCGGTTTTAAGGGTTTTTTCAGCAGCACAATATTCAGTTCTTTCAAATGTTGTGGAAGTTCAGGGTCAGAATCTGCAGTAATCAGCGCCACAGGAACTTGCTCTTGACGATTTTCCAGAATGAAATCTAAACCAATTTTACCGTTATTCAAATGCTGATCGACCAACCATACCTGAATGTTTTCTTGCTGAATCAGTTCTAGCGCTTGTTCAGGCTCAGTCGCCTTAAACACTTGATAGCCCCATTTAGTCAATAATGTAGACATCCCTTCCAGAATGGTTTCATCATTATCTAAACATAAAATTTTATAGGCTTTGCTTTTCAGTGGAATCGCCTGGACTGGTGTTGCCACCACTTTCGGTGCTTCCACGAGTGGTACTTCAATCATGAAGCAAGAGCCTTTGCCATATTCGGAATAGACGTGTACCGGATAGTCCAGCAGGCTGGTCATGCGTTGCACAATGGCTAAGCCGAGTCCCAGACCTTGCTCACCCCAAGGCGAGGTATGGCCACAGCGTTCGAATTCCTGGAAAAGCTTAATCCGTTGTTCTTCAGCAATCCCGGGACCTGTATCCCAAACCCCAATACGAATATTGTTAGGTTTTTCTGCTGAACGCAGTACGCCGACAATCACCTTGCCTTTAGCGGTATAACGTAATGCATTGCTGACAAAGTTTTGAATAATACGGCGAATCCATTGCGGATCGGTATCAATCCAGAATTTTGCATCATGCACACTGAATTTAATGCCACGTTGCGCCGCAATCGATTTAAATTGCAATTCTAAATCACTAAGCAAGTCATGCAGTGGATAAGATTGACGTTTCGGTTGAATCGTACCCCCTTCCAAACGGGCAATATCCAGTAGGGCAGACAACATGCTTTCTGCACCATGCAAGGCACGATCAAGTTGTTGTAATGTCTTGCGGTCTTCATCCGACTGAACGCTTTGTTCTAAAGCTGTACTAAACAAACGCGCGGCATGCATCGGTTGTAACAAGTCATGACTGGCCGCTGCAATAAAGCGACTTTTCGACATGTTGGCACGGTCGGCTTGTTCGCGTGCCAATTGTTGCTCGGAAAGCGCATTGGCAAGCTGCTGGGTTCGATCCTGAACTCGCCCTTCAAGCATGGCTTCATTTTCACGGAACGCGGTAATATCGGCAAAAGTGGTCACGAAACCACCGCCTTCAATTGGATTACCACGCATCTGAATCACCCGGCCATCTTTACGAATCCGTTCAAATTCATGCGCGCTACCCATCGCCATCCAGTGAATCCGTTTACGGACGTGTTCTTCAACAGAACCCGGACCGCATTCACCACGTTCTGCGTTATAGCGAATTAAATCTGCAATTGGGCAGCCGACATAGACAATGTCTTTTGGATAATCGAACAGTTTCAGATATTGATTATTCCACGCCACCAGACACATATTTTCATCCACCACGCTGACCCCTTGGGTCATATGGTCGATCATGGTCATGATCAGGTTTTGGTTAAAACGCTGCCATTGCGATGCCTGATCCAGAATATTTGCCACCTGACCGAGGGCTAAACCATTATTCACCATTGCAGTGGTGAGCAGGGTACGTGCGGAAGCGGAACCGATGGTTCCTGCCAGATATTGCTCGGTGAAGCGCCACCACATGCCATTGGCACTGCTGTTTTCATTCAGGATGACATTGTTTTGCGCACAGAATTGGCGGAAGGCTTTTGTCGTGGGGCCTTCGCCAGTAATCCGTTTGGCGAGGGCAATTAAATCGCCCACTTTTAGACGGGCAACATCATGCTGTAGGTAATTAATGTCACTGGTTGTACTGTGGGAGGGTAAGGGCTTGGTTTCATAATAGAAGAAACTTTCCGCTTGAATTTGTTCTGCAATACTTGGGCGGAAAATTCGAGATACCCAAACATAGAGCAGGATATTCAGACCTAAAGACCAGACCACGCCATGGGTCAATGCTGCAAAAGACTGAAAACCGAGCAAGGCTTCTGGACGTAACCAGTTAATCCCAAAAGGTCCCAGACTCAGGAATTGTTGGGAAAATTGGCTGTATTCAGCAGGCAAGCTACGCAGTACGGTGGGTAACAGCAAGGTATATGCCCACATCACAAAACCAGTAATCAGACCTGCATAAACCCCTTGTTTGCTGCCACCACGCCAGTAGAGTCCACCAATCAGGGCAGGGGAGAATTGTGCGACTGCACTAAACGCGAGCAAGCCAAAAACAGAGAGTTGGTCAATGTCATTAAAGAAATGGAAGAACAGGAAGCCCAATAACATGACGGCTAAAATGCAGATGCGACGGGTAAATTTCAGTACCAAAGGCAGACGTTTATCGTGACGTGAAAGTATGCCCGTGCGCCAGAGTGCCGGCATAATCAGGTCATTACTGAGCATAATTGACAAAGCGACCGAGGACACCAACAACATGCCTGTTGATGCAGAAAAACCACCCAGGAAGGCCAATAGCGTCAACCAGTCCTGATTATAACTGAGCGGTAAGGATAGAACGGCAACATCGGGAATGGCTAAAAAGTGCGGTGCTGCATGTAATGCCCAACTGGCAATGGGAATAATCGCGATGGTGGTGAGAATCAGATAAGTTGCAAACCAGCGACGTGCCCCACGAATATGTTTTTCATCGCGTAATTCAACCACAGCCACATGGAATTGGCGCGGCAAACAAATGATTGCGAGTGCTGCCAATACCGTTTGTACCCAAAAAGTTTCCGGTACACCAAACAGTTGAACCTCTTTAAAGGTATTTGCGACATCACTTGAAATTTGTCCCAGATTACCGGGAGCATCAAACACAAAAAATAACGCAACACAAATTAAAGCAAATAATTTAACAAAGGACTCAAATGCAACGGCCAACATTAAACCGCCATGTTGTTCGGTATTGGCAATTTGCCGGGTCCCAAAAATCATGGCCAAAATGGCTAATATCCCAGTTAAAAACAGCACGCCATTGGTGGTACTTTCTATACCAGAATCCTGTTGCAGAATTACCGCAGCACTTAAGGCAATCGCTCTAAGCTGCAAGGCCAAATAGGGGATAATCGCGATGACGGCAAGAATGGTGACCAGGGATGCCAAAGTCCCACTTTTGCCATAACGAGCGGCAACAAAGTCGGCAATCGATGAAATGGCATGATGCTGACGTACTCGACCCAAACGTCGCCAAATATCATAACCGACCCCGACAAAGATTAGCGGTCCCAAATAAATCGGCAGGAAGATAATCCCTTCACGAACAGCGGCACCGGTCGCACCATAGAATGTCCAGGATGAACAGTAAACCCCTAAAGTTAAACTAAAGAGTAGCATGCGACCACGGGTACTTAATCGACTCGCGTGTTTTTCCCCAAAAAATGCACAGATAAAAAGTAATGCGATATAGAGGGCGAGAACCCCGATGATGAGCCAGCTGTTCATATTGCCTACAGTGTAAAACTATATCGTAATCATACCCTATCTGATAATCTGACCAGTGTAATTGGTTAAAATTTAACGACCAAAGTATTAATTACAACTACCCAACAAGATTGTTAAGTTATACAACGTAATAATTCGAATTAAAAAATAGCGCCTAAGGCTGGGCACAAACAGGAGCATTGGTTATGGATGAGAGACAGGTAGAGCAAATTCTACAGAATCCAAAATTTAAACAGATGGTCAGTAAAAAAAGCACACTGAGCTGGACACTTACAGCAATTATGTTGTTCGTCTACGTGGGTTTCATGCTGCTCGTCGGTTATAACAAAGAATTCTTAATGAGTTCTTTTAGCGGTGGTGTAACAACGTGGGGCATGCCACTGGGTCTAAGCATCATCGTATTATCATTTCTACTCTGCGGTGTGTATTCCTATATTGCTAACAATAAGTTAGATCCGTTAACAAAAGAAGCAATGAGAGAAGTAGAAGCAATTGCGAATGAAAAAGGACCGCACTAATATGAAATGGAATTCATTGAAGGCTCAAGCCCTTGCAGCATCAACACTGCTCATGTCGGGTATGGTCATGGCTGGCCCAGATCTCGGGGCTGCTGAGCAGCAGGCAACCAACTGGCATGCCATTATCATGTTTGTAATTTTTGTTGCCTTTACCTTGGTGATTACCAAATGGGCAGCGAAGCAAACCACCAGTACCACAGATTTCTATACTGCCGGTGGTGGTATTTCAGGTTTCCAAAATGGTTTGGCGATTGCCGGTGACTATATGTCAGCTGCTTCGTTCCTTGGGATTTCTGCACTTGTGTTCAGTTCAGGTTTTGACGGTTTACTTTACTCACTTGGTTTCATGGTGGGTTGGCCAATCGTATTGTTCCTGGTGGCTGAACGTCTGCGTAACTTAGGTAAATTCAACTTATCTGACGTGGTATCTTTCCGCTTGGCAGAAAAGCCAGTGCGTACTTTGGCAGCCGTGAGCTCACTTGTTGTTGTTGCGTTCTACCTTATCGCTCAGATGGTCGGTGCAGGTCAGCTGATCAAACTGCTGTTTGGTTTGAACTATAATATCGCAGTCGTGATTGTTGGCTTGCTGATGATGGCTTACGTGATTTTCGGCGGTATGTTGGCAACCACTTGGGTACAAATCATCAAGGCGGTGATGTTGCTTTCAGGCGCGAGCTTCATGGCATTCATGGTTATGAAAGGTGTGGGCTTCAGCTTCACTGAAATGTTTGAACAATCGATTCAAATCTTCTCTAAAGTCCATGATGTAAGTTTGGCAGAAGCCGGAAATATCATGGGGCCGGGCAAGTTGGCAGCAAATCCACTTGATGCAATCTCTCTAGGTCTTGCATTGATGTTTGGTACTGCCGGTTTACCGCACATTTTAATGCGTTTCTTTACGGTGAAGGATGCCAAAGAAGCACGTAAATCAGTCGTGGTTGCAACAGGTTTCATTGGTTATTTCTACCTTTTAACCTTCATCATTGGTTTCGGTGCGATTATGTATGTATCGAATAACCCGCAATTCCTTGATGTGGCGAAAATGGCAGTGACTGGCAAGTTAGAGCTTGTTGGTGGTAACAACATGGCTGCGGTGCACTTGAGTGATGCGCTTGGCGGTGACTTGTTCATGGGCTTCATTTCAGCAGTGGCATTCGCAACGATTCTTGCAGTGGTTGCAGGTTTGACATTGTCTGGTGCTTCAGCAATTTCACATGACTTGTATGCAAACGTATTCAGAAAAGGGCGCACTACCCCTGAATCTGAACTTCGTATGTCAAAAATTGCGACTTTAGGTCTTGCAATTTTTGCGATGATTTTGGGCATTTTGTTCGAGAAGCAAAACGTTGCCTTCATGGTCGGTTTGGCATTTTCGGTGGCTGCATGTGCCAACTTCCCGGTACTTGTACTTTCAATGTTCTGGAAAGGTTTAACCACGCGCGGTGCGGTTATTGGTGGTGTCGTGGGTCTAGGGCTTGCAGTGCTGTTGATTGTTCTGTCTAAAGCCGTGTGGGTGGATACATTAGGTATCTCTGATACGCCAATCAATCCATTTAACGGTCCTGCGATCTTCGCTATGCCATTGTCATTCTTCTGCTGCTGGTTGTTCTCTGTGACTGATAATTCAGCACGTGCACAAGCAGAGCGTAAGGCATTTGACGCACAGTATGTTCGTTCAATGACAGGTATTGGCGCATCAGGTGCATCTGATCACTAAGACTCAAAATTGAACTCATAAAAAAGTCCCTTTAGGGACTTTTTTATTGTTTGATATTCAAGATATGTTTGATATTCAAGATATGTTTGATTGATAAAATATTTTTTTAAATTTAATCGATTTATTTGAAGCTAATCCGAATTTTTATATTGGGAAATATCATGCCGAAATTTAATTAGGGAGCATTTGTTAAGGATTTTTTTTGTGATTTTTATATAGATTTTCATACAAATGTGTCACTGGTATAGTGGTTAATTCATGCTAAGTTAATCAGATGAAAAATAAAGAAAACAGCATAATAAACAAAAACAGCAATGTCTTGGAGTTGTAAATGCAGGCCTTTATTGATGTTTGGAAAATTTTCCGCTTATTACCTTCAGCGTGGCTGATCTTATTGCAATTTTTCATTTTAATATTATCAGTGGCCGTCAATTACAGTATGACCTATCGGACTCTGACCTGGCTTTTAGGGGTCTTGGTTTTACTGGTGATTGCCAAAGTCATTCGACAAACACCGATGTTTACGATTTTAGGACTGAGTTTTGTCGGTGGGGCAGTAATTTTTTCTTCACTGATTTTATTGGGCTTAGATCATTCGATGCTTCAAGTGATGGCGCATGGTTTCGAAGCTGCAGCCTATTTTAGTGCCGCATATGGTTTATTGCGTTATATGTTCGAAGACCGTTATTTAACCAGAGATGAACTATTCGCTGCGGGTGCAGTATTTACGCTGCTTGCTTGGGGTTTTGCCTTTTTATATAACATATGCCAGCTTTTGGTGCCGGGTAGTTTTCACAACCCAAATATGACCGGTTTACAAACGTGGCTGGATTTATTGTTTTTAAGTTTTAGTTTACAGTCGGCAACGGGATTGTCTGATTTAATGCCGATGAGTGCACCTGCACGTGTATTGGCAGTGCTACAAATGTTTTGTGGTGTCATGTACTTAGCACTGATTGTTTCGCGTTTAATCGCTCTACAATACATTGCACATTTACCCAATCGGGATGACGCTAATAAATAAGAGTAGAGTGACTCATGAGAATAATGGCTTTATATTTGAATAAAGCTAGACAATAAAAAAGGACTCAATTGAGTCCTTTTTGAATTCTTTTTCTAATTAGCAATTAGAAGCGGAATTTAGCATTTACGCCACCCAATTGAGCATCGTTTGCGCCATTTTCACCATTTGCATACACATAGCTTACACCTAAGCCAATAGCTGGTGTAACGAAGTAATTTACATTCACACCAGTTGCAGAGGTAGGAAGAGTTCGGCTCTTGTAGCTACCTTCAGCATAAGATGCGCCTACACTGAATTTAGGTGTTAGATAAAGGTCAGATTTTAAGTTATAAAGAGTATCTTCGCCGTAAACGATACCTGCTTCAAAGCCTAAAGACATGTTAGTACCGTCAATTGGACCTACGTATTTAGTACGTGCAGTAATTGCATCTTGGTCTTCATCAATTGAACGAGCTTCCATAGAAGCGCTCATTAAACCGTTGTTTAAGATGTTGAAAGTGTCTAATGATTCATTTGCTGAAACACTAGTATAACCTACAGCAAATAAGAAGTTAGGTGCAAGCATCGCACCTAATTCTAAGGCATAGCGATCACCTGAATCATCACGTTGTCCAAGAAGAATGCTGTCGTTATTTTTTACATCAGTTATAGAGTGGTTGTAAGAAGCACTTGCATATACAGGTACAACACTTGTAGGAATGTATGTTTCGCCTTTAACACCGTAAGAATGTTGGTCAACATTCAGATTTAAAGTACCAACTTGTGCAATTCCAGTATCAATATCAGCAGATAAGCGACCATAGTTGTAACCAGCACTTACGCTACTTGCTTGGTTTAAAAAAGCTGCTTCGGCTAAAGGGCCTTTAGTTGTATTAAGATCTTTAAAGTAGTATGTACCTTGCGCACCTACGTTATAGTTACCATCATTCAATTCAGCATCGTAGTAACCTACGTTACCTTGAACTTCTACTTGATAAGCTTGAGCACCAGTCATGGCTAATAATAAAGCAGTGGCTAAACCGATTTTTTTCATAATAATTACCAGTTCTATTAAAAATGGATTAAACAGTAGGCATTGTATTGTAACAAAACATTAAGTCAATGAAGTAAAAGGACATTATTTGGTTGAAATATTACTATAAACATCACATAACGTGGATAAGTCCACAATCAACTTAATGCCTATAAAATTAAAAAACTTTCTTAATAACAAAAGATTATGTGCATTAAAGCAACTAATCCTGCTTAGAATTAATGAAAGTAAGTGGGGAGATTTTTACAATGTAAAATTAGGTTAATTTGTAGTTGTTAATTGTAAATAAGTAATTTATCTATGTTGGTATAACGTGAGAAAATCATCATATTTGTAATATTTTATGAGTTAAAACAATAAAGATGACTTATAACGGATATTTTTTTGTTTAAAATATAAACATTCCAAACCTTAATATGTGATGTATTTCACATCTTTATATATTTATTGTGATTCAGGTTAAACCTTACTACTTTGATAGGCTTTACTTGTTTGGTGATTTTTATCATAATCTATCTATCAAGTCATGTTACATTGAAATAATGTGATGATGATCTGATTCTCCATAAACAAGTTTTGTTTTTATATGCCCAACTTTCCCCAAGGTTGGGCTTTTTTTTGCCTGAAATAAGTATGCTCTGACTAAGTTCTCATATTTAATAAAAACAGTAGTCAAATATCAGCACAACTTTAAAGCCAAAAGAATATTAATTTTTAGTTTTTTATTAAAGATCTATTACAAAGCGGAATATTTTAAAAATGTGTATTTTGAATTATTTTAGAATATTTATGCACCAATATAGAGCATTATTGATATGAGTTTTATTTCATATCTTAAATTTAGTAATAAAAAACCCCAGTTTCCTGTGAAAACTGGGGTTTTTTAGCCAAAAATCTCGGAAAAATCAAAAATCCTGCTGAGGAATGATTTTGACCTGCCCTAATGCGGTGCATTATGCACTTATTTGTGGCAGGTGTAAATATTTTCTTACACCTGTTATAAAAATATTTTTAGGTATGTAATTCATACAAAATGAGCTAATAGGACTTAATAAAAATAGAAGATTAATGCTTTCGAGATTTTGAGATGAAACAAGGATTGTTTTACTTAAGTTGCTTAATGGTCTTGATGAAATGAAGTGCTTGTCAGATGGTGAGCGAACAGAATTCTAATCAAGCCATGATGAAACCCATCTCAGAATTAACATCAGTGTGATCAGAAGATATTGCAACGCTGTTGAATCAAGCAAATAAACAAGCAGTCTTTATTACTTAGGATGGTCACCAGTTCAATCATTATGGGAATGCTTTAACCCATGCCAGACATTTCTATATTCCTGCTTCAACTTTTAAAATGTTAAATGCCTTGATTGGCTTGCAACATGATAAAGTACATACGACTGAAGTTTTTGAGTTGGGTGGAAATGCATGATGCTGATGAGGTGAGGGAGCGCAAGCAATTGAGCTTAGATGTTTTGAATAAACTTGGTTTATTCTTTTATCTTCATTAGAGAGTGGTATTAATAATAATTTTTTATAAAAAATAAGATAAACGGTTGATAAGAAAGAATTAGTAGTATGGAAATAATGTAATATATACGATTGTATTATAAACGAAATATGATGATGATTGGCCAGTTGTTTTTGTGTGGGGCGTACTTAATCCATGTATAAATTACGTTCGGAACATATTAGTCAACGGCTTTTTTTGTCGATGATCATCATTATCTTCTCACTGCTTTTTCTTTCTGTTCCTTTAATTGTCAGTAGTTATCAGAGTTATCAAAAAGCAGATCGCGCTTTAACTGAAATTTCTGCGCTACGTGCAGTTGCCGATTTAGCCAATAAAGTTTCACGCGAGAGAGCACCTGCGAATAAGGTGATGTCGAGTACCGCTGATGAATTAGCTAAAAATCTACAAGAGCTGCAAGCGCATCGAAAAGAAGTCGATATACAGATTGATCAGACCCTACAGATTTTAAATGCATCAGGCTTTTCTGCTCAGGTACGAGGCTTATCTTCCAATTTAAAAGTAACTTTACAGCAAGGTCGTCAAGCTGTGGATGCTTATGCTGCTTTGCCCCGATCTGAACGTACTTCAAAACAGCTTGATGATGCGATTAAGAAAATGTTCACGGCATGGGATAGTTGTCATGAAATTTTAAAAAATGTATTGGTGCACTCGGTAGGTAAGGGGACATCTGCTTCTGAGTCCTACACCCTCATTTTAATTCTGGCGGATTTACGCGACCAGGCAGGGCGAATTGCATCGAATGTCATTGCATCGGTCACTTTTGCAGAAAAAATACCTGAAGATAATCTAGCTCGATCATTACAGACTCAACATCAGGCAAATTATTTATGGGGCTTGGTCAATACCATACAACCTGAACAAGGCAAAACCCCCGAATATTTAGCTTTGCATCAAAAAGTAAAAAAACAGTTTTTAGACAAAGGTATTCCAATTGTTGCGGGTTTAATTAATGAAAGTTTGCATAATCAGCGTTATTCATTAACCGGTACGCAATTGACAGAGGCTATGGTCGACAAATTTGTCACAGTTGTGAATTTGCAAACCTATATTTTAGATTACAGTGTTAGTGTTGCTCAAAACGAGAAAAATCAAGCACAACAGCAATTTATCATAACGCTCTTGGTTGCAATAATTTGTCTAGTTACCGCATGTTTTACCATGATCTATGCGCGAAATGGGGTATTTAAACCTTTGCTTAAAGCCAAAAATGCAATTCTTCGTTTGGCACAGCATAAAGTTGCAGATAGTGAATTTGATGAATTATCAAATGATCCAGTAACACTGTTACAAGCAATTAAAAAGTTGAAATGCGTGCTACAGCAACGCGATGCTTTAGAATTTCAACTCAGAAATATTGCCAATACTGATAGTTTGACTGGTGTATCCAACCGTTTGGCTTTGGATGAATATATTAAGTATCTGGAAAAGAAACCTGAAAAATTTACTCAAACAGCGCTAATTATTTTTGATATTGATGATTTTAAACAGGTAAATGATACTTTCGGGCATATTGTCGGTGATGAAGTTATTAGGCTAGTCGCGGAAAAATTACAATTTTGTGTGCGTACTTCGGATTTGATCGTGCGTTATGGTGGTGATGAGTTTTTGGTATTAATCGAACAGGCTGATTTTCAGGATGCTTGGGTTGTTGCGAATAAAATTCTTAAAGAGATTGGCAGCTCTGAACTCTACATTGCTGAGATCAATCAAAATATTCAGATTTCTGTGAGTGCAGGTGTTGCTGTTGGTGCAGCATCATGGATGGCATTACTGGAAAAAGCCGACAAGTCTTTATTTCAGGCCAAAGAAAATGGCAAAAATGCAGTAGCGGGGTGATGTAAGTTATTAATTTTTGATATATAAAGATTTATTACCACAATAAAGTTTTCAAGAATGGATCAGTTTGAACGTTTAGAAGATATTTTTAAGAACAATAATAATAAAGGAATGGCTGTAGCAATTACAGGACAGTGGGGGATAGGTAAAACTTTCTTTTGGAATAAATTTATAAATGAAAGAGCTAAAAGAGAAGAAGAACGAAAATATTTACCTTTTTTCATAACACAGAAATACCCAAATTTATTCAATAAGAAATACGCATATATCTCTTTATTTGGGGTTGAGTCTCTAGCTGATCTAAAGACAGCTATTTGTACTAAGTTAAGTTCAAATCATTTTAATGAATTTAGTTCAAAAAATATTGAAACTCCAATACTCTTGAAAAAATTTATTAGTCAATTCAGAGATATCAAAGTATCTCAATATGGAGTAAGTGCATCTGCACGATTAATTGAGTCATTTCTTTTTGCCCAAGTTAATAATGCGATAATTTGTTTTGATGACTTTGAAAGAATGTCAAAAAAGCTAGATATTGAAGATGTCATGGGTTTGGCAAATCAGCTTAAATTAGAAAGAAATTGTCAGGTAATTTTGATTTTGGATGAAGATAAAGCGGAAGGTGAAAATAATAAAAAATATGCTGAATATAAAGAAAAATTAATTGATGAAACAATCAAAATTACATCAGTAGAACCTCTGATTCGTGCGAATACACAAGGGATAGACGAACAATTAGTAAATTTGATGGTGAAATTTGCAAATGAACTAGGTATCCATAATTTTCGGTTTTTTCAAAAAGTCATAAAACTCTATAAGAACTTTAGACAACAGTTACCTGATACGGTTGCCTATTCAACAAAAGAAATTATTTTGATTCGAATTTTGCAAGGCTATTTTATAGAAGACTTTGGTGTTGAAAATGGTTTGAAGTGGGAGGACTTTTCTACTGAAAATGCTGTTGATCTCATGGATCTTAATGAAGATAGTAAGCAGGGTAATGAAAAGTTAGTAATCTTGAAAAAATTACAAAATTTATCTTATTCATTTGTGTTTGATCATGATCGATGGTTACTAGAATTTAGAAAATGGTTCGATCAAAAAGGTCAGCCAAACTTTCAAGAATTAAATATATTAGCTAATTCAGATTTAATTTCTGAGAAAAATAATTCAATTAAAGAAGATATTAGGCGATTAATGGATCAATGGCGTAATTTACAAGTTGATCAAAATTATTGTGACCATTTATTTCAAAAATCATCTGAATCTATAAGTTTTAATGATCTTAAAGATTTAGATTTTCATTGTTTTTTATTAAGAAAATTTGGGCGAAATGATTTATCTAAACAATTAAAAAAAGCAATTTTGAATTGGCTTGCTCATGAGTTACAGGAGAATTATGAGCAGATTTGGGATGATGCTACAACATTTGGTTATAAAAAAGATAATTTATTTCATTGGTATATAAAGCGTTGGAAGAATAGAAACTCAACCCAAGGGCAGCTATCATTTTTTGATACACTTAAACCATATATTTTGAATGGTATAACTAAGCGTAATGCTGATCATGTATTGCAGCAGGCAACTCAAAGTGATTGGCATGACTTTATATTTATTCAATCTTCAAAAGATCCTGAATTAAGGGAAATAACAAAAGGTAAATTAATCACAGAAATCCTAAAACAGAATATAGATAAAAATTTGACTTCATCTATTAAAAAAATAATTGAGAATTTGCTTATAGTGAAATTACAAGCGAGTAGCAATAGTAGTCAGGTAAAAAATATAGAGTTTGTAATTGATAACTTTAAAAAAGAAGGGCTCTTATGAGCCCTTCTTAAATCATTTTAACAACGGCTTCAAGAACTTCGCCGTATGTGAAACTTTAGATTTCGCCATTTCTTCAGGCGTACCTTCCGCAATAATCATACCGCCACCCGCACCACCTTCAGGACCAAGATCAATCACCCAGTCGGCAGTTTTAATCACATCCAGATTATGCTCAATCACCACGATAGTATTACCCTTATCACGGAGCTGATGCAGAATATCTAACAGTTTTGCAATATCGTGGAAATGCAGACCTGTGGTCGGTTCATCCAGGATATATAAGGTTTTACCCGTATCACGCTTCGCCAACTCACGTGCCAATTTCACCCGTTGTGCTTCACCACCTGAAAGGGTGGTCGCAGATTGACCTAAACGGATATAACCCAAACCGACTTGCGTTAAAGTTTCAAGGCGACGGTGAATCACTGGAATGGCTTCAAAGAAATGCATTGCATCTTCAACAGTCATACCTAAAACATCAGAAATGTTTTTACCTTTATAACCGACTTCTAAAGTTTCACGGTTATAACGGTCGCCATGACAGGCATCGCAAGGCACATACATATCGGGCAGGAAGTGCATCGCCACTTTAATCATGCCGTCGCCTTCGCAAGCTTCACAACGACCACCTTTCACGTTAAACGAGAAACGACCCGCGGCATAACCACGTGCTTTGGCTTCAGGCGTTTGCGCAAACAATTCACGAATCGGGGTAAACAAACCTGTATAAGTCGCAGGGTTAGAACGTGGAGTACGTCCAATCGGGCTTTGGTCAATATCCACGACTTTATCGAGGAACTGTAAGCCATCAATTGAATCAAATTTTTCAGCGGTTAAAGTGGTTGCGCCATTCAATTGTGTTGCTGCAAGCGGTAAAAGGGTACGGTTAATCAGTGTGGATTTACCCGAACCCGAAACGCCCGTCACACAAGTCATAATACCTAAAGGAATGGTTAAATCGACATTCTGTAAGTTATGACCTGCCGCACCCATTAGCTTAATTTTCTCTTCAGGTTTTGGTGGTTGCGTGCGAACTTCCGGCACTTTAATTTTTAACTTTCCAGATAAATATTGTCCGGTAAGCGATTCGGGATTTGCCAAAATTTCTTCATAGGTGCCTTCAGCAATGATATGACCGCCATGCACACCGGCACCCGGGCCAATATCAATAATATGGTCCGCAGCACGAATCGCATCTTCATCATGTTCAACGACTAAAACTGTATTTCCTAGGTCACGTAAGCGAACTAAAGTTTCAAGCAGACGGTCATTATCACGTTGATGCAAACCAATCGACGGTTCATCCAGTACGTACATCACACCCATCAAACCCGCACCAATTTGCGAAGCTAAACGAATACGCTGTGCTTCACCACCAGATAGGGTTTCGGCAGAACGCGAAAGACTTAAATAGTTTAAGCCGACAGAAACCAGGAAGTGCAGACGTTCACGAATTTCCTTGAAAATCTTGTCGGCAATTTCGCCTTTGGCCCCTTCAAGCTGTAAGTCTTGATAATACGCTTCAGCATCGCCAATCGACATTTTGGTAATTTGAGCAATGGTTTTGTCTTTGACCCTGACGTTACGTGAAATTTCATTCAGACGTGAACCGCCACAGGCATCACACGCAGCATTGGATAAATACTGGGCCAAATCATCACGGACATAATTCGATTCAGTTTCACGGTAGCGACGTTCCAGATGCGGCAAAATGCCTTCAAAAGGTTGCACACGTTTATGCTGACGACCACGCTCATCGATATAGCTTAAATCAACTTTGTCTTTGCCCGTCCCGTAAAGGAATTTCTTTTTGGTATCGGCATCCAGTTCATTCCACGGCGTATCCAAAGAAAAGCCAAAATGCGCTGCGACTTTTTCAATCATGCTGTAGTAATACGGACGCTGTCTGTCCCAACCGCGAATGGCACCTTGGCTTAATGATACTTCACTGTTTGGAATCAGTTTGTCTACACTGAAATGGCTGCGTGTACCTAAACCATCACAGGCAGGGCAGGCACCAAATGGATTGTTGAAGGAGAACAAACGTGGTTCGAGTTCGGCAACAGCGCGGTCACATTCAGGGCAAGAATGTTTTGCCGAGAACACACGATCAGCTTGTTCGCCTTTCATCCACGATAAAATCGCGATGTCGCCACCTAAACGCAGCGCAGTTTCAAAAGATTCAGCAATACGGTTGCCCAAATCATCACGGACTTTAAAACGATCCACGACTACTTCAATGGTGTGTTTTTTCTTTTTATCCAGTTCAGGTGGGGTATCAATTTCGACAATTTCACCATCCACCCGGGCACGGACAAAACCTTGGCTTTGCAATTGCTCAAACAGGTTGGTGTATTCGCCTTTACGCTCACGCACCACAGGTGCAAGCAGTATTAAAGCCGTGCCTTCCTCTAAACTTTTAACTGCATCAACCATTTCTGAAACGGTTTGTGCCACCATCGGCAGGTCATGTTCAGGACAATACGGTGTTCCGACACGTGCATATAAAAGACGTAAATAGTCGTAAATTTCCGTGATTGTTCCCACAGTTGAACGTGGGTTGTGGCTGGTTGATTTCTGTTCAATTGCAATAGCAGGGCTTAAACCTTCAATAGAATCGACTTCTGGTTTTTCCATTTGCGAAAGGAACTGGCGCGCATAGGCAGAAAGCGATTCCACATAACGGCGCTGACCTTCAGCATATAAGGTGTCAAAAGCTAAGGAAGATTTACCTGAGCCTGAGAGTCCCGTAATGACCACGAATTTGTCGCGTGGAATATCGAGTGACACATTTTTTAAGTTATGGGTACGTGCGCCTCGAATACGGATATGACTTTGGCTCATAAAACATCTCGGTAATGTGCAAATTGAAGGTTATATATGATAGCGATTTAATTTTGTTCAAGCTGAATAAAATCGTTTTTTAACGACATATTATGTCGGCTGAATGTATTTAGTTAAAGTTTATAAGACTGTAGCGAGCTTTCGTAATAGTCACAAGTCTGAATAAGCTACTTTTAATGTGAATCGTGTTGCAGAAGATGTCGCTAAAAAAGAAAAATCACCGCACAATAGCATGAAAATAAAAAGGGAAATGAAAACTATGATTGCCAAAATTTTAATCACACTGATTGCATTACTGCATGTTTATTTCTTGGTTCTTGAAATGTTCCTGTGGGATAAACCTGTTGGAATGAAAGCCTTTGGTAATAATCTTGAAAAGGCAAAATTGACCAAAGTTTTAGCGCAAAATCAGGGTTTATATAATGGTTTTCTAGCAGCCGGACTGATTTGGTCGCTGTTTGCACCTGAAGCTTATGCCATGGCACTGGCTAACTTCTTTTTAGGCTGTGTTTTGGTTGCCGGAATCTATGGGGGCATCACCGCCAGTAAAAAGATTATCTATATTCAGGCAGTGCCGGCATTGATTGCTTTAATTGTAGTGAATGTATTCTAGGTATCGGTATTGGCATAGAATTAATTTCTCAAAACGTTTGTTTGCTAGATTTGTGGATATGTTGTCTTTATTTTTGAAATGTATATTGGGTGCTGCAGTGGTATTGCTGATTTCGATACTTTCTAAAAGCAAGGCATTTTATATTGCAGGATTGGTGCCGTTATTTCCGACTTTTGCATTGATTGCGCATGTGATTGTGTCGCAACAGCAGGGTGCAGAAGCTTTGCGTAAAACCGCATTATTTGGTTTATGGTCACTCATTCCATATTTTATTTATCTGTTGATGGTGTATGTGCTGGCAACCAAAATGTCGATGTGGTCGTGTTTGGGTGTTGCGACACTTTGTTGGGTTGTGGCTGCGGCAGGACTAATTTATAGCTGGCAGATATTTCAGCACTAAGGGCCGGAGAAAAAAAGTTCACTGAATTTGCTATCAAGGAAAAGCCATTCGCAACTATTTGAGGCAGCGCTACTTTTTCAAGATAATGTTTCTGCGACAAATTTTATATTTTCCGGTGATTGACGAGTTTTGCGAATGGCAAATGCCTTTAGTCTTACGAAGCAATGCTTCTCAGGGCGAAACCAAAGTAACAAATGAGCTGCTTCAACTCATGTAATAGTTGTAAAACTCCGCCTCAAAGAAACAGACGTTTTCCTATTATTAATCCAAACCTAACCACTGTCTTTGATCATAAGCACTATCCCAAAATAACCATTCGAGTTTGGCAGCAGTGGTATATGCATGATGCATTTTCTCAAGGGTGTCGGCATCACAGCGTGCAGCGACTTTATCAACCGTGGCAATCACATTTCGTACTGCTTGATTGAATTCTTCACCTGAATAGGTATCGACCCAAGCTTGGTACGGATTATTCAGTATTGAATTATCAACAATATCTTTACCGACTTCTGCATAAATCCAGAAACATGGAAGTAAGGAAGCCAAGACCACCGGATAGCTTTCAGACCAAGCAGTTGCCGTTAAAAACGAAGTGTAATGATGACAAGCCAAGGTTAAAGGTGTTGATTCAAATTCTTTTTTGGTGATATCAAATTCCTGCATAAAACCATCATGCAGACTGCGTTCAACCACAATGGCAATTCTGGCAGCATCAGCAAACTGAATCACGTCATCGGCTTCAAAGGCTTTGGCAGCACAGACTGCAAGTGATCGACCATAAGCCAGTAAATAATGCGCATCTTGAATCACATAATGACTAAAAACGTCTTTGCTCAAAGTACCTTGTGCAAGTTCTTGGTTAAATGGCAGGGCTAAGGTTTTTTGATATAAAGCCAAATTTCGCTGCCATACATCTTGAGAAAAGCTCATGTCATCATCCTGTCGATAATAAAAGAAGAATTTACAGAAGGCAGGACTATAACAAGAGTTTCCGCGCTAAGATATCAAGCCGCATAAATAGTGTATTTGTCTTCAAAAAAAATCATACGAAGAATTTTGGATTAATATCAAAAAGTCGTCATAATTGTGCACATAAAATCTTAAGTTCTTTTTTAAGTTTTACCGAATTCACTCTCTATACATATTTGTTCATAGGTCGATCTATCATGATGAAACATTTTGGTTTCTCAATCATTTTTACGATCGTGTGTCTGGCTATATCTGCATATTGGGGCTTTACGCATGGCCCGGAAGCAGGTTTAAAGACCATGTTCACGGCGTTAACCATTACTGCCATTCTGGCCGTCATGGAAGTATCACTTTCTTTCGATAATGCCGTGGTGAATGCCTCGGTACTGCGCGGTTGGGATCATTTCTGGAAAATGATTTTCTTAACCGTCGGTATTGTTATTGCTGTATTTGGCATGCGTTTGGTGTTCCCAATTGTGATTGTTGCAGTCACTGCGGACATGGGTATGCTTGAAGTCGTGAAAATGGCGATCAATGATCCTATTCTTTATTCAGAAAAACTGATGGCACATCATGCTGAAATTGCAGCATTTGGTGGCTCATTCTTGTTACTGGTATTCCTGAATTTCTTCCTGGATAGCGAAAAAGATACCCACTGGTTTAGATGGCTTGAAGCACGTTTGTCTAATCTAGCCAACGTACCTGCAATGTCAGTATTCCTTTCACTGGTTGGCTTGCTGATCATGGCAGCAAATGTAGAGGAAACTGCACGTTTAGCCGTGACCATGGCAGGAATCTGGGGGATCGTCATTTACATTGGGGTTCAAGTATTGAGTCACTTGTTAGGCGGTGAACCTGAAATTGATGAACAGGGCAATGCTGTGGCACATGATGCCAGTGGTGCATCTACAGGTGTGATTAAAGCCGGTTTTGGTGGTTTTCTTTATCTTGAAGTACTTGATGCATCGTTCAGTTTTGATGGTGTAATCGGTGCTTTTGCGATTACATCGGATGTTGTGATCATTATGCTGGGTCTTGCCATTGGTGCAATGTTCGTGCGTTCAATGACAATTTATCTGGTCGAAAAAGGCACATTAGATGCTTATATTTTCCTTGAGCATGGCGCGCACTACGCCATTGGTGCTTTGGCATTCATTATGCTGGCGAGCGGCACGGGTCTACACGTACCTGAAGTTGTGACCGGTTTGATTGGTGTGGCATTTATTGTCTGGGCAGTCATTGCATCTATTCAATATAGTAAGCGTCAAGAACGGATCGGTTAATCCTTTTTTAAGAAAAACGGTTACAATAAGGGCGCATAAAATGCGCCCTTTTTTATGATGGCTGATCTTTGAATAAATCAACATCCATAACATGAATGTTGTAGGATAGCCCATCGAAACTAAATTCATAAAACCAAGCTTATTGATATGATGAATGCTTTAGAACGCCGTTCAACCTTTGCCTTAAGCAGTATTTTTGCCCTGCGTATGTTGGGCTTGTTCATGATTATTCCTGTGTTTTCTGTGGCAGGTCAGTCATATCAAGGGGCAACACCTGCGCTGATTGGTTTGGCTGTAGGGGTATATGGTTTAACCCAAGCGATTTTACAAATCCCCTTTAGCTTGCTGGCTGACCGTTTTAGCCGTAAGCCTTTGGTCGTTTTAGGCTTATTGTTGTTTGCGCTAGGCGGTGCAATTGCAGCGATGTCCGAGACCATTTATGGCGTGATCATTGGTCGTGCGATTGCCGGTGGTGGTGCAGTTTCTGCTGTAGTCATGGCGCTATTGGCAGATGTCACCCGTGAAGAACAGCGCAGCAAAGCCATGGCCGTGATGGGGATGAGTATTGGCGTGTCTTTTATGGTCGCGTTTAGTCTCGGACCTTGGCTCACCAGCTTGGTGGGTATTTCCGGACTGTTCTGGGTGACTACCGTTATGGGCTTGGCGGCAATTTCGATGTTGCTATTAGTTCCTAAAGTGACCCGTCATCATAAAAATTATCAGCAAGGTTATCTGGCACAACTGAAACAGGTGCTGAAAATGGGCGATTTAAACCGCTTGCATGTTTCGGTGTTTACGCTGCATTTATTGCTGACTGCGATGTTTATTTATATGCCATCGCAACTGATTCAGTTTGCTGATATTCCATTGGCCAGTCATGGTTTGGTGTATTTGCCATTATTGATCATTAGCTTGTTTTTTGCTTTTCCAAGCATTATTTTGGCGGAAAAGTATCGCAAAATGCGCGGCATTTTCCTGACCGCAATTGGTGGGATTATTCTGGGCTTACTGGTACTAATTTTTGGCTATGAATCAAAATATATCTTATTGGCAGGTTTAGGATTTTTCTTTATCGCCTTTAACGTGATGGAGGCCTTGTTGCCTTCGTGGTTATCCAAATCTGCACCGATTCAGTCTAAAGCCACAGCGATGGGTGTGAATGCCAGTAGTCAGTTTTTAGGGGCATTTTTTGGTGGCATGATTGGTGGTCAATTATTGTTACTAAATAATACTGCCATGGGTTGGAGTATCTTAACCGGGATCGCTATTGTCTGGTTATTGATCAGCTTTAGTCTGGCTCAGCCGCGTTATCTTTCGTCCTTGGTCTTGCGTTTACCCGAGACGAAACAAACGGATGAGTGGACTTCTCAACTTTTGGCAATTCGTGGTATTGAAGAGGTTGTGGTGATGTCTGATCAGCAATTTGCTTATGTTAAAATTGATAAGCAGCTTATAAATGAAGCTGCGCGACAAGATTTAACGCAGTTGTTAGGTAAAGATGTAGCCATTTAAGCATAACTCTTATAAAGTAAAATATAGAAATAGATAGGAAGTGTACGTCTGATGCGTGGTGTTAATAAAGTAATTTTAGTCGGAACTTTAGGTAAAGATCCTGAAACCAAAACTTTTCCAAATGGTGGTTCTCTTACTCAGTTTTCAATTGCAACCAGCGATTCGTGGACTGATAAAAATACCGGTGAGCGTAAAGAACAAACTGAATGGCATCGTATTGTGTTGCATAACCGCTTAGGTGAAATTGCACAGCAATATCTACGCAAGGGTTCTAAAGTTTATATTGAAGGTTCATTGCGTACGCGTCAGTGGACAGACCAAAGCGGTCAGGAACGCTACACCACAGAAATTCGTGGTGAACAAATGCAAATGCTAGATAGCGGCAACCGTCAGCAAGGTGAGCAAGCTGCGGGTGGTGACAACGCGGGTTATAACCAACCACGTTTCAACAATAACCAGGGCGGCGGTTATAACAACAATAATAACAACAGTAATAACCAAGGCGGTTATGGCAATAATCAAGCTGGTGGTTTTAATAACAACCAGCAAGGCGGTTATGCAAACAATAATCCGTCTGCTTTCCAGCCGAAAGCACCGCAATCTGCACCTGCTGCGCCTGTCGCTGCACCTGCTGATTTAGATGACGATTTACCGTTTTGACTGAATTAAAACGGTAACTCGTCATCCAAAACCCTTTGTAACAGCAAAGGGTTTTTATTGCCTAAAACAATTACTTTTACAAACTGGATAGAAATATTAAATCTATTTTTTCGATTGTTTTTATAAAAAAGTACGGTTTTACCTATTTGAGAAACTTTCGTATTCTAGCCTCACAAGATAAGCAATCCCAGAAACGAGCTAGAGGAAATATCTCATGAGTTTAATTAATACTGAAGTAAAACCATTCAACGCAACCGCTTATAAAAATGGTGAATTCGTTGCAGTGTCTGAAAAAGACATGATCGGAAAATGGTCAGTGGTGTTCTTCTATCCTGCAGACTTCACTTTTGTTTGTCCAACAGAACTTGGTGATTTGGCAGATAACTATGCTGAATTCCAAAAAATGGGCGTTGAGATTTATTCAGTCTCTACCGATACCCATTTCACGCATAAAGCTTGGCATGACAGCTCAGATGAAATCAAAAAAATCCAGTATGCAATGATTGGTGATCCAACCTGGACTTTGGCGAAAAACTTTGAAGTTTTAATTGAGTCTGAAGGCTTGGCAGACCGCGGTACTTTTGTGATTGACCCTGAAGGCAAAATCCAGATTATCGAAATCAATGCCGGGGGCATTGGTCGTGATGCGCAAGAGCTTCTACGTAAAGTAAAAGCCGCGCAATATGTTCATGCACACCCAGGTGAAGTTTGCCCAGCAAAATGGAAAGAAGGTGATGCAACACTTGCTCCTTCAATCGACTTGATTGGTAAAATTTAATCTCAAGTTGAAATACTCTCCCAAAAAATCCAGGACTTAGCTCCTGGATTTTTTATATGCGTCATCTGTTAACTTAAAGCACATAACCTAAATGCTCTTTGGCTAAATTTCTTAAACCTTCGACCAGATAATCAATCAGTTTTTCCATTACCAGACGTTGCCCTTTACGCGAAGCATAGACCAATTGCACAGTGCCTAAATTTGAGCACCACTCAGGTAAGACATGAATCAGTTGGCCTTGTTTGATGTCTTCTTCAACCATTATATAAGGCAAATCGGCAGCCTAAACCATCGCGGACGGCATAGTAGACCCCGGCAAGATCATTGCTTTTAATCCGTAGCTAAAAGGGAATATCAATTACTTCATCATGCTCATGATTTTTTAAATGCCAATAATATTGTGATTTTTGAATGCCCAGAACCACATTTGGAAATTCATGTAATTCGGTGAAATTCTGGATTTCTCGTCCTTGTAGCAATTCTGGACTTGCCGCCAAACAATGCGTGGTTTTAATCACGTCACGGACAATCAGGCTGGAGTCTTCATTGGTTTGAAAATTGATTTGGTGATATTACTCGCTTCACTTGCTGCACTAAATCCACCGTGTTTCACCACTAGGGAAATTAATAATAATCATCAAATGAATGAATAGATCATTCTCAAAACAGCGCAAAAAAGGCTTTATTCTAGCTGAAAATAAATACAATGATGGAGGTTGCCCAATAACAAAATACAGAACAACAAAATGCAGAATAGCAAAATAAAAAGCGATCTAGAGATCGCTTCATGAAAAAGAGCATAAGCTTATTTTTGCGATGAATGTTGGTTGTAGCTGTTGATCAGGTTGCGATAATCAGGAATGTGATTCGAGAACAATGCGCCCAAACCTTCCACATCATTACGCCAGTCGCGATGTAGTTCACATGCCGCACCGAACCAGGTCATCAATTGTGCACCGGCATTGGACATGCGATCCCATGCCGAATCACGGGTTAAAGGGTTAAATGTACCGGAAGCATCGGTAATCACGAACACCTCAAAGTCTTCTTCAAGCGCTGAAAGTGCAGGAAATGCCACACAGACTTCGGTCACAACTCCGGCAATAATAAGTTGTTTTTTACCTGTAGCTTTGACTGCTTTGACGAAGTCTTCATTGTCCCAGGCATTAATTTGGCCTGGACGCGCAATATAAGGTGCATCTGGGAACATTTCTTTCAGTTCAGGAACCAAAGGACCATTCGGACCTTCTTCAAAACTGGTGGTTAAAATGGTCGGAAGATTAAAATATTGAGCTAATGCAGCTAGTCCTAAAACAATGTTTTTAAATTTATCGGGATCAATATCACGAACCAATGAAAGTAATCCAGTTTGATGATCGACCAATAAAACTGCTGCATTATCTTTATCTAAACGAATGTAGGGTTTACCCATTTTTGTATTCCTCTTTTTTAATCATCATAGAGGCTGATGGGGCGAGCATAAAACACTGACCTCAGCTTCTGCGTATTTTAGTTATGACCTACAGTGAAAAACTTGAAGCGCGTTAAGAACGGAAACATCATCATAGGATGAGTAGCCTCAGAATATTGATAAAAATGATCTACTTTTTGTATTCTTTTTGAGCGTAAAAAATTGAATTATCCTATTGTCAGGACGTTGTATATTGTTCATGCGCTAGGCTGGCTACTTTAAAAGTTTTAAGATAAATCCATATTATTTCCTAGTGATAGGAGCTTTGAAATGAAAAAAATTATTGGCGTTTACCGTAACCAGAACATGCATTGGGTGGGTGATGGCTTCCCGGTTAAAAACCTGTTTTCCTACGATCGTTTAGGGCAGGCGATTAGTCCATTTTTACTCTTGGACTATGCAGCACCGTACCATTTTAGCCCAACCACGCAGCAGCATGGCGTCGGTTCACATCCACATCGTGGTTTTGAAACGGTGACGCTGGCCTATCAAGGTGGGGTTACTCACAAAGATTCAGCAGGGGGCGGCGGCCAGATTAAAATGGGCGATGTGCAATGGATGACTGCGGGTGCAGGTTTAGTGCATGAAGAGTTTCACTCTGAAGAATTCGCCAAGAATGGTGGCTTGTTTGAAATGGTGCAGCTTTGGGTCAACTTGCCTGCAGCAGATAAAATGACCGCACCTAAGTATCAGGCCATTGAAGCACAAGAGATTCCTGTGATTGAGCTTGAAAAGGGTGCAGGACATCTCCGCGTGATTGCCGGTCGCTATATAGAGGATCAGGCAGAACATAGCGGTCCTGCTTCTACTTATAGTCCTGTGAACGTATGGGATGGTGAGTTGAAAGCAGAACATGTGCATCACATTCATGTACCTATCGATCACAATGTACTGGTTGTGGTGCTATCCGGTGAAATGCAGTTGAATGGAACGCAGCATGTTCAAGACAGTTCCATTGTCCTGTTTGCTCAAGATGGTGAAGCCGATATTCAACTGCAAGCGATGAAAGATAGCAAATTTCTGGTGCTCACCGGACAGCCTTTGAATGAGCCAATTCAGGGCTATGGTCCCTTTGTGATGAATACCAAAGATGAAATCGTTCAAGCCTTTAATGACTTTAATAACGGCAAGTTTGGTGAGATTCCGGTTGCCAGTTAATTTTAGCCATTCCTTGGTCATTCAAGAAATAAAGAAGCCCCTAAATTTTTAGGGGCTTTTTGCGAAATAAATTTTGTTGTTTTTACAGCATTTGCATAGTTATGGGGTGTTAAAAGCGAATCTGGTGGTCAAGTTATTATGTGATGCATCATAGTGGTATTTTATACTTTTGTAAAACGATCGTTATAATATTGGTTAATATATATATCCTTTTTTAAAGGACTTTTATGGTTTATTAGGAAAAATTTCAATATTTTCTTATATTTATTTTAGATTTTTTCTATGTAAATAAATGTAAAAATCTTTCTGATATCCCTGATGATGACTTTTGTTAAAAGAACATATTCTGGAATATTTTAATACCGCCTTTTAATCTCGCTTGGTTCATAATTTCAAGAATCTTATATGTAACTGACGGATAATAATTTTGGATATTGCAGTTATTGGTAGTGGCATGGCTGGGCTAGCTACCGCCAGAATTCTTAAAGATGCAGGGCATAGCATAACTATTTTTGAAGCATTGCCTGGACGTGGTATGGATAGCCATAGCATTGAATTTGAAGGCGGCTTAATTGATGCACCCTTGCGTGTAATGAACCCTCATTTGTGGAAAAACACCCTCAGTTTGGCGACGTATTTAGGTATACCTACTTTCCCTGTGCGTACCTATATGGCATGCAGCTGGTTGTTTGAAGATCGCACGGAAACCTGGTTAACGACCACCCGTAGTCGTATTGGTAACTTTCCGATTATTAATAACCGTAAAGGGCTTCAACAATACGGCTGGCGCTTGGTAAAAGGCATGCTGCAACTGAAAGCTGCCATCGCCAGATTCTTCAGATCAAAGAATCAAGATATTACTCTGGCTGAATTTATAAATAACAATGATATTGAAGAAGTATTCTGGCATGGCGCAGTCATGCCGGTGCTCTATACTATTTGTACCTGTAACCCAAAAACCATTGGCGAATGGCCTGCTAAACCTTTATTGACGTTCTTGCGTCAATTGACCGATGGCGATGCTTTATTGCGTATTCAAGGTGGCACGCCGGCATTGGTCGACAAGCTGATTGAAGGCATTGAAATTCATAATAGCTCTGCCATTACCCAAGTCAAAGAACACGAAAATGGTGTTTTAGTTGAAAATGCGTTGGGTGAGCAACGCATTTTTGATCGTGTCATTGTGGCAACACCGACCAATAAAATTGAAACCTTTTTAAATAATGAACAATTTGCAGATGATATTGCGCTGTTAAAGAAATTCAGATTTGAAAAGGGTCAATTAGTGATTCATACCGATCAAACTGTGATGCCACCCAAGCGTAAAGATTGGGCAGTACTCAGTTATATGATGGATCGTAAATTTACCCGTCAACAGTTCACCGTGTGGTTGAATTCGGTTGAGCCAAGTCTGGTTGGTAAAACGCCAGTGTTCCAAACCTGGCAACCGGTGACTGACATTGATCCTAAAAAAGTCATTTCCAGCGTTACGTTAACTCGTGCTGTGGTGGACTCCCAAACAGTGGCTTTAAATAAAGAGCTGCAACAACGTCATAAAGATCTAAACCGTAAAGTGTTTTATTGTGGTTCTTGGTCTTGTGATGGTTTGCCACTTTTAGAATCGGCAGTGACTTCAGCAATGAATATTGCGGAAATTTTGGGTGCCCCATTGCCGTTTGTGGGATTAAAACCTAAAGTTGAGGTTGCCCCACAACTCGGCTACTAATCCATGAAATGGCTTCAAACGATTCAACAGCAATTTTCACAACATAAGTATGCGATTAACGCAAAACAGTTAGGGGATGATGCTGAACTCGCTTGGAGTAATTTGGGTTATTGGGATGATGCAACGTCATCCTATCCCGACGCTTGTCGTCAATTGGCAGATTGGTTGGCGCAAGCAGTCCATTTAACTTCAAATGACAGCTTGCTCGATTTAGGCTGTGGGCAGGGTGCAAGTCTGCTTCATTGGCAGCAGCATTATCATGTTCAACACATTGAAGCTGTGGAATTACAAGCCAGTTGTGTGATTCAAATTCAAAAACATCTTCCTCAACTTGCTGCAATTCATCAACACTCTTTTTTAAATTTAAAACAGATTCAGTTCAAATCTGGCTTTGATGTGGTGCTCTGTATCGACGCTGCCTATCACTCAAATTTGAATTCATTTCTCGATTCAGTGGAGAGTGTTTTAAATTCAAAGGGCAGACTGGGTTTTCATTATTTAATGTTGTCTGAACAATGGCTGAATTTAAATTCATTACAAAAGAAAAAGTATCAGTGGTTGTTAAAAGCAGCGGATGTGAATTTAAATAATTTAATGACGCAATCAGTCTTGAAACAAACTTTGCAGACCTATGATTTTGAGGATATTGAAATCCGTGATTTATCTGAAGCGGTTTTGCAGGGTTTTGCAAACTACTTTCAGCAATTACCACAACACGCTACCGGCTTGGATGCATTTAAAATTCGCATGACAGCAAAGTTATGTCGCAAGCTTTACGTCGATGGTTTGGTCAAGTATGTGCAAATCAGCGCGAGAAAATAATAAACACTGATATTTTAGATATTCTTTGAAAAGCCAAAGCCCAGAAACAACAAAGCCTCACTAAAAAGCGAGGCTAAGTATAAAATGGTGCCGGCACACGGATTCGAACTGTGGACCTACTGATTACAAGTCAGTTGCTCTACCAACTGAGCTATGCCGGCAACGTGGGATGAATAATAGCGAATTTTGTTAAAAACGCAAGCCAAAAAATGAGCGATTGAATTGCCTTCATATTTAGCAGTGTTATTTATTCCTTAAAATTTGATCTAAATCTTCAGCACACTCTTCTAATGTTAAAGCCATGTCGATTTGCATTTGTGGCTTGAGTTCATCTGCGAGCTTTCTCCATTGTTCAATTAAACGTATGGCTTTCTGAACTTTATGTTTATTGATATCTTTGGCAATGGTTGGGGTGTAACCCCCACGTTTCGCATTCTTGATCTGCTTTACATAATTAAGGCTGGTATTCATGCTTACTCCCGAATAGCAGTTTTTTATATGTTGAATGTGATTTTATGATTTGATTGAAGGTGCTGTAATACGATTATTATCAGCAGAATATTGCAGCTTTATGATAATTTTTTTAATTGTTCTTTTTATTGTCAGTTGATTCGAAATTCTAAATAAGAAGATTAAAAAATTATTTATGCTTATACATAAAATTTTGAAAATAAATGAATCAAGTAGGGTTTTAAGCGATTTTATAAGCAACAAAAAAGACCTAAATCTTTCGATTTAAGTCTTTTTCAAATTCTGGCGGTGAGAGAGGGATTCGAACCCTCGATACGCGCAAACGTATACACACTTTCCAGGCGTGCTCCTTAAGCCACTCGGACACCTCACCATTGCGCCGCGATGATAACCAAAAAAAGCAACTCTGCCAAGTTGAAACAATTGATTTAAAGCAAAAGTTTTATCTCGGTGATATGATGGCGAAAAAATTGTGTCTACAAACGAAGACAAAATATGCAAAGTACTGCAAAGAAAGCCGCCTTGCCTGTGATTACCCTCGCAGCGCTTGGGGTTGTATTCGGAGACATTGGTACCAGTCCATTGTATGCCCTTCGGCAATGTTTCCTCACCGCCCATCTCGCTATTACTGAAGCATCAGTGCTTGGAATTTTATCGCTGATTTTTTGGTGCATGATGCTGACGATTAGTTTCAAATACGTCACCATCATTATGCGTGCGGACAATAATGGTGAAGGCGGGATTATGTCGTTATTGGCATTGAACCTGCGGACCTCACGTATTGCCGAGAACAAAAAGATTTATCTGATTGCTTTAGGCTTTATTGGTGCATCGCTGTTCTTTGGCGATGGCATCATTACCCCGGCAATTTCTGTCTTGTCAGCCATTGAAGGCTTGAGTATCGCTACGCCCATGTTTAACCAATGGTTAATGCCTTTAGCGATTGGTATTTTGGCTGGATTATTTCTGGTACAACGGCATGGCACAGCCACGATGGGGAAATATTTTGGTCCCTTAACCATGGTTTGGTTTTTATCCATTGGCGCACTGGGCGTATGGAGTATTATCCAAACGCCATTTGTATTAACCATGGTGAGTCCGCATTGGGCTTTTAACTTCATTGTCCATCAACCCTATGTGGCTTTCCTGACCATGGGGGCTGTGATTCTGACTATCACGGGTGGTGAAGCCTTATATGCCGATATGGGGCATTTTGGTCGCTTACCAATCCGCCTCGCTTGGTTCATCATTGTTTTACCTTGTCTACTGTTTAACTATGCAGGACAGGGGGCACTGTTGCTCCGTAACCCAAATGCAATTGCCAATCCATTTTATATGCTGGTTCCCGACTGGGCTTTATTTCCTATGATTGGTTTAGCCACTGCTGCTGCAGTTATTGCATCACAAGCGGTCATTACTGGCGTGTTCTCAATGACCAATCAGGCGATTCAACTGCGCTATTTGCCGCGCTTGACCGTGCATCACACTTCGGATGTTGAACAAGGTCAAATCTATTTGCCGTTCATTAACTGGGTGTTGTTCATTTCGGTGGTTATCCTGATTTTATTGTTTGAAAATAGTGCCAACCTCGCCAGTGCTTATGGGGTTGCCGTTACCATGACCATGCTGTGCGGTACGATTTTAATTTCGTTCCTAGCCTATGGTTTCTGGCGTTGGCCAGTGTGGAAAGTTTTGTTATTTGCCCTACCTTTCTTACTAATTGATTTGGTTTTTGTAGCATCAACCTCATTAAAAATTATTTCCGGTGGTTGGGTGCCAATTTTGATTGGTGCAGTAGTTTATACCATTTTGATGACCTGGAAAGCAGGCCGAGAAATTGTACTTGCACGTTTGGAAAGAGATGCATTACCGATTGATCTGTTCATCAAAAGTATTAGCATGAGCGCGGAAACACACTTTGTTCCGGGTGCTGCAGTATTCCTGACCGGTACGCCAAATATTGTGCCACATGCCATGTTGCACAATATTAAGCACAACAAGGTACTGCATGAGCTGAATATTATGGTGACGGTCATCACCCGTGATATTCCTTATGTGGCCGAAGAAGAGCGGACTAAAGTCGAGAAACTGGATGATCGTTTCTATCGTATTTCAGTCTATTACGGTTTTAAAGATCAGCCCAATATTCCAGAGGCACTGGAACAAGCCTATCAACAGTTAGGTTTTGACTTCGACATGATGCAAATGAGCTTCTTTATTTCACGTGATCGACTGATTCATACAGTCGGAGATGGCTTGTCTCCGTGGCGTGAAAAACTGTTTATTTCCATGCAACGCAATACCAGTCCAGTCAGCGATTTTTATCAGATTCCACCCAATCGTGTGGTGGAGCTGGGCAGTCAAATCGAAATTTAACGGCCAGAAATTACAGACAATAAAAAACCAAGGTGGAAAATCCTTGGTTTTTTATTTGGAGGATGAAAGCCCTGAAAACGAGAGAGTGATTAGTTCTCTGTTTGTTCTGCAGCCGGAGCTTCTGGAGAGGCATTCACTGGCGCATCTGTAACATCAGCTTCTGGTGCTGCTTGTACAGCATCATTTGGCTGCGTAGCTTCAGGTGTAGCAGCAAATGCTTCATTTGTTTCAGCAGTATTCACCGGTGCTGCAGCGGCAGCTTCATTAGTTACATCTGTTTGCGACATATCCGCAGCATTGACGGGCGCAGCAGCCACATTTTCATTGGCATCATTCACTGGCGCTTGTGCAGCCGCAGCTTCTTGATCCATCACTTGTTCAGCTTGTTGCGCAGCTAATTCAGCATTGGGTTGCATTGGGTCCGCACTTTCAGGTGCAGCTTGAGTTGTTTGCGCAATAGCAGGATTATTTGCTTGCTCTGGTGATGCTTCAACAGTTTGTGCTGTTGTATTCATATCCGCAGCTTGTGGCGCAGTTTTATCTGCAGCTGTAGCAGTTTGAACCTCTGTCTCAGACGCTGCCTGAGCTGGCTCAGCTGTTTGCTGTGCTATTGTATTTATATCCGCAGCTTGTGATGCATCTGCAGCTGAATTGGTTTGTACTTGTTGTGTCTCAGATCCAGCTTGAGTCGGTTCAGCAGCGATTTGACTTGTATCGACAATACGGATTTGACCACTTGTCACTAAATCCTGAATTGAACCTGCTTGACCATTCACGGTAGTAGTCACTTTAACTTTAGATAAACTTTCTAAAGAATCGCCAGGTTGAATTGCGGGTTCTGCGAATGCAGTTGCACTCATTAGTCCTGTAACGAGACTTAAACCTAAAAGCTTCGAATGCATAAAATACTCCGTAGAAATAATAATTCCGAATCTTGCGTATTTTTACCTTGTCATAATTAGGATCGGTTTTTCAATCAAACATACGTAAAGCCATTAAGAGTCTTCATAAAAGCTTTAGAAAATGAGACATACTGTTACAACAACTGTGCTTTTGTTAACCATGTTTTGCCTAAATGTTAAACAAACAACTTTCGCTACATATACTTCATTTTGCTTGCTTGTTAAGCTCATGGAAAATGAGTGTTTATCTAGAAATGGCAATTAAGAAACGTAAAACCAGTAAATCTTGGGTTCAACTTTTAAATCAAAATAGCTTAAAAATTATTTTAGGTTTAGTCGCGACCAGTAGTTTTGCGATTGCGTTTGGACAAGAAAAAATCCAGCAATTTGTTTCATTGCCATCTTCATCAAATTCGGCTTGTTTAGATCAATTTTATCGTGATATTCCACCTTATTTAACAAAAGAAAGTCTCAATAAAAATACCTATCCGCTGTGTTTTAATGGTTTCAATGTAATGTATTCAGGGGTGTCGAAAACGCCTTTATGGGTTGCAGAAGCCTTGACTCCACAACGCTTAAGTCAAAAAATTCCGCGTGAAGATAGTTTTCATGAAGAAACAAAAGTCAAAGTGGAACATCAGGCGACATTAGCGGATTATAAAGCATCAGGTTATGACCGCGGACATATGGCGCCGAATGCAGACATGCCCAATAAAGCTGCGCAATATGACAGTTTTTCTCTAGCCAATATGGTGCCGCAAGCGCCTAAAAATAATCAGCAGGTTTGGCGTGAATTAGAGGAAGCTACGCGGGCGATTGTGACAAAACAGAAGCAAGACGTTTATGTGGTCACTGGGCCAGTATTTTCTGCGAAAAAACTCAAAACGATTGGTAAGGGGGTAATTGTTCCGACAGCGACCTACAAAGCCATATATATGCCAAAAACAGGGGCGGCAGGTGTGTACTATGCCGACAATACCCTGAAAGCTACTGCACCAAAAGTTCATGTGATCAGTATATGTGCGTTGGAAGATCTCACTGGAATTAATATTTTTCCTCAGTTAACAGAAGATCAAAAGCGCAATACTTACAATTTGCCATTAAAGGCTAGTGCGGTCAAAGCGACGCAGAAAATTGCCTATTCACATTGGGATGCAGAAAGCCAGTGTGCTGAAGAAGTCAGTGCAGATGCGCTTAGCGCTTTGCAGAAACAGTTCAAATCATCCTCGGTAAAATCGTCTTCAACCGCTACGCCTACACAATCGGGTGAGAACAAGAGCGCGGCACCAACGATCGATCCAAATACCCAAGATGCAATTGTTAAACAATTGATTGAAGGACTTTTACAGTACATTTTACAGTTGTTGAAATAAGCCTTTTTTAGGTAGGATGATAAAAATCATCCTACTTTTTAAATAACAACAAAGATCAGTGAGAATAAAATGTTCAAGCCTTTTGTAAATGGTACCGAATCGCATGCTATTCACGACCTCACTTTAGAAAACCAAGAAGATTGTGTCAGTATTTATGGCAATTTACAGCTAACTAAAGATCAGGCTGGCTTGCAAGCTGCCAAGGCTTTACAGGCCTTTTTGAATGATGTGGTCAGTGCCCTAGAAAATGAACCCAATTTGCCTGAAAAGATTGATCGTCAAGATGAACAGGAAATTGAAAATCCATTTTTATAAATAGCTATAAAAAAAATGTTCCACATGGAACATAAAAAGCTCACCTGATGTGAGCTTTTTTTATGGATGATATTTTAGTCTTTTTCCGAGGCCACTACTTTATAAATTAGCGCGCCAAGAATGGCACCAAAAATCGGAGCTACCCAGAATAGCCAAAGCTGGCTTAACGCAGCTGTTTCCGCAAAGAATGCAACACCGGTACTACGGGCTGGATTGACCGAGGTATTGGTCACTGGAATACTGATTAAATGAATCAGGGTTAAAGCCAGACCAATCGCAATCGGAGCAAAACCTGCAGGTGCGCGTTTGTCAGTCGCACCCATAATCACAATCAGGAAAATAGCGCTGAGTACCACTTCAATGATTAAAGCCGAGGTCATTGAATATTTACCCGGAGATAATTCACCAAATCCATTGCTGGCAAAACCACCTGTACCGACAAAACCAGCTTGACCTTGTACAATCACATATAAAACCAGTGCCGCTAAAGTCGCGCCAATGACTTGGGAAATGATATATGGGATCAGATCTTTGGCATCGAAACGGCCGCCAAACCACAAGCCTATACTGACCGCAGGATTAAAGTGTCCGCCAGAAATATGACCCAATGCATAGGCACCGGTCAGCACGGTCAAACCAAAAGCTAACGCCACGCCGGCAAAACCAATGCCTAAATCAGGGAAGGCCGCTGCAATTACTGCACTACCACAACCACCAAACACTAGCCAGAATGTACCAATCAATTCAGCGAGATATTTATTCATTTTATTCTCCAGATTTTTTATAAATTTTTTAATAATCTCAGGTGACATTTTATATTTATCGAGAAATTGAACATTTCTCAATTCCAACATGGTGAATAGAGATGACACTTGTATGACTGGAATTCGATTTTAGCAATATTGTTGTTGTCGCCATTGTTGTGGTGTAGAGCCAGTCCATTGTTTAAAAGCGCGTTGGAAGGCACTTTGTTCAGAATAACTCAGCAATAAAGCAATGTCTTGCAGGCTTAAATGTGGATCTTTTAAATATTGTTCTGCCAGTAGATGTCGAACTTCTTGCATGCGCTGTTGATAGCTTGTGCCTTGGTGTTGTAAATGGCGTTGCAGCTGGCGTACCGACATGTTTAATTGCTGGGCAATGGGTTCGATTTGATACAGGTTTTTTTGTAAGCCGGTTAAAATTGCCTGTTGTAGACGTTGATCCAGTTGGGTGGAATTGGGAAGCTTGTCCAACAGCGCTTGAGCTTGCTGCATAAGCAGATGTTGCAGGGTTTGATCACCTTGCTGAAAAGGTTTGGCAAGCTCGTAAACAGGGACAATAATTTGCGCAACCGGTTGTGAAAAGCGAACTTTACAACGGAAATATTGCTCATATAACGCGATATTTTTCGGTGCCGGATGAACAAAATGAACTTCATGCACGTGAATATCATCAAATTCCATGAAGTGTTTTAGAAACTGAAACAGCAAGGCGATAGAAATTTCATGGGTGAGTTGGGTGGTTATATGAAAGGGAATATCTCCCCAACCAATCGTTAAATAGTTACCCTGCATATTGACATGTAAAGCACTGCCATCGTAAATCAAGCGGTGAAAATCATAATAACGTTGTAACACTTCCCCCAAGGTATTACAGGACAGCGCAATATAAGCAATGATACCGAGATGTTTGGGTTGTACAAATTCGGCAATATCAAGTCCTAATGCAGGAATTTGCCGATGTTGTTGCATATCCGTCAGTAAGTCACGCCAAAGACTGAAGTCAAAGCGTTCCAGATTTTGAACTTGTTCCAGTTTTTTAGAAATAGTTATGCCTTTAGCCTGGCTATAGGCATAGAGTAAATGTCCAAGTCCCCCATAAACGGAGCCGGTATAATCTTTAAATTGTTGCATATTGATCTTTTTATTGTCGTAATTTGTCAATGAAGTTTTATGTTATGGTCAATATTTAGCACAGTTCATTGCCTATATTCAATAGAATTGATGGAGAAGCGATATGTGGAAAGGTTTTCTGGTTGGATTGGTGGTGGCCAATGGCTTTGAATGGATTGCACATAAATATATTTTGCACGGCACACATCGAAGTCGAAAGCCGCGTTATAGTCCTGTGCCAGAGAGTATGAAATCGCATTGGGAGCATCATCGTGAAGTGCGAAAAACGGCATTTCATGACCATGGCTATGTCGAAGGCATTTCAAATTGGCGCACTAAAAATGAAATTGTTTCTCTGGCAGTAGTGGCGACGAGCACCAGTTTAATGTTTTATCCTGTCTCGAAAGGCCTGGCTTTCGCCGCGGTCTATAGTGCCTGTAATTATTACTATATTCATCGCCGTGCCCATTTGGAGCCGAACTGGGCAATGAAAAAAATTCCTTGGCATTATGATCATCATATGAATTCTAATCAGGATGCCAACTGGTGTGTGACCAAACCTTGGTTTGACTATGTGCTCGGAACCCGGGTGATTTCATCGAAAGATTTGCAAGAACAGAATCCGCTGGGCATCGCATTGCCACAACCTATTTCAAAGCTATTAAATTTTGTTGCAGCCACTTACTTTCCTGCAAAATGGGTAGAAAAAGTGCCTCAATGATCGGTCGAGAAATAAAGGATCGAGCATTTATGCTTTTTAATTTTAGCGAGTTTGAACTAATCTTTTGATTTTAAATGGACTCTCGATACTGACTTTTTAAGTCATGTCGTAAATTGTCAATATTTTTGGCATTGATGGTCAATATTCTACTGCTTTTTTATTCTATATTTGCCGCATCACTAAGTTGTAACATAATTTGACCGAGTGAATGTATATATCTTTTGTTGTACCTTGCAAGAAACCACGCGCTGTAGTTTTCTTGGTTTATAGGGAGTCTCTAAGACTCCTTTTTTTTTATCTGAAATTTTTATCATGGCCTCATTAAAATAAAAAAGAGTGTTGTTAAAACACTCTTTTTTACATGATCAAGCATTAAAATTTTAGAGACGCATTTCAATGCCTTGTGCTGCCAGATATTGTTTTGCTTCAGGAATGGTGTGTTGACCAAAGTGGAAAATTGATGCTGCTAGAACTGCATCTGCTCCGCCTAGTAAAATACCATCCGCTAAATGTTGTAAACAGCCGACACCACCCGAAGCAATGGTAGGAATGTTCACGCGATCATTGATTTGACGCATTAATTTGAGGTCATAACCTGATTTGGTGCCATCAGCATCCATAGAGGTAATCAGCAGTTCACCTGCGCCATATTCAGCCATTTTCACTGCCCATTCAATGGCATCAATACCGGTCGGTTTACGACCACCGTGAGTGAAAATTTCCCATTTATTGTCACCGGTTTTTTTCGCATCAATGGCGACCACAATACATTGTGCACCAAAGCGTTGCGATGCTTCTTGTACAAATTCCGGATTAAATACCGCAGCGGAGTTAATGCTGACTTTATCTGCACCCGCATTGAGTAATGATCGAATATCTTCAACTTTACGCACACCGCCACCCACGGTTAAGGGAACGAATACACTTTCTGCCATACGTTCAACAGTACGGTAAGTGGTGTCACGGCCGCTCGAGGTTGCAGTAATGTCCAAGAAGGTAATTTCATCGGCACCTTGTTCGTTATAGCGACGTGCAACTTCAACCGGGTCGCCTGCATCACGAATATCAAGGAATTGCACACCTTTCACCACTCGACCATTATCTACGTCAAGGCAAGGAATAATACGTTTAGCAAGCATAATTTTTTCCAAAAATAACAGCCGATTATGAAACTTCGCCACGAAGGTGCTACACCTTGGTAGTTGGAGAAGGTATTCTATCAAAATTATGTAAGTTTTTTTGCAGGTTTTCTATGTCGGTTTATACCACTTTGACTTTACAGGAAGTTCAGGCTTTTGCAGCACCTTATGGATTAGAGGTGATTGACCTGATTCCCATTCAAGGAGGTATTCAGAATACAAACTATTTTTTAGTTTGTGAAAATGCTACGCAGTATGTACTCACTATATTTGAAGAGATGGATGAGCAAGGCGCAGGGGAATTGGTTCCAGTACTTGAGCATTTAGGCAAATATGGTTTAGCGGTGCCAGTGCCGTTAAATTATGCGGGTAAAGCTATTCATACTCTAAAAAATAAGCCTGCTCAAATTGCACCACGCATGATGGGTCAACACCCGATGCCATCGACTATGGAACAAGCACAAGCGATTGCTATTGCCCAGGCGAAAATGCATATTGCGTTACAAGATTTTCCTTTAGAACGTGCAGAATATCGTAATCATGATTATTGGTTACAAGTCGCTAAAGAATTAAAACCAACTTTAAATCCTGCGGATGCTATTTTATTGAGTGAAGTTCTGGGGCTTTATGAGGCTTTAACTGCGGTCTATCCTAACCGTCCTAAAGGTTTTATTCATTCAGACTTGTTCCGTGACAATACCTTGTTTGAAGGGAACGAATTAAAAGGTATTCTGGATTTTTACGAACTGAATAAAGATGAATTTCTGTTTGATATCGCCATTACTTTAAATGACTTCTGTACCGACTATCCTGAGGTGCATTTAAACGAAGTTAAGGCACAAGCGTTCCTAGAGGCTTATGAAACCGTACGTCCATTAACGACTGATGAAAAAGCCTGTTTAGAGATCTATTTGGCTATGGCAGCAGCTCGATTTTGGCTGATGCGTTTACAAGTTGCACAAAAAAATGCTCAACAGGGACGTACTGGAGATGATATTTTGCAGAAAAATCCACAAGAGATGCGTAATATGCTCGTAGAGAGACTAAAATTTGTGACTGCTTAAAAATAGGAAATAAAAATGCGCGATCAGGGGCGATTAGTCGAATGGTTCGATGACAAAGGCTATGGTTTTATTCAACCGAATGATGCCTCAAAAGATCGCGTGTTTTTACACATTAAGGACTTTGCTCGTCAAGGCCCACGTCCAATTGTCGGTTGTGCACTGGAATACACGGTATTGCTTGATGGGGAAGGGCGTTTCCGTGCGCAACAGGTGATGTATCTCAAAGCATCGCAAACACAAAAAATATTGCCCAAACCGAAAAATGTAAATGTACAACAACAAAAATTAAAACCCATGCAAATCGCCTGTGTGGGTTATATCTTGGCTTTGGCTGTTTTCACCTTATTGGGATTATTGAGTGGAATGGTGTTGTTATTTATCAGTATTATTAATGCCCTGACTTACTGGATGTATGCCCAAGATAAAGAGGCAGCTCTGCTGGGTAACCGCCGTGTACCTGAACAAACCTTACATGTTTTATCCTTTCTTGGGGGCTGGCCTACAGCATGGCTGGCACAGGAAAAAATGCGCCATAAAACACAAAAACAACCGTTTAGAAAGATTTATTTTTGTACCATAGCCTTAAACATTCTTTTGATTTTATGGCTGATTTCTCCTTTAAATGTCATTAAATTTTAAAGGAGAACGATTACTTTAAAAGGTATAACAATGAATTATTCTATAGATAAAGACTCTAATCGTACCCTGACTTTAATTCTTTATGTCCTTTATATTATTGCCATTTTTTCAGGTGGTTTACTGGCGGTCATTGCATTAATCATTAACTATGTCAAACGCAGCGATGTACGTGGTTCTATTTTTGAAAGTCATTTTACCTGGCAAATTAGTACCTTCTGGTGGTATTTATTCTGGAATATTATTGCTTTTATTCCGTTCTTTTTCTTATTTTTTACCGGTGAAAATACCGATCTTTTTGCAGGTGTTGCACTTATTGCAACCACATTCTGTCTTGGTGTTATTGGTATTTCCTGGATCTGGATTGTCTATCGTGCCATCAAAGGCATTATCCGCTTGAATGATAATGAGCCAATGTATCAATAACTCGCTTTATTCCTCATATTGAAGGTGGCTTTATGCCACCTTTTTTAGGCCTGGTGAATTGTGAGCCTTATAATTTTTTGCACTGTAATGAACCACTTTATTCAATGCCTGCTCAAATTTAGCCACTTTGTAAAAATGTACATTACCTATTGAATTTATAAAGTATACATTTTTAATAAATTAAACTTACTTTTTTAATATATTAAATATACTTTTTTATTTTTTAAAATTTACGTTTTTAATAAATTAAACTTACTTTTATGTACATTTAAATATATAAATTTATCATTAAAAATGAATCAAAATAAATGCTGATTGATTCATTAAGAATAGAAGCGTCCACGACGGCGACGTAGGCCTAAAATATGAATGGAACGCACTAAAACAGCATAAGAAACAGGGTAACCAAATTTCTGTTCAAAGAGCGGGATTAAATCGCTAATATTTTTAAATTTTGTATTTTTTACAAATGATTGAAATTCATTCCAGTCCTTAATGTGGCTAGGAGCACCCCGGTTTTTTGCTGGTTTTGGAAGTAAATCTCCTGTTTCTTCTTCCAACTTAATCCACGCATCAAGTGTCACGCGAGAGATGTTGAATTCCTTGCAAACTGCCACCTTGTAATCGGTTTTTTTATACATTTGAATAGCTGCTTTTCGAATTTCTAAACTGTACTTTGGCATTTACTTTCGCCTGAGTTAAATATTTATATTTTTATTATATGGCATAGTCATTGCAAATGAACAAATAACTCAAATAAATAATGTTCAGGTGACATGCATGGAAAAAACGCAAGTTTCTTTCAAAAAAATGTCTTTATGGCAAGTGGTCATTATTGGTATCGCATATATGACCCCGATGGTGGTCTTCGATACTTTTGGTATTGTTTCAGGGATCACGGATGGACGTGTACCAATGGCCTATATTTTAGCCTTGGCTGCCATGTTGCTGACCGCATTCAGTTATGCACGTTTTAGTCGTATTAGTGATAAATCAGGTTCAGCCTACACTTACACCGCAGAATCTTGTGGCGCAAAGGCAGGATTTTTTGTCGGTTGGTGTTCATTACTGGATTATATTTTACTGCCTTTAGTGAATGCGTTATTGGCAGGAATTTATCTGGAAGCGGTGATTCCAAGTGTGCCGTATTGGGTTTGGGTCAGTTTGTTTGCCGGACTTGTCACGCTGATCAATTGTTTCCGCATTAATATCTTAGCCAATCTCAGTTTGATCTTTGTCTTGGCGCCGCTGTTGTTGATGGGACTGTTTGTTTATCTGGTCATTCAAGGTGTGGGATCGGCACAAGGTTATGAGCATGTGCTCACTGTTGCTCCGCTATTTAATGGCGATACCTCGATTCTGCCACTGATTGCGGGTGCATCTATCCTCTGTTTTTCCTTCCTTGGTTTTGATGCCGTGACCACCATGTCGCATGAAACAAAAGACCCGAAGCGCACCATTCCACGTGCGGTTATCTTGACCACGTTAATGGGCGGAGCAATTTTCATTACGGCCTCGTGGTTTATCCAGCTATATTTTCCGAGTAACGTGCGTTTTAACAATCCAGATGAAGCATTACCAGAAATCGTGCTGTATGTCGGTGGGGCATTATTCCAGGCGGTATTCCTGTGTGCACAAATCATGAATACCTTTGCTTCAGGGCTTGCAACCCATGCCAGTGCATCTCGTCTCATTCATATCATGGGGAAGGATGGCATTTTCCATAAAGGTACTTTTGGGCAACTGCACAGTAAATTAGGAACCCCACTGTATGCGGTGCTCACTATCGGCTTCATTTCCTTAACAGCGATTGCCCTCGATTTAGCGACTGTGGTGAGCATGATTAGCTTTGGAGCATTGATTGCCTTTACCGCGGTGAACTTCTCGGTTTTTATGAAGTTCTATGTGCTAGAGCAGCAACGTGAAGGCTTTAAAAATAAATTTATGAATCTGATTTTACCGCTGATCTCTGTGGCAGTGATCATGTGTTTGTGGTTCAACCTTGAACGATCAGCCCTTCTTTTTGGCTGCGCATGGCTGTCTATCGGTGTGCTGATCTTCCTATATAAAAAACTGAAAAAGCAAAATATTGTGATTGGCAATGCCTACTAAATCAAAGTTTAAACATGAATTGAAAAAATAGAGAGTGAACAGAATGAATATCAATAAGCCAGTATTTGTCGAAGATGTTGAATTTAAACTAAGTCGTAATCAGCAAAGTGGTAAAGAGTGGAACTGGGTCAATCCTAAACGTGGTGAGTTTGATTTCCCCGCGAACTACTATGAAAGTTCACTAGAACAGTGGCATCAGTTTGATGCATTAAGTGCCGACATTGAATGTGATGTCGTGGTGATTGGTGGTGGTTTGTTAGGTGCTTCCACAGCCTTACATTTATCTGAGCAGGGCGTAGATGCTGTGCTGGTTGAGAAAAACCGGATTGGCAGTGCAGCTTCAGGTCGTAATGGTGGACAACTGACGCCTGGTTTGGCCCGTTGGGAAGCTTCCGAGATGATTGAGCGTTTCAGTTATGAAGATGCGAAAAAACTCTGGCATTTCACCTCAACTGAAGCGATGTCTTTAATTGATTCCATCGCAGATCAATACGATTTGGATTTACAACGTAAACGCGGTCATATTACAGCCGCCGTGCATGAGGGACATTTGGTAGGTTTGACTCAAGGTTCAGATGCCCGTAAATTCTTAGGTGAGGCACATACCCAAGTGGTTGGGAAACATGAGTTGATGGGGCATATTAATTCTGATAACTACTGTGGCGGCTTATTGGATACCTTGGGTGGACATATTCATCCACTGGCTTTAAACCGTGGCTTGGTTTATGGCTTCTGTAAAAATGGCGGAAAAATCTATGAGCAAACCGAAGTGCTTTCTGTAGAAGAGCGAGAAGATGGTATTTATGTGACAACAGCAACAGGTGTGATAAAAGCACGTAAAAGTGTGGTGATGGGTGTGCATCATGCATCGTTTAAACTCTTAAAAGAACATAACCAAACTACGATTCCGTTCTATACCTATGTCTGTACGACCTCACCTTTGGAAGTCGATTTAAAAGATTTACTACCCACCGATGCACCTGTGTATGACACACAATTTCAGATTGATTATTACCGTGGTGTATCTAAAAACCGTTTACTGTTTGGTGGAGAGGGCACGGGTTCCTGTTGGAGTCCTGAAAAAACCCATCAATATTTATTGGGTCGGATTAAACATGTGTTCCCACAATTGCAAAATGTAGAACTGGATTTTGTCTGGAGTGGCACAACGGATTTGACCATGAGTGGCGCTGCGGATAGCCGTAAATTTGGCAATAAATTTCCGATTTATGCAGTACAGGGTTGGAGTGGTCATGGTGTGGCACAAACGGTGCGTATTGGTAAAGCCATCGCGGATGATTTCTGTGGAAAAGCCGATGATTTCAATATGCTGACCAGTATTCAACACAAAGATATTTTGTTTGGTCGTGCATTGGCACCTGTGGTGATCCCCATGGCGAAAAGTGCTTATGGGCTAGGGGCAATGATTAATCCAGGGAAAATGGTTTCGTTTTAAGCGATTTTGTTCCCTCTCCCTGCGGGAGAGGGCTAGGGAGAGGAAAATTAAACTCTTAAGGATTCACCTTTTCATTCTTCTTCAAAAACTTAGGCTTCCATTCACTGACAATCACACCCAGCACTACCAATACACCACCTAAAATGGCAACTAGAGGTAAGCGTTCACCGGCTATTCGTCCAATTAACGCTGCCCAAACCGGCTCACCTGAATAGATAATTGCGGCTTGAGACGGATCAACTTCGCGTTGCGCCCAGTTCATGACCAGTTGAATGGCTGCACTGGCTAAGCCCAGTCCACATAGAATAGTAATAAGTGGCCAAGAAAAAGATGGATTCCAAGTTTCACCGGCCACAGGCATGAGGCAAAAAGCAAAAAGAGAAGCAAAACCGAGCTGAATGACGGTCACACGGCGGACATTGACTTTACCCGCAAAGAAACCGATCAGAATAATTTCAAGGGCAATGGCGAGTGAACCGAGAATGGTAATGATCTGCCCAAAGTTCAGATTGACTTGACCAAAGCCATTGCCAGTCAAAAACACTAAACCGAGAAAAGCCAGTCCTGCACCACACCAAGTCATGATTTGTGGAGTCTTACGGAATAACAACCACAATAAAATCGGCACTAAAGGCACATATAGCGCAGTTAAAAAAGCAGATTCACTGCTGCTGATACTTTGTAGCCCAATGGTCTGCGTCCCATAACCAATCGCAATCACCAAGCCAATCAACGCACCTGCAGCAATTTCTTTCAGGTTTATACCGCTTAAATCTTTCCAGGAAAAAAGACAGACAAACAGCATGGCTGCAGCAAAACGACAGCCGACAAAAAACATCGGGCTGGCAAAATTCAAACCGTATTGCACGGTAAGGAATGAGCCACCCCAAATCATGGTAATCAAAATAAGGGCAAGTTGAGGGGCTTTGGCTTTAAAACGGGAGGGAGCGTTTGACATGTCTATACAGCGAAGAAATTCATTGAAATAAAAAAGAGGTCCGAAGACCTCTTAAGGATGAATCAATACTTAGATTGATTGATCATCCCAAAGTGATTGCGCTTCACGAAGGTTTAATGTGCCTTCGTAAATTGCACGACCGGTAATCGCACCTAAAATGCCCGGTTGGCCTTTTAAGTTACGTACGTCATCAAGATTGGTTACACCGCCAGAAGCAATCACAGGTAAACCTGAATAGGTTGCAAGATTGACCGTCTGTTCGATGTTGACACCTTGCATCATGCCATCACGTGCGATGTCGGTATAAACAATGCTTGATACACCCGCATCGGCAAAGCGTTTCGCCAGGTCAGTCGCTTTTACGTCAGTAACATTTGCCCAGCCATCCGTTGCCACCATGCCATTCATGGCATCAATACCGACAATAATGTGACCCGCAAATTTCTTGCATGCTTCTTCAACAAACTCAGGATTTTGAACTGCTTTAGTCCCGATAATCACAAAAGATACACCGGCATCGAGGTAATGTTCGATGGTTTCAAACGAGCGAATACCGCCACCAATTTGAATTGGCAGCTCAGGTTGAGCTTTAGCAATCGCTTCAACCACAGGTTTATGGATTGGCGTACCGGCAAAAGCACCGTTTAAATCAACCAAATGTAAGCGACGCGCGCCTTCATTTACCCAATGCTGTGCAGTTGCAACTGGATCGTCAGAAAATACGGTATCGTCTTCCATACGACCTTGTTTTAAACGTACACATTTGCCATCTTTCAGGTCAATTGCAGGGATGATCAGCATGCTTTCGCTCCTTGCCTAATCTCGTTAAATTCATTGTGTGCCATCTTAGCAAAGTATTGCTAAATCTCTAAGCATCAGTTTCAGCTTTTATTTTGTTCGGGCGAATGCGTAATTTTAATGAAGTGTTGGGGATGTGTTTAGGCAGCAAGCCTAAACGAAGTAATTCTTCAAAGACCAGTACAGGTGCATAAGCATCGGCAGCCGCATATTGAATTTGGGGTGGCGTCAGTATTTTGCGTGCCCAGTTGGAGGTACTGATTTTTTTACTTTTAGGAAAATTCAGCTGAAATAAAAGCGCCATGGCATTTTTTAGCCCCATGGGATTGGGGAAACCAAAGGCAGAGAAACATTTAGACAGTTCAATCACACTATTCAGTTCAATGCCTTTTTTACGAAAAAGATGTGCATCATTCTTTAAACCAAAGCCCACTTTAACTTGATCTCGATTTTCAAAAACAGCTTTTAGAAATTCTAGTATTTCAGGGTTAATTTGAAATAAATAGGCTTTGTCGCAACTTGCCAATTGAATCAGATGTGGTCCGGTTGACACTTCACCTTTGGCAAAGGTCGGTTTGGATTCGGTATCAAAACCAAGTAATGCACAGCTTTTTAGCTCTTGTTCAAGGGCAAGACATTGTTCAATGCTGTTAATGAGATGAATGTGGTGCAGTGGAAGATTCTGAAATATAGGAAATTCCTGAATTTGTTCTTTACTCGGTAAGGTTTGAAGAAGAAGCTCTTCCATGATGAATCGATACAGTCATTTATTTTAAATTCAGCTTAATCGCTTTTCAGATTTTAGGCAAAAATAAAGCCCATTCATTATGAGCTTTATCCAGAATTTAAAAGGATTAATCTACGTGATGGATACTTTGTTCCATCTCCGCCTGTTGAGCGCGAGTTACGTAATCTTGATAAGCTGGAAGTGCAATCGCAGATAAAATGCCGATTGGGAAAATCAGCACGTAAATCCATCCTAAAACCTTCTCCCAGCCTTTGGTTATACGTCGAGGGCCATATTGGTTGCTTCTGTCATCGCCTTTGGCAAAGATCAGGTAAAGGACAAAAAGGATATTTATTCCAGGCACCAAGATTAAAAGGGATAACCAACCGATGTGATTGCGGTCATGCAGACGGCGAATGGTAAACACAAAACTAAAATATAATAGTGCAATGTAGGCGATTCCAATGAGAACAGCCGCAACCATTGAAGAGCCTGTTAGGGCAGAAGGATTAGTAAATAAGTCAGGTGAAAAAGTAGCAATAATCCCAATGATGATCAGAATAGAAAAGCTCATCAGCATGTTCCAGCCTAAATAAGACAGGCGACCAAAACGTCCACTTGGGCTTAAGGCGGATTCACTTGTTTGATATTTTTGATTCATTCTTTTATTCCCCATAAGTTTAATTATTGTTTAAATATAATGATTTGCTTGATCATCATAGCAATTGGAATCAATAAAAAACAGTCAAATTTATATAAGCCAAGCAATTTGCGGCAATAAAAAAGCCCAACTAGAGTTGAGCTTTTTAAATATCTAAAAATGGATGCTTAGATTTTCCATTCCACAAAGTTTTTCAGCAATTGCAAACCAGCAGTATGGCTTTTTTCAGGATGGAACTGCGTAGCAAACAGGTTTTCTTTATGCAGAGCCGTACAGAACTCTAAACCGTAGTCACAGGTTGCAGCGACCAGAGCAGTATCTTTCGGTTCCACATAAAAACTATGGACGAAGTAGAAACGTGCATCCTGTTCAATGTCTTTCCACATCGGATGGCTTGGGTCTGCCTGATGCACTTGGTTCCAGCCCATATGGGGAACTTTTAAACCCGCCATCTCTGGAAAATGCTTCACTTCACCTTCAAAAATACCCAGCGCATCTGTACCGCCATTTTCTTCAGAGTGCTGCATCAACGCTTGCATGCCGACACAAATTGCAAGAACAGGCTTGTTGAATACGGCATTGCGTACCACTTCATCAATACCCGCTTCATGCATGCCTTGCATACAGTCACGCATTGCGCCTACACCGGGAAATACGATTTTATCGGCTTGGGCAATCAGTTTGGGATCATTTGTTACATCTACAGTTGCGCCAACATGCTCCAGGGCTTTGGCTGCAGAGTGTAAATTTCCCATGCCATAATCAAGAAGGGCAATACGGGTCATTACAAAGTACCTTTGGTTGAAGCAACAGTGTTTTCTGCACGTGGATCGATTTCACATGCCATACGTAGTGCGCGTGCAAATGCCTTAAACACGCTTTCGATTTGGTGATGGCTATTTTTACCTTTCAGGTTGTCAATGTGCAGCGTCATTAAGGCGTGATTTACAAAACCTTGGAAAAATTCAGAGAATAAATCCACATCAAAACGACCAATCATCGAACGTGTAAATGGAATATCCATAAACAAACCCGGACGACCTGATAAATCGACCACTACACGACTTAAAGACTCATCCAGTGGTGCATAAAAATGACCATAGCGTTTTAAGCCTTTTTTGTCGCCAAGTGCTTGCGCAAATGCTTGTCCGAGTGTGATCCCGCAGTCTTCTACGGTATGATGATCATCGATATCCAGATCGCCATCACAGTGAATATCGATATCAAACAGACCATGTCGCTTGATTTGATCAATCATATGATCTAAAAATGGAACACCTGTGTTGAGGGTGCCTTGACCCGTACCATCAAGATTCACCCGAACTCGAATTTTGGTTTCGTTAGTGTTTCTTACCACTTCACTGATACGTTGCGTCATAGACACGTTCCTCAAAAAACGTCAAAAATGATGATGTAAAAATTTTTCGCGATGACGAAATCATCGCATATTAGATTGCTCAGGAGGGTTAATCAATGCCTATTACCGTACATGCTTATACTTCACTAGAAAATGACGAAGTGCGCAGCCAGCTTGAGCGACTGTATGACACTAGCCCGGAATTTGGAGATGGGCAGGATGCCATTGAACAACTAGAGCAAAACTTGGCTCAGTATACCTTAGTTTACACAGCAGAATTTAATACTAAGTTGATTGGGGCGATTTGGTGTACCGGACAAGGGGAAAGTAGAGTTTTGGAAAATGTTGTGGTTCACCCTGCGAACCGTGGACGCGGCGTTGCAGAAAGGCTGGTGAGTGAAGTCTGCCGAATGGAAGAAGAAAAAGGCGTGAAGACGTTTGAACCGGGATGTGGGGCAATTCATCGTTGCCTGGCGCATTTAGAAAAAATTTAAGCTTGAATAGATTATAAAAAAGCAGCCTTGAGGCTAATGCCAGTCAGTTAAGAAATTGACTGGCATTTTTTTATTGTGAATTCATCATGTTATTTGATACGCGGAAACGTCATCCGCAATTGTTTGAGGCATGAGGTGCACTGCACCGTAAGATCCTTTTCTTGCGAACTCAAAATATATTTTGAGGCTTCTCATTCGGCGAATGAAAAACACTGTTTTGCAAGGAACAAGCAAGTTCCAAATATTTGATCTAAAAAGCTAGGAAGTTTATTAAACACCTTTTAACTGATCAGTATTAAGTTTTGAAGCTATTTTTTATGAGTTAAAACACCAATGCCGCTAAATAGTTATTTGAGTTTTAAATAAAAAATAAGCAAATAATGTGAAATTTGCTGTAAAAATAAACGTTTGTTTCAAAAAGCATAAAACCTGCTTGACTGAAAAACACTTAAATTGTTTAATACGCGACATCGGCGTGATAGCTCAGTAGGTAGAGCAACGGATTGAAAATCCGTGTGTCCCCAGTTCGATCCTGGGTCTCGCCACCATATTTAAAATCTATTTCAAGATTTCAATCCCTGATCCCATCAGGGATTTTTTTTGGGTAAAAAATATTCGATCAAATAAAAATGTGATGAATTATATTGACTATTGATGACAGATACGGCTTAATACACCGCATCGGCGTGATAGCTCAGTAGGTAGAGCAACGGATTGAAAATCCGTGTGTCCCCAGTTCGATCCTGGGTCTCGCCACCATATTCAAAAAAACCTCAAACATTGTTTGAGGTTTTTTTTTGTCAGCGTTTTTTTCGGCTGAACTTTTTTCGTATAAAATAACCGCAATAACAATTCGAGAATAAAAAAATGAAAAGAATCGGATGTTCAATATTAACTTTACTCTCTGTGCTGCTGACTGCGTGTGGCGGTAGCGGAAGCGGAGATAACTTTAACTCTTCTTTTGAAAAAACTTTTACTTTTGGTGCACAAACCTATATCTGTCGCAGTGAAAAAGCAGCCAATGCTTGTGGCAGTGCGAGTCAGGATTGTTCAGCATGTGAATTACAATCATCATCTTCACCTGTGATTACTCAGGTATGTGCTCAGCCAGTAGCGAATACGCATAGAGTAACAACGGATGGCTGCGTGTTAAGACTCACCAATGATACCCAGACAGGAATTTGTACTTCAGAAGGGTTGAGATTGCTTTCAGGCATTAATTGGACTAAACAACAAGTGAGTGCAGGTACATTATTTTCGCGTGGAAGTTTAAGTATCACGGTCGGAAACCTGACTGAAACCATCACCTGTAATTAATCCGCATGAAATTTTTCATGGTATTTCTAGTTGGCATCCTCTGCTTTGGATTGGGTTATTTTGTTGCCCCATCCAAGCCTGAATCTATGCCGCCTGTTCCTGAACCACGTCAGGATATTGCTGTGGAAAATTTTATTCAGCATATCCAGCAAAAAGCGCAGGCTCAACCTGAAGATGGTCTTGCATTACAACAGCAGCTGAAAAATCAGAAAGCACAGGTTAATTCAGTTATAGAGAGTGCGACCACTGAACAGATTAATAAATATCTGCAACAATCCTTTCCGGGTTATGACTTATCCAACATTCAAAATAAGCATGTGTTTGCCAAACGTCTAGTCAGTGAATTTGTTGATACAAAAAATGATCCGAATGAAGTCTTGGCAGGAAAAGCTACAGTTAGTACACAACAACAATATTCAGCAGGTGGTGTATTGCCGAGGCAGATTTATGCCGGACAACAGTTATTTGCCCATTTTGATACTTTGGGGAAAGTACCTAATAACGAGCAGGTCTTTGTACGCTGGAGTAACCAGTCTACAGGTGAGGTGCTATTTTTTATGCCACAGCGGGTCAGCGTTAATCGGGAGCAAAACTGGGTCAGCTTTAATCCAGTTAATGGATGGAAACTCGGTACTTACGATGTTAAATATTATCAGTTGAATGATCAGCTCAATCCTATTGCCCAAACCAGTTTTAAAATTGATCAGGTGATTGATTAAATTAAGGAATATTTTGAGAATAATTAAATGAAAGACCTCTTTTCTAATCATAGTCTTCGCTATAAACAAGCCCGCCCAAATTATTCCATTCAAATTGTGAAAGAAATTTTAAAGCATGTGCCGGAACGAAATTTCGCATGGGACTGTGGCGCAGGGTCTGGACAATTCACCCAATTATTAGCCCCTTATTTCGATCATGTGGTCGCAACCGATATCAGTGAGGCGCAGTTACAGCAGGCGCCTTATTTTGAAAATGTCAGCTATCAGGTACAAGCGGCAGAGCAGACCACCATTCCAGCGCAGTCCATCGATTTGGTGACGGTGGCGCAAGCCATACACTGGTTTGATTTTGATGCGTTTTATAAAGAAGTGGCGCGGGTGCTTAAACCGCAAGGCGTGTTCGCTGCCATTGGTTATGGACTGATTGAGGTGCAGGATGCTGCGATTAACAGTTTGGTTCAACAGCTGTACTTTGAAACTCTAAACGGCTATTGGGACAGTGAGCGCCGTTATATTGATGAGTTGTATCAAACCATTCCGTTTCCTTTTAATGAGCAGGCTGTACCAGAGATGCATTTGCAATATCAATGGTCACCACAGCAACTATTGAGCTATTTAAAAACATGGTCAGCGCTCAAGCATTATCAGGAAAAACACCATCATGACCCGCTTCAACTCATTTCAAACGCTTTACAAGCTGTGCCTGAAAACTTAGATGTAACATTTCCTGTACTTTTACGCGTTGGAATGCGAGAAAAATAACGATTGTGGCAGAGGTTTTATATCGGAAGGACAGCATAAGCAGGAGAAGATAAAAATCTGATTTATAGCAACATGATCCAGCGTACAGCTTTTTTATAGCAGCAGATTTCATGTTTTTTAAGATATGAAATGAGATGGTTATTTAACGAAAGTTAGAATGTCCCACAAGACCGCTGGTCTGGGGCAACTGGCTGAAAGGCGCATACGCTATACAATTACAGGTGTCGACGGTTGTTTGTTTACTTCAATTCATTGTTGAGTAGAACTGCCATGAAGCTCCTAAAAAATTTGTCCTGCGCAATCGTAGCGATTGCCGGAAGTTTTTCCATTTCCTCTACTTTTGCCGATATAGCTGATGCCCCTGGATTAAGTCCCTTAACAGAATCCGAGTTAAGAGCTGAAACCACAAGCGTAATTCAATATAAAGAAGATCCTCAACAAGTGAGAGCTTTGCAGCATCGAATTATGCAGATTCAAATGGATACTCAAAATTTTGTTGTTGACCCCACTATTGTGGCGACGATAGATCTTGTGCCTGATGGACCAATGCCAGATATAAACAGTTTGCCATTAGCATTGCAGCAATATGTTTTGGCCATTGCACAAGGTTTGCAATCACCTGATCCACGAGAAGGGTTGTATATTATACTCGCGAATTTTGGTATAGACCGTAGCGCAACCACTGTGCAAATCGCTCGAGAGCAACTTTCATTGGGTGTTTTGGAGAATACCGCGCTCAATGAAGCAATCAGAGAGTTGCAACAACAGCGTAGAACTACCCCGAATAATGGTATTCGCTAGTTAGGCAGTATTCAAATAAGAATATTTTTCCTTATAACTAAAAAAGGATGCTCATTAATGGCATCCTTTTTTACGGCTAAAATGCGTTAAAGCAGATTAAGCAGCAGATTTTTTAAACCAAGAGAAGAATGATTTTTTCTCAGCTTTTACTTCAGCTTTAGCAGCATCTGCTTTTTCAGTAGTTGCTTCTTTTACTTCAGCAGTTTTTTCAACAGTTGCGTCTTTTGCTTCAGTCACTTGAGCAACAGTTGCATCTTTCACTTCGGCAGTTTTTTCTACAACTGCATCTTTTGCTTCAGTTGCTTTGGCAACAGTCACGTCTTTAGCCGCAACAGTTTTAGCTACCACTGCATCTTTAGCAGCTACAGTTTTTTCAGAAGCAGCTTCTTTTACTTGAGCAGTTTTAGCAACAGTAGCGTCTTTCACATCAGTAGTTTTTGCTACAACAGCGTTTTTAGCTGCTACAGTTTTTTGAGCAGCAGTTTTAGAAACAGCAGCAGTTTTTTCTTTAGTCGCAACAGCTGTGTTTTTAACAGCAGTCGCAGTTTTAGCTGCATCTGCTTTTACTTGTGCTTTAGCAGCCGCAACTTTAGTAGCTGGAGTTGTTTCTACAGTTGTAGTCGCCATAGCAGAAGTGGTTGCAGCAACTAAAGCAATAGCCATAGCAGTTTTAATAGTATTCATAGTCATCACCCTATAAAAAATGTTTTGAAAATAATGCGTTGTGAATACTATGCTTTCTGTGGATTCGTTTGGTTACAGGTTGCTTGGTAAGTATATTGGTTGAATGATTATTCAACCAAAATTACAAAGTAATAACATGATGTTGCTGATGGGTTACATTCTATTAATTAAATGCTGGAAGCAGTATTTGATTTATCCTTGTAGAAATATTTGATAATAATTTTTATTCATAGTCACTTTTTTAAAAATAGATAATATTCATTATTAGATTGATCATATTTATTTATATGGTGATGAATTCTTTTCCAATGTGGTTTGATTTGCTGCTTAATCGCTGGTTCATCCATTATTTGGGCGGCTCTTAGTGCATAACTAATGTAATTTCTTTTTCCAATAAATGAAAATCGTCTATAGATATATTTTTTATGTCGTTCTAAAGGCTCTAGTCCACGCTGAATTCTGAACTTATTGATTCTTAATAAATGCTTATTATTCATTTTTACTACTTTCATTACTTTATGAGAGTACTTTGCTAATCCTGAATCTCTTAATAGAATTTTTTTACCATCATAGGTAAAGCCTAAATATTGTAAATCATCTTTTGATATTCGAAGACCATCTTTAAATTCAACAATCTTAGTTTTTCTTTCTTGTATTTCTAATTTTAATTTTTTAATAAAGCTTTGAACATCTAACAACAGAGGTAGTCGATGTTTTTGATCACAAATAATTAAAATATCATCACAATAACGATAATACTTTCCCTCTAATTTTTTTACTTTATTGTTTATATTTTCGTCGAAATCTAGCATGTAAATATTTGATAAAAAAGCACTGATAGATGATCCTTGAGGTATTCCTTTCTGTTCTTTGTGTTTGGTTATAATTTTATTATTTCTTATTTTTTCTCTAAATTCCTGACTAGAACATAGGCGTTTTAAATGCTTATGGTTACGGTTAATTGATAAATTTAGATTTTTATATACATCTTTTTTATGTACATAAGAATAACTAGTAATTGATTTAAAAATTTTATAATGGTCATCAGGTAAATGTTCTAAACCTAATACCTTTAGCCAAGCTTGCTTTATCAATTGATGATCAAGCTCATCAAAGAAGCTTTTGATATCTATACAAAGAACCGAACAGTTTTGGCGCTTTTTTATTTCATCAAAAACATTTTTAGCAAAGTGAATATTATTGGGTGAGTTTGCTAACTTTCTAAAAGCTAAAACAGAGTTATCAATCCCTTTTTCTAATAATAATTTTTCGTAATTTTTACTCATTAAATAAGCATAATAAGCATAGATATGCCCATCGATGTGTGAAGAATATTTAATAGGTCTGATTTTTGAAGCTTGTTTTTCAACTACAATTTGTTTTTTGCCTTTTACTATTCTAAAGCCATTTTTTTTAATTTTTTGAGAGCTGAGTTCAAAATGCATAAAAGGATAAAATGCATGTTGTTCTATTTTTTTAGGATTCGTCACATATATGAAAAGTGATTCCGAAGAAATGGGATAATCAAAATGTAAATAAAATTTTTGGCGTTCTTTAAAAAAATTGTGATCAATTGTCATGATTAGAAAACTCAAGGAAAGGCTGACGATAATCCTCGTGAAACACGTTCTACTTTATAAAAAAATAGAATCCCCAGAGCATACCCAAGTGCCCATAATTTACGCACCCTCTGAAAGTTTAACCTTTCACACCGTCTTTAGATCTACAAAGGTTTATACTATGAGAAGCATTGTCTACATTATTAGCATCATGTACATGGTGCTAACTACTTGGGAACAAGCAGTATGCAGTTTATCTCCTGATTACATTGAAATTACTCTCATGTTCTCAGAATTACTTGCTATTCGATAACCTTCCCTCTGCACAACAACACAGAGGCAAATAGAATATACAAAAAATGATCGTTTAAAACAATATCTAATTAATTTTTAAAGAAAAAACCCCGCAATAAGCGGGGTTTTTTATCTTAAGTATTTAAGAATTAAACACGTTCGATAATGGTCGCAATACCTTGACCTAAACCGATACACATAGTCGCAAGACCAATTTGTGTATCTTGTTGCTCCATTACATTAAGCAATGTAGTCGTGATACGTGCACCAGAACAACCCAATGGGTGACCTAGGGCAATCGCACCACCGTTCAAGTTCACACGGTCTTGCTGGTCATAAATGCCTAAGCCTTTAAGAACAGACAAACCTTGTGCAGCAAATGCTTCGTTCAATTCAAAAGTTTGAATATCTGAAATTGACAAGCCAGCACGTTTAAGCGCTTTTTGCGTTGCAGGAACAGGACCGTAACCCATGATCGCAGCATCACAACCTGCAACCGCCATAGAGCGGATTACAGCACGTGGCTTAAGACCAAGCGCTTGAGCACGTTCAGCAGACATAAGCAACATTGCAGAAGCACCGTCAGACAAAGCTGAAGATGTTGCAGCAGTTACTGTACCGCCTTTCGGATCAAATGCTGGACGTAAAGCCTGGAACGCTTCAAGGTTAGCATCTGGACGAATCACTTCGTCAATGTCGCACAGGATTTTGAAACCGTTTTGGTCGTGACCTTCAACACCAATAATTTCGTTTTTGAAACGACCTTCTTGCGTTGCAGCCCAAGCGCGGCGGTGAGATTCCACACCAAACGCATCTTGTTCTTCACGGCTAATACCGTTCATACGACCCAACATTTCAGCGGTTAAGCCCATCATGTTAGACGCTTTAGCATAGTGCTTAGACGCTTCAGGGTTCAGGTCGATGCCGTGCATCATACCGACGTGACCCATATGTTCTACACCACCAATGATGAAGATATCACCTTGGTTGGTTGCAATTTGCGCCGCAGCAGTATGAATAGACTGCATAGATGAACCACAAAGACGGTTAACAGTTTGACCTGCAACCGTTTTTGGTAAGTCAGCAAGCAATGCGATGTTACGCGCAATGTTCATGCCTTGTTCTAGGGTCTGGTTTACACAACCCCAGATTACGTCTTCAACTTCGTTTACATCAAACTGGTTACGAGCAACCAATGCGCGAACTAATTCAGCAGATAAGCTGTCAGCACGTACATTGCGGAACATACCGTTTTTGGTTTTACCCATTGCTGAACGTACGCCATCAACGATGACAACGTCACGTGGATTTAAAGTAGCCATTCACGTTGCTCCTTAACCGTAGAATTTTTTGTTGTTAGCAGCCATGTCACGCAACATTTGTGGCGCTTCATAAGCTTTACCTAAGTGTGCATATTTGTCGCAAAGCGCAACGTATTCAGCAACACCTGTTTGGTCGATGTAACGTGCTGGACCGCCACGGAATGGAGGGAAACCTACACCCATGATCATCGCCATGTCTGCTTCAGAGGCAGTTGCTACAATGTTGTCTTCCAGGCAACGAACTGTTTCGTTACAGAAAGCCAGCATCATACGGTCAATGATTTCTTGCGCATCAAATTCACGTTTTTCGCCAGTCACTACAGATGCAATCAATTCATACGCTGTAGGATCAACTTTTTTCGCTTTCTTACCTTTACGGTCTAACTCGTATTTGTAGAAACCAACGTCATTCTTTTGACCCAAACGTTTTGCTTCATACATAGTTTGAATCGAACCTTTGAAGTCCGGTTTCATACGGTCAGGGAAGCCTTCAGCCATCACTTCTGCACCGTGAACGCCAGTGTCGATACCGACAACGTCCATCAAGTAAGCAGGGCCCATCGGCCAGCCGAAGCGTTCCATTACTTTGTCGATTTGCTGGAAGTCAGCACCATCTTTAAGCAATAGGTCAAACGCACCGAAGTAAGGGAACAATACTCGGTTTACCAAGAAGCCCGGGCAGTCATTTACAACGATTGGTGTTTTACCCATTTTCTGAGCAAGAACAACAGTAGTCGCGATTGCTTCAGCAGAGGTTTTCTCACCACGGATCACTTCAACCAAAGGCATCATGTGAACTGGGTTAAAGAAGTGCATACCCACGAAGTTTTCAGGACGCTGCAGGCTTTCAGCCAAACGCGTGATTGAAATCGTAGATGTGTTTGATGCAATGATGGTGTTTTCGCGTACTGATTTTTCAGTGTCCGCAAGAACCGCAGCTTTGATCTTAGGATTTTCAGTTACTGCTTCAATCACGATATCCACTTCTTTAAACTCTTCCAAGCTTAAAGTCGGGCGGATGCGAGCAAGGGTTTCACCCATTTTCGCAGGGGTCATTTTTTTGCGTTCAACTTGTTTGGTCAACAATTTGTTCGCTTCCGACATCCCTAACGCCAATTGTGGGTTACCAATGTCTTTCATGATGATTGGTGTGCCTTTGCTTGCCGCTTGGTAAGCAATACCGCCACCCATGATACCTGCGCCTAGAACAGCCGCCTGGTTTACAGGGTGCGCACCTTTTTCATGTTTCTTAGATGTTTTTTTCACCAGCTGGTCATTGAGGAATAAACCAATCAATGCACCCGCTTGTGGTGTTACCGCAGCTTTAGCAAAACCTTCAGCTTCAACTTTCAATGCTTCATTACGTGGAAGGCTTGCACCTGCTTGTAATGAATCAAGAAGAAGTTTAGGCGCAGGGTATTGAGCAGGGTTTGCTTTAGCCAGAACCACGCCTTTAGATGAGTTAAACGCCATCATCTGTTCGATTGGGCTAAGTTTAACTGGATCCAGTTTTTCCTGACGTTTTGCTTTCCAGTCAAGGCGACCAGCAATCGCTTGTTTAACCAGGTCAATTGCAGCTGCTTGAAGTTTGTCAGCAGTAACAACCGCATCAACCGCACCGTCTTTCAGTGCAGCATCAGGGCGTTTAGGATTAGCCATCGCCATCCATTCAACCGCATTGTCGATACCAATCACACGGCTTAAACGAACTGTGCCACCGAAACCCGGGAAAATTCCCAGTTTGATTTCAGGCAGGCCCACTTGAGCTGCTTCTGACATGACACGGTAGTCACATACAAGACACATCTCAAAACCACCGCCCAATGCCATACCATTGATTGCAGCAACTTTAGGAATTTCTAAATCTTCAAAGCTGTTGAAGATTTCGTGAACAGGCATTGCCCAATCCACAATTGCTTTTTCGCCTTGAGCAAAGTTATCACCAAATTCAGTGATGTCTGCACCTACGATAAATGTTGATTTACCAGAGGTAACGATTAAACCTTTAACGTCGCTATTTGCTTTAACAGCGTCAATTGCAGCTTTAAAGTCTTCAATCGTTGCACGGTTAAATTTGTTGACCGACTCACCTTGTAAGTCAAAGCGGAATTCTGCAATTCCGTCCGAAAGCATTTGGACGGTAATGGCATTGCCAGCGTGGATCATGCCTGATCTCCTTTATTTTGGAGGACTTATTAAGTTGATGTTTTGAAGCATGTACGCATTTCCCGCGTACATCGAGCTTCGCTAATCTTACGATAACTATATCCAAAAAGAACATAACAAGTTGTATCAAGCAGTGACGCAAGGGTCATCAATTTTTTTTCAACAAACCCTTGTGATGGACAGCTTTACTTTTACTGTATCTTGTAAAAATGTAATGAACTTTTTGTTTAAATTAAGATTTTTTAATCATTTCGTGGCTATTTATATCGGGGGTAAGTGGTGAATTTCAAGTTTTTTATGGGCTTGTTTTGGTCAAAAAGGTCAATTGAGCTCAATTTTTAATTCAATGAAGTCATAGTTGTCGCAAAGTTTTAAGCTGAAGATTGCAAATCAGCAGCATTTCCGCATATTTCATTTGAATAAAAGTGAACACAGTTTGCAGTCAAATACTCTGCCAAATGTTTGACTACAACGATGATTATTTAAAGGGTTATTTAGAGGGTTAGTCTGGCTGAATCATCAATTGTCCATCCTCAAAATTCACCGTGAGCTGAGCTTTTTCCGGATAATTTAAAAAATAAATCGCCAGAATCGGTTCCAGTTCAGTTCGCATTTTTCGCGCCAAATGGCGTGCGCCAAAACGAATATCATGACCTTTGTAGAAGTGAGCTTTGGCGGCATCGGTTAAAACAACAGCACGCTTTTGATGCTGTAGTCGTTGATTCAGCTTTTGCAGTTCAATCTCGACCAATTTCGGTAAAGCATCGTCCTGAACTGCTTGATAATGCAAAGTACGATCAATCCGGTTTAAAAATTCAGGGTCGAACTTTTTAAACATGACTTTTTCAATAATGGTTTTGGTCGGTATTTTTTTAAGGCAAATATCCTGCATTTTTTTCGGCAAGAAATTCAGTTTATCCAGATATTGCTGCGCAGCTTGTGCACCGACATTACTGGTCATAAAGATCATGCAGTTACGAAAATCAATGGTCTTGGTACCTGAGGTTAAAGTCAGTTTTCCGGTATCGAGTATATTCATTAAACCACGAATCACTTCAGTCGAGGCTTTCTCCAGCTCATCAAACAGCACAATCCCCGGACGGGTATGTGAACCGGCAATGGCAGTTTCATCAAACAGGCTATGACCTTCTTTAGAACCAACATAACCCGGAGGGGCACCGGTAATGGCTGCGGCATAATGTTCTTGCGCCAAGGTGTTCATATCAATCCGGCAAAAAGCATCCGGGCGATCATAAATCGCCTCGCTAATTAAACGCACGGTTTCAGTTTTACCGACACCGGTTGGACCAAGCATTAAGGTCACAGATAAAGGGCGTTCAGGACTGGAAAAATCGGCTTTGACCACATGCAGCATTTTTTCGATTTCTTGCAGTGCAGCGTCCTGTCCAATAATCCGGGCATGCAGTAATTGCATGACCTGTTTAGGTTCAAAATGAAAACGAGGTTTGCTAATCAGTTTATCTTTTTCAGATGTGCTATGCGTTGCAGTTACAGGCTTAACGATATGCATGGCATGATTGTGGGTCGTCATTCAGTTTGATCCAAATTCTTCAGATGGCTTGAGCATAGCAAAATAAGCCAGATTGACTTATAGCTTTTAGCAATCAGGTGATTGTTAGAACTTTGCATGATTACGGGAAAAATACCGAATTGGCTTGAAAATGGCGTGAAAACCATCACATCATGTAGCAAAGCAGACATCATTGTGAATAAGGCTGAATGTGAACGAAAACGCACGTGAAAATATAGAAAAGATTTTAGCCAATATGACCACTTTACCCGGTGTTTACCGGATGTTGGGTAAAGACGGTGAATTACTGTATGTCGGAAAAGCCAAGAATCTAAAAAACCGCGTGTCGAGCTATTTCGTTAAAACCATCGAGCATCCGAAAACACAGGCTTTGGTGGCACGAATTTATGACATTGAAACGCTGATTGTCCGTTCCGAAACCGAAGCCTTATTGCTTGAACAAAACCTGATTAAACTGCATCGTCCGCCGTATAACATCATGCTGCGCGATGATAAATCTTACGTTTATATCTTCGTTTCCAGTGACAAGCCTTATCCACGGATTGCTTCAGGACGTGGCAAAGGCAAGCATCAGGTCGGCAAGTTCTTCGGACCCTATCCGAGTGCCTATAATGCCCGCGATACCTTGGTGGTGCTGCAAAAACTGTTTAACGTGCGCCAATGTGAAAATAGCTATTTTTCACAGCGTAAACGTCCGTGTTTACAGTACCAAATCAAGCGCTGTACTGCGCCTTGTGTCGGTTTGATTTCACCTGAAGATTATCAGGAAGATGTCAAAAATTCGATTCGCTTTTTACAGGGCGACACCAAAGAGCTGAATCAGGAACTGATTGCCAAAATGGAAGCTGCAGCTGAAGCTTTGGAATTTGAAAAAGCGGTGTTTTATCGTGATCGGATGGCATTGCTACGTGATGTGCAATCGCAACAGGCGATTTATAAAGTCAAAGGTGAAGCCGATATTCTGGCGATTGCCTATCATGCCGGGGTGACCTGTGTGCAGATTATGCATGTACGCAATGGCAAAATGCTCGGCGGTAAAAGCTACTTCCCCGATATGTTGGGAGATGATCTGGGGCAAATGCTGTCGGACTTTATGGCGAACTTTTATTTTCAGGTTGCAGATGAAGTTCCTGCCGAGCTGATCATTAATACCGAATTACCCGATCACAAAGAATTAGAACAAGCACTGCAACAGGAATTTGGCAAGAAAGTGCAGATTAAGCACAATGTTCGGGAAACCCGTGCCGAATGGTTAGAGCTGGCCAATATGAATGTGCAGCATGCCATTAAAGGGCAGTTGGCCAATCATTTTGAATTGAATGAACGCTTCCATCAGCTTGAACAGGTGGTCGGTCGCCCGATTGACAGGATTGAATGTTTTGATATCTCCCATACCATGGGTGAAGCCACGATTGCTTCATGTGTGGTGTTCGATTCGGGCGGTGCACGGAAACGTGATTATCGCCAGTTTTCCATTGAAGATATTACCGGTGGGGATGACTATGCTGCCATGCGTCAAGCATTGACCCGTCGCTATAAAAAAGCCATGTTGCCGGATTTGCTGCTGATTGATGGCGGTAAAGGTCAATTGTATATGGCGATGCAAGTGATGCAGGATCTGGGACTGGATGCGTTTATGGTTGGGGTATCCAAAGGTGAGGGGCGTAAACCCGGTTTGGAAACCTTACATTTTACTGATGGCACTAAAATTCAATTGCCGGAAGACCATAAAGCGCTGCATCTGATTCAGCAGGTGCGTGATGAAGCGCATCGTTTTGCCATTACCAAGCATCGAGCTAAACGCGATAAACGCCGTGGTGGATCAGTTCTGGAAGTGATTCCAGGTCTTGGCCCAAAACGCCGTCGTGATTTGCTGACTCATTTTGGCGGGATTCAGGGCGTACTGAAAGCTTCAGAAAATGATTTGAAACTGGTTCCCGGTTTGGGCGATGTCATGGCGAGAATGATTTATAATGTTCTACATGAATAAATGGCAGGATAGTGACAAAAAAGTTCAATAAATCATCGAATAGTGGTCATTTACAATTTTTAAAAATGAGTGAAAGATAGAGCAAATTAAAAAATTACAGAGGACTAAGGATGTCACTGCACCAATTATTCACAGAAATTGAACAAGATGAATGGGTGAATATTCCCCAAGGTTGGCTACAAGGACGCACTATTTATGGTGGTCTGGTCGCAGGGATGATGATGCAAAAGGCATTGGCGACGATTGCAGATCCCTCAAAACGCTTGTTAAGCACCAGTGTGACTTTTGTCGGTCCAGTACAAGAAAGTCAAGTCAGACTGACGGCTGAAATTTTACGCCAAGGCAAGTCGGTAACGACCATCGAAGTGCGGCTATGGCAAGATGATGCGGTACAAAGCATCTTGATTGCCAGTTTTGGTACCCATCGTGAGTCTGGCATTTCAGTACAACAACAACGAATTGCACCTGAATTTCCGGCGGTTGAACATTTAACCATTGTTCCTCCACCACCTTTGGCACCTCAGTGTTTTCAGCAAATGGATCTGGTTTGGATTGATGGTCAATATCCATGTACCGCTAGTGAAAAGCCTGATTTTAGTGGCTGGATGCGTTTTAATCCTGAGCGGCATGACAACCGGGAAATGACAGTGGCTGATTTGATGGTGGCATTTGATATGTGGCCACCGGGGGTATTGCCGATGTTTAAAACATTCGCACCGGCCAGTTCACTGACTTGGCACGTGACTTATGTTCACCCTTTGAATAATCATGTGCAAGATTGGTTTAAATATAAAGTATTTACCGATTATGCAGCAGAAGGGTATTCCACTGAATATGCACATCTTTGGGATGCCGAGAATCGACTGATCGCGATTTCGAGACAGACAGTTACCGTGTTTGCCTAGTGACACTTTAGAGCAATTCGTATAAAGTGAGTCTGAATTAACGATGAATCAATTCTCGAAATATGTGTGGTTTTTCATCGTACATAAAGGGGAAAATTGGCGGTGTCTATGACTACAGGTCGCATCCTGAATATTCCAAATATCTTGACTTTGGCGCGTATAGCTTTAATACCTGTCTTTTTGTTGGTGGCTTATTGGCCGCCTGCAGTTGGTGTTGCTGAGCAAGACAGTAACATGACTCGTCACATTATTTTAACGGCTATTTTTGTTGTTGCGGCTGTAACCGACTGGTTCGATGGTTATTTGGCACGCTCACTCAATCAAACCTCGGCATTTGGTCGTTTTCTTGACCCTGTAGCCGATAAGCTGATGGTCGCAGCTGCATTGATTGTTTTGGTGCAATGGCAACCGAGCATGTCCATGGCATTTGCAGCGATTGTGATTATTTCACGTGAAATTACCGTATCTGCTTTGCGTGAGTGGATGGCTGAATTAGGCGCGCGTACCAATGTTGCAGTATCCACCGTCGGTAAATATAAGACGGCGTTTCAAATGATTGCGATTTCAGTATTTTTACTGAACTGGCAACCACTTGACACTTTAGCTTATCTGTTACTCTATACCGCGGTGATTCTGACTTTGTGGTCCATGTTTATTTATTTGAAAGCCGCATGGCCGTATTTAAAACAGCCCTAAATTAGATTTAAAAATTAACTAAAAGCACCCGTTTCAGGGTGTTTTTTTTTGATTTGATTTTATGGTTTTTCAGAATTTGAACACAAAAAAAATCCTAGATTTTGGGGGAAATCTAGGATTGAAATCGGGTATTTCTTATATCTTTTATAAGATGTTTAACCATCTTCTTGAAACTGATTATAGGAGAATGAATTCTATGAATCATGTAGGTTATTGTATTGTAATGTAGAGTTTTATTGAGAAATGTAGTTTTAGTTTACAGTTATTTCTAGATGTAAAAAACGTATTTCAAAAATCCCTAATAAGGGGGATTCTTTTCTTATCGGTTAAAACCTACACACCTTCGGTGTTTGTCTTGAGTAAAAAAGAAAGCAGTGTCCTAGTTTTCACTCGAAGCATCGCTTCTCATCTTCTTGCAGAATATATTCCTCAGGATGGAGCAGTGCTCATTAAAAAAGGGCTTCTTATTGAAACCCTTTTTTAAATTAAAGCCTACGCGCGCTTTCAGCGCTTGTCTTGCAGAAAAATAAGGCAGCGCATGAAAAAATCCCCTATTTTTTAGGGGGTTTTTTCAGATTAAAGCCTACGCGCAGCCTAGCTGCTTGTCTTGCGTAAAAAAGAAAGCAGCACTTTCTTTTTTACTCAGGCTTTAGACCTTCAGCTTTTTCTAGTGACTCATCGTTACTAAAGAATTTTTCACGTTGCTCTTCTAGAAATTTTTTCGCATCCGGCTCAAACACGTTTAAACGCTTTTCATTGATCAGCGTGGTTTGGTGTTTAAGCCATTCTTGCCAAGCTTGTTTAGATACGTTGTCAAACAATTCTTGACCTTTTGCACCTGGGAATGGTGCAAAATCTAAACCTTCCATTTCGGCTTGATACTTACGGCAAAATACTTGTCGAGACATATCATTATTCCTTAAGCGTAAAGTTTTTCTAAGCGTGTATAGGCACGAGCAATTGCAGCTTCAACTTGAGCTGGTGCAGTACCACCAATGTGGTTACGTGCATTCACTGATGCTTCAAGCGTTAATGCTTTTTCGAACACGTCGGCTTGGATCAAATCAGAGAACTGTTGAAGTTGTTCAAGTGTCAGTTCAGACAAATCTTTCGATTCTTGAACACCCAATGCAACCGCTTTACCAACAATTTCATGTGCATCACGGAAAGCGACGCCATTTTTAACCAGGTAATCTGCAAGGTCGGTTGCAGTTGAGAAACCACGAAGCGCTGCTTCACGCATGATTTCGATATTTGGAACCAATGCAGGAATCATGTCGGCAAATGCCATCAATGAACCACGAACGGTATCAATCGCATCAAATAATGGCTCTTTGTCTTCTTGGTTGTCTTTGTTGTACGCTAATGGTTGGCCTTTCATGAGTGTTAAAAGACTCATTAAGTCACCGTAGACACGACCGGTTTTACCACGAATCAATTCAGGAACATCTGGGTTTTTCTTCTGCGGCATAATTGAAGAGCCTGTGCAGAAACGGTCTGGAATGTTCACAAACTTGAACTGCGCAGAAGTCCAAAGGATCATTTCTTCAGACATACGTGATAAATGCATCATAATTAAAGATGCAGCAGCATTGAATTCAATACCGAAATCACGGTCAGACACCGCATCTAACGAGTTTTCACAAACTGCTTCAAAGCCTAAAAGCTGTGCTGTGTATTCACGTTCGATTGGGTAAGTTGTACCTGCCAAAGCAGCAGAACCTAAAGGTAGACGATTCACACGTTTACGGCAGTCGATTAAACGCTCAGAGTCACGAACCAACATTTCAAACCACGCCATTAAATGATGACCGAAAGTCACCGGCTGTGCCGTTTGTAAGTGAGTGAAACCAGGCATAATCGTTTGGGTGTTTTTTGCAGCCAAGCCCAAAATACCTTTTTGTAATTTTTCCAGTAATTTTAAAATCGCATCAATTTCGTCACGTACATATAAACGAATATCGGTTGCAACCTGGTCGTTACGGCTACGACCGGTATGTAATTTTTTACCTGTGATGCCAATACGCTGAGTCAGGCGAGACTCAATGTTCATGTGTACGTCTTCTAGGTCAATGCGCCATTCAAAGTTACCTGCTTCAATGTCAGCTTGAATAGCAGTTAAGCCAGTGATGATATCGTCACGTTCTTGCTCGGTAAGTACGCCAACTTTTGCAAGCATGGTTGCATGTGCAATGGAGCCTGCAATATCTTGTTTATAAAAGCGTTGGTCAAATTGTACAGATGCTGTAAATTCAGCAACAAAAGCGTCAGTAGCTTCAGAGAAACGACCGCCCCACATACCCGAAGTTTGGGTTTGTGACGGATTTGAGGAATTAGAAGATGTGGTCATGTCGGCTCAATAGGATAAAAAGCATTAGAACTAAAAAGAGTATAACAAATTCAGGTTCACTTGCCGAAGGACAAGACGACCAAACTTTTGCTCATACGCAGGGAAATAAAACATACGCTTATTTTTTTACGAAAATAGGGCGTTGGCAACATTTAATCGAATTATTTATTGCCAGTAATATCTTGGCGATGATTTTAGCTTTAGCGGAAGCGCAATCATGGGCAGCTTTAAGTGTAGAGCGTTTATTGCAGTATATGTTATTCATTAACTGGGTTTTGCTGGCTTTTGTCGCATTGGTTGAGCTGTTTCAGAAAAAAATTCAGCCTTTAAGTTTTGGGCAAGCCTTAGCTGTGGGCTTCATTCTATTGCAGATTATTATTTTATTGACCACCATCGTGCTGAATGGTCTGATTTATTTTGGACAAAATTTTCAAATTCACAATTTAAGCAGTGATGTTTTATTGGATGGTGTGGTGCTGCATCTCAGTTATGGCGTGCTAATCGGGACATTTTGTTTTCGTTATCTGTATTTTCGGGAGCAATGGGCACGTCAGCAAAATAGTGAGTTACATGCACGTATTCAAGCCATGCAGGCACGAATTCATCCGCATTTTCTGTTTAACAGTTTAAATACGGTAATCAGCTTAATTAGCATTGATCCAGATAAAGCAGAGCAAATGTTACTGAATTTATCACGGCTATTTCGTGCGAGTTTTAAAGAACTTAGACTGGTTCGATTAAAGGATGAAATTGAACTGTGTCAGCATTATTTGGCCATTGAGCAGATTCGTTTGGGTGATCGTTTACACGTAGAATGGAAATATGACGATGAAGTTCTCTTTTCTCAGGTACAAATTCCGTTATTAACTTTACAACCTTTAGTGGAAAATAGTATTTTTCATGGTGTTGAAAAATTTCTAACAAAGAGTACGATAAGCATATTGGTTGAAGTATTGCAAAATCAAGTAAATATAGTTATTACTAACCCTTATACACAGGATAAAATAAATTTAAGACAAGGAAATGGTATTGCAGTTGAGAATGTGAAACAGCGTCTAGAGGCTTATTATGGACGGACTGTGATCTTTCAGACATACGCGGGAAAGGGAATATTTACCACAGTTGTGCAATATCGATATAAATAAAAAATCATAGTTAACCTATAAAAAAAATGATGTTGACTGTGAAAGGAGGAAAAATGGACATCCTGATTTGTGATGATGAACCTCTCGCAGTAGAGCGATTATCACGTTTAGTCACCCAACTGGGACATCAAGTGGTTGCAACTGCAACTCATGGTCAGCAGGCAATTGATATGGTTCAGTTTTATGAGCCAGATGTGGTGCTTTTAGATATTCAAATGCCTGAAATGGATGGTTTAAGCTGTGCGCAGTATTTGCGCCAGCTAGAGCCTATGCCAGCAATTATTTTTTGTACTGCTTATGATGAGCATGCTTTAGATGCATTTAAGTCGCATGCAGAAGGCTATCTATTAAAACCGGTGATGCAGCAAGAATTACAACAGGTTTTAGATCATTTAACCAAACTGACTCAAGCACAAATGAGCACTTTAAAACAAAAAGAAGATATGAACGAACTCAATATAAAACGCCACCAAATTGTGGCAAAAACCTACCGTGGGGTAGAACTGGTTCCTGTAGAAAATATTTATTATTTTTTAGCAGATCAAAAATATGTCACGGTACGCCATAAAAATGGCAGCGTACTGATTGATGAAACTTTAAAAGACCTGGAAAATGAATTTGGCGATCAATTTGTTCGAATTCATCGTAATGCCTTGGTTTCAGTACATTTCCTGGATGGACTCGAAGTGATTAGTTCGGGGCAGTACCAGGTGCGTTGTCGTGAATTGGAGGAGCGCTTGGCGGTCAGCCGACGCCATTTGCCCAATTTAAGAGAACGAATACAAAAAATGTAAATCTCTTTTCATTATTTTGGTGACAACAACTGTGCAAATTCACTTGCATTTTCAAGTGAGCGCGTTAAGTTTAGAATAACGTACTTATATTGACTGTTTCTAAAATTTATGAAGATTTTGAAGATTGCAACTCGACAAAGCCCGCTTGCATTATGGCAGGCTGAACATATTCGTGCCCGTTTAGAGGCATTGCATGCTGATCTTAAAGTTGAGTTGGTGACCTTCGTCACTCAAGGTGACAAAATCTTGGATACGCCTTTGGCAAAAATTGGCGGTAAAGGTTTATTTGTTAAAGAACTAGAAGCAGCGTTGCTGGATGGTCGTGCGGACTTGGCTGTTCATTCGATGAAAGATGTACCTATGGCTTTGCCTGAAGGTTTGAGCTTGCCGGTGATTTGTGAACGTGAAGATCCTTTGGATGCTTTTGTCTCCAATACATATCACAGTTTTGATGAATTACCACAGGGTGCAAAGGTCGGGACTTCAAGCCTGCGCCGTAAAACCCAGATTTTAAAACAGCGTCCTGATTTAAATATTATTGATTTGCGCGGAAATGTTGGAACACGTTTATCGAAACTGGATTCAGGTTTATATGATGCCATTATTTTGGCGAGTGCGGGTTTAAAACGCTTGGGTTTGGCCGACCGTATCCGTCATACACTTCAACCTGAAATTAGTTTGCCTGCAGTTGGACAAGGCGCACTCGGCTTAGAATGTCGTGCGACAGACCAAGCTGTACTTGATCTGATTTTACCGCTTTTACATGCTGAAACTGATATTTGTGTTCGTGCAGAACGTGCTTTCAATGCCTATTTGGAAGGCGGTTGCCAAGTGCCAATCGCAGGATATGCCACTTTAAATCAAGGGCAACTCCATATAGAAGGCCGTGTGGGGAGTGTAGATGGTTTAACGCTATTGAAAGTTGAACTGAGTGGCACTCCAGAACAAGCTGAACAGTTAGGGGTCAGTCTCGCACAGAAATTGCTGGAACAAGGCGCGGGTGATTTGCTTAAAGCGCTCTATTAATATGCTGTTTATTAATACCCGTCCTCAAGATCGTGCGGAAAAATTGAGTCATACCTTGCGTATGGCTCAAGTGCCTGTTTTGGATTTGCCTTTACTGGAATTGGTGGCTCGACCTTGGTCAGCGGCATTATTTGAGTTGTATCAGCAATTGCTTGCTGCACAGGTGATCGTGGTGGTCAGTCCAACTGCTGTTCAAATAGGGATGGATTATTTAAAACAAGCATCAATCGCTCTTGATAAACTTCTGCATATCCAATGGATTGCGGTAGGTGAAACAACGGCGCAAGCTTTAGCATCCTATGGAATTGTTGCTGAAGTTCCTTTGGTTGAAACATCGGAAGGAATGTTGCAACTTCCAATGCTTAAAAGCATGAATGCCGGAACGTGCATCGCTTTTTGGCGTGGTGAGGGGGGGCGTCCATTTATGATGGATCAGTTAAAACAGCAAGGCATGCATATTTTAAATTTTATTTTATATGAACGCCGTTGTCCTTTACTTACTCAGCAGAATCTTCCAAATATATTGCCTTTATTAGAACAAGAGCAACAGTATGCTATGGTGGTGAGCAGTGAAGCGAGTTGGCTAAACTGGATTAAGCTGATGCAAGGTCAAGACGCGATTATTGCAAAAGGACATTACTTTGTTTTAGGTGAGCGCTTGTATCAAGTTGTTTCGGATTATAAAAAAAATCAACCAGCATGTTTTAATATCACGCGATTACCTGATTTAAAAACAGATTCAATTTTGCAGCAGATTGTTGTTGTGCAAGGGAACACATGAAGAAAATTCTCATTTTATTACTCATTTTAAGTTTGCTCTGGATTATAAAATTAAGCTATGACGTATTTAATATCTCTGCACAACAAACAGAATTAAACAGCAGTCTGCATCGTATTGAACAAAGCAATGCAAATTTAAATGACCAGCTTGTGGCTTTACAGCGTCATGTAAAGGCTGAAGGTGGGGCAGTAGCACAAGGTGCTCAAGCAGGGCATGATTTAAAAACCATCGAAGCATCAAGCATTGATCCAATTGTGGTGATTAAACAGCAGTTAGATTTGATTGAATTTATGCTGAAACAGCAAAAATTCAATGAAGCCTTAGATAAATTAATGTATTTAGATCAAAACCTAGAACAATATGCTTTGGCACCATCACTGAAGCAAAGTTTGCATCAGGTCATTGCGAAAGATCAGCAGGTGATTCAGCAGTTTGCAAGTGCCCGAGTTGCGCAGCAAACAAAAGTGGATGATTTAATACACCAGTTAGATCAAGCATTAACCCAGGAAATAAATACGCCACAATTAAGTTCAAGCCAACCTCAAAGTAAATATTTTTGGCAGCGCTGGCTGGTGATTGAACCAGCAAAACAGCCTGCTGTAGCTTTAATGCAACGTCCAGTGATTTTAAAAGAGGCGCAGTTGAGATTATTATTGGCTCATCAGGCTCTACAGCAAGGTCAATATTTAGAATACCAAGAATCGCTGACTGAAATTATCCAATTGTTAAATCAAATACCGGATAAAAAATCACGCCAACTGATTCAGAATATCCAAAAAATAAAAGGATTTACTGTTATTCCGACGCCAAGTTTAAATACGCGTGCATTATTGGGGTGATGGATCAATGAAACAGGTTTTACTTGCTTATGCTTTTATCAGCTTGATTATCATCGCCGGGCTGAGTGTTTTAAGTTATGGTTATGGCGCAGGTTATGTTTATTTATATTGGCGTGAATGGCAAATTCAAACCAATATTTGGGTCATTTTTATTTTCCTGGCCGGCCTGAGCTTAATCATTCAATTGCTATGGTTGGCGATCAAGCGCTATTTAAAAAGAGAACAAAGAAAGCTAGAAACTATTTTTAATTTTAAAAATTTACATCCCTATGAACAGTTGGCTGTGATTTGGTTATTAGAAGCAGCTCAAGACCAGCATGAATTTATTCAAGGGGTATTTTCGCAATCGGGTTTATTAAAAGGCATTATTGGTTCGCGATTGTATTGGATGCAGCAGCAATATCCACAAGCGCTTGCAATATTAAATCAAAGCAATGCCATGGCATTTGAATTGGCTGAAATACAACGGATCGAAATTTATCTGGCTCAAAATGATGGAGAGCAAGCCTTAACCCATCTTGAGTTTTTAAATCAGCATGAACTTTCGCCGTGGTTAAACGATGTCAAAAGTGCCTATGATTTACGCTTAACAGCATTATGGGGGAAGTTTGCCCTTCAATTTCCATGGATGTATTTGCGTTCGACTAAATATGGCCATTTGGGAACCGAAACCAAACAGGAATGGTTACAACAGTTATTGCTTGATTTTGATCAAGCCGATGTTGAGGATTTGCAAAATTTACAACAACGTTATTTAGACTTGCAAGATCAAATTTATAGTCGCAATTATGGGATAAAAACTTTATGGTTAAAGCTGTTATCTCGTATGCCAGAAATGAGTCAGCAACATGAAGACCTGGCATTACATTTGTTAGATGAGCAATTTAATCAAGACGTTTTTTATTTATGGTTTCAACAGCAATTATTGAAACAAAACCCTGATTATTTAAGGGTTGAGCAACGAATTGACTATTGGGAAAATAAATATCCTTTTTTGCCTGTGTTTAGCTTTGCTAAATGGCATATATACGATGCAACCGCACGTTATGCTGAAGCTGATAAGTTGCTTGAACTCTATCCAGATAATGTGATGATGAATTATTTAAGAATTAAATCTACTTTAAAAGGTCAGGATGATTTAATTAAACAGTTAAATTTAATATTTGAAAATAATGCAAATTTTGTTGAAATAAAAATATGAGGCTAAATAAATGTTAACCCTGTCAGATTATCCTATTATTTATGAGCAGTCAGTCGCTTGGGGAGATATGGATGCCTTTGGGCATGTCAATAACGTCATGTATTATCGTTATATTGAAAGTGCCCGCATTTGTTATATGGATGAACTTAATATTTTTCAACAAGATGTTTATACGGTGGTTGCATCCAATCAGTGCAAATATATTCGTCCAGTATTTTATCCAGACCAGCTTAAAATTGGTGTACGTGTTGAGGAAATGCGTAACAGTGCGCTGCGTATGAGTTATTTATTATGGAGTGAGACACAACAAATGGTAGTTGCATTGAGTGAAGCAGTCATCGTTTGTGTAAATAAAGAAAATATGAATAAAACTGAAATACCTGCTGTGATTCGAGAAAAAGTGACTGAAATTGAATTGATCGTAAATCATCAAATTTAAAAATATTAAAAAGCTTTCATAAATAAATATAGAGATATATAGATGTGTGAAATCTTTTTAAATATTGTTGTTTATTTAAACTTTTGTATTGAATGTTTTAGATAATAAAAATATTATGATCGAGTTTGAATATATAAAATATAAATCTATTCTTGGGAGTTAATATGATGCCGGACATTAGTAATTTATCTGTTGAAGAGTTAAAGCGTTTACAAATTGAAGCTGAAGCATTAATTGCTTCTAAAAAAGATCAAGCGGTTGAAGATGCTTATCAGCAAATTTTAGAGATTGCAGATAAAGTAGGTTTGACGATTGAACAAATCTTAGAGTTTGGTGCAACTAAACGCAAAAAAAGCACACGTAAATCTGTAGAGCCACGTTACCGTAGCAAAAAGAATCCATCTGAGACTTGGACGGGTCGCGGTAAACAACCACGTTGGTTGGTTGCTGAACTCGAAAGCGGTGCAAAACTGGAAGACTTCCTCATCTAATTTTAGAATTCATGAGATTGTCATCCAGTTGGATTAGGCTAAAAAAACCAAGCATATATGCTTGGTTTTTTTATATCTTTGAATTGGCGTTGTGGAAAAAGTGTGCATAATGTGTATAGAAAGATAATATCGTGGCTCAGGGAAGAAGAATAGATATGTTGGTCGTGGTGGGATGATAAAGAAACCCAAATACATCACCTGGTGGATCTTTGCCATCATCGTTTTTTTTCTGTTTGTATTACTCCAAATTCCAGCGGCTTGGCTCATTTCAAAATTTTATAAAAACAACCAGGTCTTGCAAAATGTAAGCGGTAATATTTGGCAGGGGCAAGCAGATTGGCATAAAGGAAATCTAAGAGGGTCGTTAAGTTGGAAAACACGACCATTGGATCTGTTTTTGCTGCGTTTAGGGGCACATGTCGAAGTCCATAGTGGGCATACCGAGCTTGATGGGGTTGTGGGTTATGGCTTGGGCAAGAAAGTCATGGTTCAAGATTTGAATGGCCAAATTGCACCTGAAACATTAAAAAATATGGTGGATTGGCAGTGGCCTACAAATGCCATTCAATTGCAGGATATCGATTTTAACTATAAAAAAGAGCAGGGCTTTTCACAGGCAGACGGTCAATTACAGTGGGCGGGTGGTGAGTTGATTTATACCTATGCTCAGCGACAGGATCGAATGAATATGCCGTCATTGAAAGGAAAACTGTCAGATGAAAATAACAAGCTGATGTTTGATCTTCGTGACCAGCGTGACCAAAAACTGATTGCTTTAGAGCTGGATCCAGGCTTGATGCTTGATGTGCAATTGACCCAACGTTTATTGATCAATATTGCCTCCTATGAAGGTAAAGCGGGTTTAGATACCTATGTCATTAGTTCGCGCCAACCTTTGTTTAAAGGTGCCTTCTAATGAATCAATGGATCGAAAAAATTCAACAGTTAAATTGGAAACAAGCAGATCGTGCTGCGCCGATATTACTGGCACTGCTGATTTTATATTTATGCTGGAAGTTGGCGAGCATTTTTTGGTTGTTGATGGCTCCCCCTCAAGTTATACAGTTAGAGCGAGTGGAATTAGGCTCACAGCAACCACAAGTCCCTAATATATCTTCATTTGCATTGTTTCAAGAAGCTGGAAAGAGCGCTGCTGCGGACGAGAACATAAATCTTGTATTGCAGGGTGTGGTGGTGGGTTTCCCAAGTCAATTTTCTTCTGCTGTGATTAAAGTAAATGACGTGGCAGATCGCTATCGTGTAGGGGAAAGTATCGATACGACCTCTTACCAGTTGGCTGAAGTGTATTGGGATCGAGTGGTATTGCGCCAAAACAATGGTACGACCCGAGAGTTAGCGTTTAAAAGGATGGAAAATGGTTTGGATCAGCCCATCGTTCAGCCTGTAGTAAATGCTCCAAGCTCAAATCATCAATCGATTCAAGCGGTACCGAGTCAGGAAAATAGTGCTCTGGGACAAGCAGTACAAAAAATACAGGAAGACCGTGAACAATATTTAAAAGATATGGGGGTTAATGCGGCAAGTGGGGGCTATGAAGTCACTTCAAGAACTCCTGCAGCATTACGCAGCAAGCTGGGTTTGCAACCGGGTGACCGGATTATGTCTTTAAACGGACAGGCTGTGGGGCAGGGGCAAAGCGATGCCCAGTTGCTTGAACAGGCGAGACGCGAAGGTCAAGTTAAATTGGAAATAAAGCGTGGTGATCAAGTGATGACCATACAACAGAATTTTTAAGTGATGCATTGTCACATTATAGGGTTAGGAAGCACGGAATTTTATGGCTTTATTTAATCATCATCGTTCAGTTTGGACCTTATTTGCAGCTGCACCACTTATTGCTATGGTGAGTACTGCAAGCCATGCACAAACATGGAAAATCAATTTACGTGACGCTGACTTAACTGCATTTATTAATGAAGTTGCAGATATTACAGGGAAAAATTTTGCTGTAGATCCACGTGTACGTGGCAATGTGACCGTAATTTCCAATAAACCCTTAAATAAAGCTGAAGTTTACGAGTTATTTCTTGGTGTATTGAATGTCAATGGCGTGGTGGCTATTCCTTCGGGCAATACCATCAAATTGGTACCGGATAGCAATGTTAAAAGCTCCGGTATTCCTTATGATGGCAAGCAACGTGCCACGGGTGACCAAATCGTGACTCGGGTCATCTGGCTTGAAAATACCAATCCGAATGACTTAATTCCTGCAATCCGTCCTTTAATGCCGCAGTTCGCGCATTTATCCGCAGTTGCGGGAACCAATGCACTGATTGTTTCAGACCGTGCCAATAATATTTATCAGCTTGAAACTATTATCCGTAATTTGGATGGTACTGGGCAAAACGATATCGAGACTGTGACACTGCAGTCGAGTCAAGCAGAAGAAATGATTGGTTTACTTGAATCGATGAGTTCCACCGGAGCAGCCAGAGATCTAAAAGGCTCGCGTATCCGCATCATTGCCGATACACGAACCAATCGGATTGTGCTGAAAGGCGATACTGCGACGCGTAAGCGCATCCGTCAAATGATTGAAATTCTGGATGTGCCTGCGGCAGATCGTTTGGGTGGATTAAAAGTCTTTCGTTTAAAATATGCCAGTGCGAAAAGTCTGGCTGAAATTTTACAAGGCTTGGTCACCGGTCAGGCTGTATCCAGCTCATCAAATTCGAACAGTTATTCATCGAGCAGCAATAGCACGATGAATAATCTGGGTAATAACAATTCGAATAACTCAACTAACAGCTCATCGAATATTTCAACGCCAAGTATTAACTTGGGTGGTGGATCAAACAGTAATAATCAAAATAGCATCACCAGTTTTAATGGCAATGGCGTCAGTATTATTGCCGATGACAGCCAGAATGCGTTGGTGGTAAAAGCTGATCCCCAATTGATGCGTGAAATTGAATCCGCTATTCAGCAGCTGGATATCCGTCGTCAACAGGTGTTAATCGAGGCTGCCATCATTGAGGTTGAGGGAAGTGATGCCGATCAACTCGGTGTGCAATGGGCCTTGGGTGACTTAAGCAGCGGCATTGGTTTAATTAGCTTTGATAATGCGGGTGCGAGTCTGGCGAGTTTGGCAGGTGGTTATTTAACGGGTGGTTCTGCCGGTTTAGGTGCTGCAGCAGCCGGGTTAAAAGGCACTTCATTAATTCTTGCCGATTATAAAGAAGGCAGTAATGGTTCGCGTAAACTTTATGGGGCACTGATTCAGGCACTAAACAGCAGAACCAAGTCTAATTTACTCTCCACGCCATCCATTGTGACCATGGATAATGAAGAAGCTTATATTGTGGTGGGACAGAATGTACCCTTTGTCACAGGTTCTGTTGCAACCACCACAGCCGGCATTAATCCATATACCACGGTTGAACGTAAAGATGTCGGTGTGACTTTAAAAGTGGTGCCACATATTGGTGAAGGTGGTTCAGTCCGTTTAGAAGTGGAACAGGAAGTTTCTGCTGTAGCCCGTGATCGTGGTCAGGCTCAGGATTTAGTCACCAGTAAGCGCGCCATTAAAACCTCGATTTTGGCTGAGCATGGTCAAACCATCGTTTTAGGCGGTTTGATTTCAGATAATTCTCTACAGAGTCGTCAGTCTGTACCGGGTTTGGGCGCTATTCCTGGTATAGGACGTTTATTTAGATCTGATGTTAAGTCGAATGAAAAGCGCAATTTATTGGTCTTTATCCATCCCACCATTGTCGGTGATGCTAAAGATGTGAAGCGCTTGTCTCAGCAACGCTACAGTCAGTTGTATAGCTTGCAGTTGGCGATGGATCAGGATGGCACTTTCTCGAAGTTACCCGAAAATGTGGATGATATTTATCAGCAACGTCTTCCGGTAACGCCTTCAGCTGCAAAAGTACCGGGTTATCAAACGGTACCATCAGGTGGGCAAAATCAGTCCAATGCTGCTGTTGTTACTACGCCTGTGGCGATTGAACCAGTGGTACAAAGACAGGTTGTCGCAGCACCCAAATCTGAAGTTAAAAGAACTAAAAATACCGTAACTACGACCACGATTCGATCAGGTTCTTAACAGAGTAGGTAAAGAATTGAAGATTCGCCGTGATATGATGAGAAAAAATCGCAAAGAGAAGTGCATTTCATGACTTGGAAAATACAAGCAATTACCGGTGAATTGACGGGACAAGAAATTAGCATCGACCGTGATATGTTGGTCGGTCGTCATCAGAGCGCAGATATTGTATTGCAAGCCGGGGAAATATCACGCAAGCATGCGGCTTTCTTGCTAAAAGACCAAGCCTTGTGGCTGCAGGATTTAAACTCATCTAACGGCACATTTGTAAATGATTTACGTATTGACCATGAAACCTTGTTGAAACAAGGCGATATCGTCCAGTTTGCCAGTCTGAAGTTTTCCGTACTGGAACCTGCAAAAGACATTGCACGTGTCGTAATTGAATCAGCTGCAGTTGCGCTTGAGCCTGTAGTCACTGAAACAGAAGTGGTTCCTGCCAGCGAACAGCCTTCAGAAGCCGTTGCTGTTTCCGAAACGGCAGCAGCACAAGCTGAACAAGCATCTAAAACAGTCGCTCAACAAATGAATGATCAGGGCATGCCTGAGCTGAAAGAGCGTGATAGTAGCGTTAAGGTGAGCCGTGATGGTATGCCGCAAGGCGTTGCAATCCCTAAACCTGCGCCTATTCCAGAAGGAATTGATATCAAAGCACAGCCTGAACCGCAGCCTGTGGCAATTGAAAAGCCTGTATCTCGTGTAGAGCAAGTTAAAGAAGAGCAAAAGAACGCATCGATTGGCTTAATAACCATTATTGCATTGATTGTCCTTGCAATCATCGCATGGTTATTATTTAAATAAGGGCGTGCTCGACATACCATTAAGGCATGCAATCGCATGCCTTAATTATTTGGCTGGATGTGGTTGGGGGAGATAAATCATGAGAGGAAGAAGATGTCTGTAGCAAACTTGGCAAGTCGTGAGCTGATTTTATTTGACTTGGATGGCACCTTGGTGGATTCCGCATCTGATTTGTATCGCGCCATGAACATGAGCCTGAATGTTTTGCAATTACCGGAAGTGACTGAAGAACAGGTTCGGACTTGGGTGGGTAAAGGCACATCCCTTTTTTGTCACAGCACTTTACGGTATTTAACGGGACAGGTTGATCCTGCTCAGCATCAGCAACTATTAGAGACTTTTTTAAAGATTTATAATGCCGAGCCGTGTGTGGACACCCAACCTTTTACTGGGGTGGTGGATTTCTTGGACTGGGGTTTAAGTCATAATAAACAAATGATCTGCGTGACCAATAAACCAGAACAACCTGCGCGCATGATTGTGGAATCCTTGGGCTTGAGCAAATATTTTGTCGATGTCATTGGTGGCGATCGTTTTGAAGAACGTAAACCGCATCCACGTCAGTTACTTTATTGTGTTGAAGAATATGAGGTCACTGCGGCAGAAACTTTAATGATTGGCGACTCCAGCAATGATGTAGAAGCAGCGCGACGTGCAGGAGTGGATTGTATTGTGGTTAGCTATGGCTATAATCATGGTGAAGATATTCAGGATTGCCAGCCACAGCAAGTGGTCGATGATTTAACAGAATTACTCGCGAAATAATTTAAAAGTAAGGATATTGGAATGAGAAATTGTATGGTTTTTCGATGGCGACACTAAGTCAGATAATACCAAAACGAACTTAAACCCGCCCATATCGAAAACATAGAGCATACTCATGACCACTCAAACTCAATTCGACAGCTTAAAATCTGACGGTTACAACCTTATTCCTGTTTATCGTCAGCGCTTGGCCGATACCGAAACACCACTTTCAGTGTTTGCGCGTCTTAAAGACCATCAACAAGCATATTTATTTGAATCGGTTGAAGGTGGTGAAAACTGGGCACGTTATTCCATTATTGGTTTGGGTGAATCCACGGTTTTTTCATGCAATGAAAGTGTTTTAACCATCCAGCAAGCCGATGGTTCAATTGAAACCCAAGCCTGTAGCGACCCATTCCAATATATCCGCGATTTTCTGGCCCAGTTCCATGTGCCAACGCAAAAGGACTTGCCCGCCTTGCCTAGCTTTACCGGTGGCTTGGTAGGTTACTTTGGCTATGATTCAGTACGCTACATCGAGCCACGTTTAACCAATGCGCCAGCAGCCGATCCAGTCGGATTACCGGATATCTGGATGATGCTGTCTAAAACCGTGATTGTATTTGATAACTTGAAAGACACTTTGTTTTTGATTGTGCATGCAGATGTCAATGATCCGGATGCCTATGCCAAGGCACAACAACAATTAGATGATTTGGAAGCAGTACTGGCTCAACCGATTAGCCTGCAAGCGAAAAAACATACGGCACCACATTTTGAATCGCTCACAGGCAAAGAAAAGTATCTTGAGTCGATTGAAACAGTAAAAGAATACATCCGTGCAGGGGATGTGATGCAAGTGGTGCCGGGGCATCGTATGGTCTCTGATTTCGATGGTGAGCCTTTACAGGTTTATCGTGCGCTTCGCCATCTCAATCCATCACCATATTTGTTTTTAGTCCAAGGTCAAACCTTAGACAATAAAAAACCATTCCATATTGTCGGCTCTTCTCCTGAAATTCTGTCCCGTCTGGAAAATGGCATTGCTACAGTTCGACCACTGGCAGGTACACGCCCGCGTGGCAAAACCAAAGAAGAAGATTTGGCTTTAGAAAAAGATTTGCTGTCTGATGAAAAAGAGATTGCTGAACATCTCATGTTGATTGATTTGGGGCGAAATGATGTCGGACGCGTGTCAAAAATTGGCAAAGTGAAAGTCACTGATCAAATGGTGATCGAACGTTATTCGCATGTCATGCATATAGTCTCCAATGTACAGGGTGAAGTTCGCGATGATGTCGATGCCCTGGATGTTTTTAAAGCCACTTTTCCCGCAGGCACACTTTCTGGCGCACCAAAAATCCGTGCCATGGAAATTATTGATGAAGTTGAGCCAGTAAAACGTGGTGTTTTTGGTGGCGCTGTGGGTTATTTAGGCTGGCATGGTGAAATGGACATGTCGATTGCCATTCGTACCTGTGTGATTCGTGAAAATAAGGTCTATGTACAGGCAGGAGCAGGGCTTGTTGTGGACTCAAATCCTGAATCTGAGTGGAATGAAACTCAAATAAAAGCTCGCGCAGTGATCAAAGCGGTTGAATTATCATCAAACGGACTAATTTTATGAGTTTTTGATATTTTTTTTTAAAAAAACACTTGCAAGGTTTCTGGGTTTTGCTAAACTGCACACCGTTCCGATACGAAACGTTCGAAACACTAAGAAACGCCGGCATAGCTCAGTTGGTAGAGCAACTGACTTGTAATCAGTAGGTCCACAGTTCGAATCCGTGTGCCGGCACCATCTTAGAAGTTGAAGTGGTTGAGTAGAAGAATAGCACTGAAATAAGTGTATGTGGTGAGGTTCCCGAGCGGTCAAAGGGGGCGGACTGTAACTCCGCTACGAAAGTTTCGAAGGTTCGAATCCTTCCCTCACCACCAATTTAAGAAATTCGATACAGTGTGGTTGTACCAATAATGCGGGAGTAGCTCAGTTGGTAGAGCGGCAGCCTTCCAAGCTGCATGTCGCGAGTTCGACCCTCGTCTCCCGCTCCATCGAAGATTTTATTGCTCTTATAGCTCAGTGGTAGAGCACTCCCTTGGTAAGGGAGAGGTCTCCAGTTCAAATCTGGATAAGAGCTCCAGATATTCAGTTTAGCAATTTTGATTGCACAAGATTCCAAAAGCAGGCTATTTAGTCTGCTTTTCAAGTATCTGAAGTTTGGTTTTTTAACGACATGTCGGAGCTGGGTTTTACTCAGGATTGTGTTCGACGTAAACGAGGAGTATTAACATGGCTAAAGCTAAGTTTGAACGTAATAAGCCACACGTTAACGTGGGCACAATTGGTCACGTCGACCATGGTAAAACAACTTTAACTGCTGCAATTGCAACAATTTGTGCAAAAAATTACGGCGGTGAAGCTAAAGATTACGCAGCAAT